>JAAWAN010000023.1 GCA_022792175.1 Provencibacterium sp.
GGGCCCCGTCCCCTTATGATTGCAGGGGACCCCAGACAGATATCAGGGTCAAGGGGCGGCGCAGCCGGGGGTGGAGATTTTTTGCTTGCAAAAAATACTACCCCTTTACCCCTTGGGGCTGATAGCTGGCTGTGGTAGGCACTGCAGGAACCGTCCAAAGAGGCAGTTTTGACAGCGGAGGAGGCGGCAGCTGTGGCGTATAAGCAGATGGGGTATGCAGAGCGTATCAAAATAGAAGCTCTGTCTGCTGCCGGCCATACGGCGCGCCAGATAGCCGCCCTTCTTTCCCGACATCCGAGTACGA
This sequence comes from Provencibacterium sp., assembly GCA_022792175.1. Taxonomy (GTDB): domain Bacteria; phylum Bacillota; class Clostridia; order Oscillospirales; family Ruminococcaceae; genus Harryflintia. The sequence continues at coordinate 305 of JAAWAN010000023.1, forward strand.
TATACCGGGAGCTTGCCCGCGGCCGTTATGAACGGATGGACACCAACCTCATCCTGCATACGGCCTACAGCGCGGATATCGCGCAGCAGGACAGCAACTACCGCTGCAGCGGGAAAGGCCCTGCCCTCAAGCTGGGCAATGATTTTGCCTTTGTTCAGTATATAGAGGGCAAAATCCTGAACGACCACTATTCCCCCGCAGCTGCCCTTGCCGCGCTGGCCTTTGAGCGCCCGGATATTCAAACGCGCATCTGCGTTAAGACGCTGTATAACTATATCGGGCAGGGGCTGTTTCTGCACCTCACCAACAAGGATTTGCTGCGGCGCGGGGAACATAAACAGGGATATGAACGGGTGCAGCGGGTACGCACGCGCAGCCCGCTGTTTCCCTGCATCTCTGAGCGGCCTGCATGGGCCAATCAGCGGCGGGAGGCCGGGCATTGGGAGATGGATACCGTTTATGGGACGGCGAAGAAAGGGCAGGTTCTCCTGGTCCTCACCGAGCGCATGACGCGGCAGGAGATTATCATAAAAATAAAAAGCCGCACCCAGCGGGAGGTTGTCAGGGCCCTCAACCGTCTGGAGCGGAAATATGGTGCTGATTTTTACCGGATATTCAAGAGCATTACGATAGATAACGGCAGCGAGTTCATGGATTATGAGGAAATGGAAGCTTCCTGCCGAAGAAAGGGCAAGCGCACGAAGCTTTACTATTGCCATCCCTATTGCAGTTGGGAGCGCGGGTCTAACGAGAACGCCAACGCTATTATCCGCAGGTTTATTTCCAAAGGCGACAGAATAGAGGATTATTCGACAAAGCAGATACAGTATATTGAGGATTGGATGAACAATTATCCCCGCAAGGTGCTGGGGTATCGTTCGCCCAATCAATTATTTATGGAGGTGTTTTTCAGTGCGGCGGATAAACAGATATTCCCTTTTGGCGGCTGTCCTGCTGGCTGTCGTGTTCAGTTCCTGCGACCTTAATATCAGCTTCGGCGACAGTCCTTCATCCTCGGCAGCCGCCTCTTTCTCAGCTTCTTCTGCTCCGGCCCCGAAGCTGGCGGAGCGCCCAAAGGAGGAAAAGGCGGAGAGTTCCAGCGAGGCGGAAGAGGATAGCAGCGAAGATACCGAAAAGGTTGAATCCTCAAGCAGCGGAGAGAACAGCGAAGGGTTCGATGACTTCCCCATTTTTGATCCGTGGGATTATGAATTTGAGCCGTATGAATATGATACCGGGAGTCCGTGGACAGATTATGAGCCGTTAAAAGATAATTAAGCTTCGGGTATCCCGGAGTTTTCCGGCGAGCCTTTGTATAACTGATTTTTACATTTTATGAGAAAGCGAGTTGGCAGTCTGCATAACTGTCCAGCTCGCTTTCTTGTTTATCCTGCCGGTTTTCTATTTTTTTCGCGCGGCATCTTGCAATTGACCGAGAAGCTGCCAGGCCGCCGCTACCTGCATACGGCTTCGGCCCCGCCCGCTCATTTTGTCCGCATCTGCCGCCGCTCTTCCCTTTTCGCCTCCTGTGCCCGCGCCAGCATCTCCTGCGCATTTAAGAGAGCCGCTTCGGTATGCGCATCGCCGCTGGCAATGCGCGCCAGCTCGCCGGCTCTCCCCTCGCCATCCAGCGCACGCACGCAAGTGCTGGCCTGCCCTTTCTCCAGCGATTTTTCAATCAAAAGATGGTGATCGGCATAGGCCGCCACCTGGGCCAGATGGGTGACGCAGAGCACCTGCCTGCCAGCAGCAGCCACGGCCAGACCCCGCCCGATCCGATCGGCGGCCCGGCCGGAAACGCCGGTATCAATCTCATCGAAAATAGCGGTCACCTCGTCCTCCTCTTCGGAGAGGACGTTTTTGATGGAGAGCATCAGCCGGGAAATTTCACCGCCGGAAGCTGCCTTCTGCAACAGGCGCGGCTCATCCCCCGGGTTGGCGGCAAACAGCAGCTGCGCGCTGTCCGCGCCGGCCGGCCCCAGATCTTTGGTGCAGAGTGAAACGGCCAGCCGCGCTCCCGGCATATCCAAAAACCGCAGCTGTTCTCCCACCGCTTTCTCGAAAGCTGCCGCCGCCTTTTGCCGGCGCCCTGAAAGAACGGCCGCCAGCTTTTCTGCCCTTTCCAGAAGCTGCCTCTCCTCTTTTTTCAGAGCAGCTGTGCGCTCTCCGCTCAGCCGGATATTCTGCAGCTCCTCCTCGGCGCGCGCCAAAAAGGCAAGCGTTTCAGGTATCGAGCCGCCATATTTCATCTCCAGCGCATGCAGCAGCGAAAGGCGTTCCTCCACCTCATCCAGCTGCCGGGGACTGAAGTCCACCGATTCCAGATATCCGGAAAGCTCACGGCCAAGATCGGAAAGTTCATAGGAAAAATCGGTCAGCCGGGAGAGCGGCTGCTGAAGCTCGGGCAGATAGTGCGCCGCCGTTTCCAGCGCCTCAATCAGCACCGTCAGCTGCTCCTCCAGGCCGGGAGCTTCCTGCGTTTCAGGGTTCAGCAGCTCTTTCGCTTCTGAAAGGGCATCCGCTACCTTCCCTGCGCCGCGCATCAGCTTCCGCTGGGCCTCCAGCTCCTCCTGCTCGCCTTCCCGAAGATTCGCGCGGGAGATTTCCTCAATCTGGTAGCTCAAAAGGTCGATTCTCCGCGCCTTCTCTCCCTCATCCAGCTGCAGGGCCCGCAGCTGGATGCGCACTTCGCAAAGCTGCTTCCAGACTTCTCCATATTCCTGAATGAGCTGCCGGCAGCCCCCATAATGGTCAATGAGCGAGAGGTGGTAATCAGAAGAGAGAAGCTTCTGGTTATCCCGCTGGCCGTGTAAATCAATCAGCCGGTGAGCCAGCGCACGCAGTGCTGCCGCCGTTGCCGGACGGCCGTTTATCCGGCACTCCGCCGAATCCGGACGAATAACCCGGGATAACAGCAGCTCCCCATCCTCCGGGGGCTCAAAGCCCAGCTCCTCTAAAAGGGCGGTGAGCTCCGCCGATACGGGGGAAAAAACCGCACTGACCTGCGCGCGGCTTTCCCCTGTTCGGATAAGCTCTCTGGAAACCCGCTGTCCCAGCACCGCGCCGATGGAGCTAATCAGAATGGTTTTCCCCGCACCGGTTTCGCCGGTAAAAACATTGAGGCCCGGCGTAAACGCAATCTCCGCCCGGGAAAACACCGCCAGGTTTTCAATATATAAGCTGCGAAGCATTGCTATCATGCACCTCTTTCTAAGGGCTAAAGGAGAAAGAAAAATATTCCCGGTCTGCCAAAAGCCTGTCAACGATATAAACAGAGCCCGGCTTCGGCTAAAAGAGCGAACAGGAAAGCCGATGAAAGCATTCCCCTCGGACAAGGATAAAAATTTTACCTCTCCTATTCTCTTGCGTTCCCCAACATCTTATAAAGCTCAGCCACCAGCGCTTCGGCGTTTGTATGGTCACGCACAATCACCAAAATGGTATCATCTCCGGCAATCGTTCCCACAACGCCCGGCCAGTCGATGGTATCGAGCGCCGCGCAGGCCGCATTGGCCATGCCAGTGTAGCACTTGATGACCACCAGATTCTGCGCATAATCAATCTTTGAAACCGCCTCGCGGAAGATGGCATGAAACCGGAAAGAGGTATTGCCCGCCTCCTGTACGCGGTTTACTGCATAGGCATAGTTGCCGTCCGGCAGCTGTGCCTTGCTGAGCTTCAGCTCGCGGATATCCCGCGAAACGGTCGCCTGTGTCACCGGAAAGCCCAGCGCATGCAGTTCCATCAGCAGTTGTTCCTGGGTATAAATCGTTTGGGAAGAGATAATTTCGAGGATTTTGGCATGCCGCTTAAACTTTGACAATGAAACCTCCATTTCCCGCCGGAAAAATGCCCCGGCATAAACAGAAATAAAAACGGAAAAGTCCCCACCGCGGCCCCTTCAGCCTTCGGTGCGGAGTTTATCGCTGAAAATTTCATAAAAATGGCGCTGGTCGAGTGTCATCAGCTTTACCCGGCGGCCGGCGCGCTCAAGAACCACATGATCCTCCGGGCGAATCAGCACCGCCTGCTCCCCATCCACCGTCATATACAGGTTATCGATGTCGTTTACCAGCTTCTGGCGCACCAGGAGCTTTTCCTGCGGGGAGAAGATAATAGGCCGCGAGCCGAGCGCATGCGGAGAAATCGGCGTCAGCAAAATGGAATCGATCACCGGATCGACAACCGGACCGCCCGCCGAAAGCGAATAGGCCGTAGAGCCGGTCGGGGTGGCAAATATCAGCCCATCTGCCCGAAAATCGCCCACATGCCTCTCTCCGCAAGCTACCTCCAAATCCACCATCCGCGAAAGCGCCCCCTTGGAGAAGACGAAATCGTTGAGCGCATAATATTCCTCCCTGCGCCCATCCCCAGTCAGATGCACCGCTTTAAGCAGCATCCGCTCCTCAATGCCGGCCTCTCCCTTCACTACCCGTTCCAGGTTTTCCAGGCTGCCCAGTTCAAGCTGCGCCAGAAAGCCGAGGCGTCCCAGATTGATGCCCAAAATCGGAATATCCGCCAGCATCGCATCCTTGGCGCAGTGGATAATCGTTCCATCCCCGCCGATAGCAACCAGCAGACCGGCTTTACGCAGATACTCCTGATAATCTCCGAAATCCGCCCCGCTCCCGGAAAAAAGGTGCGCATACTGCCGGCCCATCAAACAGCAGCAGCCCAGCTCGTTCAGCCGGGAAAGCACCTCCCGCGTGTGCTGCAGAGCATCCTTTTTGCGCAGGTTAGGCGTTATCAGCACCTTCAAGCCCGTTTCCCCCTTCGCTGTGTTCATCCATCAATCCAGCTGCCGGTGCGCGCGGCTGACCAGCTCGGCGGCCGTTTCAGGCAGCGGCGAAATTCCTTCTCCCGGCTGCAACCAGAGCAGATATTCAATGTTGCCCTGCGGTCCTTTAATGGGGGAATAGTCCCAGCCGCACACCATAAAGCCGTTTTCGGCTGCAAAGGCCGATACCTTTTCAACCACCTGCTGATGGACGGCAGGGTCGCGCACCACCCCTTTTTTGCCGACCTTATCCCTGCCGGCCTCAAACTGGGGCTTGATAAGCGCCACCAGGTCACCCTGCTGCTGCAAAAAACGGCAGGCGACCGGCAACACCAGCGTTAGCGAAATGAAGGATACATCAATACTGATAAAATCCGCCCTCTGCGGAACCTGCTCCTCGCTCAGATAACGGACATTGACCCGCTCCAGATTGTGTACCCGCTTATCCCCGCGCAGCTTCCAGGCCAGCTGGCCATAGCCCACATCAATGGCATAGACCTCACGGGCGCCATGCTGCAGCATGCAGTCGGTAAAACCACCGGTGGAGGCGCCGATATCCATACAGAGCTTGTCCTGCAGGGTAAGCGGGAAAACGGCCAGCGCCTTTTCCAGTTTGTGTCCTCCCCGGCTGACGAACGGCTCCTTCTCTCCCCGCAGCTCCACTTCCTTCTCCTCGGAAACGGCCTGTCCGGGCTTATCGCATTTCTGCCCGTCTACATAGACCTGCCCGGCCATAATAAACCGCCGGGCAGCCTCCCTCGACTGCACCAGCCCTTTTTGAACAAGCAGGGTATCCAGCCTTTGCTTCAATTCGGCCTTCCCCTTTCAAACATTTTATAAAATCTCTGCGATCGAAGCGGGATCGAGCCCCACCATTTCCATGCATTCCTCCAGCGTTCCCTGCGGGACCACCGGGTTTTCAATCGCGCGCAGAATATATTCCCCGCTCCAGCCACTGCAGAGCAGCTGCGCGGCAAAGCGCTGGCCCAGCCCTCCCTCCCGGGCGGCCTCCTCTACAAAAACAACTTTGCAAAACCTTTTTGCCTCTTTCAGGGCGGCTTCGGGCAGCGGAAAAATCCGGTCAAGAATGATAATTTCATAGTCCTTTCCCGCGCGCGTAAGCGCATCCAGCAGATTTTTTGCAATGCGCCCGTAGGTAACCGCCAGCCCCTGCGCCTCTTTTCGCGCCGGAATAAGGCCATAATCGGCCTCCCAACGGGTGTTCGCCGGAAAATGAAAGGCCTGCCGTCCGCGCGGATAGCGCACAGCCGTCAGTCCGGTTTCCTCATAAAGCGCCCGGTCAAAGTCTGCGCGCATCCTATCATAAGTGGCGGGGGAATAGATGACCGCACCAGGCAGGGTGGTCAAAAAGGGAACATCAAACAGTCCCTGATGGGTCTCCCCATCCTCCCCTACCAGGCCGGCCCTGTCAACGCCGAGCACTACATGGGTGGCTTCCAGCGAGCAGTCATGCAGCAGCTGATCATAGGCGCGCTGCAAAAAGGAGGAATAGATGCAGACAACCGGCAGCAGCCCGCCTGCATTCATAGCCGAGGCGAAAATGGCGGCATGGCTTTCTGCAATACCCACATCAAAAAACCGGCCTTCACTGCGAAAGCGGGTGGAAAAATGGTGCAGCCCGGTTGCATATTTCATCGCCGCCGTAACGGCAACAATCCGCCGGTCCTCTTCGCCGGCCGCCGTCAGATACCGCCCCATCTGTTCGCTGAAGGAGTCGGCGGAAAGTTCATTTTTCTGCCGGACGGCCGGGTCAAATCGAGAGACCCCATGAAAAGCCCCGGGATTTTCCTCCGCCTGCGGGTATCCCTTTCCCTTGCAGGTGTGTACATGCACCAGAACCGGTTCCCGCAGTATTTTCGCCCGCGTAAAGGAAGCAGAAAGCTGGTCGAAGGAATGCCCATCCACCGGGCCGAGATAGGTAAAACCCATATCCTCAAAAATATTGCTGTGATAGAGAGCGTTTTTCGCTGCAGATTTGAGACCGGAAATCCGGTTGCGGAGCGCACTGCCCACCAGCGGCAGGTGAAGCAGCGAGCGCTCAAATCCGTCTTTAAAAAGATAGTAGCCCTGCGTATTGCGTATGCGCGCAAGGTGGTGGGCAAAGGGAGAGACATTTTTGGAGATGGACATCTCATTATCATTGAGGATGACAACCAGGTTGCTTAGCTCCCTGCTGATATTGTTGAGCGCTTCAAAGGCAATCCCGGAGAAGGATCCATCCCCGATAACGGCAATGACCTTTCCTTCCTCCCCCCGCAGCTTCTTCGCGCGCGCCAGACCGATGGCGGCCGATATCGAGGTGCTGGAATGCCCGGCAATAAAGGCATCATGCTCGCTCTCCGAGCGTTTGGGGAAACCGGAGAGCCCATTTTTCTGACGCAGGCAGGCAAACCGGGCGCGCCGCCCGGTGAGAAGCTTATGGGTATAGCATTGATGGCCCACATCGAAAATAATCCGGTCGGTGGGGCTGGCAAATACCCGGTGTAGCGCGATCGTCAGCTCCACAACGCCGAGATTGGAGGCAAGATGTCCCCCTGTTTTGGATACCGTTTCCACCAGCAGCGTGCGGATCTCCTTTGCCAGTGCGGGAAGCTGAGAGCGGGTCAGCCTTTTCAGATCGCGCGGCGATTGAATAGCATCCAGCAGGCCGGTTGAAAAAGTGCCTTTCCCCTTCTGCCGCCTCTCCTGCATAAGCCTCTTCATCCCCTTCTATTTTACCGGCACAATCATGGCAATGAGTATCCCCAGCAGCGCGCCTCCCAGAACCTCAAAAGGGGTGTGCCCGAGATACTCCTTGAGCTTCTCCTGGTCGGGACCAATCAGACGCTCATCCTCCTTCTCTTCCTCGGCCGGCTGCACAAGATCAAGAAACTGAAAACCAAACACCAGCTTGTTAATAACCTTCGCATGCTCGCCTGCCGCGCGCCGCACCCCCATGGCATCATACATTACGATGGCGGCCAGCGTCAGGGCGAGGGCGAACCCGGGAGAGTCAAAGCCCACCTTGCGCACCATGCCGATGGTAATCGAACATACCAGCGCCGAATGGGAGCTGGGCATTCCTCCCGCGCCGAACATGCGCTCAAAGACCCATTTCCCCGTCATCAAAAAATGCAGGATCGTTTTGGATACCTGAGCGGCTATCCAGGCCAACAGGCCGACATTGATTAGATAGTTACTGGTCAGTAAAGCAAGCATGCTCCCTCGTTCTCCTGTCTTCAATACTATCGCGCCGGTCAGGCGCAGGGCGACTTTCCTCTGTATGTTAATGGTCGCGTTCCAGAACCATATTGCAGATTTCCTCCAGAAAGCGGCCATCTCCCGGCAGTTGTGCCAGCACCGCCCTCGCACGCCGGATGCTATCCTGCGCCATCAGCCGCGCGCGCTCAATACCAAACCGGATGGCATAGGTCGTTTTTCCGCTGGCCTCATCGCTGCCTACCGGCTTTCCCAGCGTCTGCTCATCGGCAGTTACATCCAGTATATCATCCACAATCTGAAAAGCCAACCCTAAATGGGCGGCAAACTCTCCTCCCAGGCGGATGACATCCTGCCCCGCCCCTCCTACAATGGCCCCAATTTCACAGGCTGCGCGAATCAGCGCTCCCGTTTTGAGGCTGTACAGCAAATGCAGCGTCTGATCGTCCAATTCGGGATGCTTTTCGGCCGCCAGATCCATTACCTGACCGCCGATCATCCCATCTACACCGGCGCGGCCTGCCAGCGTCATGGCGGCCTGCAGGGCGCGTTCACTGCCCACCTGCGGATGGCTGCCTCCCGAAAGCGCCGCTGTAAAGGAGGCAGTCAGCAGTGCATCCCCTGCGAGCAGAGCATTTGCCTCCCCAAAACGGATATGGCAGGAGGGCTTTCCGCGGCGCAGAGCGTCATCATCCATACAGGGCAGGTCATCGTGAATAAGCGAATAGGCATGCATCATCTCGAGCGCTGCCGCAAAGGGGAGCGCCCGCTCATAATCACCGCAGCTCTGCCTGCAGAACTCCAGGCAGAGCATTGCCCGCATCCGTTTCCCGGCCCCCAGCGTGCAGTAGCGCATCGCATCCACCACAATCCGATAGGGCTGCCGGCAAACCGGCAGGCTTTTTTCCAGCTGCCGTTCCACCGCCTCGCGATATTCGCTGCAGCTGAGCATATATTCCTTTGAAACCATCGCCAAACTCCTTTTATACAGCAGGGGAGTCTGCCGCTTCTTCGGCCGAAGGCTTTTGCGCCTCCTCCCCTTTTTCCAACGAAACAATCTTCAGGCGCGCCTTTTTCAGGCTCTCCTGACAGAGGGCAACCAACTTTACGCTCTTTTCATAAAGCCCCAGGCTCTCCTCAATCGGCAAATCCTCCGCTGCCATTTTCTCGCTGATTTTCTCCAGCTCAGCCAGAGCCTCCTCCAAAGAAAAGCTTTCATCCTTCTTTTTCATCGCCGCTATCCTGTTCCTTTCCAGAAAGACTGCACCGTTTTTATCTCCGCTTTTTTCACTCGGCAGCTTTCATATCCGGTTTATTCAGATTGGATTTTTCTACCTTAAGCAAAAGCTCGCCATCATATAAAACCGCACGCAGGCTCTCTCCCGGCGAAACGTCCGCCGCTGAGCGGACGGCATGTCCCTCCTGCAGCAGCACGCTGTAGCCTCTGGCCAGCGTTTTCATCGGCGAGAGAGAATCAATCAGACTGCCCAAAGCCTGCAGCGCCTGCTCCTTGCGCTGCAGCTGCCAGCGGATGCGGCGCTCGAGCTGCTCCTGCAGGCTTAAAATCCGGCGCCCTGCCTGCTCCAGACGCTGCGCCGGCGAAAGCGCCTGCACCTGCCGCCGCGCACGAAGGGTACGCTGTTCCAGCTCGCTCAGCCGGGTTTCCAGCCGGGCGCGCATCAGCTCCCCGGTACGGTGCATGGTGCCGAGTATCTCCCCAAGGTCGGGAACACTGGCGACAGCCGCCGCCGTCGGAGTCGGCGCACGCAGGTCTGCTGCAAAATCGCAGAGGGTAAAGTCGGTTTCGTGCCCGACGGCCGAAATCACCGGGCAGGGAAATGCGCGCACCGCGCGGGTGAGAAGCTCATCATTAAATGCCCACAAATCTTCCGAAGAACCGCCGCCACGTCCGACAATCACCACATCGCACCGCTGCTGCTTCAGCCGCTCAAGCGCCTGAAGCAGCGAGCGCGGTGCCTCTGCCCCCTGAACCGTTGCCGGAGAGAGAATGACGGTGCATAACGGCCAGCGTCCCCGCAGTATCCGCAGCATATCCTGCAGGGCGGCGCCGGTGGGAGAGGTGACAATGCCTATACGCTTCGGGAAGGGAACGAGGGGACGCTTGAGAGCAGGGTCAAAAAGCCCCTCCTTCTCCAGCTGCTCCTTCAGGCGTTCAAACTGCAGCCACTGCAGCCCTTTCCCCTCCGGAAAAACCTCCCGGGCATAAAGCTGATAGCTGCCGTCCCGCTCATAAAGGGAAATCGAGCCGCGCACAACGGCATGCATCCCGTTCTGCAGAGGAAACCGCAGCTGCTGCGCATAGGAGCGAAAAAGCACCGCCCTAACGGCCGCGTTCGCATCCTTCAGCACAAAATAGATATGCCCGGAGCGGTAATGATTCGAAAGGTTGGAAATCTCCCCGGTAAGAAAGAGGTCTTTGAGTATTCTGTCCTCATCCAGCCGCGATTTTACATAGCGGTTGAGCTGGGAGACGGTAATCGTTTCATTCATTTTCTATCCTTCACCATTGCGAGCGCCGCAATACCTGCCGCATTATCCGAAGAGAAAGCAGGATCGGCAAAGGCGCCGCCATATTTTTCAGTCAGATGCGCACGGATATAGCTCGAGCACATGACGCCTCCTGCATAAATAACCGGCAGATTGCCGCACCTGGAAAGCGCATGCTCGGTCATCTCCTCCGCGGCCCTGCAGATAAAGGCCAGGCAGAAGCGGGCAACATCCTCTGCAGGCGCCCCATCGCGCAGCAGAGCCTCGCAGCGGTTTTCCACTCCGGAAAGGGAAACGTTCTCCCCTTTAAAGGCCGGACGGATGCGAAATTCCTTTTCACTTTTCTCTGCCAGTGCCGAAAGCTCTGCGCCCGCCGGAAACGGCAGTCCCAGCATCCGTCCAACACGGTCAACTGCCTGTCCCGCCTTGAGATCCAGCGAACAGGCCAGCAGCTCTATCGAAAAAACATGTGTGCTGTCCGGAGAAACGAGCAGGCAGTCGGTAGTCCCTCCGGAAAAATGAAAGCAGATGAAGGGGCGCTCTATCAGCTGCATATTCCCTGTAGAATAGAGGGCTGCCGCAATATGTCCGGCCTGGTGGGAAAAGGGGTGCGCCGCAATATGGAAAGCTGCCGCAACCGAACGGGCCGCCGACTCCCCCGCAAGGAAGCAGGGCATATAAGAGCCCTGCTGATCGCGCGGGCGCACCGAAACGCCCACTGCCGACAGAGAAGCCGGCGCCGCCTCCTGAAAACAGGCTTCTACCAGCTCAGGAAGCTGCCGCGTATGCTCAAAAACCGCATCGCTTTGCCGCAGCCCCAGCTCTCCCACCCTTACCGGCAGCAGCTTTTTGCGCTGAATCATCCTTTCCCCGTCAAAAAGTGCCGCTGAGGTTGTATAATTGCTGGTATCTATACCGAGATAAAGAGCCAAGAGTTCTTCCCTTCTTCTGAACATCGGATATTTTGCCAGTTTACATATCATTCGGAATAATTATACACGCTTCTCCGCATAATGTCACCCCTTCCTGATAATTTTTATCGCTCCGACATAAAAAATTAATCAAATACCGGCGGCTTTCTGCCCTGCACAGAACAGCCCGCCCTCCTGCCAAAAGGCGGTCGTTCTTTCCCTTTTTCAGCAGGAGAAAATGGCGGCTTCGCCTAGTCCTTTCCGGTAGAAGTCGGCCTTTATAGCAATAGTTTTCCACAAGGAGGGGCGCTGCAGAATTTTTATTCTGGCCTGCAAAAACCAGAAAAAACGGCGATATCGCGCTAAAAGGTGCGAAATTCGGGGTATCAGCTTTCCCCGAAAACGTTTTTTCGCAAGGGCATGTTGCAAAATATTTTTCCGGCTTGCAAAAACCGGAAAAGAACGGTTTCGCCCGTAATATGCGGGCGGAATTTGACCTTGGTGGAGTCAAAAGCCGTTTTTCAGAAGGGTCTGCTGCAAAATGCTTACATTTTGCAGCAGACCCTTCCTCATCCCTCATATTTAAAGCCATGCATGAAGCCATCCAGCGCCATCGAGCAGACATCTCCGCCTATGACCTTGTTTTCTGCAACCAGCAGGTTCAGCCGCACCTCATCGCCGGAATCAGGATAGTTCAGCACCTGATAGGTAAAGCGTTTAACCATCTTCCCGCGGTAGCGGGTTAAGTCCAGCCCCTGGGCACGCTGAAGGGTGTTGTAGCTCTCATAAACAGCATCAAACTCAGCGGGAATCAGTACCTCTTCTATCTCAACCGGTTCCTCCTCCACCTCCCAGCCAAACTGGGAAATGAATTCCAGCCTCTGCCCGGCCGTCTGTGCCGTATAGTTTTTTGTCACTGCCCCATCGCCGCTCAGATTGACCGCCACCTCCCTGCGGTATGGCCTGCCTATCCCGATGCCTACGGCTATGATTGCAAGCAGCCCAATAAGCCCCGCCGCTATTTTTATCCGCTTTTTATTGACCTTGAGCGATACCAGCAGCATGTAATCCCTGCCCCCATTTTCACAAATATTTGTCCCTCTTTCTATCTATATGCGGGCTATAAAAAATTCATACTTATAAATTCATTGTTTTCGCAACTGGCGATTGCGAAAACAATGGAATATGCCCCTGATACATGGTGGAAAACAGCCTGTTTTTGTTATAGGATAAAGATGCAGTTGCATAGCAGGCTTCATTCTGCTCACCGTTTTTTTAATCGCCTGCCGGCCCTTTGGTCCGGCAAAATCAGGGAGGTCTTTTATGAGCTTTGGAAAAAATCTGCAGTTTTTAAGAAAAATGTGCGGCGGCATGACACAGGAGGAGCTGGCTGAAAAAATGCTGGTCAGCCGGCAGACCGTCTCCAAATGGGAGCTGGATGCCGCATATCCCGAAATCAGCAAAGCGGTAGAGCTCTGCCAGCTCTTCTGTTGCTCGCTGGATGATCTGTTCCGGGATGATATGAATACCTGCGACGAGGCATATTCCAATATCCGAATAGAGGAAGTGGAGGGCTTTCGGTATGTTTCCTATGCCGTTATCAGCGCGGACCCGGAGGAGGACGCCATCTGTCATGTAAATGGCTGGGCAAAACGACAGGGTATCCATCAGCCGCAGATTATCGGTTGGGATTTTCCGGCAGTCTCTCAGGAACAGATAAACGTTCATCATATGCATGGCTATGCTGCCGCACTGATTCTGCCGCCCGGCTTTCTCTGGCGGGAGGAGAATATCCCGGTTCTGTCGCAGAAGACACAGCACTATGCGGCCATTACCATCCGGGAACCCTTTAAAGCGCCTTTTCGTATCATCCCCAACGCTTATCAAACATTAATGGCCTACATGAAGGTCAACCGGCTGGAGCACCGGGAGGAGAGGGGCGTTATCTCCTGCTATGAAAGGGAGTACCGGCAGGAAGGCATCTGCTATATGGATGTATATATCGCCACGCAGCCCTAACGCAGAAAAGAAGGCAGCCAGAAAACGGCAAAGCGGTTTACCGCTCTGCCGTTTTTCCAACTCCTCGGGCAATCCCCTGCCGGATAATTCTATGTGAAGGTAAAAATTCTCCCTCTCCAGAATACCTTCTGCAAAATACCGGGTATTTTGCAGGCAACTCGCTAGACGGTTATGCAGGTCAGCACCCCAGCATAGCTGCCATCCTTCTTCTGGCAGGATTCCAGCAAAACATCCTGAAAGCAGGGGGCATCTGAAAGGGCCTCCTGAAACTGCTTTAGCTGCTCTTCGTGCGTACAGTGGCCGTAGATCAGCAGATGGCGTTCGGTAAACTCGAACCGGTCAATTTCCACCTCTTCCGGAAGTGCAGAAATAACGGCAAGAAAGGTCTCCCCCTCCTGCTGGCGGGGAAAAAATTCAAAGCGGATGACCGAATCCATCAGTGCCCGCAGATATTGGGTGGCCACCGTATGCAGCTTTTCGCTTTCCACCATCCGCACCACCGCGTCCTGCCCGGCAACCGCCCGATTAAAAAATTCGATGCGGTAGCTCTTCTGCAACTGCAGAAGAGCGTTCCCAAGTCCGGTACCGGCAAAGTAAATGGCTGCCGTCAGCAGCAGTGCGCAAACACTGGAACCAACTGCCTGGAAAACCGTATTTTTTCCTCCCTGCTGCATACTCCGCCTCTTTTCAAAAAATCATCCCTCATCCAGGTATTCTTCCAGTGTTATTCCCCGCTCTTTTATGGCTTTGGCATGCTCGATACCTACATAGCGGTAATGCCATGGCTCATAGTGAATGCCGGTAACGTCCTCTGCATTCGCTGGATAGCGCAAAATAAAGCCATAATCGGCGCAGTGCTCATACAGCCACTGAAAACCCCGATAGCCCTCAAATGCCGTTTCCAGTGAACGGCCGTATACATCAAAATAGTCGCTGGAGACCACATCCAGCGCAAGGCCGGTGTTGTGCTCGCTCATGCCCGGCCGGGCAATCCACCGCCCAGCCTCCGCTTCGGCCTCCTGCTGGGAATAGCCCTCTTCCAGAAGCGCCTGAACCTTCTCGTTAAAATTCCATTCGCTCTTTTCAAAGGAACGGTAGGTGGAGATAATCACCAGCTCAACACCATCTGCCCGGGCCGCCTCCAGCATCTCCCGCAGTGCGCCGGCCGCCCGCCTGTCAAACTGATAGCCCTCTACCGATTCCAAATCCACCGGATATTCCTCGCTTAAAACGTGGCCCGAATTGACCAGTACCAGCTCCCAGGCAGATTTATCCACCAACAGCGCCTCCTCGCCCGAAGAGTCCGCTTCATCCTCCTTTACCTCTTCCCGCTCTTCCGGCTTAGAGGAAACAGCAGAAGAGGAGGAGAGCTCCGAACTCTCCGAAACCGCATTTTTTGCCGGCTCGGAAACAGGAGAAGAATGCCTTGGTGCTCTGGGCAAAACCCACTGCTGAAAAAGACCCAAGCTGAACAGAAGAACCGTTAAAAAGAGCAGGATGGGTACCGTTTTTTTTGTACGCCTGCTTCCCATACTACATCTCCCCCACCGCATACAGCACCGCCGCCAGCGCGGCGATGGGCGCCGTTTCACAGCGCAGAATCCGCGGGCCCAGCGAAACTTCCAGCGCTCCTGCCCGCTTGAGAGCGGCGGCTTCCTCCGGATCAAATCCGCCCTCCGAGCCAACGATCAGAGCTATTGTATGAGCATTCTCCAAAGGAATAGAACGAAGCGGCTGCTCAGCCCGCTCATAGAAAAAGAGCGGCCGGTCAAAATCCGCTATCTGACCGCGAAGCTGCAAAAAGCTCTGCAAAGGGTGCACCTCGGGGATACGTCCGCGTCCGCACTGCTTGGCCGCCTCATAGGCGATGCGCCTATATCGGGCGCGCTTTTTTTCAAACGCATCAGGAGTTGGGCGCGAGACACAGCGCGCTGAGAGAAACGGAACGATGGCGCAGGCGCCCAGCTCGACCGCCTTTTGAATGACCAGGTCCAGCTTATCCCCCTTGCTCAGGGCTAAAAACAGCGTTATCTCTGTCTTCGGCTCGGCAGAGGACGGACAGCTTTTTAATATGCGCAGCCGGACACGCCCCTCTTCAAAGCTCTCAATCCGGCAGAGAAAATCCGTCCCCCGCCCATCGCAGAGAACCAGCTGCTCCCCCGTGCGCATGCGCAGCGAGAAGGAAACGTGGCGCGCATCCTCTCCTGAGAGCTCGGCATAGTCCCCACAGGGCACATCCGTAAAAAACCTAGGCATCTCTCTCCTCCAGCTGCCGGACGACGCACAAAGCCACCCAGCCGCCCTCCTCGCGCCTGTGAAGAATTTGCAGCCCTGCGCGGCGCAGACCGGTTAAAATATCCTCCTCGCGCTCGGTAATAATGCCGGAGAGCAACAGCTTCCCTTCCTCTTCCAGGCAGGATTTCAACGTATCCAGCATGGCTAGGATAACATCCGCTACAATATTGGCAGCAATTACCGGATAACGTCGCGTACAAACCGCCGCGCGCAACGCCTCCTCTTTCATGATATCTCCGCAAAATGTATGCACCTTTTCCTCGGGAATCCGGTTCTGCCGGTAATTTTCCCGGGCAATGCGCACAGCATTTTCATCAATATCCACCGCTGTTACCTCGGCCGCCCCCAGCAGAATGCAGGCAATGCCCAATATGCCGCTGCCGCAGCCCATATCCAGCACCGCTTCGCCTCCCTGCACCGTCTGCTCCAGCATCTCTAAACAGAGCCGGGTCGTGTAGTGAGTGCCTGTTCCAAAGCTAGCAGAAGGGTCAATCTCCAAAACGGCGCGGCCCCCGTTTTCCGGCAGGCTTTCCCAGGTGGGCTTAATCATCAGCCGCTCTCCAACCGGTATCGGCTTAAAATACTGCTTCCAGTTATCTGCCCAATCCTCCTCCCGGATCTGCCCGCATTCGGCCGCAAGCCGTCCCCAGCTGCAGGTGCTGTCCATCGCGCGAAGCCGCTCAAGCTCATCGAGCAGCCGCTCAAGCTGCCGCGCCCCCTGCTCGTTATCCGCCAGATAAACCGTCAGGCTGGTTTCGCAGCTCCGAAGCGGATAAAGGCTTTCATCCACATAATCCCAGTGCGGGGTTTCGCTTTTTAGAAACGCTTCAAAATCCTCTGCGTCCTCTACCGTATAGCCGCCTACGCCCAGCTCAAGAAGAATGGCCGCAACCGGTTCTATTCCCTCATGAGTCGTATAGACCCGTATCTGTTTCCAATCCATAAGTTCCCTCTTCCTATCCTTTTATCTCATGTTTACGTTCGTCCTTCTTTAATAAAGCCCTTCTTCATTCGGAGATGATTTTTATTGCCGCACCATCAAAAATCGAGCAAACGGCTTATTTTTCCTGTCCCTTGCGGGAAGTCCGGGGGACCAGAACAAAATCTCCGTCTCTGTGGCTGATAAAACAGCTGGGGATTATTCCCAGCTGCCGTTTTTTATACGGGAAATCGCATTGGAGTGCATAAAGGTATCCACCGAGTAAGCAAACAGAATTTCATCATATTGGGAGATACGAATATCCTGCAGCTGCTGCTCGGTCGCCTGCTGCAGGTCAAGCGCCCGGATATTGCGGTAATCGCAGGCGAGAAACGGGAGAACAGAAAACATCTGCCGGTCACAGAAGACCAGAAGGCTGTTGTTAAACTTTCTCTGCTGCTCAATGTCCACTACCGGTGACTGTCCGCCGAGCATAACATCCAGCGGACTGCCGAGATCAGCCAGAAAGGTGGGAAAGAGCGTATAATAAACCTTATCCGTCTCCTCATGATGCACAACGGAAAATTCCTTGCTGTCCCCGCGATAATAAAAAAGGCTGATCGTATCCGGTTCTACATTGCGAAACTCAACCCGGTGATAAAGGCTGCCATAGTATCGCTGCGGAAGGTGGGAAATTTCAAACCGATCCAGGCCATAGGGCGCGTTTCCCATCCGCCTGGAAACGGTCTCATAAACAAAATACCCCCCCTGCATGCTAAGCAGCGATTCCGTGCCGAAATAGAGAGACTGGCTATTATTCTGCAGCAGCGCAGAATAGACATCAATACAGAACAGGCTGCCGGAAAAGTTTTTATATCGCTCATCAATAAACTGCTTCTGGTTATAAATTCGAGAATCGGAAAAAGAGGGCGTTGCGTTTTGGAGAATGGCGCTCGCAGTGGGAATCAGCGTTATATAGGTGGGGATGGACTGCTGCTGCGCAAAATGGATAAGCGCCTCGGTATTGCTCTGCACATAGCTGCTGACTGGCTCCTCAATATTCTCAATCAGCCGGTTTTCGGTCAGAAATATCCCATCCTGCTCGCGAAAGCCCAGCAGATACCGCAGTTCCACCATCGCGCTGCGCAGCGTTCGGGAAAAAGGGACAGCTTCGCCCAGAAATGTCTCCATGCGCTCCACCGGCGTTCCTTGTGAAGGCTCCGGAAAAGGGAGGCCATACAGATAGGCACGAAAAATACTGGCCAGAGAAAGCTCTACCATAATAAGCAGAATGAATACCGCCGATATTCTTTTGGAAAGCAAGCTCTCCCCTCCTTTCGCAGCAGCGTAGCTCTCTTATATCAAAAACATAACGATTAAAATCATCAGGCCAAGATTGATCATCACCGATGAGATATCGGCACAGACAGGCCACTTTTTTTTAAAAAAGGCAGAAATCTTCGGCATAACCGGATAGCTGAGCAGCAGCCCCAAAGTCAGCACCCAGTAATTCTGGGACAAAATGTAAATAACAGTGTCATTATACCACAGCCCCGGCTCAAAATGAAACATTGTTTTCAAAAAGGCGCCCCAGTCGTCAAAGGGCCGTGCCAGCAGTATAAGGGAGGTAAGAAACGCCAGCCAGGTATAAATTTTGCCCAGCAGATAGGGCAGCTTTTCCAGCGCCCGGCCATAAAAATATTTTTCCGCAAGAAAAAACAAAGCCAGATAAAGCCCCCACCAGAGTCCATTCGGACTAAAAGAAAGCCATGCGCCATACAGCAGCATGCGGACAATCACCATGACGATATCCCCGGCATTGCTTCCCTGAAAAAGGACAGAAACGCTGGAAAACTGCCGGCGCAGGTAATCCATCCAGGAGATATTAAAGCGCTCCACCAGCTCCCGAACGCTGTGCGCATGCAGCGGGAAAAAGATGTTCCGGGGCATTTTGAAGGAAAAAATCTGGCCCAATCCCCTTGCCACATCGCAATAGCCGCTGAAGATGAAATGAATGCTCAGTGCCAGCGAAAGTAGAAGCATCCAGCAGGAGAGCAACGTTCTGTCCCGCTCCTCAAGAGCAGCAAGCGACTGGTAGAAAGCAAAAAGGCTATCCCCCAAAACGACCTTTTTGGCTACCCCCTGCATCATCAGCACCAGACCGGAGGAAACCGAGGAAAGGGTCAGCCGCTTCTTCTTCAGCTGCGGACGTATCAGTGTATATTTTACATAAGGGCCCCAAAAAATGCGCCCGAAAAAGCAGTTATAGAGTGCGAAATCCACCAGGTTCTGTTCAAACGGCGCTTCTCTGTGAAAAAGCTCCAGAAGATATCCGCTGGCAGAAAGGGTATAAATCCATATGCCGACAGGCGCAGACAGTCCCCGGCGGACACATAGCGCTCCATAGAGAATATATCCTCCCGATTTGATAAAAGAGAAAAGACAGGCCAACCTGCCTGCAGCCGGCCGTTTTGAAGAAAAATGAATGATACAGGCCATGCCATAATCAAAAAGGATGCCGGCAGCCATCAGCCAAAGAAAGTGTGGCTGCGCCAGCCCATAAAAACACAGGCTCAGCAGCAGCAAAGCAGTATTTTTAAAGCGATTGGGCAAAGCATAGTAGAGTAAAATGCCAGCAGGCAGGAAGATTAAAAGAAACGTCAAACTGAAAAAGGTCATCTGCCAGCTCCCTCCTGCCTATTCATTCTGCTTCCAGGCTTTTCAGTGCTTTCAAAAAATCTTCCCGCGCACAGGAATGGTTCAGATACTGCAGCAGCGCTCCTGCACTCATATGAGCGGGCAGCTGCAAAAGAGCCTGCAGCCGCCTGCGGCGTGCCGCGCTGTCCGGCCGCCCGCTGAGGCCCAATGAAAAAAGATCCGCCTTACTCAGTGCCGTAGCCTCTAAAGGCTCCGAAGCTCCCCTCTCCCCAACTACCACGCCCGCGCGGATAAAAGTATCCACCAGCAGCTGATCGCCTATGCCCTCTACTCCCAGCTTTCCTTCTTTAGAGGGGGCGGCCTTTCGCCGCTCCTTCCCGAAAATATCCGGAGTATAAAGCTGTATCAGCTTTTGAGACGGAACTGTCCCTTTCAGATAACCGCGTATTTTAAAGCCGGCCGCGTCCGAATCAGTCAGAATTATCAGCCCATCCTTCTTGGCCAGCGCGCGCAGATAGGCAAGCTTTTCCGGGTTGCGGAAGATGCGAAACCCATCCGTTGTAATAATCAGCGCATCCACCAAGCGGGAAAGCTTTATCTGGTCATATTTTCCTTCCACCACCAGCGGACGGTCCAGTTTCAGCATGCGCCCCGCCCCTTTCCCGGCTCCCGGATAAAGAGCGCCGTCACCGCCGACTGCAGCACCGTCTGCGCATCGTTCGAGGTGGATTTGAGACGAAGGTCCGCATCTGAAAGGATATCCAGCGCATAGCAAATATATTGCTCACTGAGCCCCCGCTGGTCGCGCAGCGCATTTTCAAGCGCAAAGGTTCGGCGGCCATAGCCAAAGTCCTCCGCCGCCCGCGCAACGCCTATCCCAGCCGCCGATGCCGCCCGCGCCCGATAAAGGTCGATATAGCACTGTGCCAGCGTTCCCACAATCGTCTCCTGCGGTATGCGCAGCACCAGTAAATCCTGCAGAATCTGCATGGCCTGCTCATAATTTCCCCGCAAAACCGCGCGCGAAAGCTGAAAGATATGGTCCTCCGCCTGACGGACCACCAGCGTTCCCACATCCGCTTCGGAAATTTCGCCTCCGGGGCGGTAGGCGCACAGCTTATCCAGCTCGGAATAGAGCGCCGCCATCTCCCGGCCGCAGCGGGCTAAAAGCAGCTTCTGGGCAGAGGGCGTCAGCGTGCAGCCGGCCTTTTCGGCGCGCTGGCGAAGGAGCTTTAACAGATCGGTTTCCGTGCGCTCCCTCAGCTGAATTACCGTTCCATATTTGTCAAAAAGCTTAATCAGCTTTTTCGATTTTTCATCCCGCTTGTCATCTACTGCCCCGCTTTTTTCCAGAAAAACTGCGCGGCAGTCATCATAGAGCTGTTTAAACAGCCCCTCCAGCTCTTTAAACAGCTCTGCGCTGATCTCCTTAGGCACCACATCGAAAACAAGGACCGTTTTATAATCGGCCATCATCGGGGGGCTGAGCAGCGCATCGGCAAGCTTCTGCGGCTCTAGGAGGGCAAAGTCCATACGGATATCGTTAAATGCAGAGAGACCGCCCTGCGGCCGCTTACCCAAAATTTTATCCAGATAAGCCTTTTTCAGATATTCCTCGTTCCCATAGATAAAAACGGGAGAGCAAAGCTTTCCCTCTTTGAGCGCTAACTGGAGAGATTTCTCATCTGACAGGTTCATTCGCTTTCCCCTCCCTGATAAATACGAAAGGTATAAGAGGTGAACATTCCCGCCTCCTCAAAAGCCTTCATCCGTTCCCCATCCCGGCGCTCTTTAATCAGCGTCCAGCCGCGGATAATCCCCTGCGTTTGCAGATCGCTTTTCATTATAACACAGTTTTCGTTGGTTTTTAAGAGCTTTGCACCGCCAAAATCAAATTCGCAGCCCACCCCGCAGGAGCAGGGAAGCAGCTGCAGTTTTACGCCGAGTATCTCCAGCTGCTCTACCCGGGCGCGGTTTTGCACCTTCTGCCCCAAAGGGAGCGCATAGAGAATGTTCTCCGTGTATCGGCCCTCTGCGGGCATCACCACCTGCCGGGGCGGATATCGCCGAAAAAGGGCGGGGGTGCCTGCCGCTTTCTCATTATCCAGGCTGGTAGAAAGAGCGAGCTGCAGCTTATCGACCTGCTGGTCCCGCAGATAACTCTCAATCACCCGGCCCTGATAGGCCGTTTGAGGAAAACCGATCAGCGCCGCCTGCTTGCCGCTGATGAGTACGGCGGCATCCATTCCGGGAAAGACGGTGAGCTGCACGGTACCGCGGTAAAGAAGGCCGGCAGAGAGCATTCCAATTGCGAGCACACCTGCCCCCAACAGCGCACAGAGCCTGCATGTGCGCCGCTCTGCATGCCGAAATGCCAGAACCAGCGCGCCCAGATAGAAAAGAATCACCAACCACTGCAAAAACTCATAGTGCACCGGCAGCATGGCAAAGGGAAGCGAGGAAAACAGCGCCGCCAATCCCGCAAGCAGCCGGACGAGGGCCGCCGTCAGCACCGAAATAAGCTTGGCCGGCAAAAACAGAAACGGAAAAATCGACAGCAGCAGAGCGACCGCGGCCAGCCAGAGCGCCAGCGCCGCTATCGGTGTCGCCAATGCGGATACGAGCGGCGCCACCAGCGAGAAGGTATCAAACAGATAAATCTGCACTGGCAGAGTAAATAAAAATGCCGCCAGCGAAATGCCAAAGGAGTCGAGCAGCAGCTCCCATATTTTTCCTGTTGGGCTCTCCTTCCGAAAAATTCCGCTGCAGGCGGCCTTCATCCGGCTGGTGAGCCCGGGGCCGGCAAACAGAATGCCCATGCAGGCGCCAAAGGAGAGAAGAAAACCGGCACTGAGCGCACTGAAGGGGTCGCATAGACATTCTGTCAGCATGGCAAACCCCAGGGCGCTCGGCGGGTCATACCGCTCGCCGGCCGCCATGGCTATCAGCGAAAGGGCGCTCATCAGTCCGGCCCGAACGGCGGAGGCCGTAAATCCGGCGAGCGCGACAAACAGGAGGATAAACGGCAGCGCCAGCAGGCCGCTTTTTCGCCTGGAAATCCCTACAAAGCGCAGCGCATGCATGAAAAGCGCGGCAACCAGCGAAACATGAAAACCGGATACCGACATCAAATGGACAATTCCCGCACGGCGAAAGTCCAGCAGCAGCTCTTCGCTCAGCTCCTGCTTCTGCCCCAAAAGCAGGGCATTGACCAGCACCGCCGCATCCGGAGCGAGCATGCGCTTATTCTGTCGCATAAGATACTCCCGCAGCGCGGTGACATAGTAGCCGGGCGAGCGCTCCGCCTGCTCTTTAGAAATCAGCTGCGGCTCCTCCTGAAAGCTTCCGGCAAGAAGAATCCCGCTCGAAAGGTTCATCCAGCGGTATTTCCCCTCTGCATCCGGCAGCTGCAGGCTCACATAACCGCGAAGCTCCTCGTTAAGCCCGGTCGGCAGGCGCGAAGAGGCATAAATCTGCAGGTTAGTCTTAAGAACCCGCCCGTCTTTAAGAGGAATACGGGCTTCCAGAAGATAGCGGGCCTGCTGTTCATAATAGCTGATCTCACTGACCCGGCCTTTGAGATAAACGGTGCGGCCATCCAGCGACTGTACCGGCCTGATATACCGCGCCTGCCGCCATGCCGCTAACCCCATCGCCACTGCCGCCGTCAGCAGAAGGCAGAAGACCGCTTTTCTCTGCGCGCGGCGCAAAAGCAAAAGGGAAAGCCCACTGCAAAGCAGCAGAAAAAGGCCGACTGCGACCGAAAAATTAAAGCCAAAAACAAGGGCGGCCGCTGTGGATAAGAAAAACACCAACCCTATCCCAAACAGCGGCCGCCTCATTCATGCTCACTCCCGTGCTGTCATCTATGCAGCAGCTTTTAGCAAAGGCCTTTAAAGCTGCTGCGTACATCCTTCTGCTTTGTCCGGCAGGCTTCTACCTGGTAAACACCGGCAGCGGAGCCAGATAAATAATGTCCTTGCGCTCCATAGCGTCTCCCTCTGCCAACACGGCCGCCCGGCCGGAAATAATTCCCCCCGCCTTCTCTACAAGGCTTTCCAGCGAATGCAGTGAACGGCCGGTGCTGATTACATCATCCACAATCAAGACGCGCCTATCTTTAAGATATGCCAGATCCTCCGCATCCAGATAGAGCTTCTGAATGTCGGCGGTCGTAATGGATTTTACCTCCACCGCCACCGGGTCGCGCATATACAGCTTCACGCTTTTGCGCGCCAGAATATATTTTTTCCCCGACTGGCGGGACATTTCATAGGCGAGCGGAATCCCCTTGCTTTCGGCAGTCAGCAGCACATCATATTCCGGAACACGCTTTAACAGCTCGGTGGCGGAGGCAACCGTCATCTCCACATCGGAAAACATGATGAATGCCGCGATAGAAAGGTGCTCATCCACTTTGCAGATCGGAAGCTGGCGGGTAAGACCAGCAACCTTCAGTTCATAGTATTCAGACATTTTGCGTCTCTCCCTTCAACAGGTTTCTGCAGCCGGAAAACGGGCGCGCTTTGCTCAGCCCGGAGGCCAGGCAAGCTTTCGCTTGGCAAGCACATGAAAATGCAGGTGGCCAACCGTCTGTCCGCCGTCATCTCCGACATTTGTCACTACCCGGTAGCCATTATCCAAATCCAGCTGGCGAGCAATGCTGGCAATTACCTCAAAGATATGCGCAACCTGATTGCTGTTGTTAGCATCAATCTCCAAGGCACTGCCGATATGCTTTTTGGGAATCACCAGAAAATGAACCGGCGCCTGTGGCGCAGCATCATAAAAAGCAAGCACCTGATCATCTTCAAAAATTTTGGTGGACGGGATCTCCCCCGCCGCAATCTTACAGAAAATACAATCCATCCTTTGTGACCATTCCTTTCCTGAAAGTTTGCTGCTTTTATTTTTTCATCATTGCACGGAGAATATCAGGAAGCTGCGCCATCACTTCATCAATCCTGAAGATTTCAGTGGCGCCGCCCATCGCGCTGTCCGGCCGGCCGCCTCCGGAGCCGCCCACCCGGGAGGTAATCTCCTTGACAAGCTTGCCGGAATGAATCCCCTTCTCAATCGCTTTTTTGGTCGCACCGACCGCGATCGATGCCTTATTGTCACTGGTTGAGTAGAAGATAGCTACTGCATCCTCGCGTATCTCGCGCGCCCGATCAATCATCTGGCGGAGCACATCCGGCTTGACGCCCGCAAAGCCCGCGACCAGCAGGGTAGTACCCTCCACTTCCGCCGCATTCTCAAACAGATCCTTCACCTGGCTGGCCGCTATTTTGCTTTCCAGCTCAGCAATCCGATGGTCCTTTTCGCGGCTTTCCGCGCTGAGCGCGCGCAGCTTCTGCGGCAGCTCGGCGGTATTCTGCAGCTTCAGTACGCCTGCACACTCCTCAAGCATGGCATCCACGCTCCTCAGCAGCTGGTAAACGCCATAGCCGGTAGCCGCCTCAATGCGGCGCACGCCCGCTGCAACCGAGGACTCGCTGACAATCTTAAAAAGCCCGATGCACATGGTATTTCCCACATGGGTGCCGCCGCAAAGCTCAATGGACTTTCCGCCCATGCTGCAAACCCGAACGATATCGGCATATTTCTCGCCAAACAGGGCCATCGCCCCTGTTTTCTTCGCCTCTTCCACCGGCATTTCCCGAATCTCTACCGGCAGCGCCGCAAAAATCATCTCGTTGACCAGCTGCTCGGTCTTCTCAATCTGTTCCGGCGTCATCGCCTCAAAGTGGGAAAAGTCGAAGCGGCAGCGGGTTTCGTTCACCATTGAGCCCGCCTGGTGCACGTGAGTTCCCAGCACCTTTCTCAACGCATACTGCAGCAGGTGGCAGGCGGAATGGTTCCTGCGGATAGCCTCGCGGCGCTCTGTATCCACCTGCGTTTCTACCTCGGCTCCTACCGAGAGCTGGCCGCGCAGCAGCGTACCGATATGCAGCGTATAGCCGGTCGCAGACTTTTTGCAGTCCTGCACCTCAAACAGGCTGTCGCCGCAGCGGATAACGCCTGTATCCCCTACCTGTCCGCCGCTCTCAGCATAAAACGGCGTAGAGCGCAGCACCAGAACGCCCTCCTGACCTTCTGTCATCTGCTCGACGCGCGCATCTCCGCAGACAATAGCCATCACCATCGCATGGCCGCAAAGTGTGCTGTAGCCGGTAAACTCCTGCGGCTCGCTGAGGTCTGCCAGCAGGTCGCTCCCCCAGGAGGAGCCTCCCTGCGCCTCGCGCGCTCTGCGCGCACGCACCCTCTGCTCATGCATCAGCTTCTGAAAGCGCTCTTCATCAATCGAAATCCCCTTTTCCTGCACAATCTCCCGCGTCAGATCGATGGGGAAGCCAAAGGTATCATAGAGCTTAAAGGCCTGCTCGCCGGAAAGCATCTTTTCCATGCGGGTGTCCAGCCGGTCAATGAGCTGGAACAGCACATCCATTCCCTGATTGAGCGTACGGGAGAAACGCTCCTCCTCGGCAGAAATAACCTTGGCGATATAATCGGCATGCTCGGAAAGCTCCGGATAGGCGGTGCGGTTTTCTGCTATTACCGTCGCCGCTACCTCATGCAAAAACGGCCGGTCGATTCCTAAAAGCTTGCCGTGCCGAGCGGCGCGGCGCAGCAGACGGCGCAGCACATAGCCCCGTCCCTCGTTTTCCGGCAGAATGCCATCGGCAATCATAAAGGTGGTTGAACGGATATGGTCGGTAATCACGCGCAGGGAGATATCCGTCTTGTCATCTGCCCCATATTCCACCCCGGCAATGCGGGAAATGTGCTTCATGATGTTCTGAACAGTATCCACCTCAAAGAGGTTTTCCACCCCCTGCATGACACAGGCAAGCCGCTCAAGGCCCATGCCGGTATCAATATTCGGGTGCTCCATCGGAGCATAGTTTCCCGCCCCATCCGAATCAAACTGGCTGAAAACGATATTCCAGATTTCCACATACCGGTCGCAGTCGCAGCCGACATGGCAGTCCGGGCTACCGCAGCCCTTCTCCGACCCGCGGTCAAAATAAATTTCCGAGCAGGGGCCGCAGGGGCCGCTGCCATGCTCCCAGAAGTTATCCTCCTTGCCCAGGCGCACCATGTGGCTGGGGTCAACGCCGATCTCCTTCGTCCAGATATCGTAGGCCTCGTCATCATCCAGATAGACCGAAACATGCAGCTTCTCCTTCGGAATCCTCAGCACCTCGGTAAAAAACTCCCAAGCCCAGCCGATCGCTTCGCGCTTAAAATAATCGCCGAAGGAAAAGTTGCCGAGCATTTCAAAATAGGTGCCGTGCCGCGCCGTGTGGCCGACCCGCTCGATATCCGGCGTCCGGATGCACTTCTGGCAGGTGGTGACCCGCTTGTTCGGCGGGGTTTCCAGACCCAGAAAATACTTTTTCATCGGGGCCATGCCGGAATTAATCAAAAGTAAGCTCGGATCCCCCTGCGGAACGAGCGGAAAGCTCGGCAGCCGGGTATGGCTCTTCCCTTCAAAAAAGGAGAGAAATTTTTCTCTCAGGTCGTTTACCGATGTCCATTCCATTTTCTTTATCCTCCTAAACCTCTTTTGCCGCCTGGCAATAAATCACTGTTAAAGCCTTTCCTGTATCCGACAGACCACCCTTTTGCGATTAAGCCGCAAACAGATATAGACAAAAATAAGCTGCCGCCCCCCAAACTAGGGACGACAGCTCAACCAGCTACCGCGGTACCACCCGAATTGCACGGCTTTTTTGCCGCACCTCTTTGCCTGCTTAACGCACAGATACGCCGCAGCTCATCGCTGCAGAACTTGGGGATGGCCTTCCCGCCGATTCCGGCGCGCACCTTTCAGCCAATGGGCGCGCTCTCTTTATCCGGTCTGACGCGGGGTTCTTTCCCGTCACCGTCTTTACTTTGTTATTAATTTTTCTGCTGAGAACCGGGGAACTCAGGGAAACATAATCGGTCCCTCTTCAATGCTCTTTATTTTATCGCGTTTAAAAAGGATTGTCAACTGTCAATTCGCTTTCTCCGCAGTAAATTCCCAGAAAAACAACCTTCATGGGCGGCAGATGTCCGCCTGTGAAAAAAGCAGCTGGAAACTTGCAGGAAGGCAACGCTGGTGCTCCTGCTCATCAAGCACTCATTCCCGGTTTTAGCAATTCTCTTCTGCCTTGGCAGGCCGCTTTTTGGAAGCAAGCAGCGCACGGAAGGCCGGAAGGGCCTTCTCCCCCTCCGGAGTGATGGGCTTGACCCATTTACCGGAATTCATATACCAGATCACCAGAAAGAAGCGGATATAATCATCCATATAGACGCAGATAAACACCGCGGCAAAGGGAAGATGCAACACGAGGCCGGACAAAATCATTGTGGGGACGGTAAACAGATACATACAGACAATCTCTACAACCGTACCGAACATCGATTCCCCGCCTGCGCGGAAACTGTCGTTGCAGATCCAGTTGCAGGTGCGCATAGTGGCAGCAACCACAAAAATGACCAGCATCTGCCTGCCATATTCCAGCGCCTGCGGCCCCAGGCCGAAGATGCCGAGCAGCGACTCGCGGAAAATGACCTGAAGAATGCAGATGCCGAACACCACCAGTGGACACAGAAGGGCAAACTGCTTGGCCTGCGTATAACCCTTTAAATGGTTTCCAGCCCCAATCTGAGAGCCCACCATGACGGCGCTCGCATTGGTAAACCCGCGGAAAAAGGAGAAAACGATCCCTTCAATCACCCGGAAAACCGCCATTGCGGCAATTGCCATTTCGTTTTGCCGGCCGACGACGATATTGATAATCATAAACCCGATTCCCATAAAGATTTCATTGGCGGCAATGGGCAGGCTTTTCCCGAAATACTGCCGCATAAAATCGCGGCTCCAGCACAGGTGCTCCCAGCTGATGCGCAGAAACGGGCGCTGCTTATCATAAAAACAGTAGCTGATAAGCAGAACCGCATTGACAAGGCTGCTCGCAAGCGTCGCGGCGGCGGCTCCCACCACGCCCATGGCGGGCAGGCCGCAGTGTCCATAAATCAGCATCCAGTTTAAGGAGGTGTTGGTTATCAGAGAAGCAATGGAAGCATACAGCGGCACCCGCACCTGCCCGGTACTGCGCAGCAGGCCGCTCAGAGCCATGGATAATATCTGCAGCGGCATGGCGAAGCCAAGAAGACGCAGATAAGGAGCTGCAATCTGCCGGATACTCTCCTTATCGGTATAGATGCTTAGAATCTGCTCCGGAATCAGAATAGCTGCCAGAGCGAACAGCAGGGTAATGCCCAGCATGCAGCTGGTTGTCAGCCCGAAGGAGCGGCTGATTCCCTTCTCGTTTTTCACTCCCCAGTACTGTGCATAAAAAATCGTTCCGCCATTAAAAAAACCGAAAATAGCGCTCACCAGCAGCGAGGCGGCATACTGGGAACAGATTCCCACCGCTGCTACCGCCAGCTCCCCTTGAGAGCCGATCATCATGGTATCCACCATACTGCCGGAGGTGGTCAGCAGGTTTTGCAATGCAATAGGCAGGCCAATAGCTGTGGCCTGCCTGTAAAATGCCTTATCGCCCAGCAAGGGAGTTTTCATAGCATTTCCTCTCTCATCCGTCTTGCACCGGGCGCATAGCTGCGGCGCTTCAACTTTCCAATCTGCCGCCCTCTTCTTTGCCGAAAGCGGCCTTGCAACCTTCTATCCATTCAATGATTTTAAAGCGCGGCTCATAGACCGGGCTTTTTTCAGCCACTTCATCTGAGCGAAGGGAGCTTAGCTGTTCAGAGGAGGCCGCACTGTAAACGCAGACGGGCGGATAGAGCACGCACCACCAGTTGTGCCCTGCCGCGCTGCCGATGCGCACCTGCACGGCATCATACATCCCGGCGGGCAGGGTGATATCCCCATAGCTGCGTGTTTCAAAATACATCCGCACCTGCCGCGCCTGCACCGGATAATCGCAGTCATCTGCAGCAATCACCCGGCGCGCCGTCTCCTCCATCTGCGGCAGCAGCGCGCTCAAGCGCGCCTGCGCCTGCCGCTTATCGCCGGCAGCGCCCAGCTGCTCCCCGAATTGCTCCAGAAGAGCATCGCGCACCTCCAGCTTTATCTGCTGATCGCAAGGCTCATCGGAGTGCGCCAGAATATGCAGGCGCACCACCGAATCGCGCAGCTCCCCGCAGCCTTCTGCAAAGGCCGAAAGAGCGGCGGAGCCGATTGCAAAAAACAGGCCCGCCATCAGCGCCAGCTCCCACTTATACAGTTTCCCATTCTTCATATGTATTTCCTCATCCTTTTTCCTTTTTTGCAAGGACAGTATGGGAGAAAAAAGGGCACTGTATACAGAAAAGAATAAAAATATTTTCGGCTTTCATTTTATCTGTCCCGGAATAAAGCGAGCTGCTCTGAAAGCGGAGTGATGGCTGCCGGTGTTTTCTTTTCAGCCGGCCTCAGTCTACAATGCGCGCGCCAAAGCGGGTCGGATGGGTGATAAAAACCGCTCCCGCCTCAGTCAGCAGCTTGCGGTGTGCCCGGCGGACAGCGCGCTTATTATTAAACAGGCCGATGACCGCACTGCCCGAGCCGGTCATCGAGGCGCCCAGCGCGCCGCAGGAAAGCATAAGCTCTTTAAAACGGTTAATTTCCGGCAGGCCGCTGACCTGTTCGAGAACATTGGACATGCTGCCGGCAACGGCCAAAAGCTCCCCCTCTTCCAGAGCAGATACCAGCGCCTCGGTATCCGGATGTCTCTTTTCCCCCAAATACCGGTCGTATCTTCGAAAACTGCTGACAGTGGAAAGACCCGTTTCCGGTTTGGCAATCAAAATCAGGCTCTCCTCACTTAGCGGGGACAGCGGTGTAAAGATTTCCCCTACCCCTTCGCAGAGCACTGTTCCTCCCCGGATGCAGAAAGGAACATCCGCACCAACCTGCAGGCCGATTTCGCAGAGCTTTTCCAGGGAAAAGCCGGTTTGATACATCCGGTTAAGGCCGATTAAGGTGGCAGCCGCATCCGAGCTGCCGCCGCCGAGGCCCGCCTGCATCGGAATATTTTTAATAATCTCCAGCCTGACCGAATAGTTTTCTATCCTGGCGGCCTGAAAAAAAGCAGATGCTGCGCCAAAGGCCGTATTGGTAGTATCGCAGCTGAGCTGCTCGCGATCGCATTCAATGAAAATCCCCCGATAGTCTCCCTCGCTGATGAGCAGATAATCATAGAGGCTCACCGTCTGCATGACCGACCGAAGCAGGTGATAGCCATCCGCACGCACACCGGTGATATCCAGCGAAAGATTCACCTTGCACGGTGCGCTGACAACAAGCGGCTTTCCCATAAAAACCTCCTCTTTTTCTGAAAAGATAAAGGACCCTACAGCCGGAACGCCCAGAACCGGCGGACAACTACTGCTTTGACCGGACACATCTCATGGCAGCAGTAGCAGCGGATGCAGCCTTTGCCGGCAATACGCGCTTTCCCCTCCCGCACCGAGATAATCTGTGCCGGGCAGCTTTGTGCGCACTTTCCGCAGCCAACACAGCGCCTGCGGTTAATGGCCGGCCGCGGACTGGCCAGCGCACCCGCTGCCGTGCGAACGGCCGGGCGCAGCGGCGCCGGGAACCTGTCCAGAAAATCCAGAGACTTGCTGCACGGCGCCTTAAATCCGGCAAACGGCCCAATTTTGTCTCCGTAGAGCAGCAACTCCTCTTCTGTGGGGACTAAACCCCACTGCCGGGCCACCGTTATCATCCTGACCTCGGGCAGTCCCAAAAGCGGACAAAGAGCAGCATCCAGCGCGAAAGGGCTACGGGAACCCGCCAGAAAGCCGGTATGGTATGGCTCCCCGCTGGAAGGGCCATCCCCCTGCATCGACTCTATCGCGTCTATAATCGTAAAGGCCGGAGAAAGGGTCTCTGCCAGCTCAACCAGCATTTCACTGAAGGCAGTCTCCTCCGGGAAGCGGTAATGCAGCTCCGGCTTTTGCAGGCCGGGCACACAGCCAAACAGATTTTTTACACCAGCGGAAAGCACGGTCATGCAGTGGGTTTTCAGCTTGGGAAGGTTGATGACCAGATCTGCCTTCGCCACCGGGCGCAGAATGTTAAAGCTTTGGCAGCACTTTTTCCGGCGAGAGGGAATCTCGACCGATTCAAAATCATCGTTTAAACGAATTTTAGCCGCATGGGCGGCCTCCTGCATCCCGCAGTCCTGATAGATGCCCTCCAGCGCACTGCGGGTATAAGGGCCTCCGGGGCTCTCGGCCAGTATGACCTCTCCCGCCCCCAGCGCCAAAAGCTCCTCGGCCACACAGCGCACCAGCATTGGGTGAGTAGTAGTCGCCTGCTCGGGAGAACGGCGCATAACCAGATTTGGTTTTAAAACCACCCGCATTCCTGGGCGCACCGCCTGCCCCAGCTCCAGCAGCAAAAACTGGCGGCGTACCGCCTGCAGAATCGTTTCATAGCGGTAGTCTCCGGCGGCAGTAAAGGCAACGGTTTTTTCCCACTCTTTTTTTTCGCTCATCCGTTCACCCCTTCTGCTCGCGGATAAACTCCTCTATCCGCGCCAGAGCGGTCACCAAATAACTGACCGAATAAGAATAGGAAACCCGGACATGCCCCTCCCCGGAGGCACCAAACGCCGTTCCGGGAATAACTGCCACCCGCTTTTTGTACAGCAGCTTCTGACAGAATTCCTCGCTGCTCAGGCCGGTCGAACGGATGGAAGGAAAGACGTAAAAGGCTCCTTCAGCTTCAAAGCAGTCCATTCCGATGCGGTTAAAGCCCTCTACGCACAGCCGGCGGCGCATATCGTATTCCTGCGCCATCTTTTCAATCTCTGCATCACAGGTCCGCAGTGCGGCGATGGCAGCATACTGGCTGGTGGTGGGCGCGCACATGATGGCGAACTGATGGACCTTGAGCATCTGCTTAATGACCGGGGCGGGCGCACAGGCATAGCCCAGCCGCCAGCCGGTCATGGCATAGGTCTTGGAAAAGCCGTTAATCAAAATAGTGCGCTCGCGCATCCCCTCTATCGAGGCGATGGAAACATGCTTTTTCTCCCCATAAGTAAGCTCGGCATAGATTTCATCCGAAAGGACGAAAACCTCCGTATCGCGCAGAACATCCGCAATTTTCTCCAGCTCCTCCCGGCGCATAACCGCGCCGGTCGGGTTATTGGGAAAAGGGAAAATCAGCAGCTTGCTGCGCTCAGTGATATGGGCGCGCAGCGCCTCGGGTGTGAGCTTAAAGCCATCCTCCTCCCGGGTGGGGATGGGAACCACCTTCGCATGCATCAGCCGGGCGATGGGCGCATAGGCCACAAAGCAGGGCTCAGGAATGAGCACTTCATCGCCGGGGTTGATCAGCGCGCGCATGCAGATATCAATGCCTTCACTGCCGCCGACGGTGACGATGACCTCATCCTTCGGGCTGTAGCTAAGAGAAAAGCGGCGAAGAAGGTAGCGGGTGATCTCCTCCTTGAGCTCGGCGAGTCCGGCGTTGGCGGTATACCAGGTCCGGCCGCGCTCGAGCGAATGGATACCCTCCTGGCGGATGGCAAACGGAGTCATAAAGTCCGGTTCGCCCACCCCCAGGGAAATCACGTCCTTCATCTCGCTGGCGATATCGAAAAAACGGCGGATACCGGAAGGAGGGATATCCTGAACGGTGCTGGAAAGCAGCTTTTCATAGTCTATCACAGCATCGTTACCTCTCTTTCGTCGTTATCATCCTCGCTGCAGATGACCACCCCCCGCTCCTTGTAACGGCGCAGCACAAAGTGGGTGGCCGTTGAAAGGACCGAATCGAGCGGTGAAAGACGGTGAGCGACAAACATGGCAATATCGCGAAAGGATTCTCCCGAAACGGTCAGCGCCAGATCATAGCCGCCGCTCATCAGATAAACGGTTTCCACCTCAGGAAACTCCATGATCGTTTTGGCAATTTCCTCAAAGCCATAGTCCCGCTTGGGAGAAACCTTAAGCTCAATCAGAGCGCTGACATAGTTGCGCTCGGTTTTTTCCCAATCGATAATCGCGCCATAGGAACGGATTATTCCCTCCCGCTCATAGCGATCAATCTCCCCGGCTACCTCTTCGGGGGACATGCCGGTCAGCGTTGCGAGCTGTTCCGTAGAAAGCCGGGAGTTTTCCTCCAGCAGCCGAAGCAGTTTCATGATAAGATCGTTCCTTTCCCCAAATAATTATTCTCATTATAGCGGATTGCACCGATGAAGTAAACGCATTTTTTCCTTTTTCACAGAGAACGGCCGAAAAAAGGAAGGACGAAGCTTCCTGCAGGTGCGTATAGCAGAAAAATATGCTATAATAAACGCAAGCAGGAAAGCGAAGCTTTCCTGAGCCCGCTTTTGGCGGGCAGCGCCGCCCTGCGGCGCAAAATGTGCTTGTTACATCATATCCAAAACCGGCAATGCCGGTTTTTTGCCGCCCCTCCGGCGGCAGCGCAGGGCGAAGCCTTTCTATTTCGACTATTTACACTATAATAGCTGCCGGAAAATCAGATATGCTTTTAAAAGGACTCTGAAGGAGGACCGATATGGCCTATCAGTTAAGCTTTGGTATATGGGGGGAGCTGTTCGCCGTTCCGACCGCAATTGTCGATCAGCATATTCAGCTGTGCAGCGCGGCATCGCTTAAGGCGCTGCTGGTGCTGCTGCGGCAGGGCGGTCGGGCGCTTTCGCTTTCGAATATCGCAGGGATGATCGGCCTCTCCGAGCCGGATACGCAGGATGCGCTCAACTACTGGATTGCTTCCGGAATTCTCGCGCGGGACGACGGACGCTCAGAGGACGCTGCGGCAGACGACACTGCCATCCCGACGGACGCCGTAAAAGTGCCGGACAGCTCCGCCGCTCCGGCGCAGGAACAGAAGATTATTCGAACCGGCTCCCGTCCCCGCCTTACTCAGGAGATGATTGCCGATATGGCCAAAAAGGATGGGCACATTGCCTCGCTCATTCAGGAAGCGCAGGTGCTTTTGGGGGGACCAATCTCCCCCACCGCCACCGAGATGCTCGTTTCGCTGCAGAGCTATGGCGGCATGCCGGTAGAAGTCATTTTAATGGTGATCCAGTACTGCGTATCGATTGGGAAAAGCAACGTCCGCTATATTGAAAAAACCGCCTATGACTGGATTGACCGGGGAATCGATACCTTTGAGAAGGCAGAGCGGCATATGCTCGAACAGAATAAAGCAAACGAACAGGAAAATAAAATCAAAAAGGCCTTCGGCATCCATGGCCGCAACCTGACGGCTAAAGAGCGGGAATATATCGGCAGATGGTTTAACTCCCTGCGGTTTGACCTGCCAATGATTCAGCTTGCCTATGAGCGAACGATTGATAAAAAGGGCAGCTTCTCCTTCCCCTACTGCGATGCCATTCTCGGAAAGTGGTTCCAAAAGGGGATTAAAACGCCGCGGCAGGCGGTGGATGAGATGAACGCCCCCTTTGTGCCTGCCACCTCCTCCGGCGGGCCGCCCTCCCCGGCGCGAACGGCTTCCCCTGCCCCGGCGGCCGCCGCAGTCGCTATTCCCCGCGACCGGTATGACCGGGCGCACGCCGAGCTGCAGCGGCGCCGCAGCGATGCGCGCGATACCGCCGCCAGACACAAGGAGGAGATCTACCGGATTCTGCCGCGCATCCGGGAGATTGACAACAAACTCTCCCAAACCGGCCTGGAGGTTTCCCGCGCCGTGCTGCTCGGCGGAAACACCGAAAGTCTTTTGCAGCAGCTGCGCGATCAGAACCTTGCGCTGCAAAAAGAAAAGGAGCAGGCGCTCCTTTTGGCTGGATATCCGACCGATTATCTGGAAATTTCCTACCATTGCAGGGAATGCGAGGACAAGGGTTACAGGCCAGACGGGGAGCCCTGCAGCTGCTTAAAAAAACTGCTGGAAGGGGAATAAAAAACCGCAAAGCGCCCGCGTCGTTTATCGTCAGCGGCGCTTTCCGCGAGGGATGGAGAAGTGCCACTGAAAGCACCCCTCCATCCCTTTTTAAGGGTTTTACTCTGAAATTTGACCCTAAAGCCTCATTTTGCAGCGCGCCCTTCTTATCACCGTTTTCCCGCGGAGAAAGCGGCGGCCTCCTTCACCCAGCCTATCAGCTGCCCGTCGATTTCCTCCGGCCCGGTAAGCAGAATATAGTGCGTCCAGCGGCCGGGATAGGGGGCGACCACCGCATCAATACGCGGAGAAGAGAGACAACGGGAAAGCCCGAGAGTGACGGTGATATAGCTTCTCGGCCGCTTCACTGCCCTTCTGACCGGCAGAAAAGAGAGGAACGCGAAGCGGCACCGGTTGGAAAAGGCAATCTGGGCTTTCTGCACCTGAATCTGTACACCCTCTATCTACGAAAGGACCGCCCCTTCAAACGCCTCATAGAGCGGCAGTACCGCCGGCTTTTTGTCGAAAAAGAGTATCCGTATTCATCACTCATCTCTGCTCCTATGGCGCTTCACTGCCACCCAATGGAAATCACACATCGATCCGCACCCGACTTTATGCTTTTGACCAGCGATGCCCTTACCTGCTTTTGAAACACCTCCCGAAAAATCCCTTCGGCATTTCCCAATGTACAGTAGCACCAGCTTTTGGAAATCTCCCCCGGCACCCGCTTGATACAGGCACAGTAGCACTCGGGATAACAAAACAGCAGGCTGTTTTCGGAAAGATATTCCATCTGCGCAAAGCTTTCGCTCCGGTTAAAGACAGCTACAAACTCCCGCATTCTGCCCGCGCGGCGCAAATAGCCCTTCATTCTTTTCGCGGCGCTCTTCCCATCGCTGCAGCTGCACTCTTTTCTAAGCTCTTGAATGGTATTTTCGTCAAAGCGCTCCTCCAGATAAAGGCAGGCCGTCTTCGCCCATTCGTATTTCTTTTCGATACCGGCGCTTTTGGAAAGGGCCAGCCTTGCTACGAAATCTGCGGCCGCCGCTTCATTTACCCGGCGTTTTAAGCTCTCCGCCATACGAATGGCATGCGCATGATCATTTTTAGCCATTGGCTTCTCCTTGTCCCAGGCTGCGATCGGGCTGTCCCTGCCGGATAAAGGGATAGCAGATATCCGGATTCATCAGCTCCGCATAGGCTTTTACCCTGCGGAAGGTGTTTCCCATCATCTCCCCTTCGCGGTAGGCGCGAAGCTTTTCCAAATCAAAATCAGCATAGAACAGCCCCTCGCTCATTTCATCTGCTAAAAACAGTGTGTTGTCTACGCACTGCCCCTCTTCATCCCAGCAGACCGGGCTGAAGGCGCAGGAATTCCCTGCATTCTCTCCGTTCGGGTTGGCCATGACCACCCCGACCATATTCTCATAGGCCCGGGTGGAGAGGGCCTGCACTCGCGGCCTCATCGCCCTGCAGTCGTTGGGTACCAGAATAATTTCCGCCCCCTTCATCATCAAAACCCGCGCGCTCTCCGGATACTCCCGGTCATAGCAGATCATAACGCCCAGCAAAATGCCATGAAAATCGCAGACATGAAAGGCATCCCCGCTTTCCAGACAGATTTCATCTGCAAAGTCGCAGGTATGTACCTTTGAATACTTCATCAGAATTTTTCCGGTTTTATCGATAACAAAGGCGGAATTCTGCGGTTTTTTATTCCCGCGCGTCAGCGCCGTCGCCACAATGCCTGTCTGCAATCTCTCTGCTGCCCAGCAGATTTTTTCTATCCACTCGCTGTTGTCTGTTATGGCCTCCCCATTTTCTCTGGGCAGCTCATAACCGGTTATAAAGCACTCCGGCAGCAGCAGAATATCGGCGCCGGCGCGGGCGGCCATCTCCAGATAGGAAATAGCAGTATCGGTATTTTGAGCCGGCTGCCTGTCCAGCGAACGGCTCTGCAAAACAGCTACCTTAAAGTTCATTTCCCTTCCTCCTTATCGAATCGTCCGCTCTCCTCCGGCAGCGGCACCGGTATTTCCCGGGAAAGCGCCACCGAATAGAGGATGCACTCCTTCACCGGAATATGCAGCGTTCGCTGCAGAATATCGCGATAGAGCAAAAGCTGGCTTCGATAGCGCGAAAGAAGGACCTCTCCGTTCTCTACCCGGTCTGTTTTATAATCGGCCAGCACCGCCTCTTCCCCTTCAAAGAAAAGCAGGTCGCAGATGCCCTGCACCGTTACCGTTTCCTCCGAAAGCTGCGGGAACATTCCGCCCAGCTGCTCCCGGCCCAGCTGCGCCATGAAACGAAATTCCCTTTCCACCCGCGGAGCCCTTTCCAGCCGCTCCCAGAGCCGGCTTTCAAAAAAGCGGCACAGCGCTTCTGGAGAAACCGCCTCTGCCTCCTGCGGCGACAGAAAATTCAGCTGCTGCAGCCGCTGAAGCTCCCCTTCCGGATCCTTTGCGGCATGCTTTAGATCGGCAAACAGCATAAACTGGTGAAAGGCGTTTCCGCGATCCGCCGCCGTCAGCTTCTCGCGGGTGATAAATTTGGGCTGCTTTTTAAAGCGGTATGCTCCCGCTTCCTCCTCATCGCGCACCAGCGCCGTCA
This sequence comes from Provencibacterium sp., assembly GCA_022792175.1. Taxonomy (GTDB): domain Bacteria; phylum Bacillota; class Clostridia; order Oscillospirales; family Ruminococcaceae; genus Harryflintia. The sequence continues at coordinate 38,113 of JAAWAN010000023.1, forward strand.
CCGCCATTTTTGTGGGGACGGTGCTTACCCCTTCGTACCTGTAGCCATCCTCCAACTGGCGCTGAAGGCGAGCGAGAAATTCCGGCAAAGCGGCGGCCTCCCCCGTTTTCTCAGCGGAGATTTTCTCAGGAACAGCCCCATCGCTGCAGACAATCCGACAGGAAAGCCGGCCGCTGCAGGGAATTTCTCCCGGCTGGGACAGGCCGGCATATTCCCGCAGCGCTTCGCCGCCGGGCATGCATAGAGCAGCCATACAGAGCCACTCCAGCCAGCTCTGGGAGCGGGTGAGCGCATATTCGGGAAAGCGTCCGTCCGGCTGCGGGCGCACTGAAAAGGCCTGCAGCTTTTTTTGCAGCGCATCTGCCGCACCGGTAACAATCAGGTGCTGCTTTGCGCGGGTGAGCGCCACATAGAGAATGCGCATCTCCTCGCTGCTGTTTTCCCGTTCCAGGGCCAGGCGCACCGCCTCACAGGGCACAGTGACAAACTGGCTCATGGTGTCCTCATTCCTACGCACGCAGGCAAAGCCGAGGGAGGGGTGCAGCAGGGTGTTTTTTCTCAAATCCTCCCGGTTAAACCGTTTCTGTGTTTCGCAGAGAAAGACCACCGGAAATTCCAGCCCCTTCGAGCGGTGAACGCTCATAATCTGCACCGCGTTCTCCCGCGCAGCCACCACCGCGGGCGGAAGGTCCTCATCGTTTTCCTCCATATCGTCTATCAGCCGCAAAAACTGCGTAAGCGAGCGGCAGCCGGATTTTTCAAAGTTTTTGGCATAGCTGACAAGCAGGTGAAGATTGGCCCGGCGCTCCTCGGCGCCCTCCATCGCCAGCACCAGGCTGGGCAGGAGGGTACGCTCATAGAGAAAGCGGATGAGACGCTGCACGCTCATATCCGCCGCAGCCGCCCGCAGAGTGCGCAACTCACTTAAAAACCGGATACAGCAGGCATCCCCCTGCTGCTCCCCTTCAATGAGCGACAGATAAAACGGCTCATTTTTCCGGTAGAGACGGATGTGCGCAATCTCCCCGGCGCTAACGGCATAAACCGGCGACATCATCGCCGCCACCAGCGGAATATCCAAAAGCGGGTTGTTGACCGACCGCAGGATGGAAAGAACGGTACCAACCTCCAGCGTATGCAAAAAGCTGCTCTGCGCGCCGGAAACCGCAGGAATCCCCCGCTCGGCGAGCGCCGTCAGAAACAGCTCTGCCCGCCCCTTCATCGTGCGCAGCAGAATGCCGATATCTCCCGGACACACCCGGCGAAGGACACCGTTATCGCTCACCATCGCGCCGCCGGAGAGCATTTCAGCAATCCGGCCCGCCACATAGCGCGCCTCGCAGAGCGCCGCATCCTCCTGGGAAGCGGAGGTATCCATAAGCTCGAGCGACATGCCGGCAGCAGAGCCTTCTGCAAAGTTTCCCTGCCCCAGCAGCCGCTCCTGCTCGCCATAGTCCACCTGGCCTACCCTGCGGGACATGCAGGCAGCAAAAAAGTCGTTGACCGCCTCGCAGAGCGCCGGATGGGAGCGAAAGTTGGCCCCTAAAGTCAGCGCAGCCGGGTAGTGCTCCTCATCAAAGGGATGGTAGCGGTCCTTCTTCTCCATAAAAAGGCGGGGGCTGGCCTGGCGAAACCCGTAGATGCTCTGCTTGACATCCCCGACCATAAAGAGGTTGGCGCCATCCGAAAGCGACTGGAAAATCATCTCCTGTGCTTCATTGGTATCCTGATATTCATCCACCAGAAGCATCGAGATTTCCTTTCTCAGCGAAAGCGCCAGTTCGGTCGGCTGAGGCAGGCCATCCTCGCCGTGCCGGCAGAGCAGCTGCAGCGCATACTGCTCCAGATCGCTGAAGTCTACTATTTTGCGCTCTGTTTTGGCCGCGGAAAAGCGCCCGGCAAACTCCTGCGTCAGCGAAAAAAGCAGGGCAATCTTCGGCTTCAGGTCGCATATATCCTCCGCCGCCTGCTCAAGCGTGGCATGAAAGGTCTTATCCCGCAGCCGCTCCAAAAGCGTCTTGCAGTCCTTGCGCACCTGATCCAGCGCCTTTTTAAACTCCTCCCCCTCATAGCCGCGCAGCGGACGCTTTTTAATAAAGGTGAAAGCGAAAAGGGAGCGGTGTATCCCATCCCAGTCCCCCGCCTGCGCCTGCTGCAGAAGCTGCTGCAGCTGCAGCAGATCGCTCTCGTAAGCAGCAAGCCAGGCGGCAGAAAGCTGCGCATCCTCTTTCATGGCGGCAACAGCGCCCACCATTTCCCCGCAGGCAAAGCGCAGGGCACCTTTCGTATAGCTCAATATCTCCTCGCCCCATGCCGTTTGGGAAATAGGGATATCCTCCCGGTAAAGCGCGAGTTTCTCCTGCAGCCAGCTTTCCGGGAAGGGGTGGGAACGGGTAAAATCATAGAGGCGCAAAACCGTTTTTAACAGCTGCTGGTCGCTGCGCGCGGCGGAGAAGAGCTCTACCGTGTGCAGAAAAAGCGGGTCCTCCTGTTCATAGCGCTCGGCGATAAGCCCGCTTAATACCTCGCGGCGCAATATCTGCAGCTCCCGCTCATCCCCTACCCGAAGGTCGGCCGGAAGGTTTAAAAGCTGAAAGTGATTGCGGATGAGGCCAAGGCAGAAGGAATGGACCGTTCCAATCTGCGCCGACTGCAATGCCTGCTGCTGCTCGCGCAGAAAACGATTTTTCGGATCGGCAGCCACCCGCTCCTCCAGCTTTTTTTCAATCCGCTCGCGCATTTCAGCCGCGGCGGCATTGGAAAATGTGGCAATGAGCAGCTGCCCGGCCGGCACCGGGTTATCTTCATCCGCCAGCAGCCGGGCGACCCGCTCGCTGAGCACGGCCGTTTTCCCGCTCCCGGCGGCCGCACTGATGAGCAGTGTGCCTCCCCGGGCCGTAATGGCAGCAAGCTGCTGTTTTGTCCAATTAACTGCCACCTTGCTCTTCCTCCTTCAGCCGCTGCATCAGCTCCTCGCGCGGCAGCTTTTCCAGAATACGGCGCGCATGCTTCTCCTCTACCCGACAGATCGGCCGGTAATCACAATACAGGCAGGGGTCATGCCCCTCTCCCTTGACCGGACAGGCCTGCACCTGCCCTAAAGAAAGGCTGTCCGCCATTTCGCAGATGAGCTTTTCAATATGCTTATGCAGCCGCCCGAACTCCTGCAGGCTGGCCACCGAGGAGTGGCTGTCAAGCGTCCCATCCTTTTTGAGCTTGGCCGGGATAAACATTCCAGAAAGGCCGTTCTCCATCCGGGTGAGAACCGACAGGTTATCCAGCAGCAGCCCGTTCATCCGGTAACCTTCAGCGCGCAAAGCAGCAATCTCCTCGGGCGGGGTATCCCGTGAAACAGTGATAACCTCCTCGTGCGCAGGCATATAAAGAACACCCGCCGGAAACGCGCCGCGCAGCCGGTTATCCCCCTGTTGGGAAAGGGTAAACAGATAGATGAACATCTGCAGGTTCAGTCCATAATAGATATCTGTAAGGTTAAACTTTTTCGTGCCGGATTTGTAGTCGACTACGCGCAGATAGCGCCCATCCGCGCTTTCAAGCAGATCCACCCGGTCCACAATCCCCTGCACATAAACGGTGTTGCCGCCCGGCGTTGTGAGCACCACCGGCCGGTTCTCCTCCTGCGGGCGGATGGGCAGCTCAAAGGCATAGGGCAAAAAATCCGACTGGGAAAGCTCCTGCTTTAAACGAACGATAAGCCGCGCCAGCATGTTGCGCAGCCGGGTAAACTGATAATGAAAGCGTTCCCCGACCGCCTGCACATCCTCCATCCGACTTTGCAGGTATTCCCCTATCCGGCCGGCGACCTCCTCGCGCAGCGCTGTCGTGGGCGGAAGAACGGCTTCATCCGGCCCATATTTGCGCAACAGCACTTCCAGCACATAATGCACCAGCGAGCCCGATTCCAGCGGGGAATACTCCACCCTGCGCCGCTGCCGCAGCCGCAGCCCGCTGTCGCAGAAATAGGAGAAGGGACAGCTGAAATAGCGCTCCAGCCGCGAGGGGGAAAGCGCCATCCGGGAGCCGAAAAGCGTGCGGGCCACTGCGGGGTCCTCCACTCGAAACTGCTTATCCTCTGCGAAGGCGACGGCACGCTTCATCTTCTCCTCTTCCGGCGAGCCTGCAAAATATGCCTGCAAGGAGCTGCCAAGCGCACTATTTTCTCCCCAGTGCGCACAGAGAAAAGAGAGGGCCGCCTGCCTAGTATAAATCCCCTCGAGCGGGTCCTCCGGCCAGAGCAGCGACTGGCCAAACAGGGCGCGCAGCTCCCGGACGATGACCGACTCCCGCTTTCCTTCTCCCGAGAGGGTGCGCCGCGACCAGGAAACAATCAGCCTCTCGCTGGGCAGCGTCAACGCAAAATAGCTGTAAAAGCGCTCGAGCGCCGCCAATTCCCCAAAGGAGGTGTTCAGCGAAACACCGCTTCGCTGCATGAGAAGGCGCTCCCGGTCGCTGAGAATGCCCGACGCATCCAGCCGCAGCGGAAAATCCCCCTCGGCCGCCCCCAGAATCAAAACGGCGCGCACCGCGCCCGGCCGGATGCGGTCGGCCGTACCCGCCAGCACCTGGTCGAGCGTTTGCGGCAGGCTGCCCACATCGCCCGCCTGTACGGCCAGACGGAAAAGCTCGATAAGCCGCACCGCTCCCAGCCTGCGCTCGCCGATCAGCGCATCAAACCTGTCGAGAATCTCTATCACCCCGTCATAAAGCGCCGACTGAATATCCACATATTCCCCGCTGGCAGAAACGGCGCAGAGCTCCTCCAGACGCTTTTTGGCCCCCGAATCAATCAGATACTGCCAGAGCGCCTGGGCAAAGCTGCTGCCGGTGGCTTCGCGCAGCGCGGCCTGCAGCGGAATAAGCGGCGCAATCAGCGCGCTGCGCGCCCTTTCAATGCGCTCCAAACGCTCAAGAGCCGCCTCGTCCGGCCTTCCGGCCAGCCCGTCCGGGTGGTTGCGAAAGGGAGAAAGCCACATCTTCCCCCGAATGCTCCAGATAAAACAGTAGTTTTCCATTTCGCAGGCATCCTCCTGCGAAATGCCTAAAAGCGGAAGCTTGGAAAGGGTAATGAGCTGTGCGCTGTCATACCCGGCGCGCACGGCGAGCAGGGCGGAGAGCAGCAGGTTAATCAGCATAAACGATTCCACGTTTTCCCGCCGGTCCAGATAAAAGGGGATATGGTATCTGCCGAACACATCGCAGAGCGCATCGCCATAGCTCTCCATGCTGCGGGCAACAATGGCAATCTCGCGATAGCGCATTCCCTCCTCGTGCACCAGCCGGCTGACCGTGCGCGCCGCGCGTTCGACCTCCTGTATCGGATCGGCGGCCTCTATCAGCCGAATGGCCGTTTGCCCCTCTGTATAGCGGCTGTGCTCCTGCAGATAGCAGCGCTCCAGATGGCAAAGAGCATCCTCTTTTATCCGGTGCTGCTCGGTCAGGATAACCGGCGAAGCAATCGCAGAGCCGCTACGCCGAGCCGCGTTCATCAGCCTGCGCACCGTCGCGCCGGGCGCGCTAAAGACTCCCATGCCCTCTGAATCATCGGCAGCCGTCGGAGAGCAGACGGCCGCTGTTACCCGGGCATTCTCAGAGAGCATCTGCTCAATCAGCCGCAGCTCGGGCGCCATAAAGGCGGTAAAGGCATCAATATAAATCGAGGCGCCGGAAAAAAAGCCCTTCCCCCCGCAAAGGGCCAGCGCCCTGGCGATATCATCTGCTGGATCATAAAAGCTCTTTTCCAGCAGCGCCTGATAGGCGGTATAAATGATGCCCAGCTCTCTAAGCTTAAAGCAGAGGCGCTCATCCTCCTGCGTTTTGGATGCTGCCAGAACGGCATCGGGAGCGGCGCCCGCATTTTTGAATTCGCTAACCATCTCCAGCATGACGGGAACAAAGCTGGCACGCGCCGCCTGCGTACGGTAGATATCCAGCTCACCCTGTACCTCTTCAAGCGCGATGCTCATCAGCAGATAGCGGGCGGTGGCATCCACATAGCTGCCCGCCACCTGGCCATAGCGGTAGAATATTTTATGGCAAAGGCGGGTAAAGCTAAGCACCTGCACTTTCAGCGCCTGCTGCTCTCCAAGCAGCAGACAGAGTGCGCGCTCGCTCTCAAAGGAAAACTGCTCGGGAACCAGCAAAACCGCTTCTCTCCCGCTGCGGATATCCTCCGCAATCCGGCGGTATATTTCCACTGTCTTCCCGGTCCCGGCCGCTCCCAAAATAAGCTGGAGCACCTCTCTCCCTCCTCATGGCACTGTTTTCTGCGTCTTTTTCCAGCCCGGCGGCTACTTGATAGCGGGGATACATCCCAAAGCGGGCCGTTCTCCTGTCCTTTCAGGCGGTAAGCCGGTAAAAATTCTCTGCCAAATCCCAAAGGGAGTGCTGCAAAATGCCCGGGCATTTTGCAGCACTCCCTTCTGCTTTCCCTTAATCCCGTCCGTCCTTCGGCGTATCGTCCGTTTCATCGGAAGGAGCCTCTTTCTTCGGCTTCTCCTCAAGATCTTTGATGGGCCCGGTCTGCACCGGCGGATAGAAATCCTCCACATTCGGCGGCAGGGGAGCATCGGCAGAATGCGGCGGATTCTCATCCAGATAGGGATTATTCATCCGCATGCGCTGCTGGCGGCGGTATTCCTCCTGCGCCTTCTTTTTCTGCTCGCGCAGCCGGTTCTCCTCTTCGCGTTCGCGCGCAATCCGCTTCTCTTCCTCCTCGCGCTCCTCGCGCCTATGCTGGTAATCCGCATAAACGGATTCATCGCCCTTCATCAGGCGCTCAAAGCCCTCGGCATCCACCTTTTCATATTCAAACAGAAAGTTGGCTACGCGCTCCAGCTGATCCATATGCTCGGTGAGAATCTTCTCCGCCTTTTCATATCCGTTATCCACAATCCGGCGAATTTCCTCATCAATAGCCGCGGCCACATTTTCTGAATAGTTGCGGGTGTGGTTAAAATCCCGTCCCAAAAAGACTTCGCCCTCATCCTGCCCATAAACAATAGGGCCCAGCTTCTCGCTGAAACCGTAGCGGGTGACCATGCCGCGCGCAATCTTGGTTGCGCGTTCAATGTCGTTGGAGGCGCCGGTGGAAATGTCATCGAGCACCAGCTTTTCCGCCATTCGCCCTGCGAGCAGAGTGGCAATTTCCTCCTCCATCTCCCGCTTGGTATGATAGCTGCGGTCCTCCTCCGGAAGGGAGAGGGTGTAGCCGCCGGCCATGCCGCGCGGAATAATCGAAACCTCATGCACCTTGCTCTGCGTTTCGCAGTAATAGGTGGTAATCGCATGACCCGCCTCATGAAAGGCGGTCAGCCGCTTATCCTTTTCGGTTACAACATGTGAGCGCTTTTCCGGCCCGGCCACCACCTTAATCGTTGCCTTTTCAATATCCGGCATGGTGATTGCCTTGCGGTTTGCCCGGGCGGCCAGCAGCGCCGCCTCATTCATCAGGTTCTCAAGGTCCGCGCCGGTGAAGCCGACGGTCGTTTTGGCGATGGTGCGCAGGTCTACATCCGGCCCGATGGGCTTATTGCGCGAATGAACGCGCAGGATTTCCTCCCGCCCCTTAACATCCGGATAACCAACGGTAATCTGCCGGTCAAACCGGCCGGGGCGCAGCAACGCCGGGTCGAGAATATCCCGCCGGTTGGTCGCCGCCATCACGATGACGCCGGTGTTGGCACCGAAACCATCCATCTCAACGAGCAGCTGGTTGAGCGTCTGCTCGCGCTCGTCGTGTCCGCCGCCGAGGCCCGCCCCGCGGTGGCGGCCCACCGCGTCAATCTCATCGATAAAGATGATGCTCGGCGCGTTCTTCTTGGCGCTCTCAAACAGATCGCGCACACGCGAAGCGCCAACGCCGACAAACATCTCTACAAAATCGGAGCCGGAAATCGAGAAAAACGGAACCCCCGCTTCTCCGGCCACCGCGCGCGCCAACAGCGTTTTACCGGTGCCGGGAGGGCCCATCAAAAGCACACCCTTGGGAATGCGCGCACCCAAAGAATTATATTTGCCGGGATTTTTTAAAAACTCAACAATCTCTACCAGCTCGGCCTTCTCTTCGTCCGCACCGGCCACATCGCTAAAGGTCACCCGCCGTCCCTCATCCGGCGACTTCACCTTGGCTTTGGAGAAGCTCATCATCTTCCCTCCGCCTCCGCCGGCCTGACGCATCATAATAAAATAAAAAATGGCCATGGCGCCGATCAGCAGCAGGTAAGGCAGCAGCATGGTGAAAATAGAGGTTTCCTTCGGCGGTTTCCAGTTCCATTCGAGCGGTGCCTCCGGATTGGCCGCGTCATAAGCCTTCTGGTATTCCAGCGGATCCACATGCTCTAAAAACTTTACAATACTCGGAAGCCGGTAATTCAGCTGATAGCTCTGCACCGCATCGGAGGTGATGACCGTCTCCCCTATTTTGCCGCTCTCGCCACCGAGTATGCCGGACCACAGATCGCCGCCCGGAACAGCCTGCTGCACAGAGGGGGAGGCCAGGTATTCGGTCAGCTCCGAGGGCTTTAAACGGACCTCGAGAGCCATCTCCCCATTGGTAAAGTCTATCGTATATTTGGATACCTTCAGCTCGTCAAAAAGACGGAGCAGCTGGGGATACTGTATACTCACCGAGCTACCTGTTGATGAAAACACGAACATCGCCAGCAGCATGAGCGCGGCAAGCATAATGAGATAGATGCTGATCCCCTTTGAACGCTTCATTGCCAAACAGTTTCACTCCTGTTCTGTGGTTTAAATGTCCGCCCCGGCTCAAAGGTCTCTATTCAGAAAGGAGCCTTGGGCCGCAAACTGCGGACTACTGATGCGAATAAACCTCCGGCTTCAAAACGCCGATATAAGGGAGGTTGCGGTATTTTTCCGCATAATCCAGCCCATATCCTACCACAAACTCATCCGGAACTACAAACCCGAAATAATCCGGCTTTATATTGGCCTCGCGGCGGTCTGGCTTATCCAAAAGTGTTGCAATGCGAATGCTTTTCGGAGCGCGCTGGCTGAGAATATCTTTAAGGTAATCAAGCGTCTTTCCGCTATCCAGAATATCCTCCACAATCAGAATATCATACCCTTCGAGAGGAAGATCCAAATCCTTAATTATTTTAACCACGCCGCTGGTCTTTACCCCGGAGCCATAGCTGGAAACCGCCATAAAATCCACTCGCGCATGAATCGTAATAGCGCGCATCAAATCAGCCATGAAAACGATAGAACCTTTTAAAACGCTGACCAACAGCAGATTTTTGTCCCTGTAGTCTTCGCTGATCTGCCGGCCAAGCTCAGAAACCTTTTCCTGCAGCTGCTGCTCGCTGATCAGTACCTTCAGGATGTCTTCGCGCATTTCCCTGACTCCTCCGCTATTTTAATTTCCACCGCCCGTCGGGTTTCCCCGTCCGGCGAAACCCGCGCATCTGCACCGAACCCCTCTACCCAAAAAACGCCATACTCATCGGCACACACCAAAATAGAATCTCTCTCTTTGGGCGGGATATGGTATTCATTAAACAGCTTTTTGAGTGATTTGGTCCAGTGCCTGTTTGGATGAGTAAACCGATCCCCTGCCTGACGCGTGCGCACTCGGGCATTGTCACCTATCTTATCACAATCCACCAGATTTTTTAATAGGCTTTTTTCAATGTTTTCAATAATTTTAAAATGTTCATATTTATCACAAAAAAAACTGAGTATTTTGTTGTTAATCTGTATGATGTTTCTACTTGCCACCAGATCGATCTGCACTGCAGGTGTCTGTTTTCCAGCCGGAAAAAATTTTTCCTCTCTCTTTTCAATGTAAAGCATCTCTTCTTTACAGACAAAAAAGAGAGCTCTTCGCAGCTCGATGCAGCAGTCTCCCTTCTCCATGCCGACCAGCATCCGGTTTACGCAGGCAAATTCCGGCTCCACCTCCTGCTCCCGGAGCAGCTGCACCAGAGCGGCGCGCCGCAGCGCGACCGGCAGACTCTTGATTCCCGGCAGATGAAAGCCCTGCCCTGCCCGGTTCTCATCCAGCGCGGCGGCGGCCTTCTCCTGCAGGTATTCCTCCGTTTCCCGCAGCAGCTGCTGCAGATGGGCAGCCGCCAGATCCAGACGCGGATTTAACCGGTAAAGCTCGGGAATCAGATGATGACGGATACGGTTGCGGGTATAGGCATCCGACAGGTTGCTCGAATCAGTTCTGTAAGAAAGCCCGTGCCCGGCAAGGTAGGCCTCCACCTCCGGCCGGGTCAGCTCGATAAGCGGACGGATAATCCGCCCGCGCACCGGCGGAATACCGGCAAGCCCTCTCAGCCCTGTTCCCCGTGCGAGGTGATGGAGCATTGTTTCTATGCTGTCAGAAAGAGTATGCGCCGTTGCAATCTTTGCGCCCAACTGCTGCGCCAACCGCTCAAAATGCCGGTAGCGTACCTCACGGGCAATTAACTCCACCGATTGGCCGGCCGCTGCCGCCTGTGCGGCGATATCCTCTGTAAAGCAAAACAGCTTTACTCCATAGCGTTCGCACAGCGAACGGACGAATGCCTCATCCTGATCGGATTCCTCACCACGCAGCCGGTGGTTGATATGGCAGACTGCTATCTGCAGCTGCAGATCCGGCAGGCCACCTGAAAGAATATCGAGCAGCGCCGCAGAGTCCGCCCCGCCGGATACGCCAACGAGTACCATTTCTCCTGGTTGCAGCATCTGATAGCGATCAATCGTTTCCCTCACCTTATTCATTGCGAAAACGCTCCAGTGTTGTAAACCGGGTAAACTGCCCTTCCCATCCCATATTCACCGTATCCGTTTCACCATGGCGGTTTTTGGAAACGATGCACTCCGCAACATTCTGCTCGGCCGAATCCCGGTCATAATAGGCATCGCGATAGAGGAACATGACGATATCTGCATCCTGCTCAATAGAACCGGACTCACGCAGGTCGGAGAGCATCGGCCGATGATCGCTGCGGGACTCCGGGCCGCGGGAGAGCTGGGAAAGGGTGATGATTGGGACGTTGAGCTCCTTGGCCATTATCTTCAGCGAACGGGTGATTTCAGAGACCTCCTGAACGCGGTTGTCAATCCGGCGGCCGGTTGACATCAGCTGCAGATAGTCGATGACCACCAGCCCCAGCTCGCGCACCCGCCGCAGCTTTGCCTTCATCTCCGCAACAGTGATGCCCGGCGTATCGTCAATATAGATAGGCGAAGAGGAGAGCATCTGCGCAGAGAGCGCAAGACGTTCCCAGTCTCCTGCCGAGAGGGTGCCCGTGCGCAGCTGCTGCGACTGAATGCTCGCCTCACTCGAAAGAATGCGCATGACCAGCTGGTCCCGGCTCATTTCAAGCGAAAAAATTGCTACTGCCTTTTTCGCTTTGGTCGCCACATTGGCGGCAATGTTGAGGGCAAAGGCGGTCTTCCCCATTCCCGGGCGCGCAGCCAGCAGGATGAGATCCGACTTGTTAAGGCCGGTCGTAATCTGATCCAGTTGAGAGAAGCCACTGGGAATGCCGGCATATTCCTCTTTATCATCTCCTGAAAGGCGCTGGAGCTGATCATAGGTGGAAAGGATGATCTCCTCAATCGGTATCAGTCCGCCGGCCTCCCGTCCCTGGCGGATACTGAAGATTCGGTGCTCGGCGCTGTCCAGCAGCGTCTTGGCATCTATCTGCGGGTCATGCGACATTTCAACGATGTCCTTGGCCGCATAAACCAGGCTGCGGATATAGTGCTTTTCCTGCACAATGGCTGCATAGGCCTCAATGTTGGCAACCGAGGGAACAATCTGGGCCAGCTGGGTCAGATAAATCTTGGCATCCTCATCTGAGGCAAAAACCTTCTGCGCCTTTGCCTGTTCCAAAACGGTAATCAGGTCGATATTGGCGCCCACCGTAAACATCTGCAGCATAATGCTGAACAGCTGCTTATGCTGCGGCCGGTAAAAGCAGTCCGGTGAAGAAAGATACTGCAAAACGCTGGAAATGCAGCCGGGTTCAATGAGCATTGCTCCCAATACCGACTGCTCCGCCTCTGCTGAAAAGGGCAGTTCCTGCGCGCTCAGCTCCCCCTCCAGAATATCTGCCACTGTCATCCTCCCCTTTCGCCTGCCCATTCTACCACTGCACGCCAAAAAGTCCATACGTGAAAAGCTTCATGCGCCTAATGGACCGTCTGCCCGGCAAACTGTCCTTACAGTGCATGAAGCCTCTGCAAGCTGGAAGAAACTATTCCTCGCTGACCACGATATATATCTTTGCAGACACACCCGGATGCAGCTTAATTTCCGCAGTGAAGGTGCCGAAGCCCTTGATATCGTTTTCCAGCGAGATTTTTTTCTTATCTACGCTCTCTCCGAAGACCTTTTCGATTTCTGCGGCAATTTCCTTCGAGGTGATGGAACCAAAGAGTTTGCCGCCCTGCCCTGCCTTCGCCGTTATCTTGATGGTTTTTTCATTCAGCTTTTTGGCGGTCTCCTGTGCCTGCTCGCGCAGCTGCTGCGCATGATGCTCCTGTGCAAGCCGGGCGTTTTTTATATCGTTGAGCGCCTGGGCGCTCGCCTCTACGGCCAGCCCGCGCACAATCAGAAAATTGCGCGCATATCCGTCCGCAACGTTGACGATGTCGCCCTTTTTGCCTGTGCCGCGCACATCCTGCTTTAAAACGACCTTCATTGTGTACTCCATTTCCCCGCGCCTGCTGAAATCCGCGGTAGCCGCATTTTGATAATGGCGAGCGGCGCGCCAAAATAGCTGCCTTATGTGAAGATGAACCCGGTATCTGCTAATTTTTCAGTGTTTCATAGTATTCATCAATAGCCCCCAGCAGCTGCTGGCGTACATCCTCCAGATCAGCACCCGGGAACTGCGCTGCCGCCATGTTGAGATGCCCACCACCGCCCAGCTTCTCCATGATGAGCTGCACATTGAGCGCCCCCATCGAACGCGCCGAAGCTTCTACCTGCGAACCATTTTCAAAGATGACAAACGACGCATCCACATCCGATATCGAAAGTAGTTCATCCGCCGCCTGCGGGGCAATCAGCTTGATATCCTCCACCGCCCCCTGCGATACAGCGATGGCACACCGCCGGTAGGCAGTTGCAGAAGAAACCAGCTTTGCCTTCTTCTGGTAGGCCTCCATCGGCGAAGAGAAGAGCTTGCGTACCTCCACCGTATCTGCCCCCAGCCGCTTGAGATAGGCGGCCGCCTCGAAGGTGCGTACCCCTGCCTTGACCACAAAGTTTTTGGTGTCCAGCATGATGCCGGCCAGCAGCGCCTCTGCTTCAGAACGACCCAGGTTTTTCTGCAGGCCGAAATACTGTACCAGCTCGGCTACCATCTCAGAGGCGGAGGAGGCATAGGGCTCATGATAGAAGATAACGGCATTATCAATATAGTCCACCATCTTGCGGTGATGGTCGATGACCACTACCGAACGGCAGCGGCGATAAAGCTCCTCGCTCTCGATAAAGTGCTTGGCATGCACATCCACGATGATGAGCAGCGTATTCTGATCGATATGCTCATATAGCTCCTCCGGCTCATGGAAGGCATCCTCATACCCTTCCGCCTGCAGCTTATCGAGCAGCGGCTTTGCAAGGTTCTTCTGCAGGTTGATGGCAATAGCCGCATTGCGCTCCAAAAGCCGGACCGCCCGGTAAATCCCCAGCGCTGAACCAACGCTGTCCAGGTCGGCGAAGCGGTGGCCCATAATGATCACATTGCTCGAGGAAGAAATAAGCTCTGCCAAAGCATTCGCGACAATGCGCGTTTTGACCTTGGTGCGCTTTTCTATCCCCTTGGAAACGCCGCCGTAAAACTCATAGCCGGCCGAGGTCTTAATAGCCGCCTGATCCCCGCCGCGCCCGAGCGACATATCCAGCGCCTGACGGGCCATCTCCTCCGCCTCGGCAAGCGAACCTGCGTGCCGCCCCACGCCGATGGAGAGGGTGGCCGGCATCCGCTGGGCAACCTCAATCTTGCGCACATTATCCAGCAGGGAAAAGCGGGTGGAGATAATCTGCTGCATGGCATTTTCCTCAACCACCGCATAGTATTTGTCCCGCTCGATTTTGCAGGTAAGCGCGCCATAACCCTTTAAGTAGCTGGTAACCGCATATTCAATCTCGGGCATTGCCTGGGTGCGCCCGCTCTCCCGCGCGCTTTGCAGCAGCTCCTCATAATTATCAATCGTGATAATCATAACGGTAGCGCGGGTGCGCAGATAGCGGTCCTTATAGTCCTTGAGCTCGGTATCATCCACCAGATAAAGCAGGTGAACAGCTGTCTCATTCTGTACAGTGCGGACAGCAAAGGCGGTATAGCGGTTTTTTTTGTAGCTCAGTTGCAGCAGCTGCTGCGGCAGGGAGCCCTGGAATTCCTGTCCGGTAAAAAGCTCGGAAAGGTTTATCCCGTGCATATCGCCGCTCTGCAGTACCTTTTGATGACACAGCTCATTATACCAGAGAATTTCGCCGTTATCCAGCGCTATCAGCACCGGCATGGGGAAATTCGCAAGCGCCTCGGTCTGCGCCGAAGAAAGAATGGCACTCAAATCAATGGAAAAGCGGCGCAGCTGGCGGCTAAAAATAGCCATATAAACAACAGTAAAAAGAATGCCGACTCCCAGCAGGATGCCGCCTGCCGCCATAAACTGCCTGCGCGGCAGAAAAAGGGCCAGCAGATACAGAAGCCCCAGCGTCAGCAGCAGCGACAAAATATACGGCCAAAACTTTTTGGAGTATGTTTTCATGGGCATCCTCCTCCATGATATTCGCCGGCAGCGCCCTGTGCGGCGCTGCACCGGCCCGGCTGCCCGGCAAAAGCTCCGGCAGCCTTCTATCATATTGTAGCATATTTTTCCCTTTGGGAGAAGACCCCGCTGAAATTTTGGCATTCATGACGAAAACAGTGCCCTATATCGGGCGGATAGCAAAATTCAACCAGCAATAAAGTAAGCTTTTCGGTCTGCCAACAGCTTCCAGCCTGCCGCTGTCCCGCTGACAGGAAGCCCAAATCCGCCCCGCAGCCGCCCTATACCTCCTGAATAATGGGCAGAATCATCGGGCTGCGTTTGGTTTTGTTATACAGAAAACGGCTCAGATCGTCCCGAATCATCTGCTTGATGTTCCCCCACTCGCGTATACCGCCGCTTGTGCAGTTTTCCAGCGTGCGGCGCACTACCTCGTTGGCCTCGTTCATCAGGTTTTCCGCCTCGCGCACATAGACAAAACCGCGGGAAACGATATCCGGTCCGGCGGCTACCTGGCCGGTGGCGGAATCAATAGTGGTGACAACCACAATCAGCCCATCCTCTGAGAGATGCCGCCGGTCACGCAGAACGATGCTGCCCACATCGCCCACTCCCAGGCCGTCCACCATGACTGCGCCGGCCGGGACAGAGCCGACCACCTTGAGCTCCACCCCATCGCATTCCACCACCTTGCCGATATCCGAAATCAGGATGTTCTTTTTTTCCATCCCCATTTCGGCGGCAAGGTCCGCATGCTTCGAAAGGTGCTTATATTCCCCGTGCACCGGCATGAAAAAGCGCGGACGGGTCAGGCTGTGGATGAGACGCAGCTCATCCTGGCAGGCATGGCCGGAAACGTGCACCTCGTACATCTTTTCGTAGATGACATGTGCGCCCAGCTTCATCAGCTCATTGACAACGCCGCCCACCAGCTTTTCATTGCCGGGAATGGGGTTGGCGGAGATGATGATAAAATCATTAGGCGTCACCTTCACCTTGCGGTGGTCGCTCATGGCCATGCGCGTCAGCGCAGACATCGGCTCCCCCTGCGAACCGGTGGTAACGATCACAATCTCGTTATCCGGATAGGAGCGCAGGTTGTCGATATCCACCAGAAAGCCGGAAGGAACACTCAGATAGCCGAGCTCAATCGCCTTGGTGACAACGTTTATCATGCTACGGCCGGATACGGCGACCTTTTTGCCATACTTTCGGGCCGCATCCACAATCTGCTGGACGCGATGGACATTGGAGGAAAAGGTGGCGATGATAATCCGCCGGCTGCCAGCCTGCGAGAAAAGAAGGTCAAACGAGGCGCCGACATGCCGCTCACTCTTGGTAATGCCGGGACGTTCCGCGTTGGTGGAATCCGCCATCAGCAGCAAAACGCCCTTATTGCCGAGCTCGCCCAGCCGCGGCAGATCAATGACCTCGCTCTCGATGGGGGTGAAATCCACCTTGAAGTCGCCGGTATGGATAATAACGCCTGCAGGCGTATGAATAGCCAGACCGCAGGCATCAGGAATCGAATGGTTGACATGGATAAATTCCACCGACATGCAGCCCATTTTCACCATCTGCCGGGGCTTGACAACGTTGAGCTGCACCTTGCCCAGAAGATTGTGCTCCTTGAGCTTTCCCTCCACAAGTCCGAGTGTCAGCCGGGTACCATAGATAGGAGTTTTAAACTGGCTGAGAAAATAGGGAAGCGCCCCGATATGGTCCTCATGCCCGTGGGTTAACACAACCCCGCGCAGCCGGTCCAGATTGCGCTCCACATAGCTGAAATCCGGGATGACAATATCTACGCCGAGCATGTCGTCATCCGGGAATGCCAGGCCGCAGTCGATGATAAACATATCGTTTGCACACTCGATGACCGTCATATTCTTGCCGATCTCTCCGAGCCCCCCGAGCGGGATGATGCGCACCGGCGTTTTGCGCACCGGCGCCTGGGCGCGCTGGCCCTTCTGCTGCTTTGGCTGCTTTTGACGCTGGCGCTCGGTGTTCTCCTGCGCTAAAAGCAGCTCGCTTTTCGCTGCCCTGGGACGGCGGCGAAGCGCCCGTTCTCCCTCTGCTGAAGGATTTTTCGCCGCTGCAGAAGCCGCCTTACCCGCCGCAGACTTTTCCGCCGCTGCAGCGCGCGGCTCCTTCGGCGTACGGCTCTTTCCGCCAAAAGCGGGCTCCTGATTCTGAGCTGCGGAAGCGGAACGGGGTTTTCGGGATTTTGCCTGCGTCTGCACGGCTGCAGGCGCACGGTTCTGCTTTTTGGATGCACGGGGCTGCTTTTTTGCCTCGCTTTGTTTTTCATTTTCTGCCACTCTATGTTACCTCCATTGGTTCATTCCAACACGCAACAGAAACCCGCCCCGTTTTCAGATATCCAAAAAGGGGGAGCCGAAGAGAGTCGGAAAAATATTCGATGTTGTTCGCCGTACCCGGTTTCCGTTTTCCACCGGCCTTGCTGACGGCAGAGAAACGCTGCCAAAAAAGCCGTTTTTCCCGCCGCACATATCGTCGGATATCAAAAACGGCCGCTACGGCAGCGGCCGTTTTTGTACGCTTCAGGTATCACCTGACAGCCCGATAGGCCACACCGCAACAAAATCCGCAGCAGTTGGGAAGGATGAAAAAATCAGACGGCTGCGGGCCAAAAAAGACAGAAAGCGCTGCACAAAAAATCCTTCGCTCTTTGTAAGGGGAAAATTTTTTCAAAGCACAGAGACTTTTAAACAGCTAAAGCGCCCACAAAACGGGAAAAAGTTTTGACTCCACTGTTAGCGGCTGCTCCTATTGCCGACCGTTCCCAAACAGGCAAAGATCTGTAGGAAGCGCTGCCTATTCTGCCTTTTTCCTTTTCAACAGAATTGCCGAACAAAACAAATCTTGGTTTTATACTAGCGCTCTTTTGAAAGCTTGTCAAGCCCCGGCTTCCGGCCGGCAGGGCAGACAGCCTTCTCTCCGCCACTTTTAAAAAAGCTCTCGGGCCAGATGATAAGCCGAATTCCGTATCAGAAAACATAAAACCGTCCCTTTTCCGGTCTTGAATTCTGCAAAACGGAAATTTGTTTTTACAGCCTCTTTTGGGGACTTTCTCCCTTTGTGCTTTCTGCCGACTCATCCCTGAGCCTTTTCAAATAGGCAAGCACATCCGCACACAGCTCCTGCGCCATTTCTGCATTTTTGCTTTCTGCAAAAACCCGGATGCAGTCCCCCCGCTTTCCGGGACGTATTCTCGCCACACCCAGCCGGTGCTGCAGAAGAAGCCCCTGCGTGCCGGCTGTTCCCTGACGGGAAAGCCGGTTCATCAGCTCGGCCGGCGCATACACATCCGGCAGGCTCCCCTGCTGCATTCCATAACCCGGAACCTCACCGGAAAGCCCGGAGAGGGAGGTGCCGGCCATTTTGCAGAAGGAGAGCAGGCGCACGCTCATCAGCAGCGCATCCCGAAAATAGTCCTGCCCGGCCGCCTTTCGACGCGCTGCCGCATCCTCCTCAGCAGCGGGACAATCAAAATACCTCCAGACTTTTCTCCCATATTTTGTGGCCATATGCTCAATCAGCTGCGGAGCAGTATAGCTGAGCGCAACATCCCTCTCCTGCTTAAATTCAGCCAGCGCCAGCATACACTGCAGGCGTCCAAACAGAATTTCCCCTGCCGTTTCATCCGAAACGCTCATCCCCAGCCCATCAGAAGAGATGCGCAGCACCGGTCCGGCGCCGGTATCGCACCCCAGGCCCTGCAGGGTATCCCTCAGCAGATGGGCGATCGCCCGGTTTGCGCTGCGCACCTGCGCCTGCATGCCGCTAAGGCCATAGGGAGCCTGGCGAAGAAGATCCGCCGCATACAGCGCCTGCATTCCCTCCATTCCAATGCGTTCCCCAAACCGGGCCACACCCGCCCGGGTAAACTCCCCGCGCATCAGAAAACTCTCTATCCGGCGCTCCAGCGGCCGGGGACAGCCCAGGGCGTGCTCCCCCAGCAGGCGGATTTTCCCCTGTGCAGGATCTGTTTCCAGATAAACGCCCAGGCTGCTGCCGGTATAGGCCATGCTCCAGTTAAAAAGAGAACGGTAAACCGTACCGAAATCCATCACCTGAACGCCGCTGGACTGAATCCCGGCCGACAGCGCCGAAAGCAGTGCGCGCCCCGCACGCGCATCGCTGCAGCCGATGGCGACCGGCTGCTGCTGCCGAATTGAGCCAATTGCACACCCCAGCCTTGCCAAAAGCTCCGGCGTCAGTTCAGCGCCTACTTCGCCGGTGATTCCCTCCTCATCAAAAATTTCCTCCCGGCCGCTTTGGGTAATCAGGTGGTGGGAAATCACCGTCCCATCCGGCGCATGACGATAGGGCCAGATTTTAACGCCCGGCTCCACCCGGGCCGAATTGCCGATGATGGCATGCGCCCCCACCGCGCTGCCCTCATGCAGAACGGCCCCCCACTTGACAGAAACGCCCGGGCAGAGAAGCGCTTCGCAAAGCCGGGCCGACTCCCCGACAAAGGCCCCTGCAAGCAGAACGCCGCCCTCAATTTTCGTATTTGCGCCGACCGAAACCCCGTCATCCAGAATGCAGGGGCCTTTGATACGGGCCCCCTCGCCAATCCGGACACCCTTTCCAAAATAGACCGGCCCCTCCGAAAAATAGACGCCGGCAGGCTTCTCTCTTGCCAAAATCCCCTGCTCTTTGCCGGCTGTTAGCTCCGGCAGGCCGGTTTTTCCCAAAAGCAGATCATACTGGCACCGCAGGTAGCTGGAAAGCTCCCCGATATCGCACCAATAGCTTTCGGTGATATAGGCGCCCAGGCGCCGGTGCTGCATGAGCATGCGCGGAAACAGGTCGCCTGCAAAATCGTATTTTTCATCCGGTGGAATCAGACGAAGTGCCTGCGGGCTCAGGATATAGATGCCGGTGTTGGCGAGATCGGTCGTCACCCCCGAGAAGGGAGGCTTTTCAACAAAGCCGCTGATAAAGCCGTTTTCATCCAGCTGCACCAGTCCATATTCCCGAGGATCCTCCACCCGTTTTACCACCATTGTCGCCTGTGCGCCGCTCTGCCGGTGTTCATAAAGAGCAGCGGTAAGGTCGATGTTGCAGAGTGCGTCCCCGCTGATGACCAGAACCTCCTCCTTCGCATTTCCCGCCGCATTTTTAACGCCGCCGGCTGTTCCCAGCGGCCGGCTTTCATCCACAATCCGGATAGAGAGGCCATCCGGCCTGCGCATTTCAAAATAGCGGTGCAGCTCGTTTTGGAGATACCCCGCTGACAGGACGCAGTCGGTAATGCCGTGGCGCTCTAAAAGCGCCAGAATGTATTCGATTACCGGCCTTCCGCACAGGCGCACCAGCGGCTTTGGCGTATCGAGTGTCAGCGGCCGCAGGCGGCTCCCCTCTCCTCCGGCCATAATAACTGCTTTCATAAGAACATAATCCGTCCTTTTTTCATTGATATCCTATTATGCCTCACGAAGCGAATATTTAAGCATGGGCAGGAAGAGTCTGCAAAAAGGATTGTTAAATAAAGGGGTTTGCGATATAATAACCAAAACGCTGCCTGCCTCTCTTTTGGATTTTCAGTGTGCAGCGGCCCGTTTCCGGGAAAGGAGTAGAGTCTATGTTGAAATCCGTTACCCTTTATACCGATGGCGCCTGTTCCGGCAATCCCGGCCCGGGCGGCTGGGGCGCCATTCTGGAATATGCGGGACATATCAAGGAGCTTTCGGGCGGAGAAAAGGAAACGACCAACAACCGAATGGAGCTGACCGCCGTTATCGAGGGCCTCTCCGCCCTCAGGGAGCGCTGCCATGTCTGCCTTGTCAGCGACAGCAAATATGTGCTGGACGCTCTTTCGCTCGGATGGGCAAAAAAATGGCAGAAAAACGGCTGGAAACGCTCAAACAAGTCCCCTGCCCTTAACCCCGATTTGTGGGAGCGGCTGCTCACTCTGACCGGGCAGCACGAGATGGAGTATGTCTGGATTAAGGGCCATGCCGGCCACCCGCAGAACGAGCGGTGCGATGAGCTGGCTGTCCGGGCTGCCAACCGGGCCCGGAGCTGATTTTTTAAATACGGACTTGAAAATCCACAAAAACGGTGTAGAATAGTCTCAGAAGCTGCTTTCTGCCACTTTGGCGGCAGACGCTTCGGGAAAGGAAGAAACAGCAATGGAAAAACGCTTTGTATATGCGGACAACGCAGCGACCACCTGCGTTATCCCTGAGGTTCTGGAGGCTATGCTCCCCTATCTGCAGGGGGAATACGGCAACCCATCGAGCATCTATGCGCTGGGACGCCGTGCTCAAAAGGCCATTGAGGATGCGCGCGCGAAGGTAGCGGCAGCCATCGGGGCCAAAAAGGAAGAAATTTTCTTCACCTCGGGCGGGTCAGAGGCGGATAACTGGGCGATTAAGGGGACACTCGCCCGACTCATGCCAAAAGGAAAAAAGCACCTGGTCACCTCCGCCTTCGAGCACCATGCCGTTCTGCATACGGCAGAAAACTGCGGCTGCGAATATACCCTTGTTCCGGTCGAAAAAAACGGCATTATCGATCCCGAAAAGGTGCGCGCTGCTATCCGGCCGGATACGGCCATCGTTTCCATCATGTTTGCCAACAATGAAATCGGCACCATTCAGCCAATCGAGGAGATTGCCGCTATTTGCCGGCAGAAAGGAGTCCTTTTCCATACCGATGCGGTGCAGGCCATCGGCAACGTAGAAATTGATGTAGAAAAGCTCGGTATTGATATGCTCTCGCTCTCCGGCCACAAAATCCATGCACCGAAGGGGGTCGGGGCGCTTTACTGCAAACGGCGCTGCCTCCCTAAAAACCTCATCGATGGCGGCGCACAGGAGAACGCCCGCCGCGCAGGCACCGAAAACACGGCGGGCATCGTCGGACTGGGAGAGGCCATCAAGCTGGCCGTTTCTGATATACCCGAAAAAATCCGCCGGATCACCCCGCTGCGGGATAAGCTGATAGAGGAGCTTACAAAAATTGAGGCCTCCCGCCTCAACGGCGACCCCGTAAAGCGGCTGTGCGGAAATGTCAATATCTCCTTTGAGGGAATAGAGGGGGAAAGCCTGCTGCTGATGCTCGATAACTGCGGCATCTGCGCCTCCTCCGGTTCGGCCTGCACCTCCGGCTCGCTCGACCCGAGCCATGTCCTTCTTTCCATCGGCCTTGGTCACGAAACAGCCCACGGCTCGTTGCGCCTTTCCATCTCGGAGCAGACGAGCGAAGAGGATGTGCGCTATATCATCGAAAACGTCCCTCCCATCGTCGAGCGGCTGCGCGCCATGTCTCCGCTCTGGGAAAGGATGCAAAAAAGCCGGTAAGTTCCGACAGGATTTTAAAAATTCAACCTGATTATAAGAGAGGAAAAGAAAAGGATGCTGTATTCCGATAAGGTGCTCGACCATTTCACCAATCCCCGCAACGTCGGGGAGATTGCCGATGCGGACGGTATCGGCGAGGTAGGAAACGCCAAATGCGGCGACATCATGAAAATGTATCTGAAAATTAACGGCGGCATGATTGAGGACGTCCGCTTTAAAACCTTCGGCTGCGGCGCCGCGATCGCTACCAGCTCGATGGCGACCGAGCTCATCAAGGGCAAGCCGATAGAAGAGGCACTCGGGCTCACCAATCAGGCGGTCGTTGAGGCACTCGACGGGCTGCCGGCCGTTAAAATCCACTGTTCGGTGCTTGCCGAGCAGGCGATTAAATCCGCTCTCGCGGACTACTACCGCCGCCAGGGCATCGATCCGGAGCCGATTGTCGGCAAAATTGAAGAGTGCGAAGCCTGTCACAGCGATGGAGAATAACGGCGTTCTGGTTGCCCTCTCGGGCGGTGTGGACAGCTCGGTCTGCATCCGGCTGCTGCAGGAGCAGGGTTTCTTCGTGCAGGCTGCTGTTATTGAATTTTCACCCGCCCACCAAAGAGCCGTTCAGGCGGCCGCCGAATCGGCAGAGCGCCTGGGGGTTTCTCTGCATGTTCTTCGTTGCCATGCGCTCTTTGAGCAGGCGGTCATCCGCCCCTTCGCGCAGGCCTATCTGCAGGGGGAAACCCCCAATCCCTGCATTCTCTGCAACCCTCTGGTGAAATTTCGACTGATGGCAGAAAAGGCGCGGGAGCTTTCCCTCTCCCATATCGCTACCGGCCACTATGCGCGGGTAGAGTGCATTGGCGAGCGCTTCGCCATCCGGCGGGCGGCCTCGCTCGCGCGCGATCAGTCCTACATGCTCTACCGGCTGGGCCAGCAGGAACTCTCCATGCTGCTGCTCCCGCTTTTCGGGATGGAAAAAACGGATATCCGCAAAAAAGCTGCCGAGCTCTCGCTGCCCTGCGCCGATGCGCCCGATTCACAGGAAATCTGCTTTATCGAGGAGGGGGATTATCCCCGCTATATTGAAGAGCACTATGGTGCAGGCCCCCGCGGTTTTTTCATCTCCCCTGAGGGGAAGCGCTGCGGCCCGCACCGGGGAATTATCCGCTATACGGTCGGCCAGCGCAAGGGGCTGGGGCTCTCTCTGGGCCGCCCGGTCTGCATCCGCCGTATCGATGCAGAAAGCGGAGATATCTTTTTGGGCGAATATAACGAGGTGCTCACCAGCCGCATTACCCTGTCGGACTGCGTATGGCAGCCGTTTGAACGGCCTGTAAAGGCATTTGACTGTCAGGGGAAAATCCGCTCGCAGAGCCGTCCCGCCGCCTGCCGCGTTCTCCCGCTGCCGGGGGGAAAGGTTCAGGTGGAATTTTCAGAGCCGCAGCGCGCGCCAACACCCGGACAGTCCTGTGTCCTCTATGAGGGGGAGCTGCTGCTCGGCGGCGGCTTTATCGAACCGCCGAAGGAATCGCTGCAGTCTGTATAAGGCAAAGCAGAGAAGAAAAGCCGCTCCGCAGGATTTTCTTCTCCGCTTTTTATGTTTCATTACTGGAAAACAGGAGAAATGTCATGGAAAAAAAGAAAATCATCGCCGAAACAGAGCGGCTTATTTTAAGAAGATATCTGCCGGAGGATTTAGAAGACCTGTTTGCCTACCTCTCAGACCCGGAGGTGGTGGCGTTTGAGCCCTACCTGCCGATGAGTCTGCAGGAGGCCAGAGAAAACCTCGAATGGAGAATCCAAACGGAGGAAATGATTGCCGTCGAACTTAAAAGCAGCCGCCAAATGATTGGAAACGTCTATCTGGGAAAACGGGAATTTGATTCGCTCGAGCTCGGCTTCGTTTTTCATCGAAGCTGCTGGGGAAAGGGCTATGCGCAGGAAAGCTGCCTTTGCCTGACTAGGCAGGCGTTTGATAACGGCATACACCGGATTTTTGCCGAATGCGACCCGCTCAATTCCCGCTCCTGGAGGCTGCTGGAACGGCTGGGATTTACGCGGGAGGCCCATTTGAGGCAGAATGTCTTTTTCCGAAAAGACAGCGAAGGAAACCCCATCTGGAAGGACACCTATATCTATGCCCGGCTGCACCCCTGAAAGGTCCGCATGTCCGCCCATATAGTCAAAGCGCTTCATCCCGGACCTTTTTTGCGCTTTACTGCAGGCAGATGCAGCAGGAAGGTACAGCCGCCGCCGGGGGTATCCATAAGCGTGATCTCCCCGCCGTGCAGCCGGATAATCTCCTGTACGATGGAGAGGCCTAGGCCGCTGTGCGAGCGGTCGGAGCGTGCGTCGTCCCCGCGCACAAAGCGGAGAAAGACACGGCTCTTTTGCGCATCTGCAATCCCTCTGCCATGGTCGATAACGGCGATGCGCACTGTTTTCCCCTCCCGGACGGCTGAAAGCTGGATATCCCCCTCCCCGCCCGCATGGCAGGCCGCATTGAGAACGAGGTTTTCCAGTGCCTGCCGCAACCGGAGGGCATCCCCAAAAATGGCGGGCAGCTCCTCCTGCTCCGGCAGGCAGAGAGAAAGCCGGTGTCCCTGTTCCCGGACGGCCGGGCAGAGCCCCTCCGCCGTTTCAATCAGCAGTGTATCCAGCGAGATTTCGGCGCTCTGCAGAGTGAAGCCGGGCGTATCCGCTCGGCTGAGAAGCAGCAGATCGTCCGCCAGCCGCCCCAGACGGTTGCACTCCCCGGTAATGGCCCGCACATAGCGCTCGGTTCCCGGCGGGTCGGCCAGAATGGCACAGGCGCTCGCGCCCATAGCCGCCAAAGGGGAGCGCAGCTCATGGCCGGCCGCTGCAATAAAGGCGTTCTGCTCCTTGATGCTTCTTTCGGTGGGGCGCACTGCCAGCTTCGCCAGCTTAAAGCTTAAAGCGGAAAGCGCCAGCAGCCCCGCACCCCCCGCCAGTAAAAACCGCCTGCGCAAAAGCCAGATGCCGTTTTCCTCCTCCCCGAGATGAAACAGCGCCAGCAGCGCATAGTCCCGCTGCCCTTCCGTTATCCGGCTATACAGGCAGCGGTAAGATTCCTGTTGCTCTCCCCTTAAACGAAAGCCTTCCCCCTCTTTGGCCCGCCCGGCCGCCTCCCTCAGCAAAACGGCGCGCGGGGTCTGCGGCTGCCAGCCACCGGAAAAATAGAGGGGGATGCCGTTATCCGCAATCGAGAGTATCAGCCGGTTTTCCCGCTCCAGCCGGCCCAGCCATGCGTTTTCAATCTCCCGCTCCTGCCGAAGGCGGCTTTGAAGCAGCTGGAAAACCTCCCGCTGGCCTCGCAGGCTCATTGCCCGGTACTCCCGCTCCATCACCCCATCCAGCGCCGCCATCAGCAGCAGGAGAACCGCTCCCGTCATCCCGGCGCAGAGAAGGAAAAAGCGCCGCCGCAGCCGGTTTAACATTCTTTTTCCTCCAGCCGGTAGCCCAGCGAACGCACCGTTACAATCCGGCAGCCGCTCTGGAGGGTGCGCAGCCGCCTGCGCAGAAAGTGGATATAGTTGTCCACACCCTGTTCCTCCGTTTCCGCCTCCGGCCCCCAGACTCGCAGATAGAGAAGCTCCCGGGGCAGCAGCTGCCCCCGGTTGCGGCAGAGCGTTTCAAAAAGCAGCCCCTCGGTTTTGGAAAGAATGCTCTCTCCTGCCGGGCCGCAGAGCCGCCTTTCGGCGGGAAAATAGGAGAGGTCTCCCGCATGCAGCTGTTCCCCCGCCTGCATGCGGGCAGGGCGGCGGATAAGCGCGCGGATGCGAGCGAGCAGCTCCTCCGGCTCAAAGGGCTTTACCAGATAGTCATCCGCCCCCGCATCCAGCCCATTCACCCGGTCGCCGAGCGCGCCCAGCGCCGTTAACAGCAAAACCGGGACGGCAATCCCCTTTTTCCGGATGCTTTCCAGTACCCTCAGCCCATCCATTTTTGGAAGCATTCGATCAAGCAGAATGCAGTCATAGGCATTCTGCAGCGCATAGTAGCAGCCGGTCTCTCCATCCCCGCAGCAGTCAAACTCATAACCGGCGCGCTTAAAATGCGCCGCCAGCGCATCGCACAGCACCGCGTCATCCTCCACCAGCAGAAGCTTCACTGATAATCCCTCCATTTTCTCCTATCATAATGCAGGGCGAAAAAAACTGCAAGCCTTAAAATGCAGCTTTCGGGTTTCAAGATTTTTTCAAAAAAAGGGCGCTATTCTTCTTTGTATCGATTATCCTTTCAGAAAGGAACGGTTATGATGAAAAAAGCGTTTATCCGTTTTCTGGCCCTGCTGCTGGCGGTGCTGCCGCTGAACGGTTGCGGGGAGAAGGCGCCTGCACCCGCTATTCCGGAGGAGGGATGGTATCAGGAAACCGGGCTTTCCCTGCCTGAAGAGACGGGGACGATTATGGATTTTTCCCGCTTAAACGACGGCACCTTCACCCTGCTCAGCAATGCCGGACGCGCCTCCTCCTATGGTCCCTGGCAGGTCTGGCAGAGTAAGAATGGCGAAAGCTGGTCCGCCCTTCCGGTCCCCCTGCCGGCTGGGCAGGAGAAAGGCTTTGCGCTGATAGCCGCCCGTTTTTTGCCGGATGGCGCTCTTGCGCTCATCAGCCTGGAAAGCTTTGAAACGACAGAAGAGGAACAGGTAATGGATATCACCTACCGCTATACCCTGCTTTCCCGGAAAGGGGAGGAGCAGCAAAGCGCCGTCTTTTCCCGCCACTGCAGCCAGCCGGTCAAATCACTGCGGCTGACCGAGAGCGGCGATCTGCTGCTGGAAGAGGCGGATAAGCTCTTTTTGCTGGATGGCGGCACACTCGAGGAAAAGCGGCAGTTTGGCGCAGGGGATTCCCAACTCTGCGATTATGCCTGCCGGGGCGATACCCTCTATCTCACCGCCGCCGATGCCATACAAAGCTACAGCCTTTCCTCCGGGGAGATGACCGGCTCTTTTGAAACTCGGGAAACGATACGCAGCTTCTATGCCTTCGGCGCCATGAACAGCCGGGCGAGCGAGCGGCTGATTCTCCCTGCCGAAGACCGGGATTCCCTCTATTACTGCGACCAGAACGGCATATGGGCGCACACCGACGGCGGCGGCCTGACAGAAGAGATTATGGACAGCTCCGGCAGCTCCCTTTCGCTGCCCACCCGCAAGCCGAGAAGCTTCTGCGCGCTGCCGGACGGGTTCTGTATCCTCTTTGAGGAGGGGGAAGGCTATCACCTCTCCAGCTTTCGGTATACCGAGGGCACCCGGCCGAATAACGGAGAGCTGAAGGTCTACTGTATGAACAACTTCCGCGACGGGCGGCTGCGTCAGGCCATCAGCTTATATGAGCTGGATACGGGGGTTCAGGTGGATTACCGGATTGGCCAGCCGGCAGACAGCGAAGGCCGCCTCACCATCAGCTATTCGGACGCCATGCGCACCCTCGTTACCGAGCTGATGGCGGGAAACGGCCCGGATGTGTTGATTTTTGAGGGAATGCCGCCATCCGTGCTTATCCAGAAGGGGGTGCTGCTAAACCTTAGCGCTCTCGCAGCCCCGCACCTGGAAAAGGGCGAATGGCTCCCCGACATCAGCGACGGGTTTCGCCGGCCGGACGGCAGCCTGTATGGCATTTCGGCAAGCTTCAGCCTGCCCGCTCTGTTTGGAAAGAGCGAAACCCTTCGTGAGGTTTCGGATTTTGACAGCTTTGTTCGCTGGATAGAACGCCTTGCTGCAGAAAGCCCCGAGCTGCGCCCCACCGAGGATCTCTCCCCGGAATATCTTTTCACCTTTTTCTATCCGCTCTGCCACAGCGCCTGGGAGGGAGACGGAGATGCCCGCGAGCCCATTTCACATTTTCTTTCAAATATCGAGCGCATTCAGCAGCTGCATATTCCTTCGATACCGATACGAAACGACCTCGATATCGCCGCCTGGCATGAGGGACATATCGCGCTGGCGCTCGGCAGCCTGCGCTCGGTCTCCCAGCTGGCAAATATGGCAAGCCTTCTGCATGCTGGCGGCCGCGAAGGAGAACTGAAGCTGATGACAGGCTTCGAGGAAGGTTGCTTTTTGCCCGGCAGCGTCTTAACGGTCAACGCAAACGGGCGCACCGAACAGGCGCAGAAATTTATCGAAACCGTTTTGGATGCACGCTGCCAGCAGTATGAGTATTATGACGGCATGCCGGTCAACCGCCTCGTTCTCGAGCAGCAGCTCTCCGAGGCGGACAGCCAGCACCGGGAAGTCGGCTATGTCATTGAGGGGTTGGATGATATCCGGCTGCATGTGGAAAACGCCTGGCCGGATGAGGCCTTCGCCGCCCGCTTTTGGGAGATGGTGGCTGCCGCAAAGCACCCCGCCCGGATGGATAACGAGGAGTTTAACGCCTTTATCGATACCTTCTTCCCCTGCTTTTATGGAGGCGAATCGATAGAAGAAGCGCTGGGCGCCTATCTGGACCGTCTGAGCCTGCAGGCTCTGGAATAACCTCCGGCCGGCCCGCCCCCAAGCGGGGCGGACGGCATCTGCAGTCCGTCGAGCGGCCGCGCGCGGTGCAAAGATCCTGCTGCTGGCACCGGTTCGCTGTTTTCTTTTTGCAGGAATATCCTCTTCCCTTCGCGGGTATGCTTTTATATACAGTCCGAGGGAGGGAAAGCCATGCCGGAATATGAAGACCGGATTCATTTTATTGTCAATGTTTTGTTTATCGCCACCATCATCGGGCTAATTCTGGCAGTACTGCGGCTGGTCGTTCCCTATACGCTGCCCTTTCTCACCGGCCTTTTCATCGCCTTTGTTTTAAAGCCGGTTACTCTGTTCATCACCCGCAACACCCCCTTTAGAAGGCGTTCGGTTTCGATTGCAGTCATTGCGCTCTTTTATCTTATTCTGACTTCGCTGCTGTTGGCGGTGCTGGCCATTATTTTTTCGCAGCTGGGCCGTCTGCTGCAGATGCTGCCGCAATTTTATTCCGAAGGGCTGGAGCCGCTGCTGGGCGCTGCCAATGCCTTTCTCTACTCCGCCCTGCAGGCGCTCTCGCCGGATGCGGCCGGTCCCTTCGGCGAATTTCTGGACCGGATACCCGCCGCCATCGGAGAGATGGTCAGCGGCCTTTCAGCAGATGCCGTCGGCTGGGCCGCCGGCGCCCTCAAGGGACTCCCGATGTTTTTGACAACGCTGCTTTTCACCGTTATTTCCTCTATTCTCATCTCCGCGGACTATACCGCCGTTACCAGCTTTCTGCTGCGCCAGCTTCCCTTAAAATACCGCCATATGCTGCTGGATGCGAAGGATTTCATGGTCGGTTCCTTTTTCCGAATGCTCAAAGCCTATATCATGATTCTGGCCATTACGATGGTGGAGCTGGTTTTAGGGCTCTGGCTGCTGGATGTGGAGCTGGCGCTGGTCATCGGCGTTCTCATCGCGGCGCTGGATATTCTGCCGCTCATCGGAACAGGCGGCATTCTTGTTCCCTGGGCGCTGATCGAGCTGATGCATGGCCGGTATTTTCTCGGCACTGGGCTACTGGTCCTGCTGGCCGTCGTCTCCGTCGTCCGTCAGATGATTGAGCCGAAAATTGTCGGCAGCCAGCTCGGGCTGCACCCGGTAGTGACTATTGCTGCCATGTATCTTGGCCTGCGGGCCTTCGGCTTTCTGGGGCTGCTGCTGGCCCCGATGTGCACGCTGCTGCTGCAGTATCTCAACGATAACGGAAAGATTCGGCTATATAAATAGAAGAGCTGCCGGCCGGGAAAGAGAAAATTTTTCCGACCGGCAGCCTCTTCTTTAAAAAGCGGAGGGCCGCAGAACAGTATATTGCGGAAAAAGCCCCCTCCTTTTTCAAAAGCTCTGCCAAAAAGGCGGTATGCCTGCCCTTTACCGGGCGCATACCGCCTTTCTTTTATTACCGGCCCGGACGAACAACTTTCTGCTTATTGTTTGCGCTTTTCGTAAATCATCCGCAGCCCGTCGAGCGTCAGCGTGCGGTCGATGCAGTAAAACAGATCAGGCTGCTGCTGCCCGATGAGCTGGGCCAGCCCGCCGGTGCCGATGACCCTGGCCGGCTGCCCGATCTCCCGCCGCATCTGCGCGACGATACCGCTGACCGCCCCCACATAGCCGAACATAACGCCGGCCTGCACGCTGCCAACCGTATTGCGGCCGATGGCCGAATCCACCCGCACCAGCTCAACGCGCGGAAGCTTAGCCGTTTTCTCAAAGAGCGCGCCCATCGAAATTTTAATGCCGGGATAGATGGCGCCGCCCAGATAAGCCCCCGTTTCTGAAAGCAGATCGAAGGTGGTCGCCGTACCGAAATCGACAATAATCAGCGGCCCGCCATAGCGCGCGAAAGCGGAAACACCGTTTACCAGCCGGTCCGCCCCCACCTCGCGGGGATGCTCATAGAGATTTTCAATCGGGCAGGCGATATTTTCCCCCACCACCAGCGGGACGCGCCCCACATATTTTTTCATTGCATTCTGCACCGAATACATCACCTGCGGCACCACCGTTGAGATGATGACATCTTCTATCTGGCCGTGCTCTATCTCATTGATAGAGAAAAACTGGGTGAGGAAAAGCCCGATTTCATCCGAGGTGATATCCCGATTGGTTCCCAGACGAAAACGCGCTTTTACCTGCTCCCCATCATATACGCCAAACTCAATGTTGGTATTTCCAATATCAATCGCCAGCAGCATAAAACCGCTTCCTCTCCCCTTCACTTATCGCCCCTATTTTAACCCGGCAATACCGGCAAGTCAAGAGGGTAAAAGCCCTTACTTTGCCGCTATGCCGGCAAAGCGCGCCCTTCCTTTCTTCAGCATCGTGTGCTCGGCAATCAGCAGCGCCGTATAGAGGATAAACAGCGGGTCACTCAGAAAACCGGTCTTCTCGGTAAAAAAGGCGCTGATAAAGCTGCCGCCGAGAACCAGCGCATAGATCATGGCCACCCCTGTACAGTTTAGGAAAAGCATGGCGACGCAGTAGCCGATACAGAGCCAGAGCGAAAGAGAGAGCGCAAAGCGGATAACCCCGCCTCCCAAAAGGTCACAAAGCAGAAAATTTCGTATTCCCTGCATGCCGCTGAGCTCCAGATCATAGCCGGCGCCGCGGCCAAAGAGCATTTCCGCCGTTTGAAAATCCCGGATCTGCAAAAAAGAGGAGGATAAAAGCGATTGCCTTTCCGCCGCCGACATGCTCTCCACCAGCGCCGCCGGCTGGCTCCAGCGAACGGCAAAATAAAGGGAGGGCAGCATCACTGCGGCGAGCGCGACAATCACCGTCGCCTTAAAAAAGCGGCTATACTGGGCGGAAACCAGAAAAAAGGCGCCGGTGCATAGGCCTGCCCCGATAATTCGCCAGGCCCAGTCGGTATTTTCCATTTTAAATCCGGCAAGAACCAGAACCGACAGGATAAGCGCGCAAAGGGTGATATTCATCAGCAGGTTGTCCAGCCGGTCCACCCGGTCGATATAGTAGATGATCCCTGCCCACAGCACCAGCGCACAGAGAATGGCCGGATAACGCTCGATCATATGCGCCTTAAAGGGGGAATAGGTGAAATTCATCCCGTCGCACAGCAGGTAGAGCAGCAGCAGAACGCTCAGCGTCCGGCAGCCGCAGGTGCGGTCAAGCGCCAGTGAGCGCAGCCTGCGGGGACTGCCCCCATAGCGCAGCGCGCAGCCCAGAATCAGGCTGGCAATGAGCAGTCCCACTGCGATGAAGACGGCCATCCAGCCTTTTTCTCCGAAGACCGGGCCGGTTAAAAAGGCGGCCAATGCAATCTGCAGCGCCAGATGAGGCGCCTGGCTCAGCCGGTTTTTGATTTTTCCCATACCATCCCTCCCTGAGGATGACAGAATATGGCGGTCACCCGG
The DNA here is from genome assembly GCA_022792175.1 of Provencibacterium sp. GTDB lineage: Bacteria > Bacillota > Clostridia > Oscillospirales > Ruminococcaceae > Harryflintia. The sequence continues at coordinate 70,104 of JAAWAN010000023.1, forward strand.
TATTATGGGATGCCGGATGCCGGGCTATACACTTTACCTTTTGGCACAAACGCGCTAAAATAGGAGAAAGAAAAGAGAGCCCTCGAAAGGAAAGGATTTCGCTGATGAAAATTATCCATACTGCCGACTGGCATATCGGCCGAACGCTGTTTGAATATTCCCTGATTGACGACCAGCGCCTTTTCCTCCGGTGGCTCACTGAGCTTGCCGCTGCAGAAGAGGCGGATGCCATTTTGATCGCTGGAGATATCTATAATCGTGCCGTTCCCAGCACTCAGGCGGTCGAGCTGCTCGATGAAACCTTCTCCGAGCTGATACTGAACCGGCGCATTCCGCTTTATGTCATCGCCGGAAACCACGACTGCCCTGAGCGCCTCTCCTTCTGCAGCCGGCTGCTGGAGGATGCCGGCCTGCATCTGGCCGGATCGGTCGCCCAGCGCGCCCATCTCCCTTTGGAGAAGGACGGCGTAAAGCTCACCCTTCACCTGCTCCCATACTTCACCCCGCCCGAGGTGCGTGCGCTCTACCCGGAAGAGGAGATTTCTTCTTTTAACGATGCCTTTGCCTGCCTGATGCAGCAGGATCGCCCGCTGCTCGAGCCCTCGCGTTTTCATCTGCTGGCGGCACACGGCTTTTTTATCCAGACGGGCAGCGCGGATGAAACGGTCTATTCCCAGTCTGAACTGTCGGTCGGCGCAGTGGATGCGATGGACCTCTCCCTGGCCCGGGGCTATCAATATATCGCCCTGGGGCATCTGCATGCCCCGCAACGCGCGGGAAAATGCGCGCGCTATGCCGGGTCCCCGCTCAAATACTCCCTCTCCGAAACCCATCAGCGCAAATCGGTCAGCATTCTGGAAATCGGGCCAAACGGTGAATTTTCGCTCAGCGAGCGGCTTTATCGCCCGCGCAGGGACGTCCGGGTGATAGAGGGGAGCTTTCAGCAGCTGCTCGATCCCAAAAACCAGGGGCAAGAAAGCCTGCAGGATTATGTCTATGCCAACATTCTGGGCGAGGAGGCGGTGCTTTTTGCCCTGCAGAAACTGCGAAACATTTTTCCCAACATTCTCGGCCTGCAGTTTATGGTGCCGCAGGGAGAAGAAGCGCCCGTTTTGGCAGAATCCCCGCTGTCCGGCGAGTCCATGGAGGAGCTGTTCGAACGCTTTTATCAGCAGATTACCGGGGAACCGCTCACCAAAGAACGCCGGCAGCTGGTCGCTGCCATATGCGCTGCCGCCCTTTCCGACAGCCCGGAGGAATAGGGCAATGAAAAAACAGCTGCAAAGAAAGCAGGCTGTTTTTTCGCCCACCGCCCGTTTATGGCCACCTGCCAAAAACCGGCGGCACACCCCTTAGCGTTAACCTTCCATCTTTTTATCTCGGAAAGGCAGGATAAACGATATGAAACCTCTGTTTCTCACACTGCAAGCCTTCGGCCCCTTTGCCAAAAGGCAGCAGATTGATTTTACCCTTTTTGAGCAGTCCGGCATTTTCCTGCTGACCGGCCCCACCGGCGCGGGAAAAACCACCCTGTTTGATGCCATTTCCTTTGCCCTCTTCGGTGCGCCGAGCGGGGATACGCGCGAAAGCTACTCGCTCAAAAGCCAGTATGCCGATGATGAGGTCGTCTGCTCGGTCTCCTTTTCTTTTGAAATCGGCGGGCGGCGTTATACCGTCAGCCGCACGCCCAAGCAGGACCGGCTCTCAAAACGCACCCATGATACGCGCACCGTCCCCGAAAGCGCAGAGCTTTCAGGGGATGAAAAGCCGCTCTCGGGTGTCCCGGCCGTCAATGCGCGCCTGCGCCAGCTGCTGGGGATGGACCGCGAGCAGTTCCGGCAGATTGTGATGCTCGCGCAGGGGGATTTCATGCGGCTGCTGCAGTCGAAAAGCAGCGAAAAGGAGGCCATCTTCCGAAAAATCTTTTCAACCGGGCGCTTCAGCCGCTTCACCGAGCGGCTGCGCGAGCAGGCGCTCTCACTCAAAAGGGAGCGGGAGCAGAATGTGCAGCTGCTGCTGGGGGCCGCCCGCTCAGCCGCTTTTGAAGATATGAAGCCGCTCGAAGAGGCGCTCGCCGGAGAATTTCCGAATATATCCCTTCTGCAGAGCCTGCTGCGGGGACAGATCGATGCGGACGAAAACCGCTTTTCACTTCTGGAGGAGCAGCTTGCCCGGCTTGAGCGGCAGCTGCAGGCCCTCGACCCGGAGGCGGCCAAAAGCCTGCTAAAGCAGTTTTCCCTGAGAGAGCAGCTTATTCTCCAGCTGAAAGCTTATGAGCAGGCGCATCCCGCAAGGGAGGCGCTCGCCGAAAGGATACGCCGCGGAGAAGAAGCACAGCACCTCGAGCCGCAGGCGCTGCACCGCCGGCATGCCCAAGAGGACAGGGATAAGCTGCAGAAAAAGCAGCAGGATACCGCTACCCAGCACCGGCAGGCAGAAGAAGCGCTCGGCCGCGCTGTCAAGGCAGAGCAGGAAGTTCCCGCCCTGCGCACCCGGGCGGAGGAGCTCTCCAAAGAGTCTGCACAGCTTGATACGCTGCTCAGCCAGCTTAAAAGGCGGGAGGAGCTTGCTGTCCAGCGCGCCGGGGCGCAGAAAGCGCTTGCCAGAAGCCAGCAGCACGAAAAGCTCATCGAACGGCTGCAGGAGCGCGCTGCGCTGAAAGAGCAGCAGCAGCAGCTTTCGTTGCAGACAGAGTGCTGCCGCACGGCGCTCGCGCAGCAGCAGGCTGCACAGGAGGCTGCCCGCCAGTTTGCCGATTCGGATTTCAAATACCGCCAGAGCTACAATGATTTTTTAGATGCGCAGGCCGGCCTTCTGGCGCTGCATCTGCAGACCGGGCGTCCCTGCCCGGTCTGCGGATCGACCGAGCATCCCTCCCCTGCCCCCAAACCTTCGCAGCCGGTTGGAAGGCAGCAGCTCGAAAGGCTCCAGAAAAAGCGGGAAGGTGACCTGGCCGCCGCCAAAAACGCCGAAGCCGCCTTCGCCGCCGCCCTCAAGGAGTTATCGGAAAAGCTGCCGGATGATATCTCCCTTTCGCTTTCAGAAAAGGCCCCTCTCGCCGAGCTGCTCGAGCGCCTTACGGAAAGCGCGCGGGAGCTCGATACACAGTACCAGCAGGCGCAGCAGCAGATTTCCGTCCTGTCCGACCCTTCGCGGCTGCAGCAGCCGCGCTATTTTGATCCAAAATATCTCGGACAGAGCCGGCTGGAGATGGCGGCAAAATGCGCGCAGGAAAAGGAGGCCATCGCCGCCCTTCTGCGGGAGGAGGAGGCGCTTGATGCCTCTTTGAGCGGCCTGCAGTCCCTCTCGGAACTGCAGACAAAGCGCGAGGAGCTCGACCGCCAGCGCAAAGACTTTTTGGAGCTCGCCGAAAAGCTTACCGGCGAGCGCTTTGCGCTGGCTGGCAGGGTGCAGGCGCTGAGCGAGCAGGCAGCACAGAACGCCGAAGCGCTGAAAAGCGCGGAAAAAGAGCTTCTGCAGAGCGAAGAGGCCTATCAGAACGCACTTTTAAAGAGCTGCTTTTCGGGAGAAGAGGATTATCTTCTCGCGCGCATGCCGCCGGACGAGCTGGCCGGGCAGCGGCGCTCGCTTTTGGAGGAGCAGCGGCGGGAGGAGCAGCTCTCCTCCCAACTTTCACTGTTAAAGGAGCAGCTGAAGGACCGCCAGCCGCCCGACCTTGGAGAAATGGAGAAACGCCGCCAGGCGCTTTTGCAGCAGCGGCAGGCGCTCTTTCGTGGGCGGGATGAAGCCTCCGCCCGGCTGGCGCAAAACCGCTCTGCCAATGAGCGAATTGCGCTTCTGGCAGAAAAGGGGTTAAAGCTGGATGCGGCTTTTCAGGATATCGGCGCGCTCGCCAACATCGCCGGCGGCAGCAACCCCCAGAAACTGACCTTTGAGCGCTATGTGCTCGGACGGTATCTGGAGGATATTATCCGGGTGGCCAACCCCCATCTGCGCCGGATGTCCCAGGGGCGCTATACCTTTCTGCGCCGGGAGGGCCGCGCCTCCTATATCTCCACTACCGGGCTCGAGCTGGAAGTGCTCGACAGCTACACCGGAAAAACCCGGCTGGTCGGCACCCTCTCGGGCGGCGAAAGCTTTCAGGCCTCGCTGGCCCTGGCACTGGGAATGGCCGATGTGGTATCCTTTAGCTGCGGGAACCTTTTTATCGATGCGCTCTTTATTGATGAAGGATTCGGCACGCTCGACTCCTCCGCGCTGGAGAGCGCGGTGGCAACACTGCTCTCGTTGCGCCAAAACGGGCGGATGATCGGAATCATCTCCCATGTCTCTGAACTGCAGAATATGATTTCCGGGAAAATCATCATCACCCCGTCGCCGGAAGGCTCCCGGCTTCGGATTACCAGCTGAGATGGACAAAGGAGGAAAGCGGCATGCAGGAAATCATCCGGCTTTCGGTGCGCAGCCTGGTGGAGCTGCTGCTGCGCTGCGGCAACATCGATAACCGCTATGGCGGGGCGGACCGCATGGCGCAGGGTGCACGCATCCACCGCCAGCTGCAAAGCCAGGCGGGGGATGGCTATCAGAAGGAGGTTTCCTTCACCGATGAAACCGGGATGGAGGAGTTCCTCTTTCACATTGAAGGACGGGCAGACGGCGTTTTCTTTGATGAAGAGGGGCCGGTCATCGACGAAATCAAAACAACCGCTGTCCCCATCGGGATGATTCACGAGGATTTTGACCTCGCCCACTGGGGGCAGGCGATGTGCTACGCCCACTTCTGGCTCAAGCAGAACCCGGTGAAGAGCATTTCGGTGCGCCTTACTTATTTTCAGGTGGAAAGCGAAGAGACGGCGTACTTTCGGCGCCGCTTTACCCCGCAGCAGCTGGAGGATTTCTATCTGGGGCTGTTAAAAAGATATCTGCGCTGGGCAAGGCTGCAAAGCGAATGGCTCCCGGTGCGCACCGCCTCCCTGCGCCGGCTTTGTTTTCCCTATGCCCTCTATCGCCCCGGACAGCGGGAGATGGCGGCCGCCGTTTACCGCACCATCCAGGCGCAGGGACGGCTTTTCTGCCAGGCTCCCACTGGCATAGGAAAGACCATCTCCTCGCTGTTTCCCTCGCTGAAGGCAATGGGCGAGGGGCTCACCGGCCGCATTTTTTATCTGACGGCCAAAACGATCACCCGGCGGGCCGCTCTGAAGGCTCTGCTGCCGATGTACGAACAGGGGATGCGGCTCAAATCGCTCGTTTTGACCGCCAAAAACAAGCTCTGCCCGCTGGAAAAACCTGACTGCAATCCCGAAGCCTGCCCTCTGGCAGACGGCTACTACGACCGGCTGCAGGAGGGACTTTTTGAAGCGGTCGGCAGCCGGGACTGCTTCACCCGCGAGGCAGTGGAGGAGATAGCGAAAAAGCACCGGCTGTGCCCTTATGAGTTTTCCCTTGAGCTCAGCGGCTGGTGTGATCTCATTATCTGCGACTATAACTATCTGTTTGACCCGCTGGTAAAGCTCGGCCGCCTGTTTTCTGAAAAGGCCGATAACCTCTATCTGATTGACGAGGCGCACAATCTCGTCGACCGCGCGCGGGAGATGTATTCCGCCCGGCTCAGCCGCGGCAGCCTGAACGCCTTAAAGCGGGCGGCAAAGGGTCAGAGAGAGCTTACTGTGCCGCTCGGGAAGCTCTCTGCCGCGCTCTACCATTTCTGCAGGCAATGCGAAGAGAGCGCTCAGAAGGAATGCACCCTTCCCGAGCTGCCGGAGGAGCTTATCCGCACCGCGCGCAGAGGGGTCGAGCAAATGGAAGGGTGGCTTACCAAAAACCGCGCCTCCCCGCTGCGGCCGGACGTACTGGAATGCAGCTTTATCCTCTCCTTTTTCCTGCAGGTCTGCGAGTGGTTTGATGAGCGGTATGCCGCCCTGTTTTCGGCAGAAGAGGAGGGCGGTACCCTTCGCCTTTTCTGTCTCGACCCTTCCGCTCAGGTAGATAAGGCACTCGAAACCGGAAGGGCCGCCATCCTCTTTTCGGCTACCCTCTCCCCCTGCGGCTATTTTGCCTCGGTGCTCGGCGGCCGGGAGAAAGCGAAGCAGTACCGCCTTTCTTCCCCATTTGACAGAAAAAATCTCTGCTTGCTCTGTGCCGACCACATCAGCGTAAAATACAGCGACCGGCAGAAAAGCCTTTTTGAGCTTACCGGCATGCTGCATGCCCTGGCTGCTGCCCGGGAGGGCAACTATCTCTTCTTTTTCCCCTCCTATGTCTATCTGCGCGCGGCTTATACGCAGTTTCGTGAGCGCTTTCCGGAAACCGATGTTCTTCTTCAAAGCCCCGAAATGGAGGAAGAGGAGCGGGAGCGCTTTCTCTCCCGCTTTTCGCAGGAGCGCTCCGGCACCCTCTGCGGCTTTTGTGTGCTGGGAGGCATCTATTCGGAAGGGATTGACCTGAAAGGCGAGCGGCTCATCGGCGCGGCAATCGTAGGCGTCGGGCTGCCGCAGATAGGCGCGCAGCCGGAGGCGCTGCGCCGATATTATGACCGGGAAACGCCCGAGGGCTTCGATTTTGCCTATCGATTCCCGGGCATAAACAAGGTGCTGCAGGCCGCCGGACGAGTGGTGCGCAGCGAGACCGACCGCGGCGCCGTTTTGCTGATTGACAGCCGATTTTCTTCCCCCGCCTACAGCCGCCTGTTTCCCGAACACTGGCAGGGGATAAAAAGCGTGCGCTCCGAGCAGGAGCTGCAAAAGCATTTAAACATCTTCTGGCAGCAGAAGGAGTAGGCGCCCTGCTGCTTCCCTTTCTGTCCGGGCCGCCCTCCCCTGCGAAAGCGGCCCGCTTTTAAAAAACAGGCCTTTTTTGATAACGCAGCTTTTTTCAGCAGCCAGCTGCTCGCGCCGGGCCGACAGGCGGTTTTATTTTTCAGGGGCACGGCATAAGCTTTAAAAGAATGGGAAATTTGCCTGCTGCTTTGAGAAAGGGGCGCTTTGATTGATCTGCAGAATGTGTGACCTGCGCTATAAGGATGTCATCAATATCCATGACGGGCGGCGGCTGGGCTGTGTCTGCGACCTAGATATCGATACCCAGAATGCCTGCGTAGTGGCTCTCATTATCTATGGCCGTCTCCGTTTTTTCGGACTGCTGGGACGGGAGGAGGATATCATCATCAAATGGTGCAATATTAAAAATATCGGTGATGATATCGTCATCGTCGACTGCGATTTCGGCCCCGGCCCCGCCTGTCCGCCAAAGCGCTGGAACGGCTTCGGAAGAAGGGGTTAAAGGGCAAAAGCCGTCTGCGAAAAAACGGCCCCACAAAATAAAATTTTGCTTTTTATGGCGCTGCCCCGCGGCTGACAGTTGCATTTGCCGGAAAATTTATGTATGATTAAAAGGAAATCCGTCAGAAAAAATCTATCTGGAGAAAAGGGTGGAAAGTCTATTGGCAGTGGAAAACATTGTTATCATCGGGGCAGGCCCCGCCGGGCTGACAGCCGCCATCTATGCGCGCCGGGCCGGCTATGAGGCCATCGTTCTGGAGGAGAATATCTATGGCGGGCAGGTCGCGACCACCTCTGCGGTGGAAAACTATCCCGGTTTTCGGGAAATAGGCGGCACAGAGCTCTCGGTGAATTTCTATGAGCAGGCTGCCGCGCTGGGGGCGGATATCCGCTTCGAACCGCTGACCGGCTGCGCACTGGAAAAAGAGGTAAAGCTTCTCACTACCCCGAACAGGACACTGCAGACGCGCGCGGTCATTATTGCGGGTGGCGCCCAGCGGCGTATTCTCGGCTGTCCCGGGGAGGAGCGCCTGAAGGGCCGCGGGGTCAGCTACTGCGCCACCTGCGACGGCGCATTTTATAAGGATAAAGAGGTCGCCATCGTCGGCGGCGGAAATACCGCGCTGGAGGATGCGCTCTTTCTCTCAAACAGCTGCCGGCGGGTCCACCTCATTCACCGGCGGGAGGAGCTGCGCGGCGCCCCCATCCTGCAAAAGGCGTTTTTTTCACGGGAAAATATTGTTTTTCACAAAAAACGGGTAGTGGCGGAAATTCTGGGAGAAAATGCCGTCAGCGAGCTGCGGCTGCAAAGCACAGAGGATAAAAGCGAGGAGCGGCTCGCTGTCAGCGGCGTCTTTGTCGCCATCGGCGTGCAACCGGATAATGCGCTTTACCGCGGACAGCTCCCGCTCAGCGAGGATGGTTACCTGCTCGCCGGGGAGGACTGCTTAACCCCGCTGCCCGGTGTCTTTGCCGCCGGGGACTGCCGGAAAAAGCCGTTGCGCCAGATTGTAACGGCCGTCGCCGACGGAGCGGTCGCCGCAACGATGGCGGCAAACTATCTCAATCAGCTTCTCTGAAAACCGAAGGCCCTGCAGAAAGGACTGAAACCGATGTCTATTTTTTCCCCGGCAGATATTCTGATTCCCAAGGCGCCTTACCGGGAGCGCTTTTCGGTGGTCGCCTGTGACCAGTATACCAGCCAGCCGGAATACTGGCAGGAGGTTTCCCGTCTCGTTGGGGATGCCCCCAGCGCGTTAAAGCTCATCATTCCGGAAAGCGACCTTTCCTTTAGCGGCATGAAGGAGCGCATCGGGCAGGTGCATGCCGTGATGCAGGAATATCTTGATGGCGGCGTGTTCGACCGTGTTCCCGACAGCTACCTCTATATCGAGCGCACCCTGCGCGACGGACGGATACGCCGCGGCCTCATCGGCATGCTGGATTTAAAGGCCTATGACTATGGCGCGCAGTCCACCCTGCCTGTACGCGCGACCGAGGCGACGGTGCTCGAACGTATTCCGCCGCGCGTAGCGGTGCGCGAGGGCGGCGCGCTGGAATCCCCGCATGTCATGGTGCTCTTTGACGACCCGCAGGACCGGGTGCTCACCCCGCTCTCTGCCCAAAAGGAGCAGATGGAAAAGCTCTATGACTTTCCCCTGATGATGAATAGCGGCTCGGTTGCCGGCTGGCGGGTTGACCCGCCAAAAGCGCAGGCGCTCGAAAGGGAGCTGCAAAATCTGGGCGATGCCAAACGGTTTTTCGAGCGTTACGGGCTGCGGGTCCCCGCGCTCGTTTTCGCCGTCGGAGACGGCAACCACTCGCTGGCCAGCGCAAAGGAGTGCTACCGCCGCCTGTGTGCGCAGTATGGAGAAGAGGCAATGGCAAAGCATCCGGCGCGCTATGCGCTCGTTGAGCTAGTGAACCTTTATGAGCCCTCGCTCGATTTTGAGCCTATCCACCGGGTGGTGTTTGAAATCGACCGGGCACACCTTCTGAAGACCATGCGGGAATCTCTCCGGCTTTCGGAGGAACCCGCTCAGCAGCCTGCCCAGCAGTTTACTCTTCTGCAGGGTAAGGAGAGAAAAAGCTTTTATATCGGTGCCCCCCGCGCCAACATGGCGGTCGGCTCGCTGCAGAGCTTTCTGGATGACTATATCGGCCGCTATAGCGGCCGCTGCGACTACATACATGGCGATGAGGTGGTCGAAAAGCTCTCCGGGGAACCGGGATGCCTCGGATTTCTCCTCCCCCCCATCGATAAAAATGAATTTTTCAAAACGGTTCTGGTCGATGGGGCGCTCACCCGGAAGACCTTTTCCATGGGACATGCCTGGGATAAGCGCTTCTATCTGGAATGCCGGAGGATAAGCGAAAAGGCGTAGCCTCCTCCCTTTTCCGCAAGCGAGGTTAAAATACAGATGGCTGATGTACATAAAATTGCCTCCGGAAATGTAAACTGCTATATCGTATCTGCGCACGGGCAGGCGCTGCTCATCGATACCGGCAGAAAAAAGCAGCGCGAAAAAATTCTAACCATGTGCAGGGCGTTTCATGTGAAGGGTATTCTGTTGACGCATGGGCATCTGGATCACTGCCAAAACGCAGCTTATCTGGCAGGCAGCCTGCATATCCCCATCGCGATGAGCGAAAAGGACAGGAACCTGATCCCCGATAACCGCGCGCAGCCCCTGTCAGCCAAAACGCTTCCGGGAAAAATGCTGCTGGCCGCCTCCCTGTACAGCTTTGAAAAGGAAGAGCTGGAAGCCTTTGCGCCTGACTTCTATTTAAAGCCGGGGGAGCACCTGCATGAATGCGGCATGGATATCCGGGTAATCGGGCTGCCGGGCCATACCGAAGGCTCCATCGGCTTCGAGATTGATGAAGACAAGCTGTTCGTTGGCGATGCTTTGATGAACCTGCTTCATCCGGGCGTTTCGATGCTCTATACCGATGAGGGGCAGATGCTCTCCAGCGCCGCGCTGATTGGCAGCCTCGGAAAACGGACGGTTTATTTCGGACACGGAAGGCCCGGACAAAACCGGAAGTGGATAAAATAAAAGAACAGCTGCCGGGCCTCCGGCAGGAAAGGATGAGGTAAAATGGTTCTGCAGGCTGTCAGCAGTGTTTTATCCCTGCTCATTTTGATTGCGGCTGGTTTTTACATAACAGGCATGTCCTGGTTCCGGGAGGCAGGCCCTGATATTTTCTCCAAATATTCGGTTAAAATTGCCATTCCCTGCTACATGGTCTACAATGTTGTTACCACCTGCGAGGATGCCGGAGAGCTTTTAGACCTGATTAAAAACCTTCCCATCCCTTTTGTCACCATTTCGCTGAGTGCGCTGTTCGGCTTTCTGCTCGCCCGGGTGCTTCATGTCTCCCCCCAGCGGCGCGGCGTTTTTATCAACGCCATCGCCTTCTCCAATACGGTCATTATCGGCTTCCCGGTCATCACCTCGCTGTTCGGCGATGAGGCCACACCGGACGGCATGATTTACTATATGGCCAACACCATCCTTTTCTGGACAATCGGCACCTATCTTCTGCGGCAGGACGGCGCACAGAAAGCAAAGCTTTTCAGCTTAAACAATCTCAAAAAGGCGCTTTCTCCGCCGATTATCGGCTTTCTGATCGGTGTTGTGCTGGTGGTAACCGGTATTTCGCTGCCCGACTTCATCTTCTCCCCCATCTCGATGGTAAAAGCGACCACTACGCCGATTGCCATGATGTTTATCGGCAGCATCATCCGCAAAACCGATTTTAAAAAAGTGCAGTTTACCAAGGATCTTCTGATTATTCTGCTGGTGCGCTTTGTGCTCTCCCCGATATTTATGGCGGCCGTCTGCATGATGTTGCCGGTGGATACCATGATGAAGCAGGTCTTCTTTATCTTAGCCACCATGCCCGCCATGACTCAGCTGGGGATTATGTCCAGAGAATCAGGAAGCGACTATGAGTTCGCTTCGGTTCTGGTCGCCGTTACCTCCACCATCAGCATGGTTGCGCTGCCGGTCTATTCGTTTGTCATGATCCAGTTTCATCTGTTCGGCTAAGGCGCGCGGCCAAAAGCCTGCCCCGTTTAAAATATTCAGGAGAGGATGGTTTCTCACATGGGAATCCTAGAAAAATTCAGCCTTACAGGTAAAAACGCTTTTGTAACCGGCGGCGCACGCGGAATCGGCCGCAGCATTGCCGCCGCGCTGACCGAAGCGGGCGCCAACGTCGCCCTGGTGGATACTGACCTCACCGAGGCCGAAAAAACGGCGGCGGCTCTCTCCGAAAGCGGCCAAAAGGTTATTGCCATAAAAACCGATGTAACCGATCCCCTGCAGGTGGAGGAGATGGTCAAACAGGTGGTTTCCGAGCTGGGAGAGCTCTCTATCGCCTTTTGCAACGAGGGCATCTGCTTAAACGTCAGCGCGCAGGAGATGAGCTACGAGCAGTGGAAAAGGGTGATAGATGTAAATCTCACCGGCGTTTTTCTCACTGCGCAGGCGGCGGGTCGCCAGATGCTGCGCCAGAAAAAGGGCGGCTCGATTATCAACACCGCCTCGATGTCTGCGCACATCGTCAATGTCCCTCAGCCTCAGTGCGCCTACAACGCCTCGAAGGCGGGCGTCATCCAGCTGACAAAGTCTCTGGCCGTCGAGTGGGCAATGCAGAATATCCGGGTCAACAGCATCAGCCCCGGTTATATTGGCACTGACCTTGTTTTAACCAATCCCGCCCTGACGCCGCTGATTGAGCAATGGAATGCGGCCGCGCCACTCGGACGCATGGGCAGGCCGGAGGAGCTTCAGGCAATCGCCGTTTATCTCGCGAGCGATGCCAGCGCCTTTACCACTGGATCGGATTTTATCATCGATGGGGCATTTACCTGCGTTTAATGAAGGCCAGCGCCCATAAAAAAAGCACAAGCGCGCCCCCCTGTGTTTGCAAACAGTCTGCCGGCTGAATGGCTGGCCAGTAACGGCACTCTTGAGGAGGCGCTGTTTTATGCCGCTTGCCGCCGGCGAGAACATCATCCTGCGGCAAACAGAAGGCGGTGGTGTTTTTAAATCCAGCCAGTTATCTGCCAAAGCGCGGCTGTTTGCTGCAGATATTAAAAAGCGCCCGAAAAGGTGCACAAAGAACTGCGGATTCTTTGGCCCCTTTGCGGGCGCTCTATTTTTCTCTTTTTCTTTATTTCGCCGTCTCAATCATGGACAGCAGCTTCGCTTTGGAGGTAAAGCCGACGGTGCGCTGCTTCTCCTCCCCATCCTTCAGCACGACAACAGTGGGGATGCTCATCACGCCGAAACGGCTGGCGACCCCCGGGACCTCATCTACATTGACCTTGCCCACCAGTATGTCCGGTCCAACCTCGCGATCCAGCTCTTCAATCACCGGCGCGAGCATTTTGCAGGGGCCACACCAGTCCGCATAAAAATCAATGAGAGCAGTAACCCCGCTCTTCTCCGCCTGCGAAAAGGTTTCTTCCGTAAAATGCTGCATAAATTCTTCTCCTCCTTTGTCTTTCAAAAAACAGTCCTCAATCCCTATTATTTGCATAATAACAGAAAAATATGAGCATTCTTTGAATCCTTCGTAAAAATAAGAGAAGGCACCGGCCTTCCCGCATTTTGAGAACGCCTTCTTACCGCAGCAGCCGCTCCTCGCAGTAGTCGCAGATGAGAATATCGCCCGCCTGGGTAAAGCTGCACGGCAGATAGGGCTCATGGTTTACAATGCAGCGCGCATTGGGACAGGCAGGAGCCATCGAAAGCGGGTGAATGGGAGAAGGCTCCTCCCGGTCGTTTTCCAGCATATCGATGAGCAGCGACATCCGGGCATAGACGCCGCACATCGCCTGTTCGAAATATTTGGCGCGCTCATCTTCATCCACCGCTATTTCAATTTCATCCACCCGCGGCAGCGGATGCAGCACAATCAAATTCTGCCGGGCGCGCTTCATCTTCTGCCGGTCCAAACAGTAGACTCTCCGCTCCTTTTCATACTGCTCGGGAGAATCAAACCGCTCGCGCTGAATGCGGGTCATATAGAGCACATCCAGTTCTCCAATGGCATCCTCCAGGCGAAAGCACTCCCGGAAGGAGCAGCCGGATGCATTCATAAAATCCTTCAGATACTGCGGCAGCGTCAGCCCCCTAGTGGAGATGAGCACAAATTTGGCACCAAAGCGGCACATCGTTTTAATCAGTGAATGCACCGTCCGGCCGTTTTTCAAATCGCCGCAGAGACCGATGGTCAGCCCCTGCAGCCCGCCCTTATAGACCTTGAGCGTTACCAGGTCGGTCAGCGTCTGGGTAGGATGGAGATGCCCGCCATCTCCTGCGTTAATAAGCGGACAGCCGGCATACAGTCCCGCCGCAAAGGCCGAGCCCTCCAGAGGATTTCGCATGGCGATAAGGTCCGCATAACCGGATACCACTGTAATGGTATCCTTGAGGTTTTCCCCTTTTGCGACCGAAGAATTGAGCGGGTTGTCAAAGCCGATCGTTCTTCCTCCCAGCCGGAGCATGGCCGTTTGAAAGGACATCTGTGTGCGGGTGCTCGGCTCATAGAACAGCGTTGCCAGAATTTTCCCCTCGCATGCGTGCGCATACGCCTGCGGCGCGCGGCGGATATCCATCGCCCGGGCAAGAATGCGCTCCAAAACCGGGGTGCTGTAGCTCTCCAAATCGATTAAATGTCTGTGCATTGGCTTTTCCCCCATTCACTGACAGAATTCCCCATTTTTTTACTGTCTCTCATTGTAGCAGAAAGCGGCAGCGTTTACAAGGCCGCCGCACGGCAAAAAAGAAAGGCCGGGCATTTTTACCTTCTTTTCTCTCTAAAAGGGCTATTGACTTAGCAGAAGGCTTAATTTATAATTAGGAGGAAAGGTGTCGGGAAACAGACGGCACACAACGCTTTTCAAATCCGACTGCCTCAGACCTGCCGGAAAGGCTCAAACGACAGAGGTTGCGGCCAGGCGGAGAATTGTTCTTATATGGAAGGAGACGGATTATGAAAAAAGGATTCGGATCCGGCTTTTTCGCCGGACTGCTGTGCACAGCGCTGGCCGCAGCCTTAGGCGTTACCGCCCTGGCTGCCAGCCGCAGCATCACCGTGGAGGATGGTGTTCATATTACAATTAACGGCGCCCTCTTCTCCCCCAAAAATGCTGCAGGGAAAGCTCTCCCCTCGTTTTCTCATGACGGTACTGTTTATGTCCCTGCCGAGGCCCTCTGCGGCGCCCTCGGGATGACGGCCAGCTACGACGCGGCCTCCCGCACCTTTATCCTCACCTCTCCGGCAGATTCCTCTTCGGCCTCCCCCTCTGCCGGCGCCTCTTCTTTTGGCTATATCACTGCCGATAAAGCCCGGGAGATTGCTTTAAGCCATGCCGGAGTAAAGGCAGCAGAAGCCAGCTTTATCAAAACCGAGCTGGAATGGGAGCACGGCCGCGCTGAATACGAGGTGGAGTTCTATTCGGGAAACACCGAATATGACTATGAGCTGGATGCCATCACCGGCAATATCCTCTCCTATGACCGCGATGTAGAGAATTTTCAGATTCCCCGTCAGCAGAATTCCGCCAGCCGCATTACCGCTGACCAGGCCAAAGAAGCCGCGCTGCGGCATGCCCCTGCCGGCTCTACCGTTAAAAAATGCAAGCTGGAATATGATGACGGATACGCCGTTTATGAGCTGGAACTCTACCATGGCCGGACAGAATATGAATGTAAAATCGACGCGGCCAACGGAGATGTCATTTCCTGGGAAATAGACGACTGACCTCTGTAAAAATCAGCAGAAAGCAAACTGCCCGCAGGGATGAAAGAGCGAAAGCTCCTTTCCCTGCGGGCGCTGTATTTTTCCGGCAGCTTCTGCCGAGCGCTTTGCAGTGCTTATCTCTTCCCGGCCGCATCGCCGATCGGCGGACTATGGCTGCAGCGTCCAGTCAATTTCCCTGCCGAAGCGGCTTAAAAAGGCATTTGCCTTGGAAAAATGGCGGCAGCCAAAGAAGCCGCCCGCCGCCGAAAGAGGACTGGGGTGGGCAGCCGTCAGCACCAGATGGTGCGCGCTGGTGATCATCGGCATCTTCGCCTTCGCATAGGAACCCCAGAGAAGAAAGACCATCGGCTCCTCCCGCTCATTCAGCAGCTCAATGACCCGGTCGGTAAAGGTGGTCCATCCCAAATCCCGATGGGAATTTGCCTGTCCGGCCCGGACGGTGAGAGTGGCGTTTAACAGCAGCACCCCGTGCTGCGCCCATTCGCTCAGGCATCCGTGTCCCGGCGGGATAAAGCCGGCATCGCTTGCCAGCTCTCGGAAGATATTCTGCAGCGAGGGCGGGACCGGTATCCCCTTTCGCACCGAAAAGGCAAGCCCGTGCGCCTGCCCCGGCCCATGATAGGGATCCTGCCCGAGAATAACGGCGCGCACCTCGCTGTAGGAGGTCATGCGCAGGGCGTTAAAGATATCCTCCATTGGCGGATAGACCGCTCCGCGGCGGTATTCCGCCGCCAGAAGCTGCCTTAACCGCTGATAGTAGGGCTTTTCAAATTCGCCGGCGAGCAGCGTGTCCCATTCGTTATCAAAATGCACCATGGTGTCCCCTCCTCTCTCCGGCAGGCCTAAACCCGCAGAATCAGCTTTGCAATATTGAAATAGATAAAAATCGAACAGGCATCCACCAGCGTTGTGATAATGGGCGAGGCCATGATAGCCGGGTCCGCACCCAGACGTTTGGCAGTAATCGGCAGAATGCAGCCGAGACATTTGGCGATGCAGACGGTACACATTAGTGTAACGGCAATCGTCAGCGCGAGCAGGGGGTTATGGTACTGCAGCAGAATCCGCATGCTGTTGACAACCGCCAGCGCAGAGCCCACCAGCAGGGCAACCCGGATTTCCTTCCAGAGAATCCGCCCCAGATCGCGCGGGTGCAGCTCATCCAGCGCCATACCGCGGATAATCAGCGTAGAGGACTGGGAGCCGCAGTTGCCGCCGGTATCCATCAGCATGGGAATAAAGGCGACCAGCAGCGGCAAAACGGCAAAGGAATTCTGGTAATGGGTAATCATTGTTCCGGTGACCGCCGCCGAAAGCATCAGCACCAAAAGCCAGATGATGCGCCTTTTCGCATGCTGCAGCACCGGCGTTTTCAGATAGCTCTCATCGCCGGGAGCGAGCGCCGCCATCTTTTCAAAGTCCTCGGTGTTCTCCTCCTGCAGCGCATCAATGGCGTCATCCACCGTAATAATGCCGACCAGGCGGTTTTCGTTATCCACAACGGGCAGCGAGAGAAAATCATAGCGCCCGAACAAAAGAGCAATCTGCTCGCGGTCATCGAGCGTGCGCACCGAGATAACGTTTCGCTCCATCAGCTCCTCTACCCGGCTTTCGCTCTTCGCAAGCAGCAGATCTTTCACAGTGACTACCCCGCAGAGCAACCGGTTTTTATCGGTCACATAGCAGGTATAAATCGTCTCCTTATCAATGCCGGTTGCGCGGATGTGCTCGAACGCCTCAGCAGCGGTCATTTTCCCCTTGAGGTCAACATATTCAATCGTCATCAAACTGCCTGCGCTGTCTTCCGGATAGCGCAGAAACTGGTTAATCGAAGCGCGATACTGCATATCGCAGTTTTGAAGTACTCTTTTTACAACGCTCGCCGGCATCTCCTCGAGCATGTCCACCGTATCATCGAGCGCAAGCTCATCGAGAACGGCGCGCAGCTCTACATCGTCCATCGCGGAAATCAGGCTCTGCTGAACATCGCTCTCCATATAGGAAAAGGTATCCGCCGCCGTTTCCTTGGGGAGAAGGCGAAAAACAAGCAGCAGCTCCTTCTGACTGAGACTGTCAAGCTGCTCGGCAATATCCACCTCATTCATTCTGCTTAAAAGCTGTTTGAGCTCGCCAAACCGGCGGGTCGAAAGAAGTTCCTGTATTCTGCAGTCCATCCTTCATCTGCCTCCTTTTTTGCAGGCGGCAAACAAAAGACTCAGATGCTGTTACACCGCCCGCAGCTTATTTTGTTTTTCAAAAAATAATCGACTGGGGCCAGCGTCCATCTGCTTTCTCACTCCCTTTAACCAAATGGCTGACTGATTTCTTTCTTCCCTATTATACTCCCAAAAACAGCCGGCTGTAAACCACCAACCGGCTGCCAGCGAAAAAAAAGCCTCTTCCGTTCGTCTGCTCTCCGGCCCGCAGGACAAAAAAACTTCACATTTACCCTCCCGCAAATCCGCCTCCCGCGCTTGTTATTTTAAGCCCGATGCGCTATAATAAAGTTTGAATCTATCCTGTTTGCGCAGCCTGCGCTGCGCCCCGGCAGTCAATAAAGTAGCTGAAAGGCAGGAAGCTGCATGAGCGATATCTTAAAAGAGCTGTTTGGCGACAATAATTTTACCGAGCTTGGCCGCCAGATGAGCAGCTCTGTTCAGGATGCACTGCGGACCGGAGATTTTTCCGGGCTTAAAAATACGGTCAATTCCACCCTCGATTCGGTAGTCAGCCGCTCGGCTTCCCCTCGCCCGGAGAACGGCAAGGAACCGGTTCCCCCGTTTACCGTCCCCGAGGCGCGCCCTTCTCCTTCCGGCTCTGCCGGGGGAGCTTCCCGCCCCGAACCGCATTCCAGCGCACAGTCAAAAACAGGACGGGCAAGCTTTTCTCCGCGCTCTGCTGGCCGCCCGGGAGAGCCCTTTGCCGCTTCCTCCAAAGCTGCCGGCCCGCGGCCGGAACGCTATGGCTATACGCCGCAAGGCTCCTCTATCCGCGCCGCCCGGGAGCAGGCTGCAGCAGCCGCCCGCTCAGGGATGACCCTCTATGCGCAGGGCTGCCGCCGCAGCTCCCGCTTTTATGTGCTCGGCATGCTGCTGATAGCTGTCGGCATTGTCGGGATACTGACGATGGGCCTCTCCTTCGTCGGCGCTTTAACCGCGCTGCTGGAGTCCTGGCTGGATCTCGGCTTTCTGCTGCTCTGCGGCGGGACGGGCCTTCTGCTGGGGATGAGCATCTATGCCTTTTCGCGCGGGATTAAAACTTTCGGCCTTCCCTCCCGCTTTCGCACCTACTGCCAGCTGCTGGAAAAGCCGCGCTTCTGCGAAATCAATCAGCTCTCCGAAAAGCTGCACAGAAGCCGCGCAGGCGTTTTATGGGATATTGAGCAGTTCCGGCAGTCCGGCATGCTCTCCGGCATTCGCATGGACGAAAAGAAGACCTGTCTCATGCTGGGGGAAGAGATCTATCAGCAGTATCTGCTCACCCAACAGCGCCAGAAGGAGCGCGAACAGCTGGAAACGCTCAAGGAAAAGGAGCCGGACAGTGCCGATGCTGTAATTGCCGAGGGGCGCAGCCGCATCCGCCAGATTCGCGAGGCCAATATCGCCCTGCCCGGCGAGGAAATTTCCGCCAAGCTCGACCGGCTCGAGGAAATAACCACCCGCATTTTTGCCTACGTGGAGCAGCACCGCAACAAGCTGCCGGATATCCGCCGGTTTATGGACTACTATCTGCCGACGACTGTCAAGCTCGTCAACTCCTACCGGGAGTTTGAGTCACAGCCGGTGCAGGGAAAAAATCTCCAGAACGCCAAAAAGGAGATTCTGGAAATCCTCGACACCATCAATACCGCCTTTGAAAGGCTTTTTGATACTCTTTATCAGGAGGATGCGATGGATATCTCCACCGACATTTCAGCGCTCAAGGCGGTGCTCGCGCAGGAGGGACTTGCCCAGAAAGATTTTAACGCCGGTCCCTGAGAGCCGGGCTTTTATCCCCTCCGCCCGGAAAACATGTTGCCCATGTTTGGGAACTGCCTGACCGGCCGCAATTTTAAAGTCGGATACAGACGAGCAAAGGAGAAGCTTTTAATGGAAATTACAGGCATGATCCCGAGCAGTCGGACAGGATGTTCGGCAGCCGGAAAAGCAGCAGCCGGGAAAGGCTGGAAATTATCGGAGTCGCTCAGAGAAAAGATAGGCGAATATGCCAAAGAAGATGCCGCTCAAAATGTATATATGGGAGATAAGTTCCTGGCCCTGCGAAAAAGAGAGGTCGCCAGAGTGGCACCAAACAGGGCCGCACTGATGGGAAAAATCAGCCGGGCTATGTCTCTTTCCCATTTGGATGACATGAAAAAAATACGGGAGGCAGATGAAAGGCTCCTCTGTATGCTGTTTGGCGAGCCGTATGAAGCGAAGCTCCGGCCTGAAGAGACAGGCACCGCCATCCATGTGTATGACTCCAACGGGGACGAAATATTGACCTACACGGCGGGAACCGGCTGGCACGAAAAGGAATCAAAACCGGAAACAGAGGTGCACAGCGCATTAAAGGCCGCTTACTATGATGCGTATTGTACAGCAAAACAGCAGATGAAAAAAGCGGCGCCGACCGGCGTAAAGAACGCTCAGAAAAGTCTTCATGCAAAGGCATAAGAAAACCTGCATAAAGGCAGCGGATATTTCGGCATATAAAGAAGACGATGCCCAGCTTACTGCAGAGGGCACGGATGGTTCTGAATGGCAAAAGCCGCTGGTTGAGGCAAGCATTTATAAAATTTAGGAGGAAAAAAGATGAATGATGAAATCCAGGCTGTCCCCTCGCTGACGCTCGAGCCCTTCGAAAAGGAGCAGGCGCCTGTTCCTGCTGCTCCCGAGCCGCCCCAAGCGGAGCCTGCCGTTTTTAACGAAAGCATCCTGACCCCGGAAGAGAAAAAAATGGTGGATGATTTCGCCCAGAAAATTGAGCTCAGCAATTCAGACGTTATCCTCCAATATGGCTCCGGCGCACAGAAAAAAATCGCGGATTTTTCGGAAAGCGCGCTCGCAAACGTGCGCACCAAGGACCTCGGCGAGGTGGGCGAAATGCTCTCCAACGTTGTTACCGAGCTGAAAAGCTTTGAGGTGGAGGAGGATGAAAAGGGCTTTCTCAGCTTCTTTAAGCGCTCCTCCAACAAAATCACCGCCATGAAGGCCAAATATGACAAGGCGGAAAGCAATGTCAACCGCATCTGCTCAGCGCTCGAGAACCATCAGGTGGTGCTGCTTAAGGATATTGCCATGCTCGACAAGATGTATGAGCTCAACAAGGTCTACTTTAAAGAGCTTTCGATGTATATTCTGGCCGGGCGCAAAAAGCTTACCGAGGTGCAGACGGTCGATCTGCCTGCCCTGCGCGAGAAAGCGCAGCAGAGCGGCCTTCCTGAGGATGCGCAGGCCGCCAACGACCTCTCCTCCATGTGTAACCGCTTTGAAAAGAAGCTGCATGACCTGGAGCTAACCCGGATGATTTCCATTCAGATGGCGCCGCAGATTCGTCTTGTCCAGGGCAATGATACGCTGATGGCGGAAAAGATCCAGTCTACCCTGGTCAACACCATCCCGCTTTGGAAGAGCCAGATGGTGTTGGCGCTCGGCGTCGCCCATTCCCAGCAGGCCGCCCAGGCGCAGCGGGAGGTCACCGATATGACCAACGAGCTGCTGCGCAAAAACGCCGCGACCCTCAAGATGGCTACCATTGAAACTGCCAAGGAATCCGAACGCGGAATTGTGGATATGGAAACGCTGCGCATCACCAACGAATCACTGATTTCCACGCTTGACGAGGTCATGCGCATTCAGACCGAGGGCCGCCAGAAGCGCGCCGAGGCCGAGGTGGAGCTGCGCCGCATTGAGGGAGAGCTAAAGCAGAAGCTGCTCAGCGTGCGCTGACAGCCTCTTTTCACGGCTGCCGAAATAGCAGGCGGCTATCTGCCGCTCTCATTAAAAACAGCAGGAAGCAAACTTTTGGGGCTGCTTCCTGCTGTTTTTTTGTGAAACCCATTCGACCCCGTTTTCCGGCAAAATCGAGTGAATAAGCTTTCTGATTCAAGAGATTCACATTGTTCGGCCATTATCGGTTCATAAGAAAGCGATGTTCTTTGCGGTATCGCGAAAATCAGTCTTCTGTAAACTCAAACAGCTCCTCCACCGGCAGATGGAAAACCTTTGCAATATCCATCGCCAGCTTCAGCGATGGGTTATATTTCCCGTTTTCCAGATGCACAATTGTTTCACGCCTTGCACCTACCCGTTCTGCCAATTCGCTCTGTTTTAATCCCGCTTTTTCCCGATATTCCTTGACCTTCGTTTTAAGGGCCATATCAGACTCCTCTGCTGTCCATCACGCAAAACAGGATGAACCGTATAACCGTTAATACCAATATCATCCCAACGAGCGCATAGCCCGCCGCCACTGCCTCTATAAAGGCGGCGGCACACATAAAGGCAATCATAATCGCGGCAGCTGTCATGAATTTCAATCCGATCGCATCTGTTCTGCGCAAATTTTGAATAGCCAGCTCGTCCTTTTCTTCTTTGCTGTACCTGCGGATACGGATGGCCTGCAATGCAAAAAATATAACGGTGAACAGGACCACCATATTCTGAATCGTCTCATAGTAAGGGTGCCAGTCCCGTCTAGCCCACATCCAGTAATAGCAGACAAGAAGCACCGCATAAATAATTTTTGTTCCGACTAGCTCCTTTAAGGTAACCTTTGCCTTCATGCTCCATTCCTCCATGTGATATATTTTTAACTTTTCTATGTTATAAATATATCACACATCAGCGGCCGTGTCAAGGGCAAAATGTGAGATATTTTTAACTTATCATACCGCTGCTTTTCAAAGCGCCATCCTGCGCAGCCTCATTCCGGAGAAGGGGGCCTATCTTTATGAAGAGAATCAAGGCCCAGGAGCAAAAATACAAAAAGCAGAGGGACGGCTGATAGCGGCCGCACTTTCAGGCGCATCTGCCTGCGGCTGCAGAAAAAAGGCGGTGTAAAAAACGGGCCCTGCTACACCGCCTTTTTCTTCTTTACCTTTTTCAGACCTCTTCCAGCTCAATCGTCAGCGACCGGTAGTCACCGGAAAGCCGCGGCATGGGGATGCCGCCCTGCATAATGGCCGCGCCGGTAAGAAGATACTGCTCATCCGAAACGGTAAAGGCATAGCGCCCCTGCGGGCGCAGCCCGCGCGGATAAAGGTAGGTAAATGCCGCATTGGCCTGCGCATGAATCGCCACATAGCAGACAAGCGCCCGGCCGCGGTCGGGAGAAACAAATTCCCAGGCAGCATATGTCGGATTCTTCGCCGGGCCAGTCAGCCGGTAATAGTCGCCGCCGCTGATAAGCGCATAGTTCTTTTTGAAGAAGGCGGTCTGCTCGCGCACCTGCTGCTTCTCCTCGGGAGAAAGCCTGCTGATATCGAGCTCATACCCGAAGGTGCCCGCCATCGCTACAAGCGCGCGGGTATCAAAGGGGGTAACCCGTCCAGTCTGGTGGTTGGGGCAGGCGGAGAGGTGTGCGCCCACCGCGGAAATCGGATAGCCAAACGAGGTGCCATATTGAATCTGCAGCCGTTCGATGGCATCGGTATCATCGCTGCACCAGATCTGCGGCGTATAGTAAAGCATGCCCGCATCAAAGCGCCCGCCGCCGCCCGAACAGCCCTCAAAAAGAACCTCCGGAAAAGCGCCGGTCAGCCGTTCAAGCAGCTCATACACCCCCAGCATATAGCGGTGATAGATTTCTCCCTGCTGCCCGGCAGGCAGCTTCGCCGAAAAGACATTGGTCAGGTGCCGGTTCATATCCCACTTGACATAGGCGATATTGGCGCTTGAGAGCACCCGCGAAATCGCCTCGAAGAGATAGTCCACCACATCGCCGCGCGACATATCCAGCACAAACTGGCAGCGGCTGCGTACTCCCTTTCGCCCCGGAGAGCGCAGCACCCAGTCGGGATGCGCCCGGTAAAGGTCGCTGTCCTCCGAAACCATCTCCGGCTCGAACCAGATGCCCAGCTTCATCCCCAGCGCGTTTACCCGCTCGCAAAGGCTACCGAGCCCTCCGCGCAGCTTCTTTTCGTTGACTGTCCAGTCGCCCAGGCCGCTGACATCGGCCTCGCGCTTGCCGAACCATCCGTCATCCATCACCAGCATTTCAATGCCGAGCTGGGAGGCCTCCTGCGCGATTTTTACCAGCTTGTCATCATCAAAGTCAAAATAGGTGGCCTCCCAGTTGTTGACCAGAATCGGACGGCGGCGGTCCCGCCAGACGCCGCGGCAGAGGTTCTCCCGGCAGGCCCGGTGAAAGCGCCGGGAAAGCTCGCCCAGCCCCTCACCGCTGTAGCAGAGGGCCACCTCCGGCGTTGCAAAGCTCTCCCCCGCCTTCAGCAGCCAGTTAAAGCCTTCCGGGTGAATGCCCATGTACAGGCGCAGGGAATCAAACTGGTCAAGCTGCGCCCCGGCAATGAAGTTGCCGGAATAGACGAAGGAAAGCCCATAGCAGCGTCCGTGCTCCTCATCCGCGCCCTGCTCGCATAAAATCACAAACGGGTTCTGCTGATGGCTGGAGGCGCCGCGGATGCTGCTGGCAACAATCTCCCCATGCCGTACCGGCGTGCGTTCCTCGTTGCGCTCCATCGCATGGCGGCCATAGAAGGTGATATATTCGTAGCCCTTCCCGTCCGCATAATCCAGGCTGCAGGAAAGAACACGGGATATCTGCACCGGCTGCCCGGATTCGTTTTTGATAACGGCCGAGCGGGTGATGATATCCTTCTCTGCAAAAACGTTATACTGCAGCGCGACCGAAAGCCCGGTCAGCGCATCTGACAGGACAATCTCCAGCGTTTCGACCTCCCCTTCCCCACCATGAAAGGAGGGCAGGTCCTTTAGAACGGCTTTGCCGGAAAAAATCGAGTGAGAGCGATAGCGCAGGTCGGTGTCGCTGCTCCCGTCCGCATAAACGGCCCGCAGAGAGCTCTCGCGAAAGTCTCCCGAGCCGAAGGCCGGATATTCCTGCGGCAGGGTATCGAGCGAAAAGGTGCGATCCTCCCCCGCATCATAGGGGTTCCCCGAAAAGCCCCGGTCGGCCTGGCGCACCAGATGGCTCATCTCCGACCCTCCGGCAGGCCCGCCATAGTAAAGGTGCTGCAGATAGCCCAACCGCCCGATTCTCATCTGATACTCGCTGTGCTGGGTTTCAAGAATAAAAACGCCCGTCTGTTCATGAAAGTGGATTGCCATTGCTTTATCCATCCTCTCCTGATGATATTGCAGCTTTATGCGGCCGGAGACCGCTTTCTTTCCTATTTTAGCACATTTTCCCTCCTATTGGGAAGGCGACTGTAAAATTTTGTGAATCCTTTGGAAAAACATTATAGCTTCTTTATTTTGGAAGATGTTCCAAAATTCCGGCCAAAATACCGGTAGCCAAAAGGCGGTAAACATGATAGACTTAAATTCAGATTTTCAGAACAGAAAAATATTTCTGCAACCGGCAGAAGACTCTCTGGATGGAAAGGAACGTGACTACAGATTATGAAAGAGCTTTTTCGCATGTTCTGGGCTTTTTTCCGGATCGGAGGGCTCACCTTCGGCGGCGGCTATGCCATGCTGCCCATGCTACAGAAGGAAGTCGTCGAAAAATTCGGATGGGCAACCGAAGAGGAGCTGATGGATTACTATGCCATCGGCCAGTGTACGCCGGGCATTATCGCCGTCAATACCGCCACATTTATCGGCTATAAGAAGCGCGGCGTTCCCGGAGCCATTTTTGCAACGGCGGGGGTTGTCTTCCCCTCGCTCGTTATCATCACGATTATCGCCGCTTTTATTCAGAACTTCGCGCATATCGTCTATGTGCAGCAGGCCTTTGCAGGGATACGCGTGGCGGTCTGCATGCTGATTCTCAATGCAGTTATCAAGCTCTGGAAGAGCGGTGTAAAAAACATCGTCGGCATCTGTATTTTTGCCGCCGCCTTTCTGCTGACGGCGCTGCTCGGCATTTCCCCCATCTACCTGGTTATTGCCTCGGCGCTCTTCGGCATCTTCTGGGGAAGGGCGGCAGAAAAAAAGCAGAACCGCAACCCTAAAAGAGAGGAGGACAAGAAATGAAAATTCTTCTCGCGCTCTTTTATGAATTTTTCAAGGCCGGGCTTTTTGCCGTCGGCGGCGGGCTCGCCACTCTGCCTTTTCTCTATGATATAGCCGCGCGCTATGACTGGCTGCCGGTCGAAATGATGCCCGATATGATTGCCGTTTCCGAGTCTACCCCCGGCCCTATCGGCATCAATATGGCCACCTATGCGGGTTTTAACGCCTATGGCGTACTCGGCGGCATTGTCGCCACCTGCTCGCTGGTGCTCCCTTCTGTTATCATCATTATTCTGATTTCCAAATTTCTCAACCGCTTTAACGAAAACCCGCTGGTGAAAAATGCCTTTACCGGCCTGCGTCCCGCTGTTACCGGGCTCATTGCCGCTGCCGGCTGGCAGGTTTTCTCCCTCTCCATTTTGGAATTTTCGCTCTATGAGCAAACAAAGAGCCTGCTCTTTCTCATCGACTGGAAAGCGCTCGGCCTCTTTATCATTCTCTGGGTCACCGAACGCAAATTTAAGGGTCATCCCCTCTTTTATATTGCGGGCGCCGCGGCCGCCGGCATTCTGCTGGGGTTCTGACAGCTGCCATGCGCTCTGCCGGAAAATATCCAGGCCGCCTGCAGGGACTGCTTTCCGGCATGCCCTTTAACCCTCTTGCCTCTGCCACTATACACATTCAACCTGTTAAGGAGGAGTTTTTATGCAAATCCCCGTCCAAGAATTTTCCAAGCCCTGTCCCTGCGGTCACAAGCACGATATCTTTGTCCGGGATATCCGAATTGGGAAGGGTGTGCTCTCCTGTATCCCCGGCCTGCTTCGGGAAGGGGGCTTCTCCTCCCCCACGGTGGTCTGCGACGAAAATACCTTCGCAGCTGCGGGCGAAAGGATCGTTTCCCTGCTGGGCGGCTGCCCGTTTGTCAGCCTCTCTCCCG
The DNA here is from genome assembly GCA_022792175.1 of Provencibacterium sp. GTDB lineage: Bacteria > Bacillota > Clostridia > Oscillospirales > Ruminococcaceae > Harryflintia. The sequence goes on from JAAWAN010000023.1 coordinate 96,200, forward strand.
AGGGGCTGCATGCGGATGAGCATGCCGTAGAAAAGCTGCTCTCGCTGCTGACGGATAAAACGGACATCCTCATTGCCGTAGGCTCCGGCACGGTGCACGATATTACACGCTACTGCGCAAACGAGCGCCGCATCCCCTTCTTCTCCGTTCCAACGGCGGCGAGCGTAGATGGATTTGTTTCCACCGTTGCGGCGATGACCTGGCATGGCTTTAAAAAGAGCTTTATCGCCGTCTCCCCGCTTTATGTCGTTGCCGACAGCGAAATTTTCTCGAAGGCTCCCGCCCGGCTGACCGCTGCGGGCATCGGCGATCTGCTGGGAAAATATACCGCTATCGCCGACTGGCGCATTGCCCATGAGGTAACGGGGGAATATCTCTGCGAGCGCATCTGTGGCATGGAGCTCGAGGCCATCCGCACCGTCTGCGAAAATCTCACCGCCATTCGCGCCGGGGATGAGCAGGCGAGCGAACAGCTGATGTATGGGCTGCTACTCTCCGGCCTCGCCATGCAGATGATTGGCAACTCCCGTCCCGCCTCCGGGTCAGAGCACCATATGTCCCACCTGTGGGAGATGGAGGTCATTAACCCGCACACCGATGCCTACCACGGCGAAAAGGTCGGCGCAGGACTTCTGTATGCGGCAAAGGCCTACCATGCGGTGCGCGCGCGCATTCTCGATAAAAAGCTAAAGCTCAAGGAATATAAGGGACTGGAAACCGCGCTGCTCGAGGAGACCTTCGGGCGGCGGGGGCTGACCGAAAGCCTTCTTGAGGAGAACTCGCCTGACCCGCTGCTGGAGATACAGCCGCAGAAGCTGCTCGAGAGCCTGCCGCGCATTGCGCAGATTCTCGGCGATATTCCCGCCCCCGAAAATTTGCGGGGGCTTCTTGCCCGCGCAGAGGCCCCCCTCTCTTTGACGGATATCGGCCTGGAGGAGGATATCTGTCCGCTGACACTGCGGCTCTCGCCCTATGTGCGCAGGCGCCTGACCTTTATGCGCCTGATAAAGCTCTTTGACCTGGATATACAGGGCCTCTGATCTTTCGGGTGGTTTCCGAGCATTTCGGCCTGTTTTAAAAACTGCCCTGGCGGCAGCCGCGAATGAATTCTTTCTGCGCGGTTGCCGCCTTTTTATTGACTTCATGTAGAAGATTCTGTACAATAGAACCAAGCAGTTTCGAGAAGAGAAGGATGGGACAGCCAAAGCCGTTCGAGCCTTCAGAAAGGAATGAATAAAATTGAGCAAATATTCGATTGGCGTTGATTTCGGCACCCTCTCCGGTCGTGCTGTTCTGGTAGAGATTGGAAGCGGCAGAGAGCTTGCAAGCAGTGTTTTCGAATATCCGCACGCGGTAATGGATCGCGAGCTGCCGGATAAAACCCGCCTAGGCGTCGACTGGGCACTGCAGCATCCGCAGGATTATCTGGATGTATTCGCCCACACCATTCCGGCCGTTATGAAAGAAGCTGCCGTAAAACCGGAGGATGTAGTCGGCATCGGCATCGACTTTACCGCCTGCACCATTCTGCCGGTCAAGGCAGACTCTACTCCTCTCTGCTTTCTGGATGAATTTAAGAGCGAGCCGCATGCCTATGTCAAGCTCTGGAAACACCACGCCGCACAGGATAAGGCAAATCTCTTAAACGAGGTGGCCCAGAAAACCGGTCAGAAATGGCTTGCCCGCTATGGCGGAAAGATCTCTTCCGAATGGGTTTTCCCAAAACTCATGCAGATGCTCGAGGAGGCCCCCGAGGTTTATGCTGCGGCCGACTATATCGTTGAAGCGGCCGACTGGGTCATCTGGTTTTTAACCGGCAAACAGAACCGCAACTCCTGCACCGCCGGCTACAAGGCCATCTGGAGCAAGCGCGATGGCTACCCGCAGGAGAGCTTCTTCAAAGCGCTCGACCAAAGGCTGGAGCATGTCGTAAAGGAAAAGCTCAACTGTCCGATTACCCCTCTGGGCTCATGCGCAGGCGGTATCTGCGACAAGGCCGCCGCGCTCACCGGGCTTCTCCCAAAGACGGCGGTCGCCGTTGGCAATGTGGATGCACACGTCACCATGCCCGCTGTCGGTATCGATGGGCCGAACAAGATGCTCGCTATCATGGGTACTTCCACCTGCCATATCCTCATCAGCCGGGAGGAGCGCAACGTTCCCGGCATGTGCGGCTGTGTGGAGGACGGGGTTTATCCCGGATTTTTCGGCTATGAGGCGGGGCAGAGCTGCGTGGGCGACCATTTCCAGTGGTTTATTGACAACTGCCTGCCCGCCGCTTACTGGCAGGATGCCAAAGAGCAGGGAAAGAATATCCATGTCTATCTGCGCGAAAAGGCGCAGAAGCTCGCTCCCGGTGAAAGCGGACTGCTCGCGCTCGACTGGTGGAACGGCAACCGCTCGGTGCTCGTGGATATTGACCTGACCGGCATGCTGCTCGGCTGCACGCTGCAGACAAGGCCGGAGGAAATCTACCGGGCGCTCATCGAAGCGACCGCCTACGGCACCCGCATGATTGTTGAAACCTTCCGCGAGAGCGGCGTTCCGGTGGAGGAGTTTTATGCTTCCGGCGGCATTTCCCAGAAGGATCCGATGACAATGCAGATTTATGCCGACATTCTGAACCTTCCCATCCATATCGCCGGCTCCACTCAGGGTCCGGCGCTCGGCAGTGCCATCTTCGGCGCGGTGGCTGCTGGCAGGGAGAAGGGCGGATATGATGATATCTTTACCGCTGCGCGGGAGATGGGCAAGCTGCGCGATGAAATCTACCGTCCGATTCCGGAAAACGCCGCCGTTTATGATAAGCTCTATGCAGAATACCGCACACTGCACGACTACTTCGGCCGCGGGGAAAACGATGTCATGAAGCGGCTCAAGGCCATTAAGAAGGAGCAGTCCGGGCAGGCATAGTCCGCCCAGCCCTTCCTGCCTATTTGAAAGGGATGATCAATTGATGCTGGAGTCTTTAAAAGAGCAGGTTCTTCGCGCTAATCTCGAGCTGCCGCGCCGGAACCTTGTCACCTACACCTGGGGCAACGTTTCCGGTATCGACCGCGAACGGGGACTGGTGGTTATTAAGCCCTCCGGGCTGGACTATGAAGGCATGAGCGCGCAGGATATGGTCGTCGTCGACCTGAAAAGCGCAGAGACGGTAGAAGGAAAATGGAAGCCCTCCTCCGATACGCCGACCCATCTCACCCTCTACCGCGCCTTCCCCTCTCTGGGCGGCATTGTCCATACCCATTCCCGCTGGGCTACCATCTTCGCGCAGCGGGGAATCGGCATTCCCGCGCTGGGAACCACTCATGCTGACTATTTCTATGGAGAAATCCCCTGCACCCGCAGGATGACCCCCGAGGAAATTGAGGGAGCTTATGAGGCAGAAACCGGCAATGTGATCGTAGAACGCTTTTCCGGCCTCGACCCAGCTGATATTCCCGCCGTGCTGGTCAACAGCCATGGCCCCTTCTGCTGGGGGAAGAATGCGGACGATGCCGTTTATCATGCCGTTGTGCTCGAGGAGATCGCTTTCATGGCCTGGCACTGCCTCTCGCTCGGAGCGCAGCCGCCCATGCAGCAGGAGCTTTTAGACCGCCACTATCTGCGCAAGCACGGCAAAAATGCCTATTATGGCCAGAACTAAACCGGCGCCTGCAAATTCATCTGGATACTATTTTGAGGAGGTTTGCTACCATGTCCACCATTTATAAAAATATCATGGAAGATATCGTGGAAAACAAAATGAAGCAGATTCAGGAGACTCTTGGCTGCTGCACCTGCGAAAACTGCCGCTGCGATATCATCGCCTATGCGCTCAATCAGCTTCCCCCCAAATATGTGGTGACTGCCAAGGGAGAGGTTTACTCCAAACTGTATACCCTCAGCGTGCAGCACGATGCAGACGTTATGGCCGCGCTCACCCAGGGTGCCAATCTGGTCGCCAAAAGGCCGCGGCACGATTAACCTCTCACTAAATCATCAACTTTGAACAGAAGGTGTACTATGAACCATCCAGCTGCCAGCAAAAAGCCGAATATCCTTCTTCTGATGACCGACCAGATGCGGGGGGACTGCATGGGGGCAGCAGGGCACCCCGATGTGAAGACGCCCTATCTGGATCACCTCGCTTCGATAGGCGTGCGCTATACCAATGCCTATACCGCCTGCCCCAGCTGTATCCCCGCCCGGTGCGCTCTTCATACCGGCTTAAAGGCTGAGCACCACGGGCGGGTGGGTTATCAGGACCGGGTCGATTGGGATTACCCGGTTACTCTCGCCGGAGAGCTCGCAAAGGCCGGCTACTATACCCAGTGCGTCGGGAAAATGCACGTCCATCCGCTACGCAATTTGATGGGCTTTCACCATATCGAGCTGCACGATGGCTATCTGCATGCCTATCGTGGCGGAAATCTGCCCTATGCCGAAAATCAGCGGATTGCAGATGACTATTTCTACTGGCTGAAAACCCAGCTGGGCGTTGACCGCGATGTTACCGACTGCGGGGTAGAGTGCAATTCCTTTGTTGCCCGCCCCTGGATGTATGAAGAACGTCTGCACCCCACCAACTGGGTTACCGACCGTTCGATTGACTTCCTGCGCCGCCGGGACCGCAGCCGTCCCTTTTTCCTGATGGCCTCCTATGTCCGGCCGCATCCGCCCTTTGATGCGCCCGAGTGCTTTTTCGAGCTTTACCGGAACAGGGAATTAGCGCCTCCTGCTTTGGGGGACTGGGCAGATGAGGAGCGGCTGCAGCGCCTGGGGCGGCTGGTGGATGCGGATACCGGTTCCGTCGACCCGGAGCTGATCCGCCAGGCACAGGTCGGCTATTATGCCTGCATCAGCCACCTGGATAACCAGATAGGCCGCCTGCTGGATGCACTGAAGGATGACGGATCCTATCAAAATACCATCATCCTCTTCACCTCCGACCACGGCGAGCTGCTGGGAGACCACCACACCTTCCGGAAAACCCGTCCCTATCAGGGAAGCATTCACATTCCGCTGCTGCTAGCGGGAGCCCCCGGGGTAAAACCCTCCACCGTATCCGACCAGCTGGTAGAACTGCGGGATATTCTTCCTACACTCAGCGAGCTGGCCGGCGCAGAGCCCCCCGCGGGGATAGACGGTGCCTCTATTTTGCACGACTGCGGCCGGGAATATCTGCATGGAGAGCACACCGGCGGAGAGCTGGGCAACCAGTATATCGTCACCAGACAGGACAAATTCTGTTGGTTTATGGATTCGGGACGGGAGCAATATTTCCGCCTTGATACCGACCCTAAGGAGCTGCACGACGCCATCGCCGACCCGGACTGCCAGGAGCGGATTTCCTATTTGCGGCAGCTGCTGATAAAGGAGCTGTCCGGCCGGGAGGAAGGATATACAGACGGTATCCGCCTCGTTGCCGGCAGAAAACAAAAGCCCTGTCTCTCCTTCCTGCCTCCGCCTACCTGAGGCACAAAAGATTAGAAAGCCCTTAAAAAGCGTTTGCCGGCCGAATGGCCGGCAAACGCTTTTTAAAACCCATCTCTGTCTTTTCCATCCTTATAGCGCCGCACCTTCCCCGCACAGGACCTCCCGCGCGATATCGACCGAGCGTTTTGCATCCTTCGCATAGTAATCGGCGCCCATTTTTTGAGCGTAGTCCTCGGTGAGCACGGCGCCGCCAACAAAAATCCGGCAGCCCGGGGCGCGCTCATGCAAAATACGGATGGTTTCCTCCATGCTCGGTAGCGTTGTCGTCATCAGAGCGCTGAGGCCCACCAGGCGGATATGATGCTCCTCAACCGCCTCGGCTACCCGCTCGGGGGGAACATCCCGTCCAAGGTCGATAACCCGAAAGCCATAGTTTTCGAGAATAACCCGGACGATATTCTTGCCGATATCGTGAATATCCCCACGGACGGTCGCAACCACCAGCGTTCCCCGGTCGGCGGAGGCCATGCCGGAGGCAGCAATCCGGTCGCGCACCCTGTCAAAGGCGGCCTGCGCCGCCTGGGCAGACTGCAGCAGCTGCGGGAGGAAAATTTGTCCCTTTTCAAATCGCTCCCCCACCCGGTCGAGAGCCGGAATCAAACAGCCTTCCACCAGCTTTACCGGTTCCTCCTCCTGAAGCAGCAGGCTGGCAATCCGGCGGCTTTCCTCCTCCAGCCCGTTTTGAATGGCGCTCTCGAGCGCCTCCCGGCTGGCTCCGGCTGTCTGAGCCGCGGCAGAGGCTCCCGCCTTTTCGGCGCCTGCCTGCCCATAGCCCGCGATATAGCGGGCCGCACCCGGGTCCTGCCCGGAAAGAACGCGGTAGGCGGCGACCGCCCCCATCATCTGGGAAGCATTCGGGTTCATAATCGGCAGGGTGAGGCCGGCACCCAGCGCCAATGTTAAAAAAGCGGCATTCAGCTGTTCGCGGGCAGGCAGGCCGAAGGAGACGTTGGAAACGCCCAGCACCGTCTGCAGCCCCAGCTCCTGCCTGACCAGCCGGACTGCATCCAGCGTGCGCCCGGCCTCGGCGGCATCCACCGAGACGGTCAGCGTCAGGCAGTCGATATAGACATCCTCCCGCCGTATCCCCTCGTTAAGGGCGGCATCCAGAATCCGGCGGGCGATGGCGAGCCTCCCCTCCGGCGTAGGCGGGATGCCCGCTTCATCGAGCGTCAGCCCGACGACTGCCGCCCCATATTTTTTCACCAGCGGCAAAACTGCCCGCAGCGTTTTCGGGTCGCCATTTACCGAGTTGACAACCGGCTTGCCGCTGTAAGCGCGCAGTCCCCTTTCCAGCGCCGCGGGATTTGAGGAATCGAGCTGCAGAGGCGCATCGCAGACCGCCTGCAGCCGCCGGACCACCCGCTCCATCATGGCTGGCTCATCAATCCCCGGCAGGCCGACATTGACATCCAGAAGGTCCGCCCCGGCCTCCAGCTGGGAGAGCCCCTGGGAGAGGATATAATCGATATCTCCCTGCTGCAGCGCCTGCTTAAATCGCTTTTTGCCGGTCGGGTTAATTCGCTCTCCGATTACGCGCACCCCATTGAGCGCGACGGTGCGCTCGGCCGAGCAGAGGGCGGCAGGAACCTCTCCCTCCCGCTTTTGGGGCTGCATGCCGGCGAGCCTCTCTCTGAGCGCTCGGATATAATCCGGCGAGGTGCCGCAGCAGCCGCCCAGAATCTGAACGCCTGCAGCGGCGCAGGCGGCTGCCTCTTCGGCAAACTGGGCGGGCGTTACGTCATATTCCCCTGTCTGCGGGTCAGGCAGCCCGGCATTCGCCTTGACGATAACCGGCAGGCAGCTCCACCGGCAGATTTCTTCGGCAATCGGCCGCAGCTTCTTTGGCCCCAGCGAGCAGTTAACGCCGATAGCGTCCGCCCCGAGGGCTTCAAGCGTCAGCGCCATGGCGCTCGGGCAGCAGCCGGTAAAGGTGCGACCGTTTTCTTCAAAGGTCATGGTAACAAAGACCGGCAGGCGGCTATGCTCCCTGGCCGCCAGCAGCGCCAGCTTGGCCTCATACAGGTCAGACATCGTTTCTATTGCGATGAAATCCGCTCCGGCCGCCTCCCCGGCCTTCACCTGCTCGCTAAAAAGCGCATAGGCCGTTTCGGCAGAGAGGGAGCCTGCCGGCTCAAGCAGCTCCCCAACCGGACCGATATCGAGCGCCACGGCGCAGCCGCTGCCTTTCGCGGCCCTCTTCGCACAGCCGACGGCGGCGGCAATCACATTTGCTGCCGTATATCCCGAGCCTGCCAGCTTATGGGCGTTCGCGCCGAAGGTATTGGTATAGACCGCATCCGCTCCGGCCGCAATATAGGCGCGATGAATCCTCTCCACCGCCTCAGGATGGGTGAGTGCCATCAGCTCCGGCCGTTCGCCCGGCCGCAGCCCGGCCTGCTGGAGCATGGTGCCCATCGCGCCATCTAAAATGAAAAATCCCTTTTTCAGCTTTTCCCGTATATCCATCGGTCAATCCCCTTCCTGTTCGCTTCGGTAGGGACAATGCTTTCGCATATCGCAGCTCCCGCAGCGATCGAGGACAGATTTCTCCATTCCCTCCGGCAGAATCCCCATCACCGCCGTTACCGACTTCTGTGGAGTCAGCATGCAGCTTTCGGTCAGCGTCAGCCCGATTTTCCGCGGCGCATCGAGCAGACGGATAAAATCCCTCTGCAGGGTGAGCGGCAGGTCGCCATAGCCCGGGCTGAAGCGGGCCGTCAGCGGGCCGCTGCTCTCTATCAGCTTTCGGCAAAGGCGATTGCACACATCCTCAATGGCAGCGCTCGCGCAGGCATCCATGGTAGCGGCCAGCGCCATATTCTGAAGCTGAGTGCGTTGCAGCAGCCTGTCCGTTTCCAGCCCGAGGGTGGCCGCCATCAAAATACACTGCCGACACCCGCAGAGATGCCGCTGGACAGCGCGGCCCGCAAGCCGCAGCCCGGCCTGCGGCAGATAGAGCCCCTCTTCATCCTCAGCAAGAGAAAACTGCTTCCAGATGGTGCGGGGCTGCGCCATTTTTACCAGCCTGTCCGCCGCCTGCTTTAAAAGCGCTGCCGTTGCCTCATCCGCCTCCTTTCCCCGAAAGCCGAGGTAACGCAGCGCCTCTCTGCAGTCGACTGAAAACGGCTCACTCATGGCGCTCATTCTCGCAGCGCAGAATATCCCCCACGCTGGAGACAATTTTCTGTGCAACAACAGGGGTGTTCATTGTATACAGATGTATCCCCTGCACCGAATTACCAATAAGGTCGATAATCTGCTGGGTGGCATAGGCAATTCCCGCTTCGCGCAGTGCGGCAGCATCCGACCCATAGCGGCTGAGCAGCCTGGCGAGCGCCTTGGGCATGCTCGCTCCGCACATCGAAACCATCCGCTCAATCTGCCGTTTGTTGATAACCGGCATGATTCCCGCCTCTATCGGAACACTGATCCCTTTCCGGCGGGCAAGCTCGCGAAAATGATAAAAATCCGTATTATCAAAAAACAGCTGAGTGATAAGGTGGCTCGCACCAGCATCCACCTTCTCCTTGAGGTGCTCTATATCCTCCTCAAGCGTCGCACATTCGCTGTGCCCCTCCGGATAGCAGGCGGCGGAAATATGAAAATCTCCCGCCTCCCGCACCGTTTTAATCAGCTCGCTGGCATAACGGAAATCGGTCCTGGGCGGCATATCGGGATTCAAATCCCCGCGCAGCGCCAGGATATTTTCAATCCCCTCCTTTTTCAGCTCCTGCAACGTTTCGCTCACCTGCTGCCGCGCAGAGTTAACGCAGGTCAGATGGGCCAGCGGCTCGATATGATAGCGGTTTTTAATGAGCGACGCAATCTCGATAGTGGAGCGGTCGGCCATATTGCCGCCCGCCCCATAGGTCACGCTGATAAAATCCGGCCGCAGGGGGCAGAGCCCCTCGAGCGTTTCATAGATGGTGTCAATCGAGCCGTTTTTTTTCGGCGGAAAAACCTCGAAGGAAAGCACCACCCTTTTTTCCTGGAACAGCTTCGAAAGCTTCATGAATACCCCATACCTTTCTCTCGGTGCAGCCCGCAGTTTTTATCTTCCATGTGTTCCAAAACAGGCCGCACCTCCTCTTTAAACGAGGATTTTTCCCTCTCATTATACCAGCTTCTTCCCGCTGCGTAAAGCGTTCTTCTGCTTATCCTCCTGCAGCGTCTGGTAGTATCTCAGCGGCCGAAGGCCGGTTAAAAGGAACAGCAGCAGGCAGACACCGCAGCCGGCCACAGCCGCAAGGAGCACGGCCGGCCCTTCTCCCGGAAAGAAACGGACAAAGTGCAGATAAAACCATCTGGTAAAACCGCCCGCCGCTCCCGAGACCAGCAGCGGAATGATAAACGATTCGATGAAGCGCGGCGCAAAGCCAGTGCTCCTGCGGATAATCCAGAGATTTAAAAGCAGCACCGTCAGAGGGCTTAAAAGCATCCCCAGCATATATCCGTAGATATTCATTTTGGGGAGGGCCGCCAGGAAAAAGGTACAGAAAAGCTGAACGCCCTCTCCCGCAATCATACAGAGCATGCCCGCCTTCTGCCGGTTGAGGCCGTTTAAAATGCTCGCGGAAATCATCTCGAAATAGGTGACAATGGCTGCGGCAGCCAGTATGAGGATATAAACCTCATCCAGCTGCTGATGGAAGAGTATACGCGCAAGCGGCATACACAGCGGGGCGAGGATGGCTGTCGCCGGCAACACCACAAGGCCGGTCGCCTGAAAGGATTTTTGGATTTTTCTCTTCACATTCGCCTGCTGCCCCTGCGCGCTGCTCTGCGAGATGACCGGCATCAGCACATTGGAGAGCGAGCGCACAAGCACCATGGGCAGCGTAATCAGCGGAAGTGCCATTTCACTCACAATGCCCAGTGCCGAAAGCGCCTGCGGGCCGGTCATCCCCGCTCTCTGCAGCCGCTGCGGCAGTAAAAGCGCGCTCGCCGAAGCAATCAGATTGGTCACAACCGCACTGCAGGAAACCGGCAGGGCCACCGGCAGAACAGCAGGCGCTTTTCCCTTTTTCCTTTCTCCTTCCCTTTGCCTGCCATTCGTCCGATGGTAGATAAAAAGCAGCCAGATGAGAACCGGGATTTCACAAAGGGTCATCCCTACGGCGAGCAGAAAGCAGATGCGGCTGGGCTCCCCCTCCCTCCCAAAGCGGGTAAGAAGAAAAAGAATCAGAAAAATCTTCGCCACCTGCTCAAGCATATTGGAAATGGCGGTATACTGCGTTTTCCCGATTCCCATAAACAGCGACTCGAAAATGCCTTCAAAGCCGCTGAGAAAAATGCAGGCAAGAATCAGCACCAGCGCCAAAACGGTGCGCGGCTCCCCGATGATTCTGCCCGCGATAAAATCACGCAGAAGGTAGACCGGTACCGCCGTGGACGCAAAAAGGAAAAGGAAGGCGCCGCACCCCCGCTTCACCAGCGCATGCACATCTGCCCTCCGGTTTTTGCAGGGCAGTCCCGCGGAAAGCGAAGTCATGGCCAGGCGCGTTCCGGTGATGGTGGCAGCCACCATCACCGAATAGACCGGCATGACCAAGTGGAACATCCCCAGCGCCTCGGCGCCCGCCAGGCGGCTGAGAAGAATCTGGTAAACAAAGCCTGCCGCCTGCAGAAAAACACCGGAAAGCGAAAGAATCGAAACATGATACAGGATGCTCCTTTTGCTGATTCCCATGAAGAACCCCCTACTCCTGGTAAAGTCCACATATTCAAAAAAATCGATCAAAAGATTCCATGGAAAGCCTGCTCTCAACAGGAGGACAGGAAAATGCGCAGCAGCTTTCCCCTTTGAGTACATGGCCGGCGCCCGCGTTCTCTGCATGCCCCAGTGTGGACCGCCGGATGAAAAGCACGCCGACTCTATGGGAAAAGCGCCCACAAAAAAGAAAGAACAGCCGGCAAAAATCCGGCTGTTCTATATTTATGTGGCAAAAGGGGCAGTTAAGACCCCTGTCCCGGTTTTTTAGGCTGACACTTATAACGCATTTCCCGCATCGATAAAGGCGAGCAGCTGCTCTTTTTTCTCTATCACCTGCCGATATCCGTCCTGATAAAGGGCACGAAGCCTCTCTTTATCCTTCTCAAAGCGGCTGACCGAAAGCCCGGGAGAGGGGCAGAGCACCATCGCCTCCCCTTCCTTTTCCAGCTGCCTGCAGGCATCCAGCTGGCTGTTATAGTGCCGCCAGCGGTTTAAAACCGTTTGGGCCAATTGGGGATACCGGTGCCCGTAGAACCGGGCAGTCCACTCATCCGCAGAGGTCAGCCGCTTGCGGTAATCTGCCGGTTGGGTGAGGATAATCAGGTTTTTCCGGTTGCCGTCGGCCATCGAGCGCTCAAACGGAATGGGGTCGCCCAGTCCTCCGTCGGCATAACGCCCATTCTGCAGCAAAACAGGGGGAAACAGAAGAGGAATCGAGCAGCTGGCCCGCAGCAGGAGGCTGTGCTCATCCAGCTGGGTATGCGGATAATACTCATCCTCCCCGGTCTGCAGGTTATAAACGCCTATGATAAATTTTCCGGGATAGGCGTTAAATACCGGATAGTCAAAGGGCAGCAGCGTCTTTGGAATCTCATCAAATACAAAGTCCATATCCATAATCGCGCGCCCGTGCAGAAAATTTTTCCAGCCAAGATAGCGTGGATGATGCAGAAACTGCTCCATAATCTGCAGGTTTCTTCCCCGCTGCCGGGAGAGATAGGAGCAGGCGTTGGTCGACCCAGCCGATACGCCGATGACATAGCGGATATCCGCCTCCATATCCAGCAGCCCATCGAGCACTCCGGCGGTAAACAGGCCGCGGAAAGCGCCGCCCTCCAATACCAGCCCGGTCATAAGAGCGTCTCCCCCTCACCTGCGGCATTGAGGACTACGCCCTTTTGTGCATCAACCGTCACTGCGGCAGAATGCTTTATCCTGCCTGTCGCATGGGCCGCGCCGACAATCACCGGAATATCCAGCGTCATACCGGCGATGGCCGCATGGGAATTAATCCCCTCCTGCTCGGCCACAATCCCGCTGGCGCGCCTGAGCAGATCCAGTATCTCATTCGAGGTCTGCGGGACTATCAGAATGTCCCCGGCAGTAAAGCGTTCCCGAGCCATAGCGGCATTTTCGGCGACACAGGCCCGGCCGGTGCAGCAGAGCCTGTTCATCCCCATACCGGAAGCCAGAATATCCCCAACCGTCTGCACCCGCAGCAGATTGGTCGTGCCGCTGACACCGAGCGGCACCCCGGCCGTTATAACGACCAGATCGCCGCTCTCCACCAGCCCCTCCTCCTGCGCGCGCCGCAGCGCATGGGCAAACAGGCTGTCGGTATCCTCCTTTCGTTCACATAAAAGCGGGATCACTCCCCAGGAAATGCAGAGCTGCCGGTAGACCTTCTCATCATAGGTGCAGCCAATAATCGGGGTGTTAGGCCGGTATTTGCTGATCATCCGCGCCGTTGTCCCGGAACGGGTAACGGTGATAATCGCCCGCGCCTTTAAATCGAGCGCGGTTGTGCAGGTCGCATGGGAAATGGCGCCCGTAATATCCGCCTGCCCGGGGAAGGAACAGCGGTTAAAACGGCCCTGATAGTCAATGTCCTGCTCAGCGCGGCTGGCAATGGTCGCCATGGTGCGCAGCGCCAGAACCGGGTAGCGGCCTGCCGCTGTTTCTCCCGAAAGCATAATGGCGCTCGTCCCGTCATAGATAGCGTTTGCCACATCGGTCGCCTCGGCACGGGTGGGACGCGGGTTTTTTATCATGCTCTCCAGCATCTGCGTAGCGGTAATGACAAACTTTCCGCTGCCATAGGCTTTTTTGATAATCTCCTTCTGAATAACCGGAACCTCTTCCAGCGGGATCTCTACCCCCATATCGCCCCGCGCGATCATTACGCCGCCCGACATGCGCAAAATTTCATCGATATTCTCCACGCCCTGCTTGTTTTCGATCTTGGCAATCAGGCGGATATTGTGGCAGCCCTGCTCATCCATCAGCTTGCGCACCAGCGACAGATCCTCCGCCGTGCGCACAAAGGAGGCAGCGATAAAATCGAAATCATTCTGAATGGCAAAGAGGATGTCCTCCCGGTCCTTTTCAGATATGTAGGGCATCGACAGGGCGATATCCGGCACATTGACCCCCTTATGGTCGGAAATCTCGCCGCCGTTCACTACCCGGCAGAGAATATCCTTTCCCTCTACCGACTGAACACTCAGCTCAATCAGGCCGTCATCCAGCAGAATGCGGTCATCCGCATGCACATCGCGGTAGAGTTCTGAAAAGCTGAGGGAGGCCCGGTTTTCATCCCCCTGCACCTCCTCGGCAGTCAGCATAAAGCGGCTGTCCTTCTTTAAAAGGGCTTTCCCGCCCTTAAAAACGCCCAGGCGAATTTCCGGCCCCTTGGTATCCATCAGCGAGGCGACGGGCATTTTCAGCTGCGCACTGATTTCCCGCAGCAGCGTAAGGCGTCTTAGATGCTCCTCATAGCTGCCATGTGAAAAGTTAAACCGTGCCACGTTCATTCCGGACAGAATCATCTCCCGCATCACTTCCGGGGAATCGGTGGCCGGACCGAGCGTACAGACAATTTTGGTCTTTCTCATCAAATAGGTTTTCCTCCCCTTTGCGCGGCACTTTTACCGCCTCTTTAAAAATAAGGCCGGCAAGCCTCTTTCATGATATGACCCGCCGGCCTGTCTTTGCTATTTGAGCTCTACAATGGTGACGCCGCTCTCTCCCTCGCCATAAACACCCAGCCGAAAGCCGCGCACCAGCCTGCAGCGGCGCAGGAAATTATGAACGGCCGTACGCAGAACGCCGGTGCCCTTGCCGTGGATGACCGTTACCGTTTTCTGCCCGTTCATGACGCAGTTATCCAGAAACTGCTCGAGCGTCATAATCCCCTCCTCGGCATTCATGCCGCGCATATCAAACTCGGTGGAGGCGCTGCGGGTGGCTTTCGATTCCACCGAACGCAGAACCCGCCCCCCTGCCGGCTGTTTTTTCTTTTTAGGCGGCTCGCTAAGGCGCAAATCCTCCTGCGGCACCTTTGTTTTGATAGCGCCCGCCTGCACATATACCTTGCCCGAGCCGTCAGCCGGCTGAAGCACCACCCCATGCATCCCCAGCGAGACGATTTTGACGCTGTCCCCCTTTTCCAGCGGGCGGGGCAGAACATAGTTTTCTGATGAATCTGCCGGGCGGCTGACCGGGTTGGCCCGGTCCTCCATCGCCCGCACCCGGGAACGGTAGCCGGACTTTGCCTCCCCTACCCGGCGGCCAAAGTCCTCGGCCTCCTTCTGGCGGCGCAGCTCCTCGAGCTCCTCCAAGAGCTGCTCGCTGCGCCGGCGAACATCGCTGATAATGCGCCCCGCTTCGCTGCGGGCGCGGTTTATTTCCTTCTCCTTTTCTCCCTCGAGCTCCTGCTTAAAGGCGGCTATCCGATCGCGCTCCTGCTGCGCCTCTCCCCGCAGTTTCGCGGTCTGCTCCTGCTCGCGCTCAAGCGACTGGCGGGCCGCCTCCAGCTGAGCGACCACATCCTCAAACCGGGCGCTGTCGCTGGCGACATGGCCCTTCGCGCTCTCAATGACCTCCTCGGGCAGCCCCAGCCGCTGACCGATGGCAAAGGCATTCGAGCGCCCGGGAACGCCGATGAGCAGCCGGTAGGTCGGGCGAAGGGTGGCAATATCAAACTCGCAGCAGGCGTTTTCAACGCCGGAGGTCTGCAGGGCATACATCTTCATTTCCGCATAGTGGGTGGTAGCGGCAATGCGCGCGCGGAAAAGCCGGAGCCGCTCGATAAGCGCCACGGCGAGCGCCGCTCCCTCTACCGGGTCGGTTCCCGCACCCAGCTCATCCATCAAAACCAGACTGCGGTCATCCGCCACCTCGAGAATCTGTACGATATTGGTCATATGCGCGGAAAAGGTGGAGAGGCTCTGTTCGATCGACTGCTCATCCCCGATATCGGCAAGCACATAGTCAAAAACTGAAACCTCGCTCGACTCGCGCGCCGGAATCATCATCGCGCACATGGCCATCAGCGTTAAAAGGCCAAGCGTTTTCAGGGCGACCGTTTTGCCGCCGGTGTTCGGGCCGGTGATAACAAGCGTATCAAAATCGGTCCCCAAGCGGATATCAATCGGGATAATGGCATCCTTCGAAATGAGCGGGTGGCGCGCGCCGCTCAGGATGACCCCGCCATCCTCCCGCAGCTTCGGAATGACCCCCTCTATCTCCCGGCCATACCGCGCGCGGGCAAAAATGCCGTCCAGCGCAACCAGCCGCTGGAAGGAGGACATAATGCTGCCCGCACAGCTGCCGCACTCGGCCGAAAGCGCGCGGATAATCCGATCCATCTCCTGCAGCTCTTCGCTCTGCAGCAGTTTAATCTTATTATTGGCCTCTACAACGCCCGCCGGTTCGATAAATACTGTCTGCCCCGAGGCGGAGGTATCATGAATGAGACCCTTCACCTCGCCCCGGTGTTCAATTTTTACCGGAACGACATAACGTCCATCCCGCTGGGTGATAATCGCCTCCTGCAGATAGGGGAGATAGTGGGCCGAATGAACCATATGCTCCAGCTGCTCGCGCACCGAGGCCTGCGCCGAGCGGATTTTCCGGCGAATGGAAAGCAGCTCCGGGCTGGCGTCATCCGCCAGCTCCTCCTCCGAGATAATCGCCGCCGAGAGCAGCTCTTCGAGATAGCGGTTATCCTGCAGACCGAAGAAAAGCTCATCAAGCGCCGTTTCCTTCTCCTCGCAGCGCTCGCGGTAGGCGCGCAGCGAGCGGATGTTGGAGAGCAGCCGTCCGACTGCCAGAAGGTCCCGCAGCGAAAGGCTTGCGCCCACCTCGGCGCGCCGCAGCGGCAGATCACAGTTCTGCACATTATAAATCGCGGGCTCACCATAGCGCATGCAGAGCGAATAGGCCGCCTCGGTGCGCGCCATTTCCCCGCAGAGCTCCCGATAATCGCTGCAGGGGGAGAGCTTTAAAAGCTGCTCGCGGGTATCCGGACAGCCCGCAAAGGAAGAGAGCCGCTCGAGCACCTTGTCAAGCTCCAATATATGGGTATATTTCTGTGTATCCAGCATAAAAACCTCCATGAGAGGCCAAACCCCTGGCCCCATTCTGTCCGTCTCCGAAAAGCCGCAAGCCCTCTCCCGGTCTTTTGGAGAAAAAATACGAAAGAAATAAGCCGCCTTCTGCACAGCGCGGCAGCTTACCCACAAAGGGTATGATAGAAATCCAGTGTCCGATAGGAGCGGGAGAGCTGCGTTTGTATGTAGCGCTCGCTCAACATACAGAGTTCCCTTTGGGAGGGCTCGGAAAGCGAAAAGGCAAAGAGCTTTCCCGCTTCGGAATAGAGAATATGGCGCATCGCCGCGAGCACCGGCGGCGAAAGGGGCAGCCCCTCGCGCACCCCCTCCTGCTGCGCACAACGCCCGCAGAGCAGCTCCCCGCCGCCGGGCAGCAGCCGGAAATCCTCCCCCGCATAGCACCCGCAGCTTCTGCAGGCAACCAGATCCGGCTGATAACCGGAGAGCGATATCTGGCGCAGCTCAAAAACCGGCTTTAAAAAATCCGGCGTGCGGCGTCCGGTCTCCAGCAGGTGCAGGCAGTTTAACAGCAGCTGCAGCTGCATGGGCGCCTTCTCCTCAGCCGGAGAAGTGTCTGCCGAGAGCTCGCACAGATAGCTTGCCAGCGCGAACTTCTCAATATCCTGCCGGACGCCGAAAAAAATCTTGTTGGTGTCGGCGCTGTCCACCGAATAGCGTTCCCTGTTTTTAAAAAGGACAAAGCGGGAGTAGCTGAGAAGCTCGGTCGAACCGCAAAGCCTGCTTCCGGGCTTTCTCGCTCCCCCCGCATAAGCGCGGATTACACCCGCTTCATTGGAAAGAATCGTAACAATCCGGTCGGTCTCCCTCATATTGAGAGAAGCCAACACCAGTCCATCCGTTGTCAAGCGCATCGGCCGTTTCATCCTCCATCGCGGCCGGAGCAAAACCGCTTTGCAGCTTCGCATAGCGAAGATAATCCTCTACCCTGCCTGTGTGCAGGAAAAGCTCCCATGCTGCCTGTCTGTTCAAGGGAAAACCTCCTCACAAGAAAGAACTCTGCAAGAAGTAGTGTTTCCATCAAACTGAGAGGGTATCAAAGGGAAATTCATGCAGATAACCGGATAGTTTCCAAAATTTCTGCGGAATCTCCCTTCGGGAAATTCATACAGATAACCGGATAGTTTCCAAAATTCCGCAGAAAAGGCGACCTCTCCCATTTAGCTGCATGTTCTTTTATTGCGCAGCCCGATTATTTAAATCCCAGCTGACGCATGGTTTTTTCATCCTGCCTCCAGTCGTCCCGCACCTTGACCCAGCACTGCAGGTTTATCTTTTCTCCCAGAAAATGCTCAATTTCCGCACGGGAGAGGGAGGCAATCTTTTTGAGCATGCCGCCTCCCTTGCCGATGATAATCCCTTTATGGCTCTGCTTTTCGCAGACGATAGTCGCATCAATATCATAAAGCGGGCGGTCCTCCCGCTCGTGCATGCGCTCGATGGTAACGGCGGTGCCATGCGGTACCTCGTCCTGCAGATTCTGCAGCAGCTTTTCGCGGATAATCTCCGCGACAATCACCCTCTCCGGCTGGTCGGTCAGCGTATCCTCCTCAAAAAAATGCGGGGAGGGTCCGGCCATTGCGCAAAGAGTACGACAAAGAATATCCACCCCTTCCCCCGTTTTGGCGCTTAAGGGGATGATCTCATCAAACTCATAAAGCTCGCTCCAAAGCCGGATGCGCTCGAGCAGCAGCTCCTTTCGCGAAAGGGTATCCACCTTGTTGATAGCTAAGATACAGCGTTCCCCCGCCTCGCGGATGGATTTTAAGAGCGCATGCTCGGCGGCCGTTATCTCCCCCTGCGCCTCAGTAACAAGCACAGCAATATCCCCGTCCGCCACCGTTTCCTGCACCTGTTCGACCATATACCGGCTCAGGCGGGTCTTCGGCTTGTGCAGGCCGGGCGTATCGGTAAAAACCAGCTGAGTCTCCTGCAGCGTTAAAACGCCGGTGATGCGGGTGCGGGTTGTCTGCGGACGGGCAGTCACAATGGCTATTTTCTCGCCGAGCAGACGGTTCATCAGCGAGGATTTGCCCACATTGGGCCTTCCTACAATCGCCACAAAGGCTGATTTTGTTTCCATAAAACCTTTTTGCAGGCACTTGCAGGGCAAACGGCCTTCTGCCGCACCCTCAGCCTGCCGGGGATGAAAGCCCCGCGCTCCTTTCTGCATAAAAGCCCTTCGCCGGCAGGGCGATAAAGCGGCTACGAAAGCCGGACTCAGTTTTTTAGAATAAACAGCCCGTTGCCTGTTCCAGGCTGCTTTCCGGAAAGCAGCCACCCTTTATAGGCGCGCTGCAGCGAGGTTTCCTCCGGGAGATTGGCCGTATCCGAGCAGTCCGGCAGGCCAAATATCCGCCAGAGGTCGCTTCCCTGCGGATCGGTACGGGAGGCATAGATATCAAAATCATCCATAAATTCCAGAATATGTGAATGAGCGGGCAAAAACTCCCAGTGCTCGGGAAAAAGCAGCCAGGAATTGCAGATAAACACCGTTTCTCCGCCCGGGAAGGCATCGGCAAAAAATTCCTGAGCCAGCCGGTAGGAATGCAGGCACTGCTCATGCAGCAGCGGCCCGCTCGAAGGGATATGCATATTGATCGCCTGCTGCACGCCGGGCGGCGGCGTTCTGCCGGCCTGCATATAGCCCTCCGGAACCGGCCTCAGCTCAAACTGCAGCCGCCCGAGGGTGAAGCGCGTTAAATCAAAAAATCCGGAAAACCACCCGGAGACAAAGCTCCCCCAAATGCCGCGCACCTTATGGCATTCATACAGCTTCCATTTAAGGTCCATCAGGCTCTCCCGGCAGAGCCTTTCCGGCAGATTCTGCTGCGCATAGTAGAGGTAAAGCTGAGGAACAAAGCAGATAAACAGCAGCAGCGAAGCCGTTTCTACCGGAATATTTTCCTGCCCGCAGGCAGCTTTCAGCTCCTCCAGAATGCCGAGATAATCCAGCTGCGGGCTTTGCGCATAGCGCTCCCCCGCCTTTACAAAAACTTCCCGGACAAGGGAGGTTTTCTCTATTGCCGCATAAACGGCCAGCAGCTCCTGCTGCGCCTCTGCGGGATACCCGCATTCCCCGCAAAAGCGGGCGATTTTCTCTTTCATACTTCCTCCAAACCGGCTCATCTGTCCTTATATCCCCAAACAAAGCCGAGGCCAAAAACAGCATAAGCCAACACACACAGCCAAAACGCCAACGGTTTTGCCCGCATAAACTCCCCTATATTCCGAAGGCCCGCAGGGTTCAGAAAAAAGAGCAGACCAATAATGGCTGCGGCTGCGGCCGTTACCAGCACTGCGCCCGCTGCCATATCCTTCGCCAGCCCTGCCTGCTTATGGTAGCCCGGAGAGAGCAGGTCCACCACCCGCTCAACCGCCGTATTCATCAGCTCGGCCGAGATGACCAGTGCAAAGAGTAGGAAAATGACCGCCCACTGCACCGCTGAAAAATCATAGAAAACCGACAGCAGCAAAACGCCCACCGCGGCTGTCAGATGGATACGAAAATTCCGTTCGCTGCCCATGCAGCGGATAATCCCGCGAAAGGCGCAGCGAAAGCTGCGCCCAAGAGAAGCGAGAGGCCGGTTCATTCCTCATCAAAAACATAGCTGGCGCCCTGCGGCAGGCCGAGCTTGGTGAGAACCGATTCCTCCTTTTCGCGCATGCGCACCTGCTCAAGCCCGCCGGCCTCATGGTCATAGCCCAGCAGATGGAGCATCGAATGCACCGTTAAATAGCTGATCTCCCGGCGCAGCGAATGCCCATAGCGCTCAGCCTGTTCCATCGCCTTGGCCACCGAAATAACGATATCCCCCAGCATATAGCAGCCGGTATCGTTGTTGATGTCATATTCCCCATTGTCGGAATTTGGAAAGGAGAGCACATCGGTGACAGCATCCTTATCGCGAAATTCCTTGTTCAGCTTGCGGATTTCCTCATTATCGATAAAGCTGACGCTGACCTCTGCCGGCTTATCAAACCCTTCCATTTCCAATACGGCATGACAGCTCCGGCGGATAAGCAGCCGAATCCCGGTCGGCACTTTTACTTCCTTTTGCCTGTCTGAAATCATTACTTTAACAACACTCATAGCCTATACCGTTTGCCCTCCTCGATTATAGCGTTCATATGCTTTAATAATGTCCTGCACCAGCCGATGGCGCACAACATCCTTTTCGGTAAAATAGCAGATGGCAATATCCTCTACCCTTTTGAGAATTTTTATCGCCTGCTTGAGCCCGCTCGTTTTGCCCTCCGGAAGATCGATCTGGGTGATATCCCCGGTAATTACCGCCTTGGAGTTCGCCCCGAGGCGGGTCAGAAACATCTTCATCTGCTCGCTGCTGGTGTTCTGCGCTTCATCCAGAATAATGAAGGAATCATCCAGCGTGCGCCCGCGCATATAGGCCAGCGGGGCTACCTCAATGTTCCCCCGCTCCTGCAGGCGCGCGAAGCCCTCCGCTCCCAGCATGTCAAACAGCGCATCATAAAGCGGGCGCAGGTAGGGATCCACCTTGGTCTGCAGGTCCCCCGGCAGAAAGCCGAGCTTCTCGCCCGCTTCCACGGCCGGCCGGGTCAGAATAATCCGGCTGACCTCATGGTCCTTGTAGGCGCGTACCGCCCGCGCGACCGCCAGATAGGTCTTGCCCGTTCCTGCCGGCCCTACGCCGAAGACGATGGTGTTTTTGGATATGGCGTCGTTATACTGCTTCTGCCCGAGGGTGCGGGGCCTCAGCGGCCTGCCCTTCGCCGTTATGCAGATGCAGTCTGCTCCCAGTGCCTCCAGCTCCTTCTCGCTGCCCTCCCGCACCATCTGAATACAGTAGCGCACCGCCTGGTCGCTGAGCGCCTCTCCCCGCCGCAACGCATCCAGCAGGGCGGATACCGTTCGGCTGCAGAGCTCGACCGAATGCTCATCTCCGCTGATTTTGAGCGCCTCGGCACGGTTCACCATGCTGACGCCGAACTCCCGCTCCAGCAGCCGGATATTCCCATCAAACTGGCCAAACAGCGCGAGGGCATGTTCAACGCTTCCAATTTCAATTGTTTTTTCCGACATTTTGCAGCAATGACTCCTCCGTTATTTTTCACCGGCAGCCAGAACATTTTTCGCCTCTGCAGAGCTGTGGCGGATAGCCGCCGCCGGCCTTTCCCCACAAAAGGGCAGCTTCTATCCTGCTATATGCTATTATAGCATACTTTTGAGGCAGGCGCTGAATTCATTTCAGAAATTAACAGAATATTCAACTTATTTTAGATAGCTTCGCTATTTTTCATCCGCTGCTTTTACCATTACGCCCTTCAGGCAGATATGCCTTTCCTTTCCCGGTTTTCATCTCTATTTTAGCATAGCATTTAAAAAAATACTGCCCAAAACTGCAGGCTGAAATCCGTCGCACACAAAAAGAGATTGTAAAAAACGCAAGCGTTTTTACAATCTCTTCTGAAAAAATCCTTTAAGCCAAACCGATGAGCTGAATTTCGCATCTAAAAGCGCATTTTTCCAGCTTCTGCAACCCGGGAATGCGTTTTACCAGCCCCTTCTCCAAAGCAATGCCGGAAGCCGGCCGCTTCCACAAAAGACATATCTGCCCAAAGGCAGCCTTACTGCCCCTGCAAAAGAGCTGCCAGAACAAAATAGGAGGTGGTGCCCTCCTGATAGACAGGGTCTCCCGGCGGCAGCTTCAGGATACGGTCGGAGCTGCTCTGGTCCAAAAAATGCACCTGGCCAAAGGCCTCGGCATTTTTCATAAACACCTTGAGCGAATGCGGAGAATCCACATGGTCATCGTTAAAATGAGAAACGGCGATATAATCGGACTCCTCTATCGCGCGCCGGGTCTCCTCATCGCGCTGCGCCGTCTGCTCCGGCATGAGATAATGGGAAAAATCTATGCTGCAGACGAGCAGCGCCCGCTTCTCCTTCAGATATCCGGCAATCTCCGAGGCCAGCGCCTGTACCCGCTCCTCTTCGGCCGTGTTCTGTAAAAGCACCATCGAAACACAGACACCGGGCAGATAGTATTGCACATAGGGGATGAGTCCGGCGATCGCATGATCCTTTTCCATGGCCGCCTCATCAGCCGCGGCCGCAATCTGCCCGTTTTCTGTCAGCCGCCGGGTAAACTCCAGATTGTTGTCAAGCGTGCCAAACGGCGTTTTCCATCCCGCGCGGGCAGTGGTTATCCGGTTTTGGGTCGCATAATGGCTGGGGCCGACGAGAATAACGCTCTCATAGGGTGTTTCATTTTGCGCGGCACGGGCGAAAAAAGCGGCAATCATTCTTCCGGCCAGTAGATGGTGCGGGACTACCCCTGCGCGCAGGTCCCCCTTTGCCGGATAGGCCTCTATCCCGTTTACCGACTGCAGAAAGGATGCCTCCTCATAGTAACCGCAGGAAAGCAGCGGCGCGGAAACCCCGGACACGGCAGCGCCAAAAGCGGCAGTCGGCGGCCCCGCCTGCTTCCCGGTGCCCGAAGCCTCCGAATTTTCCTGTGCCGCCGGGGAGGGGAGGCCGTGCTTTGTCCTTTCTGACGGGGAAGCCGCTGGCAGCGCCAAAAGCAGGCAGGCCGCTAAGGCCGCACAAAGCCGGCGGCTACTCATCCACCGTCACGCTCGAGCGCTCGCTCGCGCCCCAGGCAGAGGAACATTGGACGCTGGCATAAGCACTGTCCACCACATAGCTGCCCGGAACGGCGCAGCGCGCATAGTAGACAAGCTCGCTCGGGGCCTCATAGGTCTCTTCGCCGGGAGCGGGCTGATCCTGCGCCTCCCGATAGTCATAAAAATAATATCCGAAGGTAAGCTTCTGCCCCTCCTGACGGATCAGCATCCAGCGGTCCTGTGCCTTCCCATCGCTTTCCGGCGTGCCCATCGAGAGGAAGCGCAGTCCCGAGGGGACATAGTCATCCACCGTCATCCCGTAGGGGTTCAAACGGCTGTCCATCTGCGGGCGGATGGTAATTCTCACAATATCACCCGTTTTCAGCTCTGTTCCCTCCCGGGGAGCAACGGTTTTTTCCAGCGTTATCGAGCGGTTCTCCTGCCCGAGCGCCTCCTGCAGCCAGCCGGTATAGTAAACCTGCGCGCTGACCGAGCCGCTCTTCTCCTTTATCTGCGCCTGCTCAAAATCCTCTGCCACAAAGGAAACGAACTGCATGCCGGTCTTTTTGAGATCAAGCGTTACCGTTTTACCGTCTTTTTTATAGGAAACGCCCGCCTGCGTTTTTCCCTGCGGCTCGTTATAGCGCAGATAAACCATCTCTTCCAGATAGTAGAGCTCTCTGGCCGAACGGTTCTTCATCAGATAGCGTATCAGGCCATCCGCCTCCGGGGTTCTCAGAATCGAGGCGGTAAGGGAAGCGGCCGCCGTCCATTCCAGGTTCTCCTCAATATCTGCCGACCGGCCATAGAAGCAGACTTTTTCCCCATCTGCGCTCTGCGCATCCTGCAGTTTCGGAAGAACCAGCGTTTCATAATATTCCCGCGCCGTCTCCATATCGCCGAGCGCCGCCAGGGCGGCCAAAAGCACCAGCCGGTCCTTCTCTGTAAAGCCGGCAGGGGCTCCCATCAGCTGCTGCAGCCGGGTGAGCACCGGCTCCCGGTGGGCGGCAAGTCCCAGATAGGCCCAGGCCGTTTCCGAAGCTTCCGACAGCTCATAGCCTAAAATATTGTAAAAAACATTCGTCTGCTGCCCGTTCGGCAGATATTCCGGCGCCGCGAGATGCACCCGGGCAGAGAGGGAAACGCTGCTGGAATCATAGGGCAGCAGCGAGATATGGCCATAGCTGTCCATCACGTCGGAAAAATCATCCAGCCCCTCGGGCGGCTGCTCCCCGCTGAGCGCGCAAAGCTTCTCCTGCGCATAGCGCACCGCCATGCGTTCATCGGTGCGCCCACCCCAGGCGGACCAGATATGGGAGAGCACATCCGCCCACACCGCATACTCGGCGTTATAAAAGCCAATCTGCACTGGGAATCGCTGCGGGTCGATATCGATCCCCTCTGAAAGCGCAAAGGTTCTCGAAAGCTGGGTCTGCACGCCGCTCTGCAGCACCTGCACCGTTTTCTCTATCCCGTCGCTGTATTCTCCGCTTTCAGCGGCCATCGTAACGGTATAGCTGCCCTTCTGCAGCTTTCCGAGCGGTAGCGCCGTATAATCCGCCGCACGCCCGGAGGCGGTTTCTGTTTTCTCTATCCCCGGGCCCTTTACCGTGAGGGTATAGTCTACCTGCGTATCGGAGGAGATGGCCCCGCCCGCGCAGCGCAGCGTCAGCATGGCCTCATCCCCCTCCAAAAACCGAGAGGAGAGCACCTCGTTGATAAAAAACGGTGCCGTTGCAATCACCTGTTCCCGGCTGTCGCCCGCATGCAGGTTTTCCGAAACCGCCTGCACCGTTGCCCGCCAGGAGGTGATGTTGTCCGGCAGCGGGATTTCGGCTGTGACCCTGCCGGAGGCATCGGTCGTCAGCAGCAGGAAGGCGGCGGTATCCTTAAAATCGGTGCGGATTCCCTCGTCGCCGCCGCCTCCGCCCTTTTCAGCGGCGCCATCGCCCAAAAAGTCATACTGTCGGTAGGAGACATAGGTGGAGATGTTGGGGGCATAGACCCCCCGGTAAAGCTCCTGCAGCGGATATGCCTGCCGGTTCTCAATGGCAAAGACCGCTTCATCCACCAGGCTCAGGGAAACGGCCGCGTTGGCCGCGGGCGAGCCATCCCTTTTTTCGGTCACCGTTATGTCGAGGCGGGCGGTATCGCCGGGGGCATATTTCTCCCGGTCGGCGGCCACCTGGATATCCAGCTCCCGGTTTTCGGGATTAAAAGAAAGATAGTTATGCGCAACCTCATAGACATAGCGCCCGTCAAAATAGGCGCCGGCCAACACAAAATTAGGCACCAGCGCTTCCTGGAAGGAGAGCTCAAAGCCGGGAGAAGACTCCACCGCGCTCGAGGAAATACCCTTCTGCGCGACCGCCCAGAGAAGGCGTCCCTCCGAAACGAGCTCGCCGTTATCCTGAAGGCCAAAGCGCATACCACTTTCTTCTGTAAAGGTAACCCGCTGGGTATGGTCATCGTTCGCGGCATCCTCCCGGTAAAAGGCATAGCGGTGAATACTCCGGTTATAATAGAAGTCCATCGAGCCAAGATAGGCCTTCGTTTCCACCAGCCGGCCCCGGTTGTCGCGCGCCAACAGGCGCAGATAGTAGCTCTTTTCCTTCTCCCGCTGCGGCAGATCGGTCAGCACGCAGCTTCCTCCCGAGGTCTGCACCTCATAACTGTCCACCAGTTCATCCCGGTAATCATAATCGTAGGTAGTAACATTGCGCTTGTGGATAAAATCATAATAGCTGCCCGAGGGGATGCGCGCATAGTAGGTCCTGTGTACCTCAACAGTAAGCGGCAGGTCCGCCGGCGCGCCGATATAATTTTCCTCGTCGTCCAGGTCCGCAGATGACGAAATGCCGGAGAGGTCAATCTCGTTGGTCAAAACGGTCAGCCGGCGGTCCGCGCCGGTTCCGTCAAGCTCGGTGCGGATGGCGAGATCCCGGTAGAAGACCGGAATGCCGCTGTAAAGGTTAAAGTTCACATTCTCCCCCATCGCGTTGCAGGCATAGAAGGAGAGATACTGCGGATACCAGGTGGAGGCCTCGCCCGGAGCCCGGCCGGACATTTCCTCCGGCAGCGGGAAGACCTGGGTAGCCGTTCCATCCGCTCCGGTAGTGAGGGTGAAGCTCAGCGGCTCCCCCCCATAAAGGTCCAGCTGGGCGGAAAAACCAGCAGCCGGAGTGTTGTCAAAGAAGGCAGCGCCAAAGGTGGCCTGCGCCATATCGCCCGCCTCATAGACCGGCTTGTCAAACGTCACGCTCGGAACATAGGTAGGCTTTTCATAGTCGCCGATGGTGACGCCGGTGCTCACCAGCTGCTCTGTCTGATCCCCCTCGCCGCAGACCAGGTTCACCGCCGTATAAAGCAGGTTGCGCCCGCCTAGGCGATCGAAGGAGATTTCGGCGGTAAAGCTCCCGTTTGGCGAAAGGGTGACAGGAACGCTGTAAAGCTCCTGCTCATCATAGTAGCTGCCCAGCGTCAGCCGCAGACTTTCCGGCTGGCTGAAGGCTTCCCCGCGCGGACGCACGACGCCGAAGGCCCGCACAGTGTCACTCGCCATATAGATGGGACGGTCAGTATAGAGGTAGGAAACATACCGCTCCGGGGCGGAGAGCTGCCCGGCTGCCTGCGCGCTGTAAAGGTCGACAAAGCGCTCCTCCCCGCTCACAATTTCCAGTATGCCCTCGCTGCTCTCCTCCCTGTCCGCCGCCGGAAGGCGCAGCGTACCGTCCGCCCCGGTTTTCCCTTCGGCGGAAACGGCACCCGAAATATTCAGCTGCGCGCCGTTTACCGGTTCGCCGGTGCCGGCATGATTTACCCAGAAGAGGGCATCGCCGTCTGCCTGCATATGGTAGAGGGAAATTTCACTCAGCTGCAGAAACTTCTCGAGCGAGAGCTCCCGTCCACTCACAGGACTTATCATTTTTACCTGCAGGTAATACCAGCCCGCCTCAAAATCGCCGGGCAGAATGATATATTTTGTCCCCCAGTAATCCCCGCCGGAGGAGGTAATCTGCGCATCAAATGTACCCAGAGAGTCGAGCGCAGAAACATCCACCTGCGGGCGGACATAGCTGGGAAAGCGGCTGGAGTCCCGCTCCTTTGCCAGCGATTCGAGCGCCGCACGGTAATCCTCCGGCGCGCGGTAGCGGTAGATGGAAACCGAAACAGACCGGTCAATAAACTCCCCGTCGCAGTTGATGGCGATAAGCGGCGCATCGCCGGTGACAAACGTCTCCGCGATGGGAGAGGCGTTCATCAGATAGTCCCCGGCGCCCTTGCCGTCTCCCACGTCGGCGGTGCGGAAGGAAAAGGTATAATCTTCTCCGAGTGCCATGCCGTCCTGTGTCGTCAAATCGCCTTCCAGCAGGGCGTTATAAACGGTGCCCTCGGCAAGAGGCGAGGAGGGGACAAACGCCAGTCTTTCCCCCACCTGCACAACGCTACCCTCTACCGGGGTCGCTTCTCCCTCGACAGTCAGAGAAAAATGCTGCCCGAAATCCTCCTGCGAGACGAGCGCGCTTGTCAGCGTCATCTCGATTCCGGTATCTACCGGAACATATTCTGCCAGATCCCCCGGCGTCGTGCTGCGCACCCGAAGCTGCGCCTGCGTCTGGTAGGCCCAAGAGCGCAGAACGGTCCCCTTCCCATCCACCGCCTGCAGGTTAATGACCGTATTCTGCGGCAGAGGGGATTCCGGCTTTAAGACAAATCCCCCCTTCTGCTTCTCGGCGGTAAAGGCCGCTTCCGGTGCAAAGCGAAAGAGCGCCTGCACCTGCCCCGCAGAAAGCTGCGTTTTTTCCGCAAAGGAAACATTAAAAGAGGCATCCGGCGGAATAACGCCCTCCGTTTCAGCCGAAGGACTAATCTGAATGATAGCGGTGTCTATCTCCGGCGCCTGGCTCTCCCGCTTTTGGCAGGAAGAAAAAAGGCCGAGCGCCAGCCCCGCGCACAGCGACAGCGCCAAAGCCCGGCGCGCAAATCTCCTGCAGAAACACACACAGCTTCTCTTCATAATTCCATCCTTTCCGGGAACGCTTTCACAGGGCGGACTAGGGCGCAAAGCTCTGTCCCCAGATTCGCTGGCCCTGCGCTGCTGTCAGGAAACCGGCTTTTCCGGTTTTAGCCATACTGTAACAAGCGCATCCCGCGCCGCTATGCGGCGCTGCCCGCCGGTTAACGGTGGGCCCGGGAAAGCTTTGCTTTCCCGCCTGCGCTTATTATAGCATATTCTCCCCGCAAATCAAGAGAATAACTGTATATGTCGTACTCATACTTATGATACGGTTGAATAACCAGAATGGCAAGCCATCGTGGAGTGTCCTTGTGCAGTTTTGCAATTGACAAGCCCAATACCTGCAGATTATAATATTTTTTAATCTTAATCAGTGAGGCGTTTTAAAGTCTCAAAGCTACTGAGGGGGTATTTAAAATGAAAAAGAAGAATTTTATGAGCCTGCTTCTTGCAGCGGCAACCTGCTTTTCCCTGCTTGCCGGCTGCTCGAACGGCGGCGCAAGCGGCAATGCGGGCGCTAATGCTAATGTTATTAAAATCGGCGGTATCGGCCCTCTGACCGGCTCGGCAGCGCAGTATGGCATCGCTACCCGCCAGGGCGCCGAGATAGCCGTCAGCGAAATCAACGAGCTGGGCGGCAGCATTCAGTTTGAGCTCAACTCCCAGGATGATGAGGCGGACGGCGAGAAGGGCGTCAACGCCTACAACACCCTGATTGACTGGGGCATGCAGATTCTCTATGGCTGCACCACCTCCGGCTCCTGCGCCGCGGTGGCCGCCGAAAGCTTTTCCGACCGGGTGTTCCAGCTGACCCCCTCTGCCTCCTCCACCACCGTTACCGAGGGCAAGGACAACGTTTTCCAGCTCTGCTTCACCGACCCGAACCAGGGCAAAACGGCCGCCGACTTTATTTCGGAGCATAAGCTTGCTACCAAGATTGCCGTTATCTATAATAACGGCGATGACTACTCCACCGGCATTTATCAGGGCTTTGCCGCCGAAGCAGAGAAGGTAGGGCTTGAGCTTGTTTCGGTCACCACCTTCCCGGACGACACCACCACCGACTTTTCCGCTCAGCTGACTGATGCTCAAAACAGCGGCGCGGAGCTTGTTTTCCTTCCCATTTATTATACCCCGGCCTCCAACATTTTACTGCAGGCCAAGCAGAAGGGCCTTTCCTTCTCCTACTTCGGATGCGACGGGCTGGACGGTATTTTGACCCTCGAGGGCTTTGATACCAGCCTCGCAGAGGGCGTTTATGTGCTCACCCCCTTCGATACTACCAGCGATGCAGCTGTCAGCTTCATTGAGAAATATAAAGAGGCGGCAGGCGAAGCTCCGAACCAGTTTGCCGCTGATGCCTATGACTGCATGTATGCTCTTTATGAGGCCTGCCAGAAGGCGAACATCACCTCTGACATGAGCTACTCGGATGTATGCGACGCGCTCATCTCCGTTTTCACCTCCTCTGACTTTGCAGTGGATGGACTGACCGGCAGCGGGATGCAGTGGGGTGCCAACGGTGAGGTCTCAAAAGACCCGCTGGTTGTGCAGATTGTGAACGGCGCCTATGTCAACCAGTAAGCTTTGAGGACCCCAATGAGGGGGCTGCCCGGCGGCAGCCCCCTTTATGCCATATTCCTGCCTATCTGGCAGAGGACATTAAAAAGAGAGGTGCTTTGGCCCATGATGACATTTTTGGGTTACCTGGTCAGCGGCATCAGCCTCGGAAGCGTTTATGCCATCATCGCTCTGGGCTATACCATGGTCTATGGCATTGCCAAAATGCTGAACTTCGCCCATGGTGATGTTATTATGGTGGGCGCATATATCTCCTTTTGCGCCACCAACTATCTCAGCCTGCCCGCCTGGCTGAGCGTATTGCTCGCAATTATCGTCTGCACCGTACTGGGCGTTGTGATTGAAGGGCTGGCTTACCGGCCGCTGCGTCAGGCCGGTTCGCTCGCGGTACTCATTACCGCCATCGGCGTCAGCTATTTTCTGCAGAATGCCGCCCAGCTCATCTGGACCTCCAACACCAAAATTTTCACTTCGATTGTCAGCATCCCCTCGCTGCGGCTGTTCGGCGGGCAGCTGACCATTACCGGAGAGGCCATCGTCACCGTTCTGACCTGCATACTCATTATGGCCGGCCTCACCTTTTTTACCGGTGCCACCCGAATGGGCAAGGCGATGCGCGCCTGCTCGGAGGATAAGGGCGCTGCCCAGCTGATGGGCATCAACGTCAATTTCACCATCTCGATGACCTTCGCCATCGGCTCGGCGCTGGCGGCTGTTGCCGGGGTGCTGCTCTGCTCCTCCTACAATACCCTTATCCCCACCACCGGAGCAATGCCGGGCATCAAGGCGTTTACCGCCGCCGTTTTCGGCGGCATCGGCTCCATCCCCGGAGCGCTGCTCGGGGGGATTCTTCTGGGCATTATCGAAATTTTCGCGAGCGGCTATATCTCCTACCAGCTCTCAAATGCGATTGTGTTTGCCGTTCTCATTATCGTACTGCTCGTTAAGCCCTCCGGGCTGCTGGGCAAATATACGCCTGAGAAAGTGTAGGTGGCGGCATGAACAAGCTAAAATCGATGAAAAAATCTACCCGCAAAAATCTGTTTACCTATCTGCTGGTCATCATCGCCTATCTGCTGATTCAGCTGCTGCAGGGGCAGGGGCTGCTGACCCGCTCGCTGCAGGGCCAGCTGGTGCCGGTCTGCTGCTATATCGTCATGGCCCTCTCTCTCAATCTGGTGGTAGGCATTTCGGGAGAGCTGAGCCTCGGACATGCCGGTTTCATGAGTGTCGGGGCCTTTTCCGGCGTTGTCGCGGCGATGGCGCTGCGCTCCTCGATCGCCTCCCCCGCTCTGCGGCTCATGATCGCCATTATCGTCGGCGCGGCACTGGCGGCCGTAGCGGGCTTTATCGTCGGCGTGCCGGTATTGCGGCTGCAGGGGGACTACCTGGCCATTGTAACGCTGGCCTTCGGGCAGATTATCGTCAACATCCTGCAGTGTGTCTATATGGGGGTGGATGCAGCCGGCCTGCACTTTCGCTTTGATAATGCCGATCTTGGCATGACCGACGGCACCACCATTATTTCCGGCCCGAAGGGGACGGTGACGGTAGAGAAGATTTCCAGCTTTACGGCGGGCTTTTTTCTCATCCTCATCACCCTGTTTATTGTTTTAAACCTCGTAAACAGCCGCTCCGGCCGGGCGATTATGGCTATTCGCGACAACCGCATCGCTGCTGAGAGTGTCGGCATCAACGTTACCAAATACCGGCTGATGGCCTTTGTCACCGCCTCCGCCCTGGCCGGGGCCGCGGGCGCCTTATATGGGCTCAACTACTCCTCGATCGACCCTTCGAAGTTTGACTACAACACCTCCATTCTTGTGCTGGTCTTCGTGGTGCTGGGAGGGCTGGGAAACATGTGGGGCTCTATCATTGCCGCCACCTTCTTAACGGTGCTGCCTGAGGCGATGCGCGGCTTTGAGGACTACCGGATGTTAGTTTATGCCATCGTTCTCATTCTGGTCATGCTCGCCACCAATAACGACCAGTTAAAGGGGCTGCTCAGCCGGATGATTCCTAAACGCAAGGAGGCGGTAAAACATGGCTGAAAAGAGCTTTCAAAAGGGTAAAATGGTGCCCGTCCCCAGCCATTCGATCATCCCCGAGCGGGATTTAAGCGAATTCCCTGTTCTCGAGTGCAGCCATCTGGGAATCGACTTCGGCGGCCTGCAGGCGGTGAATGAATTCAATATCGTTATCGGCCGCACCGAGATTGCCGGGCTTATCGGCCCGAACGGCGCAGGCAAAACTACCGTTTTTAACCTTTTAACCAAGGTCTATCACCCCACCCGGGGCACCATTCTGCTAAAGGGCGTAGATACGGCGGGCAAAACCACCTCCCAGATTAACCGGATGGGTATCGCCCGCACCTTCCAGAATATCCGCCTGTTCTCCAACATGAGCGTGGAGGATAACGTCAAGGTCGGGCTGCACAACCAGGTGTGCTATTCGATGCCCAGCGGCGTTTTGCGCCTGCCCAGCTACTGGAAAAAGGAAAAGCAGGCACATGAGCGCGCGCTCGAGCTGCTCTCCATTTTCGACATGCAGGACCTCGCAAACCACCAGGCCGCCTCCCTCCCCTATGGTGCGCAGCGCCGGCTGGAAATTGTCCGCGCGCTGGCAACCGGCCCCTCGCTGCTGCTGCTCGATGAACCGGCTGCCGGCATGAACCCCTCCGAAACCGCCGAGCTGATGGAAAACATCGTTAAAATCCGGGATACCTTCCATATCGCCATCATGCTGATTGAGCATGACATGAATCTGGTCATGGGCATCTGCGAGGGCATCTGCGTGTTAAACTTCGGGCAGATTATCGCCAAGGGCACCGCGGAGGAGATCCAGTCCAACCCGACCGTTATCGAAGCCTATCTGGGCAAGCAGCAAGGGGGCGCGCAGGATGCTTAAAGTCAGCGATATCCATGTGTACTATGGCGCTATCCATGCCATCAAGGGAGTTTCCTTCGAGGTCAACGCCGGCGAGGTGGTCACCCTCATCGGCGCCAACGGCGCAGGGAAATCCACCATTTTAAATACGGTGTGCGGCCTGCTGCACCCCCGCTCCGGCTCGATTGAGTTTCTGGAAAAGAACCTCGGCGGCATCCCCGCCCACAAGATTGTTGAACTCGGCATGGCGCATGTGCCCGAGGGACGGCGGATTTTCCTGCAGATGTCGGTCGAGGAAAATCTGGAAATGGGCGCCTATACGAAATCCCGCACCGAAAAGGAGAACATGGAGCGGGTATATGAGCAGTTTCCCCGCCTCAAGGAGCGCCGCCGGCAGATTGCCGGCACCCTCTCGGGCGGCGAGCAGCAGATGCTGGCCATGGGCCGCGGGCTGATGTCAAACCCCCGGCTGCTGATGCTGGATGAGCCCTCGATGGGACTGGCCCCCATTCTGGTGGAGCAGATTTTTGAGATCATCAGGCGCCTGCATGAGGCGGGCACCACCATTCTGCTCGTTGAACAGAATGCGCAGATGGCGCTTTCTGTGGCCGACCGGGGCTATGTGCTGGAAACCGGAAAGATTGTCGCCACCGGCACCGGCACGGAGCTGCTCGATAACGAAGCGGTGAAAAAGGCCTATCTCGGCGGATAAGGAGTACCGCCCGGCTGCATTGAGCAGAGTTCCTTTCTGCCGGCTGCCCCAGTGAAAAAAACCGGAAGTTTTTCTTCACCTCCCAATCAGTTTTCAAAAAAAAAACACCCATAACCGGAGAATATCCCGGTTATGGGCGTTTTTTTGGCAGTTTCACCCCAAAAAACGGTTTCTCTCCCCTGCCGCCCCCTTTTCCGGATTTCCATATGGGAGAGTTTATGCTATTCTGTTTACAGCAGAGGGCAGGCTCCGTCAATGATCCGGACCGGCCACTGCAGAAAAGCAGATAAAAACTGAAGGACGCCAAAGGGGGACGACAGCAGTGATATACTATGCCCGTTCAGAAAACGAATTCGGAGAAAAGGAGACCGTTTCCCACCATCTGCAGCGCACGGCCGCCCTGTGCCGCACATTCTGCAGTGCGCTGGGGGATGAGGCCGCCGGGGAATGGATGGGGCTGTTTCATGATTTCGGCAAATACAGTCCCCTTTTCCAGCGGGTGCTGACCCATCAGGAGCAGCATATCGACCATGCGCTGCCCGGCGCGGCCCTTCTCTATGGAAGGCTGGGCAGCAAATCAGCCCGCTTTCTGCCGCTCGCTCTGGCAGTGCGCGCCCACCATGACCGGCTCTCGCTGACCAGCTGCAGCGAGCTAACGGCCTGGCTCACGGGGAAAACCGACGGAAAAAACCCACAGGGGCTGCGCTATTCCATCTCGAGCGCTGCGGATGACGCCTGCAAAAGCGCCTGCCAGAGCTTTTTAAGCGAGATTCCGTTGCCGGACCGCCGCCCCTGCCCATCCGCCTTTTCCGGACAGGGCTACTCCTATTTTCTTGAGTGGATGCTCTACACCCGGCTGCTCTACTCAGCCCTGACGGATGCGGACTACACCGCCTCCGCCGAGCATTTTCAGCCGGATTATCTGCAGCAGGCCAGCGCCCCGCCGCTCGATGCCGCGGCGGCGATGCGGGCGCTGGAAGAATACCGCAGCCGGCTGCAGGCCGGCTCCTCCGCCGACCCGGCTATTACCGCGCTGCGAAACCGCCTTTTTGAGAGCTGCAGCGAGGCGGGCAAAATCGCCTCTCCCGGCATCTATACCCTCACCGCCCCCACCGGGGCCGGGAAAACGCTGGCCATGCTGGCTTTCGCCCTGCAGCAGCTGTTACGGGGCAGACGGCGCATCATTTTTGTCCTGCCGTTTCTCTCCATTATCGAGCAGAATGCCGCCATCTACCGGCAGCTGATTCCGCAGCTGCTGGAGAGCCACAGCCAGCTGCGGCCGGAGGATGAGCAGGCCGCCCGCGAGCTCCATCAGCGCTGGGACGCGCCCTGTATCGTTACCACATCGGTCCAGTTTTTCGAGGGGCTGTTTGCCTGCAGCGGCCCCGACTGCAGGCGGCTGCACCAGATTGCAGAAAGCGTCATTATCTTCGATGAGGCGCAGAGCCTTCCTGTTACGCTGGCAGCCGCCACGCTGCGCTCGCTGCAGGCCCTCTCCTCCCGCTGGGGCTGCACAGTAGTCTTCTCCACCGCCACCCAGCCCGCCTTTGATGCGCTGCCGGATGTCGAATGGCAGCCAAAAGAGCTGGCCGCTGGCGGGCAGGCGCTGTTTGAAAGCGCCCGTCGGGTAAACTGCAGCTGGAACCTGCAGCCCCGGCTGCCGGAGGAAATCGCGGCGCAGGCTGTTTTGGCCCCCAACGCCTGCATCATCCTCAATCTGCGCCGCCATGCCCGCCGTGTCTATGAGGCGCTGCAGGCGCTTCGCCCGCGCGAAGAGGTTTTTCTGCTTTCCACCGATCTCTGCCCGGCCCACCGCACCGCCGTTTTAAGCCGGATACGCGATCGGCTGCAAAAGGGCCTCCCCTGCTATCTGGCGGCCACCCAGTGTATCGAGGCCGGTGTGGATATCAGCTTTGATACGCTGTTTCGGGCGCTGGCCCCGCTGGAGGGCATCATCCAGGCGGCCGGGCGCTGCAACCGGCACGATGCCCGCCGCCGCGGCCAGATGCAGATATTCCTCCTGCAGGAGGAGACGGGAGAGGAGGCGGGTTATCCGGATGCCTTCTACCGGCAGGGGGCCAACGCCGTGCGCATCCTGCTCGAGCGCCACCCCATCGATCTTTACAGCCTCTCCCACATCCAGGAATATTATACCATTCTTTATCGGGATGGGCAGCTGCACGACAAGCCGGAGCTGACCCGGGCAATTGAAAACGGGGATTTTGAAGGCGCCCATCACGAATACCGCCTGATTGAACGGGCCGGCGTCCCGGTCATTGTTCCTTATAACGGCGAACAGGAGCTTTATGAGCAGCTTTGCGAAGAGGCGAAAAGCGGAATTACCGGCGGCTGGCTGCGGCGGGCCGCCCCGCTGAGCATCACCTGCTATAATGAGCGGCTGGTGCGGGACTGCTGCGAGGCGTTGCAGACTCCCGCCCGCCGCCACAGCCCGCCCGCCTTTGCAGGCTGCTATCTGCTGCGCAACCCCTCGCTGTATGACAGCAGGGAAGCCGGATTGCAGCTGGACGCGATGGGAACGCTGATTGAGTAGCCATCAGCAGCCGATTATTTATAAACCCTCTTTTAAAAATAAAATATTTTGACTATTTTTGTCAAATAAAGTATAATATGCTCAACACTTTTTCTGCTGCAGGCAGGGGCATCTCCTTTAAAAGGCCGTCTCTCCTGCCGGGCAGGCTGGAATCTGGAAAAAGGAAGTGATGCTGTGAGAGAAATCGCCATCGATGTCTGGGGAGATTTTGCCTGCTTTTCCCGCCCGGAGTCCAAGGTTGAACGGCTGACCTACCCCGTTCCGACCCCATCGGCCATGCGCGGACTGCTCAGCGCCATCTACTCCAAGCCGAGGGAATTTTACTGGCAGGTCAACCGCATTGAGGTGCTGCGGCCGCTCAAATATATCAGCTTTAAGCGCAACGAGGTGAAGGAGAAGCTCCTCCTCCGGGCAGACGGTGCGCCCAGAAATGATACCCCCATTTTAGTGGACTATGCCGGAGAAGATAAAAACAAGGGCCACACCCAGCGGCAGACGGTGGCCCTGCGGGATGTTTCCTACCGGGTATATGCCTCCATCTGCCGCCAGGCGGATTATACCGAGCCGGAGGAGCGGCTCTATAACCAGGCGCTGCGGCGCATCAGCCGGGGGCAGTGCTTTTATCAGCCATCGCTGGGACTGCGGGAGTTTGCCGCCTATTTCCAGCCGGCAGAGGGCTCCTGTGAGCCGATTCAGCTGGATTTGGATTTAGGCTGGATGCTTTACGATGTCTTCGACCTGCACAAATGGCAGGTGACCTCCAAAACCGAGCCATATGTCACGCTGTTTCATGCCCGGCTGCAGCAGGGCGTTCTGCAGGTGCCGCCCTTCGACAGCCCGGATGTTCTGCGCCCGGAGGTGATTTAAAATGCTGCAGGAGTTATACCGCTATGCACTCGATCATCAGCTGGCGGCAAGGCCCGGCTTCAAGCTGAAAACGCCCAAAGCCTATGTCTGCCTGAACCGGCAGGGGAAGCTGACAGCCATTGATCCGCCGCCTCCGCAGCCGGTACCCTGTCCTGACCTCGGCTATGCTGCACAGAGTACCACAAAATGCAACTTTCCGGTGGAAAAGATGCTCATCACCCTGACGCAGGAAAAGCCGCAGAAACGCACCTTTTTCCTACAGACGCTGAAAGAAGCGGCAGAGACCGAACCGCTGTTTGGCGTTCTGTATACGGCGCTGACCTCTCCGGAAACGGTAGAGGCCATTGGGGAGGCCCTGCAGGCGCACCGGGTCAAGCCGGCAGATATCATCGGCTACAAGGTGGACGGCAGGGCGCTCGAGAGCCTTCCCGGCTATCAGTCCTGGTGGCGCGATTATGCCGCCGCTCAGCAAAGCACTTTCAAAAAGCAGCAAATCGAGCGCTGCCTGATTACCGGAGAGATTGTTACCCCGATAAGAACTGTCCCCAAGGTGTCCGGCCTGCTTTCGGTTGGCGGGCAGCAGAACGGAGATACGCTTATTTGCTTTGACAAGGACGCCTTTTGCTCCTACGGCCGAAAGCATGCGGCCAACGCCCCGGTCTCGGAGGAGGCGATGCGTGCCGTCAACGTGGCGCTCGAGGAGCTCATCAACGTTCAGAAAGCGCCCATCTTAGCCGGGGCAAGGTGGCTGCACTGGTATAAAAGCGCACTGCCGCAGGAGCTGCCCGACCCTCTCGGCGAGCTCTTCGGCTTTCAGGAGGAGGACGAGGAGGAAAGCGCCCGGGAGCAGGGCGATGAAGCCGACCCCCTGCTCACCGCCGCGGCCCGACAGCAGGCGGATGCCCTGCTGAAAAGCCCCTATACCGGGGAGATGCCTGCCGGAATGCAGGATAACGAGTACTATATCCTTTCTCTTTCCGGCGCAGGCGGCCGCATGATGGTGCGCGGCTGGCAGCAGGGCCGCTTTATCCAGCTGCAGCAGGCTCTGGAGCGCTGGTGGGAAGAGCTGAGCCTTATTTCCCCCGGCGGGAAGGGGCCGCTGCCGCAGCCGCGGCTGGGGCAGCTGAACGCGCGGCTGATTAAGCCGCAAAAGGGCAAAAGCCTGAGCGAGCAGATGAGCAAGGAGCTGGCCAGTCTGGAACCGCAGCTGATTTTTGCCATTATCGGCGGCAGCCCGCTGCCCGCGCAGGCGGCTGCCCGGGCTTTGCAGAGCATCCGCTCGAAAATGATGAGCGGAGACGGTGAAAAAAGAGAACCGATGCCGGACGCGCGCGCCTGCCAGCTGCTGAAGGTCTGGCTGTCGCGCCAGAATGCCGCAGAAAAAGGAGGAGTAAAAATGAAGGCCGAACTGACCCCCGACTATCCCAATGCCGCCTACCATTGCGGCCGTATGATGGCGGTTTATGCCGCTATACAGTCGAGCGCCATGGGCGATGTGGGCGCCGGTGTGCTGCAGCGCTATTATACCGCTGCCAGCTGCACGCCGGCACTGGTTTTCGGCAGGCTCTCCGGCCTTTGCCAGCACCATCTGGCAAAGCTGGATAATCCCGGCCTTGCGCGCTACTATGAAAAACTGCTCGGGGAGATTGCCCAGAAGATTGCGCCTCCCCTCCCCGCCGCGCTGGACCTGCGCGGGCAGGCGGAATTTTCCCTGGGCTACTATCAGCAGCGCGCAGCGCTGTTTGCCCCGCACAAAGGCGGGGAGTCTTCGAAAAAGTCCGGGGAAGCGGACGCTCCCGAAGACTCCCCCGACGAAAAGGCTTCTTTATAAAACGGACAGTAAAGAGGAGGACATAAAAGATGGCACTGCAGAACCGCTATGAGTTTCTCTACTATGTTCAGTGTATCAACGCCAACCCGAACGGAGACCCGGACATGGGCAACGTTCCGCGCATCGACCCGGAGACGATGCACGGCTACATCACCGATGTGGCCACCAAGCGCCGCATCCGCAACTACATTCAAACTGCCTATCAGGGGCAGCCCGGCATGGAAATCATCATGCAGCAGGCCAGCAACATCAATAAGTTTATCGCGCAGGCACATGAAAATGTGGCCTCGGGAATTGACGGGGACTGCGCCAAAGGCAAGGAAAAAACCTATGCCGCCCGCAGCTACTGCTGCAGCCACTTTTTCGATGTGCGCTGCTTCGGCGCGGTTCTCTCTACCGGCGCCAATGCCGGGCAGGTGCGCGGTCCGGTGCAGCTGACCTTCGGCCGGTCGATAGATCCCATCCTCTCGCAGGATATCTCCATTACGCGCGTGTGTACTACCCAAGACCTCAAGAACGCCACATTCCAAGAGTATGAAAACTGGGAGAATGAGCAGCCGGAGAACAAGCTGCGCGGCTGGGGCCGCAAGCA
Organism: Provencibacterium sp.; assembly: GCA_022792175.1. GTDB lineage: Bacteria > Bacillota > Clostridia > Oscillospirales > Ruminococcaceae > Harryflintia. Next base: position 135,448 of record JAAWAN010000023.1, read on the forward strand.
GTTCATCCCCTTCGGGCTCTATGAGGTGCGGGGCTTTATCAGCGGAAACCTGGCCCGGGAGACCGGCTTTGATGAGAAGGACCTGCAGGCGCTCTGCGAAGCGATTCTCAACATGTATGAACACGACCATTCCGCCAGCAAGGGACAGATGTCGGTCGTCTCCCCGCTGATTCTCTTCCGGCATACAGGAACCGACAGCGACGAAAACCAGCGCCAAAGGCAGGCTCTGCTCGGCTGCGCGCCCGCCCACCGGCTGTTTGATCTGGTGCAGGTGCGGCGAAAGCCGGAAATTGCCATAGCCCGCGATTACCGCGATTATACCGCTACGATTGCGCTAAAGCGGCTGCCCGCCGGTGTAGAGGCAGGCTTTCAGACAGATGCCTTCTCCCCTATCATCTGGGGAAGGCTCCCGGATGGGGAAAGCTGGCTGACCGATGGAAACTGATGAACGCCTCCCGCTCTCCTATATCGCCCAATATGGCTATTGCCCCCGCCGCGCAGGGCTGCTGATGAATCAGCAGCTGTGGACGGAAAATGAGTACACCACCGAAGGACGCTTTCAGCATAAAAATGCTCATGAGCACCGCATCGAGCGCCGGGGAGAGACTTTAAGCCTGTATGAATTCCCGGTTTTTTCCGATATGCTGGGCCTCTCCGGCAAATGCGACTGCATAGAGGCCTTTGCTTCTCCCGAGGGCGCTTTTCTGCCCGGAGAAACGCAAAGCTACATCCTTTATCCCATCGAATACAAACACGGGCCGGTGAGAAGGGAGCCGGAATATGAGCAGCAGCTCTGCGCACAGGCGCTCTGTCTCGAGCAGATGTACAAAACCACCATTATGCGGGGGGCGCTGTTTTATATCCAGTCCCACCGGCGGCAGGAGGTGGCTTTCACCTGCGAGCTGCGGCAAAGCACCCGCAAAACCATAGAGGCCCTGCGGCAGCTCTGGCTCTCTCAGTCCCTCCCGCCGCCGCAGCCCGGCCCCCGCTGCGGCAAATGCTCGATGCAGCAGGCCTGCCTGCCGCGCCTTACCGGGTCTGCATTCGCCTACCGCCGTCAGCTTTTTAAAGAGCTGGCAGGGCAGCAGGAGCCCTCTTTGCCGGACCGTTAGCCTGCCTGCTCAGAAAGGAGGAGATACCATGCGCCCCCTGCAGAACACCCTTTATGTTTTAACGCCTGACAGCTATCTCTTTTGGGAAAATGAGTGCATCGGGGTCCGGGTGGGCGGCGAGGAGAAGGTGCGCGTACCGGCGCACACGATTGAAAGCATTCTCTGCTTTGGCAGCATGACCGTTTCCACCCCGCTGATTCGTTTCTGTGGCCAGCGGGGCATCGCCCTCAGCTTTCTCTCGGAAAACGGACAGTTCTATGGCAGAATCAATGGACCTGCCAGCGGAAACATCCTGCTGCGCCGCCAGCAGTTTCTGTTGGGCAGCGATCCGCAGGCCTGCACGGGTTATGCGGCCGGTTTTTTGTGCGGAAAGCTGCTGAATGAAAAAAACATGCTGCTGCGCGCCGCGCGGGAAAGTTCATCCGAAACGGCTGCCGGTCACCTGCGTCAGGCAGCCGAAAAGATTGCCGGAATAGGAAAATCGCTGGCAGAATGTACCTCCACTGAGACATTGCGGGGAATGGAAGGGGCGGCGGCTCAGATCTATTTTGGCTGTTTTGACAGCATGCTGCACGGAAAAGATCCGCAGCTGCGCTTTGAACAGCGCTCGCGCAGGCCCCCTCAAAACGAGGTCAATGCCCTGCTCTCTTTTGTATACATGCTGCTCAAAAACGATACCCAGGCCGCTCTGGAAGCGGTTGGACTGGATCCTGCCTGCGGCTTCCTGCATGCGCTGCGTCCCGGAAGGCCCGCCCTTGCTCTGGATTTAATGGAGGAGCTGCGCGCTCCTCTGTGCGACCGGCTGGTACTGACACTTTTTAACCGCGGTCAACTGCGCGCCCGGGATTTCTCCAACGAGGCAGGCCAGTTTTCTCTCTCGGAAAGCGCCCGCAAGCTGGTTCTTTCCTCCTGGCAGGCCCGTAAAAGGGAAACAATCCGCCATCCGTTTTTAAAGGAGAGCATTCCGATTGGCGTCATTCCCTTTGCTCAGGCCACCCTTCTGGCCCGCACACTGCGCGGCGATTTAGACGAATACCCACCGTTTATCTGGCGATAGCTTTGTCGGCCGCGGAGCAAAGGTCTATCCAAAATTCTCCGGGAGGTGCCGCTTATGATGGTGGTTGTCACTTATGATGTGGATGTTACCCAGCCTGCGGGAGCCAAACGTCTGCGCCGCGTCGCCCGCATCTGTGAAAGTAAGGGGGTCCGGGTGCAGAATTCAGTTTTCGAGGTGTTAGTAGATCAGGCCGGCCTGACCCAGCTCAAGCTGCGCCTGCAGTCGGCCATCGATCCCAAGCAGGATAGTATCCGTTTTTATCTGCTGGGAACGCATTACCAGCGCCGTATCGACAGCCTGGGGAAAGCGCTGCACATTCAGCAGGACGGGGATTTAATCCTGTAATCCGATATTTTAAGGAAACAAAGCCGGGGCTCTGAAAAGCTTTCAGCCGTCTGCTTCTTTGCGCGAATCCCGGCGGTACAGATTTTTACCGACCTTTCGCGCATATGCAGAAAAAAGGAAGAGTAATTTTTATCTGAAATTTTATACTATTTTATTTATTTTTAGTATATATTATAATATTTTTGGTTTTTTTGAAATACTCTATCTTATTTTTATCTAATTCAACAAAAATAGAAGTATTGAATAGAGCAATAATATATGTTTTTGCTGTTGCCCCCTACGCGGGGGCATGAATTGAAACAATTGAAGATAAAATAGCAGAGCTTGAAGCATTAGTTGCCCCCTACGCGGGGGCATGAATTGAAACCTGTCACCTACAAAGATGGAACACCACCTACTAGGTTGCCCCCTACGCGGGGGCATGAATTGAAACAGCAGACAGTTACAACCGCGTGCGGCAGAATCAGGTTGCCCCCTACGCGGGGGCATGAATTGAAACTCAAAGCCCAGAGGGGTATCCTCGGAATCTTCAGTTGCCCCCTACGCGGGGGCATGAATTGAAACTGTGGAGGGCCACCGCACCGCCGCCGTGACCTTTGGTTGCCCCCTACGCGGGGGCATGAATTGAAACAATGCTAATTGCATTTAATGAAACTTTAGGTATGTTGCCCCCTACGCGGGGGCATGAATTGAAACTAATGCCCAGCTGGTCTACCTACAATAGTAAAAGGTTGCCCCCTACGCGGGGGCATGAATTGAAACAAGTATTGGTACTGTTCATATAGGAAATAGGAGTTGTTGCCCCCTACGCGGGGGCATGAATTGAAACTGACGCAGAGCTAAGAAGAATACATGCTGAATGTGTTGCCCCCTACGCGGGGGCATGAATTGAAACCTAAAGTCAAACAAACATTAACTGAGCGCCGAGAAGGTTGCCCCCTACGCGGGGGCATGAATTGAAACGAGATTGATGATGGCTATGTTTTTCGCACAGAGAGGTTGCCCCCTACGCGGGGGCATGAATTGAAACGAATCTACTCCTGCTCCTCAGTTTGTGCCTTTAGTTGCCCCCTACGCGGGGGCATGAATTGAAACATGGTAGTTGTCTGAATCCGTTTTATAACATCTATCGTTGCCCCCTACGCGGGGGCATGAATTGAAACGTTGAGCACTAAATTGAATTATAAACGCGAGTAGTTGCCCCCTACGCGGGGGCATGAATTGAAACCTTCATGCCTTAATTCTTCAATCTGAGCATATACAGTTGCCCCCTACGCGGGGGCATGAATTGAAACAAAATAGCCCTCCCTCGCTGCACTTGAGGAACCGGTTGCCCCCTACGCGGGGGCATGAATTGAAACTCCAACAGGGCAGCCTCATGCCGTGCAAGAGTTTGTTGCCCCCTACGCGGGGGCATGAATTGAAACAAGCTCCGCAACAATCCGTTTTTTGGGGACCCCCGGTTGCCCCCTACGCGGGGGCATGAATTGAAACATCAATCTGCTGGAGGGTTACGGCAACAACAACCGTTGCAGAAGTATGAATCAAAGCCATGTCAGGATGGCCGGATCGGCAAACCGTCTGAAAAAACAGATCCATGTAAAAAGCTATTCCGTTTTCAGCGCCTGCGCGGAGAGGCCGCCGCTATATAAAGCCTCTTCGCGCCGTCATCCCGATATATTGGAGGATATCTATAAAATTTTCCCAAACAGATTCGCTCCTCTACACGAGTTAGCAAATTCTAACCACAAAATCAAATTTTTCGAGGGAGAATGCTTGACAACATTAGTTAGCAGTAGTAAACTAAGTCTGGATTTTGAGTTAGGAATTGCTAACCACAGAGGGAGGCGAAAAAATGATGCCGCTGACAATGGCAAAGGCAGGAGAAACTGTCATGATCCGCAAAATTTCCGGCAGGGACGAAGTTCGCCAGCATCTGGCTGAGCTGGGTTTTGTGGTGGACAGCAATGTGACAGTGGTGAGTGAGATGGCAGGTAATCTGATTGTGCAGGTGAAGGACAGCCGCATCGCGCTGGACAAAACGATGGCAAACCGCATTATGATTTAACGCACCCTAAAAGGAGGAGAGCAAAATGAAAACATTGAAAGATGTAAAGGTCGGTCAAACGGCTACGGTGGCGCGGCTGCATGGAGAAGGCCCCGTAAAACGTCGTATTATGGACATGGGGATTACAAAGGGAGTAGAGATTCTTGTCCGCAAGGTAGCCCCGCTGGGCGACCCTATGGAGCTCAACGTTCGGGGCTATGAGCTCTCTGTCCGCAAGGCAGATGCGGAGATGATTGAAATTCAGTAAAGGTAAAGCAGGCGGCATAAGGCCGCTGTTATTTGCGCCGCGGGTTAGTTAAAGCTAACACGCGAAATCTGAAAGGAGAGCACCTAGATGGACATGAAAATTGCCCTGGCAGGCAATCCGAACTGCGGAAAAACCACTCTCTTCAACGCTTTGACCGGATCCAGCCAGTATGTAGGAAACTGGCCGGGCGTTACGGTCGAAAAAAAGGAGGGAAAGCTGAAGGGACACAAGGATGTCATTATTCAGGACCTGCCTGGAATCTACTCCCTTTCCCCTTACACGCTGGAAGAGGTGGTTGCACGCAACTATCTGGTTAAAGAGAAGCCGGATGCCATCCTTAATATTGTAGACGGCACCAATATTGAGCGAAATCTCTATCTCACCACTCAGCTTATCGAGCTGGGTCTGCCTGTAGTGGTGGCGGTCAATATGATTGACCTGGTGCGGAAAAACGGGGATACCATCGACCTTACCCGACTGGGCAGTGCCCTCGGCTGCGAGGTAGTGGAAATGAGTGCCCTCAAGGGTGAAGGCGGCATGAACGCGGCCGAAAAGGCGGTGGCGCTGGTACAGAGCCATCAGGCCGGGGAGCTGCCGCATGTGTTTACCGGCAGTGTAGAGCATGCGCTGGCGCACATTGAGGAATCGCTTCAGGACGAGGTGACAGACAACTACCTGCGCTGGTATGCCATTAAAATCTTTGAACGGGATGAAAAGGTGATGGAGGAGTTAAACCTCTCCCCTGATCTGAAGGCCCATCTTGAGGAGCATATCGCCGACTGCGAGAAGGAACTGGATGATGACGCCGAAAGCATCATCACCAACCAGCGGTATTCCTACATCAACGGTGTGGTCTCCAAATCGGTCAAAAAGAAGGCCGCCCGGCACAGTCTCTCTGCTTCCGATAAGATCGACCAGATCGTGACCAACCGCATCCTGGCGCTACCTGTTTTCGCGGTTATCATGTTCCTGATTTATTCCATCGCGATGGGAACCTCTATTGCGGACGGTGGCCTTGCAATCGGTACCTTCGGCACCGATTGGGCCAATGATATCCTATTTGGCGAGTTAGTCCCCGGATGGGTGGGCGCACTTCTGAGCTCCCTGAGTGTAGCGGAGGGCTCCTGGCTCTACGGTCTCATTGTGGACGGCATCATCGGCGGTGTAGGCGCCGTACTGGGCTTTGTGCCGCAGATGCTGGTGCTCTTCCTGCTGCTGGCCATTCTGGAGGATGTCGGATATATGGCCCGCATCGCCTTTATTATGGACCGCATCTTCCGCCGCTTCGGCCTCTCCGGCAAGAGCTTCATTCCCATGTTGGTGGCCACCGGCTGCGGCGTGCCCGGCATTATGGCCTCCCGGACCATTGAGCAGGAGCGGGATCGGAAAATGACCATTATGACCACTGGCTTTATCCCCTGCGGGGCTAAAATGCCCATCATCGGCCTGTTCGCCGGAGCCGTGTTCGGCGGTTCTCCCTGGGTAGCGACCTCCGCCTTCTTCATCGGCATTGCCGCCGTCGTCATTTCCGGTATTATGCTCAAGAAATTCAAGATCTTTGCCGGGGAGCCCGCCCCCTTCGTAATGGAGCTGCCCGCCTACCACACCCCTTCTGCAAGTAATGTGCTGCGGGCCACCTGGGAGCGGGGCTGGTCCTTCATCAAGCGGGCCGGAACGGTGATTCTTCTGTCCACCATCGTCCTTTGGTTCCTCCAGGGTTATGGGTTCGTGGGCGGCAGCTTCCAGGCGGTGGAGGATAACAACTCTTCCCTGCTGGCCTCTATCGGCTCGGCTATTGCCTGGATCTTCTATCCCCTGGGCTGGACGGGCGACATGGCCTGGAAAGCTACGGTGGCCTCCTTCACCGGCCTTATCGCAAAAGAAAACGTAGTCTCCACCTTCGGCGTACTGTATCAGTATTTTGGCGAGGAACTGGGGGACAACGGTGAGGCCATCTGGGCCCTGGTAGGAGCCGACTTTGGGGCCATTACCGCTTACAGCTTTATGATCTTCAATCTGCTGTGCGCTCCCTGTTTCGCAGCCATGGGCGCCATCAAGCGGGAGATGAACAACACCAAATGGACCTCTTTCGCCATCGCCTATATGTGCGCGTTCGCTTATGTGAGCGCTCTCATTGTCTATCAAATTGGCGGGTTGCTTTCCGGTACGGTAGCTTTCGGTCCGTGGACAATCATTGCCGTAGCGGCCCTGGCCGCCGTAGTCTATCTGCTGCTTCGCAAGGGCTATCGGGACGAAAAGCATTCCTCTGCGCTGCGCTCTGTGGCTGCCACGAAATAAGCGGATTTTAGAAGGGATGATAGGATGATGCCTGCTGTATTGGGAAATTTCATTGTAATAGCCGTACTGACGGTGGTAGTGATTCTGGTTGTTCGTTCTCTCTGGAAATCCCACAAAGCCGGCGGACACTGTAACGGTGACTGCACCTCCTGCGCCTGTTGCCATGGCAGGCGAAAGATAAAATAGCAGAGGGACGTATCTCAAAAGGGCACGCTGCAAAATATTTTTCCGTTTTTCAGAAGGGTCTGTTGCAAAATGCAAGCATTTTGCAACAGACCCTTCTGAATGCATCTTTTTCCCGCGCCAAAGTCCGAACAGACAGCCGGTTTCCAGAAAACGTCCGCGTTTTTGCCGGCAATCCTTCTTGTTCGTTCAGCGGTGCTCCCCAAAAAAGAAGAGCGCCAGCGTGCCCGGACCGGAATGCGCGCCAATGGTCGGCCCCACATGATTGATGATGAAATTCTGAATGCCCAGACGGGAGCGCACCTCGTCGGCTACATACTGTGCATCCTCCATGCAGTCACCATGGCTGATGAAAATAATATCATTTTCATAGCCCTTCGAGAGCTCCTGCATATAGTCCACCAGCTTTATAAGCGACTGCTTTCTGCCGCGCACCTTGGTGATCGGAATCAGGTGGCCCTCATCGTCCACATGCAGCACCGGTTTAATGCCGAGCATCGTCCCCATCACCGCCGCCGCCTTGGATACCCGGCCCCCGCGGTGTAGAAAATGCAGATCATCCACCGTAAAATAATGGCAGAGGTGTAGCCTGTTTTCCTCTACCCACTGCAGAACCTCCTCCAGCGATTTCCCCTCGCTCTTGAGTTTAAGCGCTTTATAGACGATGAGACCCTCCCCCAGAGAGGCGGCCAGCGTATCCACCACCTCAATTCTGCGCTCGGGATACTCAGCGAGCAGCTCCTGCGCCGCTGCCCGGCAGCTGGCGAAGGTGCCGCTGAGCCCAGAGGAAAAGGCCAGATGGAGAATATCCATCCCCTGCTTCAAAATCGGCTCAAAGAGGGCGCGCGCCCCTTCCGGATTCACCATGCCGGTTTTGGTCATCTTCCCTTCGCGCATCAGGCGGTAGAATTCCCCGATTTCGAGTCCATCCTCCTGCGTGTACTCCTGATCATCAATCGAATAGCTCAAAAAGGCAAGCGGCAGGTTGTTTTTCTGGATAAATTCCTGCGGCAGGTCGGTGGTGTTATCGCTCGTAATTACATATCTGGCTGCCATGCATGACACTCCCTCATCGGCAAGCGGCAGGAAAGCTCCCGGGTATCCCCTCCCGGATGCCGCCCTCCCGCTTTGCGCGGTTTCTATACATCTGTCTTTTCTGCCCGAGGCGCGTTTTTTCTCCCCGGCCGCTTTGCCGCATGCCTTCGCCCTGTCCGGCCGTCTTTTAAAAGCCCTCCGGCCGCTATTTTGCCGGATCATCCGAAAAGGTGCAATTAGACTCGGGCGCACTTTGAGCTGCGATCTTCCTGTTTTCTCAGCCCATCCCCCGAGCCGCCGGAACAGAGCGGATAGATTTTTTTCATTATAACCGATTTTTCCTCTTTTAGCAAGGGAAAAACCGGCAGCCGCGCTACAAAATCAGTCCGCGTTTTTCTCCATCCGCAGACGGGCGCGCTCAATATCACGGATAGCATTGGCCAGTCCCCTGAAAACCGGCGCGGCAACCGCTCCGCCGGAGTTGCCGTTTTCATTGAGCACAACAATGGCATATTTCGGGTTTTGCGCCGGATAAAAGCCGGAAAACCAGGCATGCACAATCTCCCGGCCATCCTCGCCATAGGTCCCCGTCTGGGCAGAGGCCGTCTTCCCGCCGGCGGAGCCGAAGTCCGGCTTCGCGGCGGTGCCGCTCCCCTTCTCAACGGTGGAAATCATCATCCTGCGTAAAATGGAGGCCGCCTGCGGCGAGATAATCTGCACCGGCGCAGCATTCGGGTTTTCATCCGAAAGGGTGACACCATCCGTCGTAGCGCCCGCCACCAGCCGGGGAGTGACCGCCTGGCCGCCATTCGCAATGCAGCTGATTATCTGCGCAATCTGCAGCGGCGTGGCCGTCAGCGAGCCCTGGCCAAAGGAAAAGTTTGCCAGCGCCGCCCGGCTTTCCAGTTCCTCGGGTTCCGGCAGCGTGCCGGCTGCTGATAACAGCTGCGGGGCAAGCTTCACCTGCCGCGAAAGGCCGGCCGCCCCGCAGAGCTCCAACAGCTTTTGCGGGGACAGCTTCTGCCCGAGGTTGATGAAATAAGGGTTGCAGGACTGTTCAATCGCCCGCTGCATCGTCAGCCAGCTGTGGCCCGCCTGTTTATGGCAGCGAAAACGCACCCCTGCAATCTCGATAGCGCCGGTGCATTCATAGCCCAGGCTTTCGCTGATGCCGCTGTCCAGCGCGCAGGCCGCCGTCAGCAGTTTAAAGGTAGAGCCAACATTATAGGCACAAAAAACCCGGTTTAAAAAGGGCTGGCCTTCCGCCTGCAGCGCGCCCGCCAGATCGTTCGGGTCAAAATCAGGCAGGCTGACAGAAGCTATGATATCGCCCGTCTCCACATCCATAACGACTACCGCTCCCTTATGGATATAGTAGGAGGCGACCTCCTCGGCCGCCTTCTGTATATCCAGGTCGAGTGTCAGCACCACCCCTTCGGCGGAATTCTCCTCCTGAATGGCCGGCGGAATGTTATGAAGCGCTGTGCCGTGGGCATCCACCGTATACCGGATCTCTGCCTTCGAGCCACAGGCGTGGAGAATCGAATCATAGGCCTTTTCAATTCCATAAATGCCCGCTCCATCCTGCAAATGGCCGACAATATGGGCCGCCGGTTGGTCCTCGCTGTAACGGCTGTGGGCGGTAAAAATATCTACTCCATAAGCATAGATATGCTTATCCGGAACTTCAATCAGAAACGGCCGATTATTCTGAAAGCTCTCAATCATCTGTGCCCGGCGCTCGCCGGTGAGCCGCTCGCTGAGCGCCGAAAGCGCCTGCGGGCAGGGCATCACCGCCGCGATATATCTTTCTCCCTGATTTGTCAGGCGCTGAAAGCGGCTGTCATAAATGGTCCCCCGCTCATCGAGCACTTTCAGCGTATAGCCCGACTGGGTGCTGGCTGCCATGCGCAGCGCATCCCCCGAGGTCAGATAATAAATCCGAAAGAAAAGCGCGGCTGCAATGCAGAGCACCAGCGCATAGAAAACGGTCATCCTTTTCAGCATCTGCAAAACCTCCCTACCCTCTCATTATGGCCCGTTTTTCCCTGGAATATTTTCTTCTGCCACCTTTCCAAAACCTCTGGGCTTTGGGAAGGGGCTCTGGTATAATGAAGGACAGGAACAGAAAAGGAGCGATAAAGGTGCACCATCCAAAGATGATTTTATTCGACTACGGGCAGACGCTGATAGACGAGGAGCATTTTAACGGCGTTCGCGGCACCCGCGCCGTGCTGCAGCATGCCGCCGAAAACCGCTACGGCAGAACGGCCGAGCAGGTACAGGCCGAGGCGGACCGGATGATCAGCGAGCTGAGCGCCTGCAGGGATACTTTCCCCTTTCCCGAAATTCCCCAGTACCCCTTCCAAAACTATCTTTATCGGTCGCAGGGCATCCGGCTTTCCATCACTCCGCACGAAACAGAAACCATCTTCTGGGATGCCGCCGCGCCCGGCAGGCCTGCACCGGGAATTATCGAGCTGCTTTCCGAGCTGAAAAGCCGCCATATCCGCACCGGCGTTATCAGCAATCTTTCTTTCAGCGGCCAGGCGCTCACCGAGCGGATAAACCGGCTGATTCCCAGCCATTCGTTCGAATTCATCCTCGCCAGCAGCGAGGTGATGTTCCGCAAGCCCAGCCGCCGCATTTTCGAGCTGGCGCTCGAGATGGCCGGGCTTTCTGCCGGTGAAGTCTGGTTTTGCGGGGACAACCCGGAATGCGATGTTTTGGGCGCGCAGGAAACGGGGATGACCGCCGTCTGGTATACCGGCTGCCTGCAGGGGCAGCCGGAGCCGCCCATCGGGGAGTTTATCTCTATCTCTGCCTGGCCGCAGCTCATAGAACTGTTGAACCGGCTCGCCTGATGCGGCAGAAAAACTCTTCCTTCGCCCATATCCAGCAATTTTCTGCTTTACGCTGCCGGAAAAACGCAGTATAATATAATTCATATATCCGCCCGTGTAGGGCTATTGCCCGGATACGGCTTGACTACATATTCCGGAGGGATCACCATTGAAAGAACTGATGCTTGGCAACAAGGCGGTTGCCAGAGGCCTGTATGAGGCGGGCTGTTCGTTTGTCTCCAGCTATCCTGGCACTCCCAGCACCGAAATCACCGAGGAAGCGGCCAGATATGAGGAAATCTACTGCGAATGGGCGCCCAATGAAAAGGTGGCTGCCGAGGCGGCGCTGGGCGCCAGCATCGGCGGCGCGCGCAGCTTCTGCGCAATGAAGCATGTCGGCCTGAACGTGGCCGCCGACCCGCTCTTTACCGCCGCCTACACCGGTGTAAACGGCGGGATGATCATCGCCGTTGCAGACGACCCCGGCATGCACTCCTCGCAAAATGAGCAGGATTCCCGCCACTATGCCAGGGCCGCCAAGCTGGTAATGCTCGAGCCCTCCGATTCGCAGGAGTGCCTGCGCTTTACCAAGGAAGCCTTCGCTCTCTCTGAGCGGTTTGACCTGCCAGTCCTTCTGCGGCTTTCCACCCGCGTTTCCCATTCCCAGTCGGTAACAGAAATTGCCGGCCGCGCGGAGATTCCGCTGAAAGAATATCAGAAAAACCCGCAGAAATATGTAATGATGCCTGCCAACGCCAAGGGCCGTCATGTGTTCGTTGAAAAGCGTCAGGCGGCGCTCAAAGAATATGCCGAAACCTGTTCCTTTAACAGAATCGAGCGCGGCAGCAGCCGCATCGGCATTATCACCTCGGGCATCTCCTATCAGTATGCCAAAGAGGCTTTCCCCGAGGCGAGCTTTTTAAAGCTCGGTCTTTGCTATCCGCTGCCCGAGCGGCTGCTGATAAACTTCGCCCAGTCGGTGGAGGAAGTCTATGTCATTGAGGAGCTTGACCCGTTTATCGAGGAGCACTGCCGCGCGCTGGGCATCCCGGTCAAGGGCAAGCAGCAGCTTACCCTGCTCTATGAATACTCCCAGAACTATCTGCGCGAACAGCTTCGCGGCGAAAAGCCGGAGTTTACCTGCCTTGATGAAGACATTCCAAACCGCCCGCCGGTCATGTGCCCCGGCTGCCCGCACAGAGGGCTCTTCTACAGCCTTAAAAAGCTCGGGCTGACCGTCTTCGGCGATATCGGCTGCTATACGCTCGGCGCCGCCCCGCCGCTGCAGTCGGTGGATACCACCATCTGCATGGGCGCCTCCATCAGCGGGCTGCACGGCTTTAACAGGGTCCGGCCGCAGAGTGCCAAAAAATCGGTCGCCGTCATCGGAGACTCCACCTTTATGCATTCCGGCATCACCGGGCTTATCAATATCACCTACAACAAAGGCTGCTCCACCGTTATCATCCTCGACAACTCGATTACCGGCATGACCGGCCACCAGCAGAATCCCACTACCGGCCTAACGCTGAAAAATGAGCCCACCCTGGCGGTCAGCATTGAAAAAATCTGCGAGGGAGCGGGGGTAAAGCGTATCCATGTCATCGACCCGAACGATATCGAAGGCCTGCAAAAGCTGCTCAAAGAGGAGACGGCCACCGAAGAGCCTTCGGTCATTATTACCCGCCGCCCCTGTGTGCTGTTAAAAAAGGTGAAGAAAAACCCGCCGTTTTCGGTGGAACCTGCAAAATGCGTCTCCTGCAGGGCCTGCCTTGGCATCGGCTGCCCGGCCATCAGCCTGCGGGAAGGAAAAGCGCATATCGATGCCACCCTCTGCGTAGGCTGCGACCTCTGCCGCCGCCTCTGCCGTCCGGGCGCCATTCTGGAAGGGAACCGCTAACCGGGCAAAACGCCACAACTGCAAAGAAAGGGTTGGTCCTGAACATGAAAGAACAGGCGAATATTATGATTGTCGGCGTCGGCGGGCAGGGCACGCTGCTCGCCAGCCGGATATTGGGCAGCGTTCTGCTCAGCCAGGGGTTTGATGTGAAGCTTAGCGAGGTGCATGGCATGTCGCAGCGCGGCGGCTCGGTAGTCACCTATGTCAAATATTCCTCCGGCAAGGTCTATTCCCCGCTCATCGACCGCGGGGAGGCGGATGTCATCCTCTCCTTCGAGCTGCTCGAGGCGGCTCGCTGGATTCCCTATTTAAAGCCCGGCGGGCGGGTAATCTGCAGCACCCAGCAGATTGACCCCATGCCGGTCATCACCGGCGCGGCCAGCTATCCCGAAAACCTGACCGAAAAGATGCGGAAAAAGGGGGTCGACCTGCTGGCTCTGGATGCGCTCTCCCTCGCCCTCAAGGCCGGAAGCGCCAAGGCGGTCAACGTCGTGCTGATGGGGGTGCTCTCTTCCCTGCTCCCCATCCCGGAGGAGTGCTGGAAAAAGGCGGTCAGCGAGCTGGTTCCCGAAAAGCTGCGGGAATTAAATCTGCTGGCGTTTGACTATGGCGTAAAAGCCTCCGGCGCCGTTTCCGCTTAAAACAAATGAAAAAATGAGGCTGCCCTTCCGCAGGAGGATGGCAGCCTCATTTTTAATTTTTTCAAATTCCAGAAACAAATCCTGCGCTCAGGCAAAAAATACACAGGCTTTCCGCCTCTCATCAAAAATGAAAGCGCTTGACCAGCTCATTTTTAGCCTTGCGGTCGGCGAGCAGCACCGTTCCCACCAGAAGAAAGGCGGAATAGATGCAGACGGTGATATACGGCCAGTGTACCGCTACAACGTCAAACACCATTAAAAGAATGGAGAGTACACCCATAATGCCGATCATCCACTCATACAGCAGAAATTCCCGAAAAAGCATCGGGCGTACGATGAGCAGTGAAACAATGACCCCCTGCGCGGCGATAATCATAAACGGCAGGCAGTAGCCCAGCATCCACCCGTGGTTGCCGGTCGAAATATCAATCACATAGCCGAGCAGGGAAATGGCAATCAGCTGCACAAAAATCATCAGCCCGATGTTTCTGCGGGATTTGCGGGTAAAGAAGGCCGTCCAGCCATAGATGGTGGCGCCCAGCACGATAAACGACCAGATAGTATCAAAATCAAACCGGTAATCAATATACAGCGAGGCACCGACAATCGCCACCGAAAGCATGGCAAGCAGGCGAATCAGCGAGCGCAGCCGGTTGGAGTAACGCAAAACCGGATAGTCCCGAAAGCTCTCTCCCTCTGCTGGACGCGTTCTCGAGCCGCAGAGTACGCAGGTTTCGCTCCCATCGCATAGCCGGACGCCGCAGCGCTTACAGAAGGTCATCCTCCCGCCCCCCTTTCAGATATAGTTGGAAAGAATCTCTGTATCGATCTTTTCTCCGCTCAGAAAGCTGAAAAAATACTGCTGGATGTCGGTGGAGAGCAGCGCGCTTGTGAAGGTAAAGCTCAGTTTGCCGTTAAAGCTGACGACCGAGGCCTTTAAGGGCTTGAGCGAGGAGATGCTCATCAGCACATCAAAGCGCTCTACAAACGGGCGGATATCCTCCGGCAGCTCCACAATCCCGAGGTTGGAGAGTGCGCAGCTCTGCCCGCGCTCCCCCCGCCGGTGAATAAGCCGCAGCCCCAGCTTTTTAAGAGAGAGCGGGAGAAAGCGCACAGCCAGATTGTGCTCCGCCTCCACATTATAGCGCAGCTTCGGCTCCATCTCCTCGCGCTGCAGCTGACGGGAAAACTCTGCGCGCACCTGCTCCAAAATTTCCTCGAAACTGCGTTCCCGCTCAAAGCGCACGCCGATATTGAGATAGGAAAAGAAATTCGAAAGGGTATGGGAGGGATAAAAGCTGCGTAGATTGACCGGAATGCACAAAACGACCGGCGGCCCGCCCCTTGCGCGCGCATTCGAACCAAGATAGATGGCGCGAATCAGTGCAGCCGAGAGGTATTCCGTCACCGTCGCTTTATAGGCCTTTGCGCGCGCCACTACCTGGCTCACCGGCATAATGCCGGTAATCACCCGGGTTACCTTCTTTTCAAGCCGCGGGCCGCGCAGCCGGTAGGCGGGCTGCGCTGTGTGTCCCGCCTTCTTCTGCGAACGGCTGTAGTTCTTTAAAAAGCTGTCCTCATCGTATTCGTTCGGGTGGCAGCTGCTGTCAAAGACGGCACATTCGTTCAGCTCCCTGTCCGGATAAAGCAGGGAGAAATAGTTATACAGCAGGCGCTTTAAAAACATCAGCGCCCCGGTGCCATCGGTCAGCGCATGAAACACCTCCAGGTTGATTTTACAGTCATAATAAGAGGTGCGGAAAAGAAAACCATTGTTCGCCCAGCGGTCGATGCGCAGGCAGGGAAAGCTCTTTTCCTCCAAAACAATCGGTTTGGAAAAATTGCTTTCAAAATAATACCAGAACAGCCCCTTGCGCTGCTTGATATTGAAAGAGGGTATCTCCGAAAGGGTGCGCTCAACCGCCTGCTGCAGAACCGGCGGCAGGACCGGCTCGCCCAGCTTGACCGATATGCGGAAAACGTTCGTATTGTTGGTATCCGAAATCGCGGAAAAGCCCTTCGCGGCGTTATCCAGTCGCTTCCAGTAAAATTCCCGGTAATTGCTGTTTTCCATAGCCGATTCCCGCCGTTTCCCGCCAGAGCGCCCAGCCTTTGGCGCCTTTGTGCGATTGATAGTTTTATTATATCAGCAGCGTTTGTCCATTACAACCTTTCCGGCAGCCACAAAAGCAGCAGAAAAAAATTTAACATTTTATCTATCCAGAACCCGGGAATTTTCGCACTGAGTGCTTTATAGCCAGCCTGAACCCCGTTTTCAGCCTCTTTTATCCCTTTAACAGCCGGAAGGCCTCCTCATAGGCCTCCATCTGCACCGACTGCAGGCACTCCTTTAATTCCTCCTCCATTTTAATCAGCAGCCCGGCCGCAGCGGGAGAAAGGCGGATGCCTGCCTGCTCCTTTACCTGCTTTAGGGCCTGCTGCAGGCTAAGGCACCGGCGGCTCTGGTAATTGGTATCGTCAATCAGCCGGACCAGAAAGGCGGCTGCGCTGACCATATCGGTCACTGCCTGGGCGGTGTTTTTCTTTCGGTCATACTCTGCCGGATATCCGCCGCTGCCATCAAAAAAGCGGTGATGTCCCAGCGCAGAGGCCGCATAGGGGCGCGTCGATTCGCTTTTTTCCAGAATGGAGGCGCCGGCATACACATGATACTCCACCATCTCCCGCTCCTCCTCCAGCCAGCTGCGCCCTATCCGGCGAACCATATTATTAAAGGCCAGAATACCGATATCGTGCAGCAGCCCGCTCTCATAGGCAAAGCGCAGAATCTCCTTCTCCCGCTTTTGCAGCTGCTTTGGCGTATCGCAGCCCAATATACCCAAAAGCAGCTCAGGCGTTTCCCTCAGCGCGTGTCCCGCCATCAATTCGGTAATCCGGGCGACCATGCGGGAAAACACATAGGCATCCGGATGCCGGCAGATCACCAGCTGAAGAAGAAACTCCTTCTCCTGAATGCCGTCCGGATATTCTACAAAGCTCTGCAGAAAAACCAGCAGATATTTCAGCAGCAGCTCGCCCACCTGCTCCTCCGGGGCGCTGCGCACATAGTCAGCCACACGCCGGTACATATGACTGAGTACCTCCCGCTTTTTAAAACGGTACTGCTCGCTGTTCGACAGATACTCGGCATACAGGGCAGGAATGGAGATGTTGCTGTAAATCCCGTTTTCCGAATAATCCTCCTCATCCCGCTCCATATAAACCTCCTCCAGCCAGTGAAGAAGATCCCCTAAGGGAAGTATACCGCAGTGATACTGGGCCGCCTCATATCCCATGCGCCAGCGGACCATTGGCCTGGTCCCTTTCTTGCGGCAGTATTCCTCCTGATGCTCCCAGACATATTCAGCGGATTCCATCACCTCTTTGAGCAGCAGCGGCTCGCTGATGCCCGCCCGCAGAACATTCAGCGCCGAGGAGCGTTCCTGGTGGCTCACATAAATATACTGCTCCCAGGGCAGAGAGGGGGTCTTTTCCTGAAAGGCCGGATCGGTCAGTATCTGCAGCGAACGGCGGACGGCATCCAGCTTGCGGCGCGCATCCTCCCTGTTGGCCCCGCCATAAGCCAAAGAGAGGTTCCCCATTGAGCGGTGGATATATCCCCGGGTCTCCGAGCTTTTAATCTCATCATACTGCCGGATATAGGAGGCAGCTTCGCCGAACAGCAGCCCCATCTTCCAGCGATAGCGCACCTTGCCGCTGCGGTCGATAATCTCCTGCATATAAAAGAGGGCCAGCCCTGCCTGATAAAGCTCCCGAATCAGCATATCGCGCTTCTCCCACTTGCGAGCATAGGTAATCAGTGCGCAGTGGATGCTGTAGTGCAGCACCGGATCCAGCTGATTGGCGCCCGTGCCGCCCAGATGGCGGGCAAAGTCCTCCAGGTGCCGGATTTCCTCCTCATCCGCCGAAGCGATATCATCCAGCACCGGAAACAGCTTCTGCCGGAGCATGACCGTATTTTCCTCAACAATTTCCTGAACCCGTGCGTTCTTCTCCCGTCGTCCGGCCAGAAAGGCTGCTCCATCCTCCAGTGTTTCGCCGGACAGATCGGAAAGCGCGACAATCCGCTCCAGATTTTCGACATAGGCCTGCTGATATTCCCTCATCGGCCTGCCCCCTTCAGAAAACGCTCCATGGTGGAAAAAACCTTTTCCATATCCAGCGGCTTGGAAATATGGGCATTCATGCCCGCCTCCAGCGAACTTTGAATATCCTCTACAAAGGCGTTAGCCGTCATGGCGATAATGGGGATACGGGCGGCATCCTCCCGCTGCAGCCCCCGAATAGCCCGGGTGGCCTCCAACCCGTTCATCACCGGCATCTGAATATCCATCAAAATCATATCATAGTAAAAGAGGGCATGCTGTTTAAATATCTCTACCGCCTGCCTGCCATCCTCCGCCGTTTCAATCTGCAGGCCGGATTCTCCCAAAAGCTCCTGCGCGATTTCCCGGTTGAGCTCGTTATCCTCCACCAGCAGCAGCCGCTTTTGAGAGAAATCCCGTTTAGGCGCCTCCGGCTCCCAGCTCTGCCGGCCTTTTCCCTGCGTCGTATAGGCGCACAGCTCCGCCGCCAGCCGGCTTTTAAAAAGCGGCATGGGAATAAAGCCATCCACTCCGGCGCGGGTGAACATATATTCCGTCTGGCTCCAATCGCTTTCCGAAAGCATCAGAATAGGGAAACGGTTGCCGATACGCCTGCGGACCTCCGGCAAAAAGAGCATGATATCCACATCCGAAAGCTTCTCCACCGTTAAAAAAGCGAAATATTCGGTACCCGCCAGATCCGCATCGTTGATGAGGCAAACGGCCGTATCCGCATCCCGGGCCCAATCCGCCCGCATATGAAGCGACTTCAGCATCTGCCGAATCCGCTCTCCCTGCCGGCTGCTGTCATCCAGCAGCAGCACCCTTTTTTCCGCCAGTGCCCGGATGGCAGCATTATCTTCCTCTTCTGCGGCTTCAAAGGGAATCTCCACCATAAAACAGGAACCCCGGTTCGGCTCGCTCGTTACCTGAATGGAGCCGCCCATCTGCTCTACCAGATTCCTGGTGATGGCCATTCCCAGGCCGGTGCCCTGTATCTTGCTGATAGTCGATTTCTCTTCCCGCTCAAAGGGGGTGAACAGCTTTCTGAGAAACTCCCGGCTCATCCCAATTCCGGTATCCTGAACCCGCACAATCATCCGCACCCTCTTTGGGCAGCCATCCTGCAAAACGGAGAAAAAGAGCTCCACCTGTCCGCCGGCAGGGGTATATTTGACCGCATTCGAAAGCAGATTTAAACAGATCTGCTTTAAGCGGACCCCATCCGCCAGAATGCGCTCCTGCTCCACGGCGCCCATCTCCAGATGAAACTGAAGCTTTCCGGCATCCGCCTGAGGGCGCGCCACAATCAGAATTTCATGAAGCAGATCGGCCACACTCACCGAAGCGGGCTGAATAACAATTTTTCCGCTCTCGATGCGGGACATATCCAGCACTTCGTTGAGCAGCGACATCATATGGTCGGAAGCAACCTTAACCTTTTCCAGGCATTCCCGGATGCGGAACGGCACCTCCGGCTGGGAGAGGGCAATCTCCGTCAGGCCGATGATAGCGCCCATGGGGGTGCGGATATCATGGGACATTTCCGAAAGGAAGTTGGTTTTGGCCTGGCTGGCCATCACTGCCTCCTGCAGGGCCTGCTGGTTATTCTGATAGTAGGCGGTTGCCTCCTGAAGAAGACACGCCTGCTGCTTTCCCCATTGAAAAAGGACCGCGGCATAAACGGCCTCCCCCACATGGATAAACAGCGGACCCGGCAGTCTGCCCCCGCCGCGAAGGGCGGCTGCCAGGTCCTCCCGCTCCTGCCGGGGTATCATGTCCAAAATGCAGGCCTCAGCAGGGCAGAGCTGCCGGGCTGCCGCATTCTGATAGCTTACCCGGCAGCCCTCCTCCTCCGGCTCCAAAAACAGAACCGGTATATCTGCCTGCTCCCAGACCCATTCTATCGCTCTTTTTTCCATCTGATTCGCCCTCTCTTTTCTTCAAAGGGTCATCTGGATGGGCCGGCGCTTTCTGCAAAAACAACCAGAAATAAGCGCAGCGATAAAGACCCCGGCCGCACCGTATTACAAAGGGACGGCATGGCTGCAGCCCCTGTTCAGGCACTCCGACGAACAACCCCGACAGCATAACTTTCTTAATTTTATTATACTACCCGCTCCAGGGGTTTGCAACCGCTCCCCGCCTTTTTCAGGGCGGCAAATCCCCTGCAAACTGGGCTGTCCCGGAATATTGACAGCCCCTACCGTCTGTGCTATGATGTGGAAAGACTGAAGCCAAATGGCTTTTCACCTGCGGGTATGGCGGAATTGGCAGACGCACCAGACTTAGGATCTGGCGGAGCAATCCATGCAGGTTCAAGTCCTGTTACCCGCACCACGACCATATAATCCGAACCTTTTTCCGATTGGAGACGGGTTCGGATTATTGGTTTTCTTTGAGAAATTTGAGACC
>JAAWAN010000024.1 GCA_022792175.1 Provencibacterium sp.
AATCTGCACCCTGGCGCTGTTCTTTATTGGCTTTAATATCTTTGCCAGCGGGATGTTCACCGCATTGTCCAACGGCATTGTCTCCGCAATCCTTGCGTTCTCTCGTTCTTTTGTATTCATGCTGATTACCATGCTGATCTTGCCTGTAATTTTGGGGGTAAATGGTATATGGCTTGCTACGCCAGTAGCGGAGCTTATGGCCCTGGTCCTGTCCGCATTGATGTTCGTGAAATATCGGAAACGGTATCAATATTAAGGGGGTGCCGTTTTGAACACAGAAAGTAGCAGCTTGAGTAAAATCGAAAGGCACAAGAATTTCGTTATCGACTTTCTATATTGGACGATTATCGTTGCCTGTATTTTCATTGGTGGGAAGTATCTTCTGCCGGTGATTCTGCCTTTTATTCTGGCGTATGGGATTGCCTACAGTATCTTTCAATGGTTTGAGGAATTTCTGCCCCATATTTTGGGTGGTACGGCGCTTTTTACCGCCGTCATGGTGTTGTACCTGCTCAATAGCCGCCGCCTTGACCCTACATCAAAAATTACATGGCTGATTGTTATTATGCTCCTGCCTGTATTTGGTGCGCTACTATTTTGGTATACACAGAGTGACATAGGACACCGGGCTGTGAAAACACGTTTAAGCCAACTGACCGAGCAGACTAAGGGAATCATTCCGCAGTCAGAGCAAACCGCAGATCGTCTCGCACAAGAAGCCCCAGGGACGGCAGCTTTGGCCCGCTATATCCGCAGGAGCGGCTGCTATCCAGTGTTTGAGCGGACGGCTGTTACCTATTTCCCCATCGGTGAAGAAAAGTGGTATGAAATGCTTCGTCAACTGGAGCAAGCCGAACATTTCATTTTCTTGGAATATTTCATTGTAGACGAGGGCCTGATGTGGGGAAAAATTTTGGAAATCTTGGCCCGGAAAGCCGCAGAGGGTGTGGATGTCCGCGTTATGTACGATGGCACTTGCGAATTTTCCACGCTCCCCCATGACTACCCCAAGCGGCTGAAAGCCCTGGGTATCAAATGTAAAATGTTTGCGCCTGTAACCCCCTTTGTCTCTACACACTACAATTATCGTGACCATCGGAAAATACTGGTCATTGACGGCCACACTGCTTTTAATGGGGGCGTAAATCTTGCGGACGAATATATCAATCACATCGAAAAGTTTGGTCATTGGAAAGACACAGCAATTATGCTGAAAGGGGAGGCCGTTAGGAGCTTTATGCTTATGTTCCTACAAATGTGGGGGATAGATGAAAAGGAGCAGGAGCTTGACAAGTTCCTGTCATTCCCCTCCATTCTGCCGGAAAATTGCAGCGGCTATGTCCTGCCCTATGGTGATTGTCCGCTGGATAACGATAGAGTTGGAGAGCGGGTCTATATGGATATTTATATCAACCATCAATACCTGTTTGGAGAGCCGAAGACCAAATCAGGTATCCGGAGGTTATCCGCTCCCCCTTCATTGATGGAGGCACTCAGGCACCATAAGGTGTGGCAGATGGAGAACAAGCTGGTTTTCGGGAAGGAGTATCAGGACAATCACCTCATCTGCTGCAGGCCGGATGGCAGGCCATACCACCCAGCAAGTTTTTCCAGCAGCTTTGGGGATTTTCTCAAAAGGCATGAACTCAAACATATCCGTTGGCATGATCTTCGTCACACAAACGCTACCTTAATGCTGCAGATGAGGTGCCTGCTAAAGTGGCAAGCGAACGGCTAGGGCATGCGAATATTGCTATTACCCTAGACACCTATACCCATGCAGTCAAGGAGCTGAACCGGGAGGCAGCAGAAAAGCTGGAAGATATTTTTGTGCCTTTGAGGGAAGCAAAGTAAAGGACGGAGCCTTTCCTATATATACCCATCCTCTCAACAAAATGGGGGAATGGGTATATATAGGTATTATACGGGTTTACAGCCTGAGAATGTCGGAGGGATAGAGAAATGCCGTCGACGCCGACGGCATTTTCTGAGAGATTGAAAAAGTACGGGGATTATGTTAATATGGTTATGGGCAGAACATAGGGTGAAAGCGGGTGACGGCAATGAAAAAATTAAAAATTTACTTGGACACATCAGTAATCAGTTATTTATTAGCTGAGGATACTCCTGAAAAAATGGCTGATACACACAAACTATGGGAACAAATAAAAGCAGGAGAATATAACGTTGCCCTTTCAACGGTCACTTTAGATGAATTAAATAGATGTCCAGAGCCCAAGCGGCAACAACTTATTCGCTTTATCGACCAAATAAATTTTGAAATGCAGACGATTACGGATGATTCTTTAACTTTGGCTGAGAAGTTTATTGACTTTGGGATATTAAGAAAGAAAAGCATGGATGATTGTCAACATTTAGCAGCGGCTATTCTATCGGGAAGTGACGTAGTTGTTTCGTGGAATTTCAAGCATATTGTAAACGCTAAGACAATAAAAGGTATGCGCATTATCACAACAGCAGAAGGCTACAAGGACGTTATTATCTGTTCACCGACTATGTTAATTGAAGGGGAGGAAAATGATGAGGATTGAAGAACCTGCTTTGAGCAAAGATTTTACTGTTGAAGATATTCATAAGTTGAGAGAATATAACTATCTTCGGCGCAAGGATATGAGCCGAGAAGAAATCATTGAAGAAACCAATAGAAGTGCTTATGAGTTCTTGAAACTATTAAGCAGAAAACCAACCAAAATTTCTTAGAACACCCTATAGAAACCAAGGAAGGGGTTCTGACTATGTGCAGGATTATGGAAGATGTGAGAAACGAAGGTGCACAGGGAAGAAGCATAGAAACGGCTAAAGAAATGTTGAATGACGGAACATTACCCATCGAAAAAATAGCAAAATTTTCTAAGCTTTCTGTAGACGAAGTCAAAAAGATACGGGATGGCAGGATGGCCTAAAATACCCTGTTTTCGACGACGAGCCGTCGACGGGCCGCCGGGAGGATGAAAGACAGGCGAAACCAACAAAATATCCCTGCCAATATCAGTGAAGGCTTATTTGTTCTTTTGAAAATGTCGAATACTAAAAGTAAAATATGAGTAATGGCAGATAACCCATCTAATCAACTGGAAATCGTGTAGGGGCCAAAAACTCCTCGAGGGTTCGAATCCCTCCTTCTCCGCCAACAAACCCGCATGAATGCTGAGTTCATGCGGGTTTTTGCTGTCTGTGGGAGGAGAGAACAGGAAAGAATGTGACATTTGACATTGAACCGCCTATGAACTGCCGGGATAATGAGAAAAAGTTGGTGCTGGCGATGAAAGAAAAAGGCCTGGAAACCCACATGAGTCGGTCTGCAGACGATAGAAACCATAAAGACCGTGAAAGCGGCGAAGGGGTATAAAAACTGCTTTCGGATCAAAACGGTGCTCTGAATTTCAGGCCCAAAGGCGCGAAACCGCGCTTTTTCGGGTTCCTGCAAACCGGAAAGGTGCTTTTGGAATCCCCTCCAAAAAACAGAACCGGCCCTTGAGGGAACGGACTTTTGCCGTTTTATGGGCCTAAAAGGACACTTTCTGATTTTGGCGTGCTGATGCGTGCTGAAATGAGTGACTTACATAAAAACAGCAGGGTTTATTCGGAGGCTTCCTCTTCGATTGCAGCAACAGCGCTGCGATTAATCACTCCGGAGGGCGCAAAAAGAACCGCTGGTCTGGTTTCCCACTAGAAGAAAGCAGCGTGTAGCTCCGGCGTCCGTTTTGCGGTTTTGGAAAGTCGAGAATTATCTCCGGCTTTATTGGATTATTATTAATCTATGGTATAATAGCCGCAGGGCGGCTATTATACGCCGATTTATTCGGCCGCCCTACGGGCATGGCCGATTTTACCATAGCCACTTTGTATCTATGGTAAAATCGCCGCAGAGCGGCTGCTTTATCGTTGGTTGACCGGGCGGCCTGCGGACCGGCTGGCGACAGAAAATGGAGGTTGCAAAAATGAAGCGAAACCGGGCTATTGACTATGAAAAGGGGCTCATTGTCGCGCTGATGGTCTTCTGCCATACGCTGCAGTTTTTTGGGCGCACAGACAGATACCCCGAGCAGTATTGGATTATTACCATTATCTGCAGCCTTGCCTTTCCCACCTTTCTGTTCGCCTATGGGCGCAGCGTATGGCTGGCCTATTACCAGAGGCCTCTAAAGCAGGCCGCGCCGCGCATGCTGCTCTCATCGGCGCGCGCCTATGGCGCCTACTGCATTTCCGGTGTTGCCCACCATCTGCTTTGTTCCGGAAAGGAGTTCTCCAGCGATACCCTGCTGCGGGTGATTTCGCTGCGGGATGTGCCGGGCATGTCTGAATTTCTGGCGGCGTTTGCGGTATTGGGGCTGGTGGCCCTGGCGCTCTTTTTGCCTCTGCATACGCTGCTGGAGCGCAAAATTCTCTTCTGGGCACTGACGCTCGCCTGCTTTGCCGGCGCCTTTATTCCCTATGAGCGGATAAGCAGCACCCACCTGGGACTGCTTATCGGCACGACCCGCTTTTATGCCTTTCCGGTGCTGCAGTATTTCCCCTTTTTTCTGGCGGGGCTCTATATGGGCAAATACGGCATGGAGCGCAGGGCCCTGTGGCTGGGTGGATCCGGGCTGCTGACGGCGGCCGGCGTTCTCTATTTTGCGGCCTATGGCGAGCCCGGCCGCTTTCCGCCTGCGCTCTGGTGGCTGGTGCTGCCCTGCCTTTTGATTGTGCTGCTGGATTTGGGGGCCGGGGAGCTGGACCGGGCCGGACAGCAGCGCCTGAAGGTGCGCCGGCTGCTGACCCCCATTGAATCGCTGGGGCGCAATTCGCTCTATTATCTGGTAACCAGCAATCTGGTGCTCTTTTCGCTCAGCCGCACGGGAACGCTTCCTCGGTTTCAGCGCAGCGAGATTTTCCCCTTTACGCTGAAAAAGGGCTCCACCCCCTGGGCGCTTTTCTGGACGCTTTTGATGCTGCTGTGCATCGCCTTTGTAGCCAGCCTCTATCGCAGAGGCCGGAAAGCGGCGGCAGAGGAATCGGACAATCGTAGCAAGCTTTAAGCGATTTGTTGATTGTAAACGTTTGGCGGTTGTGTTAATGTTAAAAAAATTCAACCTAAACCCGCAATCAATTAGGAGGCAGTGGCCATGTCGTTCGTTAACCTGAATCCGGTCGGATTTCAAAATGTAAATATTACCGACAAATTCTGGAGCAGCCGCATTGAGACTATCCGCAATGTAACCGCCTGGACCTGCATCAACCAGTGCGAGAGCACCCACCGCATTGATAATTTCCGCCGCGCCGCCGGATGGCAGCCGGGGGGACATGAGGGTATCTACTTTGATGACAGCGATGTTTACAAGGTGCTCGAGGGCGCCGCCTATGTGCTCATGGGCGGGGCGGACAAAAAGCTCGAGGCCAAGGTGGACGAAATTATCGACGCCATCTGCGCGGCCCAGCAGGAGGATGGCTATCTTTACACCTTTTATATTCTGAATACGCCCGAGCTGCGCTGGACCGATATGAACCGGCACGAGGCCTACTGCCTCGGGCATATGGTGGAAGGGGCGCTGGCCTATGTGCAGGCCACCGGCAAGGATAAGTGGCTCAAGGCAGCGGTGCGCGCCGTCGAGCAGATGATGCGCGTCAACGGCCCGGAGGGGCAGCACTGGGTCACCGGCCACCAGGAGATTGAGATGGCGCTGATTAAGCTCTACCGCTATACGGGGGAGAAGAAATATCTGGAATATGTCCAGTGGCTGGTGGAGGAGCGCGGGCACGGGCATCTGCGCTCGGAAAGCTACAAGGGCATTTTCGGCAGGACCGATTACTGTCAGGACGACCTCCCCGTGCGGGAGCTGCAGCGGGTCACCGGCCATGCGGTGCGCGCCATGTATTACTATTCCGCCGTTACCGATCTGGCCGCCATTCTGGGCGAGCAGTCGCTGGATGCCGCCATGCAGCGGCTGTGGGCCAATGTGGTGCCGGCCAACCTGTATCTGACCGGCGGTATCGGCCAGAGCGCGCACAACGAGGGCTTTACCCGCGACTGGAGCCTGCCCAACCTGACGGCCTACTGCGAAACCTGCGCCTCTATCGGCATGGCCTTCTGGAATCAGCGGATGAACTTTACCCATGGCGAGAGCAGATATGCTGATCTGGTGGAGCGCGAAATCTATAACGGCATTCTCTCGGGCATCTCCCTTTCCGGCGACCTGTTCTTCTATGACAACCCCTTAGCGACGGCGGGCACCTATCATCGCCGCAGCTGGTTCGGCTGCTCCTGCTGCCCGACGAACGTTATCCGCTTTATCCCCTCGGTGGGCGGCTATGTGTTTGCCACCTCCGGTGAGGATATCTACCTTAACCAGTTCATCCAGTCCGAATCGGTCGTGCCTACCGCTGCCGGCGATGTGGGTATCTCCATGCGCACCGCTTACCCGTGGGAGGAAACGGTGGAGATAACGATTACCCGCTGCGAGGGCTCCCGCACCCTGCGGGTGCGCAAGCCCGGTTGGTGCACCCATGCGCGGCTGATGCAAAACGGCGCGGCAGTGGAAAAGCTTTCGAGCGGCTACTATGTCTGCACCGTCCGCGAGGGCGATACGCTTTCCTATACGATGGAGATGCCGGTTGTGCGCGTACATGCCGATGAGCGCGTCGAGGAGGACCGGGAGCGGGTAGCGGTGATGCGCGGCCCGGTGGTTTACTGCGCGGAGCAGGTGGATAATCCTGGCTATGCCCCGGAGTATTTCCATGCCTTTAAGAACCTTTCGAAAGATACCGAGCTGACGGCGGCCTTCGAGCCGGAGCTTTTGGGCGGCGTTGTGACCATTTCCGGCGAAGGCATTAAGCTGGTGCCCTATTATGCCTGGGATAACCGCGAGCCCGGCGCCATGGCGGTATGGCTGCTGGAAAACTGAAGGAAACTGTCCGGCCCCCGGCTTTTGCCGGGGGCTTTATATTTTCAGCTTCATCAGCCGCCGGTATGCTGCAGCGCTCGCAAAACGGGGGAAAACCTTGCGAAAGCCGGGCCCGACGAAAAAGGCGGGTCCTTCCCGGGCCATATCCCTTTGAAAACGGGGCCAACTTCACCGCTGCTCTTGCCATTCGTTTTTATTCTTGCTATAGTAATAAAGAAGAGCCATTATCCGTAAAAAAGGGGGTTTTATCTGTCATGGGGTCCAATTTGCAGCAGAGGGCGGCTGCCGCTCTGGAGAAATCCAAAACCTTTATTGAGGAGCTGACCGTCCGTTCGGCGGTCAATCGCCCCGCGGCCGTCGTAACGGGCAGCAACCGTTTTTTCTCCTGGGACAACGAGCACCGCAGCAGGGAAAACGGGGCGCCCTATCTCTACTCCTGGAGCTACTACAACGGGGTGATTTTTGAGGGCCTCCAATATATCTATGAGAAGACCGGTGACCCGGCCTATCCGCCCTATATCCGGGAGTTTCTGGATGCGATGATTACCGACGGGGCTTTAAACGAGCACGCGGGCTATGTGCCCTACCACGGGCTGGACTGCTATAAAACGGCCAGCCTGCTGATGGATTATGCCGAATTCGGGACCGGCGGCGCGCCGAAGGAAAGCCCCTACTGCCGGGTTGTCTCCCAGCTGTATCATGATTTGACGCAGGTAAATGCCTGCCATGCCGAGGAAAAGCTGGGCGGCAACTATTGGCACTGCTGGCGGGAGGGAAAGCCGCCGCTTTACAAGGTCTGGCTGGACGGCATCTATATGGCGCAGCCCTTTTTGGTGAAATATGCCGCGAAGGCCCGGGACACCGCCCAGCTGGAGGCTGTTTACCAGCGCTTTCGCTGGGTAGCGCAGGAGATGGCCGATCAAAAAACCGGGCTTTATTACCATGCCGCCAACAGCCGGGAGGATTACTGCCCCTTCTTCTGGCTGCGGGCTATCGGCTGGTATGCCATGGCGCAGGTCAATGTGATGGAATACCTGCCGGAAAAATATCTGCCGGAGATGAAGCAGGACTTAAAGCGCTTTATCGATGCCATGCTGAAATACCAGGATGCCTCCGGTATGTGGCGCAATCTGGTGGACCGCCCCCTCTCTGAAACCAACCGGACCGAGACGAGCGGTACGGCGATGATCATCTACTGCATCCTCAAAGCGGTACGTATGGGTTGGCTTCAGGATGAGGACGGCGCTTACCGCTTCGCCGCCCAGAAGGCTTTCTGCGATATGGCGGAGGAAAAGCTGCAGGAGCGCGCCTTAAAGGATATCTATCTGATGGCGGAGGCAACCGGCCTTAATAACTATGAAAAGGCCGATTGGTATAAGGTGGATGAGGGCAAGGGCGTCGGCCCTTATATCATGGCCTATTCGGAAATGATTAAAATCTGATCTTCCGGCAGAAAAAACAGCGGACCGGCCGCTTTTGTGCGTCTGTCTTCCTCAGTCACCGCCGCTGACGGTGGCTGAGGAAGATTTTTATCTGCCGGGCCGCCGCAGATTTTTCTTTCTCCTCCTTCCTCTCAGAAAAATTGCCTGAATGTTTACAGACAACTTGACAGATGTAAATATCCAGCCTATAATAAACGGGTCCTATTACAGAAAAAGGCACAAAAAATGGGGAAGGGGACCGTATGAAAGAGCGGATAGCAAAGCTGAAAAAGGCGAAAAATGCGATTATTCTCGCGCACTACTATGTTCCGGACGAGGTTCAGCAGCTGGCGGACTATGTGGGGGATTCCTTCTATCTCGCGAAGACGGCCGAACAGAGCACGGCGGATATCCTGGTGTTCTGCGGCGTATCCTTCATGGGGGAGAGCGCAAAGATTTTAAGCCCCCATAAAAAGGTTTTAATGCCGGACACCTCTGCCGACTGCCCGATGGCGCACATGGCAGACCCGGAAATGATTGAAAGGATGCGCAGAAAATATGAAGACCTGGCCGTCGTCTGCTATATCAATTCCACGGCGGATCTCAAATGCCGGAGTGATGTGTGCGTTACCTCCTCGAATGCGGTAAAAATCGTGCGGGCGCTCCCGAACAAAAATATTTTCTTTATTCCCGACCGCAACCTGGGCAGCTATGTTGCCGAGCAGCTGCCGGAAAAGAATATTCTTCTCAATGAGGGCTGCTGCCCGGTTCATGCCGAAATTTCGGCCGGGCAGGTGCGCAGAGAAAAAGAGCGGCACCCGGATGCGCCGGTGCTTTCGCACCCCGAATGCGATCCGCAGGTACTCGCCCTCTCCGATTATGCCGCAAGCACGGCAGGGATAATCGGCTATGTGAAAAGGAGCGAAAAGCGGGAGTTCATCCTTTGCACCGAGCAGGGGATTCTCTTTGAGCTTCGCTCGGAAAACCCGGATAAGCGCTTCTTTTTTCCGGACCCGTGTCCCTGCTGTTCGGATATGAAGAAAAATACGCCGGAGGGCATTTTGTCGGCACTGGAAAATGAGGACGGGGAGGTAAAGCTCAGCGAAGATATCTGCCGCCGGGCGCTGCGCCCGCTCAGAAGAATGCTCGAGCTTGCAGATTAAGAGAATGATGCATACAGATATTTTAATTGTCGGCTGTGGCGTTTCCGGCCTTTACTGCGCGCTCAACCTGCCAAAGGAGAAAAAGATTGTCGTGCTTACCAGTCGGGAGGCCCAAAAGAGCGATTCCTTTCTGGCGCAGGGGGGCATCTGCGTATTGCCGGATGAAGAGGATTACCCCTCTTTTTATGAGGATACCATGCGCGCTGGGCATTATGAAAACAACCCCGATTCGGTAGAAATTATGATTCGCTCCTCCCGGGAGGTCATCCGCAGCCTAGAGGATTTCGGCGTGTGCTTCGAGAAGGAAAACGGGAGGTTTTTATATACCCGCGAGGGTGCGCACTCGCGGCCCCGCATTCTGTTTCATGCGGATGAAACCGGGAAGGAGATCACCTCCCATCTGCTGGAGGCGGCGAAGAGCCGGCAGAATATCACCCTTATTGAAAATTTTACCATGGTGGACCTCGTCTGCAGGGGGAACAGCTGCAGCGGCATTATCGGCCGCGATGCTGGCGGTAGCTATCAGAGCATTCTTGCCGACTATACTGTTTTGGCAACGGGGGGTATCGGCGGGCTTTTCCGGCATTCCACCAACTACCGCCATCTGACCGGGGATGCGCTGGCCCTGGCTTTAAAATACCGCATCCAGCTGCAGAATATCGACTATATCCAGATTCATCCCACCACCCTGTATACGAATAAGGAGGGCAGGCGGTTTCTGATTTCCGAGTCGGTGCGCGGGGAGGGGGCGGTGCTCCTCGATGCTGCGGGCAAGCGGTTTGTGGATGAGCTGCAGCCAAGGGATGTGGTTGCAAAGGCCATTTTTGAGCAGATGAAAAAGGAGGGCAGCGAGCATGTCTGGCTCTGCTTAGCCCCGATTGCGCAGGAGAAGATCAAGTCCCATTTTCCGCATATCTACCAGCACTGTCTGCAGGAGGGGTATGATATCACCCGGCAGAATATCCCCGTTGTTCCGGCGCAGCACTACTTTATGGGCGGGATTGCCGTGGACCGCTGCAGCAAAAGCTCGATGGAGCGCCTGTATGCTGTCGGGGAAACCGCCTGCAACGGCGTACACGGAAAAAACCGGCTGGCGAGCAATTCTCTGCTGGAAAGCCTAGTCTTCGCCGGGCGCGCGGCCCGGCAGATAGCCGCCCAATATGAGAAGGCGGAAAATTATTCCGCGCCGAAGGTGGATGCGGAGCACTACGCGCACTGCCGGGAGGAATACGGGCAGCTCGTTTTAAATGCGATAGAAAGGGAGAAAGGGAGCCATGAACAGCATTAGCATGCAGACAAACGCGGATGCGCTGATTCTGAGTGCACTGCGCGAGGATATCACCAGCGAGGACATCACCACCAATGCGGTGATGCCGCATTTTCAGCTGGGAGAGGTGGAGCTCATCTGCAAGGAGGATGGGGTCATCGCCGGGCTGAAGGTCTTCCAAAGGGTATTCCTTCTTTTGGATGAGAAAACCGAATGCAGCTTCTCCTGCCGGGACGGGGAGCGGGTGAAAAAGGGAGAAAAGCTGGGCCGGGTGCGCGGCGATATCCGCGTTCTGCTCTCGGGCGAGCGCACGGCGCTGAACTTTCTGCAGCGGATGAGCGGCATTGCCAGCTATACCCGCACGATTGCAGACCTGCTGCAGGGCAGCGGCACCAAACTTCTGGATACGCGCAAAACGACCCCCAACATGCGCATTTTTGAAAAGTATGCGGTCAGGGTGGGCGGCGGCCATAACCACCGCTACAACCTCAGCGACGGCGTTCTTTTGAAGGATAACCATATCAGCGCTGCGGGCGGCGTCCGGGAGGCCGTGCGCATGGCGCGGGAATATGCTCCGTTCGTTTGCAAAATTGAGGTGGAGGTCGAAAATCTTGCGATGCTCCGGGAGGCGCTGGAGGCGGGGGCCGATATCATCATGCTGGACAACATGAGCATAGAGCAGATGAAGGAGGCGGTCCGGCTGACGGCCGGCAGGGCGCAGACCGAATGCAGCGGCAATGTGACGAAAGAAAATGTTGCAAAGCTTGTGGATATTGGTGTAAACTATATATCCAGCGGAGCGCTCACCCACTCCGCCCCGATTCTGGACCTTTCCCTTAAAAATCTTCACGCTGTATAAAGAGGTGCACCCATGAAGGCAGAGAGCAGGAGAAAGGAGATGGCCCATCTCCTTATGTCGTCGCAGGGACCCGTATCCGGAGGGGAACTGGCCGCGCGCTTCGGGGTATCCCGGCAGGTTATTGTGCAGGATATCTCACTGTTAAAGGCGGCCGGTTTTGAGATTCTCTCCACCCATCAGGGCTATATCCTGCGCCAGACGCCGCTTGCCGAAAGGGTCTTCAAGGTGCGCCACACGACCGGGCAGACGGAGGACGAGCTGAACCTGATTGTCGATCTCGGCGGCATGGTGATGGATGTTTTTGTCTGGCACCGGGTATATGGCAAGGTGCAGGCGAAGCTCAACATCTTCTCCCGGCTTCATGTCAGACAGTTTATCGAGGGGGTGCGCAGCGGCCAGTCCACCGAGCTGATGAACATTACAGGGGGCTACCACTACCACACCGTCCGGGCGGAATCGGAAGAGGCCCTGGACCGGATAGGCCGTGCCCTGGAGAAGGAAAACTATATCGCCCCGGAGAAGTAGGGCAGCTTCCGGCGCCCCTGCTGGCGGCAAAGGGCTCTTTCTCCGGCATAAAAAGAGGAACCGGCTGCAAAATACCGCGGTATTTTGCAGCCGGCTTTTTAGGTTACCGGAAAAAGCGCTTCAAGACCGGATAACCCGTTCTGAAAGCGGCCGTCTGCCGCCGGGCATCTCCTGTTCCCCCTGAAGCAAGGGAGATGGATGGCCTGTCAGCTCTCAAACACCAGCGGGGCGAAAAACTCCGGCCGGTGGAAGTTGGGCCTTTGCAGCTCGATGCGGTTCCAACAGCCATAATGAGGCAACGGGGTATGGTCGCCGCATTTATAGAAGTTGCCGACAGCGACCCGGCCCGGCTCAGGCTGAAAGTCCTCCTGGTAGTGCCTTACCAGCTCCCAGGGCAGCATAAAGCAGACATGCCAGCCGTCAGCTGATATGCCGGCGCGGATAGACAGCTTATCCGCCCAGCCTTCCAGCTTCAGCGCAGGACGCTGCGTTCCCGCCTCGCCATATTGGGCGAGCATGGTGCCCGCGGCGTTTATTTCGAAGTTAAAGTAGCAGGCAGTCTTTAGAGGGGTAAAATTGATGAAAAATTCAAGGCAGCTGTCCTGATAAACCGGGTCCTGCCAGTTTTGAAAGGTGCAGCGGGGTTCTTTTTCATCGCTGCACAGATAGACGGCCAGGCCCTGCGGCAGCCAGGCCAAGCGCCCCGCCGCCAGCGGACAAAAGCCGTTTTCCTGCCAGAGATAGTGAGAAATGGGCGCCGGGGGAATGCACTGCCAGTTGATGGCATCCGGTTTTTCCAGCCGGGGAATGTGGTAACAGGACATTTTCATTCGTCTCCTTTTATCGTTTTTTCCACCAGCAGACGCACACCGGGCTGGAGCAGGAGATGGGAGGATACTTTTTCAGTTCGCTTTCCCAGCGCCAGAGCTGCAGGGTGTGGTCCCGCTCAAAGGCCAGCAGGGCCGCTGATTCATCGGCCGGGCAGAAGCCAAAGTCGCGCGGCCAGCGCCCGCAGGGCTCGGCGATATGGCCGGACAGGCTGCCGTCTTCTTTCCGTGTGAAGAGGTGGAGGGCGTCTGCCTCCCGGCAGCTGGCAGCCAGCTGCCGTCCATCCTGCCGAGGGTGCAGGGCAGCTGCGGCGGCGAAGGCACCGTCCGGGAGGTCTGCTACTGGCAGGCCCGCAGAAAACCGGCGGCTCTCAAAATCCCACACATGAAGCATACAGCTCAGCTCGCAGAGGATGAAAAGCTGTTTTTCGTCGGGAGAGAGCACGGCATGGCGCGGGCCGCTGCCGGGCGGCAGAAGGATGTTCTCCGGCAGCGGGGAAGGGAGGGCGCCGTCCTTTAGCGAATAGAGGTGCACCCTGTCCGCCCCCAGGTCGCAGACAAACAGCCGGTCCTGCGCCTGAGAGAGCAGGCAGCAGTGCGCATGCGGCCCGGCCTGCTGCGGGCGCGGGCCGCTGCCATGAAGGGTAAGCGTCCCTGCCAGCGTCAGGCTGCCCTCCGGCGAAAGGCGCAATACGCCCACCGTGCCGGAGCCGTAGTTTGCGGCAAAAACCAGCCGGTGACGGGAGCTGTAGCAGAGGTGGCAGGGGAAGCTGCCGCCGCTTTCGGCCTGTCCGGTCTGTTTCAGCGTACCGTCCGCCTGCGGCAGCCAGGCCAGCACGCCGCCCTGCCCTCCTGCCGCGAAATGGTCCGTTTCGCTGACGCTCAGCAGCAGCCCCTGCGCCTGAATCAGCCAGGAAGGTTCTTCTGCTTTGGCCGCCGTCTGCAAAGGGGAGAGATGGCCGGTATCCGGGTCATATTCCAGGCGCAGAATGCCCTCTCCCCCGGAATGCGTATAGCTGCCGATATAGCATATTTCCATAGCGGTTCCTCCATAAACGTTTTTGGCGAAGGATGCCGGATATTCAGAGTATCGGGTTTGTCCACAGAAATCAAGAGCTTCTGCGGACTAGGCCTTTTTTGGCAGGGGGACATTTCGAATCCGCTCCCGGTAGGCCTTCGGAGTGGTCTGCTGATATTTTTTGAAGATGCGGGTAAAATAGTTGGCATCCGGGAATCCGCACCGGGCGGCGATCACCCCGATGGAAAGGCTGGAGGTATTCAGCAGAGTCAGCGCCTGCCGGATGCGGGTGGTATTGATATAGTCGGTGATGGTGCTGCCGGTTTCCTTTTTGAACAGGGCAGAGAGATAGCTGGGGGAAACGCAGTGGTCCCGGGCGAGGGAGGCAAGGGAGATTTCCTCGCTGTAGTGAAAATCGATGGCATCCATACAGCTGCGTATCAGGCGGGAATGGGAGCGGCGGGAGAAGTTCTGAACCAGCATGCAGTAGCGGCGCAGCATCTGCACCGACAGGGCATCCAGCTTCTCCACCGTCATCGTGCTTTCGATCTGGATGGCGAATTGGGTGGAAAGATTATCGATATGCAGCGGGTGCACCTTGCCGGCCTGGGCGGATTTGCGCAGCAAGGTGTTGAAGGTGAAGAGAAGGTTCTTCCGGTCCCGCAGCGGGTCGGCGGTGCGGGGAAGCAGCTTATACTGCTTAAAGCGGTAGTGCGCCTCCAGCGCCAGCTCCAGGTTGCCCGTGCTGACGGCGGCGAGCATTTCATCCTCCCAGCGGTAGCGCTCCTCTACAAGGCTCAGGGCCATATCCGGCATATCCGGAAGCGAATAATCCGCATGGCCGAGGAGCAGATGCCCCAAGGAACCGCTTTTAAAAGGGATGGGATGGCCCATCAGCTTTTCCAGGCAGAAGTTCACTTTGCGGTTCCAGGCGTCCACATCGGCAATCAGCGGAATCCGGTTATAAAACTCCATAAAATCCCGGTGGTAGGAGGGCGAAATCTCCTTTTCCTGCATGAGGGCGAAAAGGTGCTCCCCCTCCATCCGCCGGGGGAGCACCGGGCCGATGCAGAGAACCCGGAAGGATTTTTGGGGGAAGCGGAAAAGGGTATAGAAAAGCCCCAGATCGTCCTTGAGAAAATACTGTATACCCTCCTGCAGCATCTGCTGCAGCTGCTCCGGTATGCGGGCATAGTCAAAACCGGCGGCCATTCTGCGGCGAAAGCCATAGTCTATTTTTTCTGCCTGCCGGGGATCTCCCTCCAGCAGCAGCACCTGAATGGCCCGGTGCCGGAGCAGCTCGATCATAAATTCCAGCAGATCTACCTGCATGTTTTTCTCCATTCCCCGCCGCCTCGGCGGCGGCCATTCCGTTTTTTGAGGCATCCGCTTTCCGCCTTCCCCTAGGCAAAAGGCGGATGCACTTTTTATTATGCGGGTTAAAAGCAATTTGCAGCCAGTAATTGTTACAACGCTTGAATGTAAATTTTAACTATTTTGTCTTACAGTTTAGTTTAACATAAAAAAATGCTAAAATCAATAAAAATTGTTCTATCAAAAAATCAAATTTTGATTTATATTAAGAAGATGGGAGGCGATAGTGTGAACGAGCTGGAGCTTTTTACAAAAAAGCAGGATTTCCTCGTCTGCGTGGATTCAGATGGCTGCGCAATGGATACGATGGACTGCAAGCATATCCATTGCTTTGGGCCCTGCGCCATCAGCGAATGGGAGCTGCAGGAGCAGCAGAAGGAGATTCTGGACTATTGGAACCAGGTGAACCTCTATACGATGACCCGGGGCATCAACCGTTTTCTGGCGCTGGAAAAGGTGCTGGAATGGGTAGATGCCACTTATATGCCGATAGAGGGCCTTTCGACATTTTCCGCCTGGGTGAAGGGGGCGAAGGAGCTTTCCAACGCGGCCGTAAAAGCACAGTATGAGAAAACGGGGGAGCCGTTTTTTAAAAAGGCCCTCTGCTGGTCGCAGGCGGTAAATAAGGCGATTGGCGAGCTGCCCGAGGAGCTGAAAAAGCCGTTTGAGGGCGTCCGGCAGGGATTGGAGGCGGTGCATGCGCAGGCGGATGTGGCCATCGTTTCCTCTGCCAACCGGGAGGCGGTTTTAGAGGAATGGGAGCGCTTTGCGCTCATGGATTCGGTGGATATCTGCCTGACGCAGAGCGATGGGAGCAAGGCCCATTGCATCGGCGAAATGCTGAAGAAGGGCTATGCCCCTGAGCACGTGCTGATGGTGGGGGACGCGCCGGGCGACCAGAAGGCGGCGGAGAAAAACGGCGTTTTCTACTATCCCATTCTGGTGAAGCGGGAGACGGAATCCTGGGAAAATCTGGTAAGTGAGGCGCTTCCCCGTTTTCTGGCGGGCAGCTATGGGGGCGCCTATCAGGCGCAGGTTATCGAGCGGTTCCTCAAAAACCTCTCCTGAGCGCGGGAAAGGGGAAAGGATGAAGGACAGACAGCAAAAGCCATCCGGGGATGAGCGGGTGGATCCGATAAAAATGGCTGTGCTCGAGCAGGAGCTTATCGACCTGAAAAAGGAGCAGGGGATTTTGCCGAAGGCCACCTGGCGCACCCGGCTGGTCGATTTTCTGACCAGGCGTACCGCCGGCCCGAGAAGGGTGAGCCGCAGGGCATATATCCTTCTGGCGCTCTGCTGCGGCTGGTTCTGCGGCGCCCACCGGTTTTACAGCGGACACAGGCTGCTGGGTTTTTTGTATCTCGCTTTCTGCTGGACCGGCATCCCCGTAGCGATGACGCTGATCGATTTAATGGTGGTTCTTCCCATGCCGCCGGATGAGGAGGGGAAAATTCTGCTGTAGCAGGAAAAAGCCCCTGCGGCGGATAAAAGCCGGATAAATGAAGCTGTTGGAAATGCCCGCGCCTTCGGGCGCGGCCGTGCAGCGGGCGGCGGGCTTTTAAAGCGGGTCTGCTGTTCGCTGCCAATAAAAAAGGAGGGCATGCATATGGTCAATCTGAAGGAAAAACCGTTTTATCTGAGCGATGAGGCTGTCGCATGGGTAGAAGAGACCATCGCGTCCATGACGCCGGATGAGAAGGTCGGCCAGCTGTTCGTTCAGATGCGCAAAAGTCTGGATGAGGCGGTGATTAAGGATACGCTCGCGCGCTACCACCAGGGCGGCCTGCGCTGGCAGGGCGGCGACCGGAATCAGGTTTATAACCAGAACAAAACCTATCAGGATAACTCCAAAATCCCGCTGCTCATCGCCGCCAACTGCGACAACGGCGGGGATGGGTGCCTGAGCGAGGGCACCTTTGTGGCAACGGCTGCAGAGGCGGCCGCGGGCGAAGGCACGAAAACGGCCTATGATATCGGCTATGTGGCCGGACGGGAGGCCTCGAGCGTTGGGGTCAACTGGATGTTTAACCCCTGCGCGGATATCTTTATGAACTGGCGCAACACCATCGTCAACACCCGCTCGTTCGGCGACAATGCCGAGCGGGTGACCGAAAATATCCGCGCGTTTATCAACGGTATTCATCAGAGCAATGTTGCCTGCTGCTGCAAGCATTTCCCCGGAGACGGCGTTGAGGAGCGCGACCAGCACCTGGTGCTCGGCGTCAACGACCTGAGCGCCGAAGAGTGGGATAACTCCTTCCGCAAAGTCTATCAGACGATGATTGACGAGGGGCTCGAAAGCATTATGGTCGGGCATATCGCCCTGCCGGAGATGAGCCGCAAGCTGCGTCCCGGCATTGCCGATGCGGATATTATGCCGGCCACCCTGGCCCCCGAACTGCTCACCGACCTGCTGCGCGGCGAGATGGGCTTCAACGGCGTCGTCATTACCGACGCTTCCCATATGGCGGGCATCGCCTGCATGGAAAAGCGGGAGATAGCGGTTCCCAAGGCGATTGCCAGCGGCTGCGATATGTTCCTGTTTTCCAACGACCCCGAGGAGGACTTCCAGTATATGAAAGCGGGCATTGAAAAGGGCATTATCAGCGCTGAGCGGCTGGATGATGCACTGCACCGCATTCTCGGCCTCAAGGCCCGGCTGGGGCTCTATCAGAAGGAAAAGGTCACCCCCGCGCCGGAGGTGAAGGAACAGGTCGTCGGCTGCGAGGAGCATCTCCGGCTGGCCGAGGAGGCGGCCGAGCGCTGCATCACCCTCGTGAAGGATACCCGGCACAACCTGCCGATTGATCCTGCGGTCAAAAAGCGGGCGCGGCTGGTTTTCATCCAGTCCACCCCCACCAGCAAGGGCTATAAAGGCGATCCGGTCAGGCAGGTCGTCGTCGAGGAGCTCGAGCGCGCCGGGTTTACGGTGGATGTGGCCCCCAACTTCCATGACCTGGAGGTGAGCGAGGGGGTCCGTCCCGAAAACATGATGACGATGATGAACTGCGGCAGCATGGCGGACTTCGCCGCCAAATATGACGTTGTCTTTTTAGTGCTCAACATCAAGGGGTATGCGCAGGAGAACAATGTCCGGCTGCGCTGGAGCTGCAACCATTCGAGCGAGCTGCCCTGGTATGTGACCGAGGTCCCGACAGTGGGCATCAGCTTAAACTACACCAACCACCTGATTGATGTGCCGCAGGTGCATGCCTTTGTCAACGCTTACGGCAACACCCGCACCAGCATCCGCACGGCAATTGAAAAAATCTGCGGGCGCAGCGAGTTCAAAGGAAAGGCCAGCGAGACGGTATTCTGCGGCAAGTGGGATACCCGCCTGTAAGCAGGGACCTGTAGCGAAAAGTATAGGTTTAATAACGGCGGCTTAAAAGGGAAAAAGCGGCTGTTTTCCCCCGAAAAATCGGGGAAAACAGCCGCCCGAAGGCCAGTTATGAATCCTATACTTATCAGAAAGGAGTTTTTGTGAATGGGAAAGAAGCTTTCCGATGAAAATGGCGTTCATCGCGCCAAGCTTTGGGAAATCGGTTTCTATGCACTGAACAACACCTCTACCAATACATACATGATGCTGGTGGGCTCCATCTCCTACTTCCTGATCGGCATTGTGGGCGTCGGCGTGGTTCTGGCCGGCTCGATTGTCACCATCATGCGCGTGTGGGACGGGGTGACCGATCCGTTTGTCGGCTATGTTGTGGACAAGACGAACGGAAAGTTCGGCAAAAACCGGCCGTTCATCGTTATCGGCCAGGTGATTATGTTCTTCTCCACCCTGCTGATGTTCCGGGCAATCCCCTCCATCCCCACCGGGGGACGCTTTATCGCCTTTATTATCATCTATGCGGTGTATATCATCGGCTACACCTGTCAGTGCGTTGTCACCAAGTCGGCGCAGAGCTGCCTGACGAACGACCCGAAGCAGCGTCCGGTCTTCTCGATGTTCGATGCGGTTTATAACATCGCGCTGATGAGCCTGTTCCACCCGGTCTTTCTCTCGAGCGTGCTCGTTCCGAGGTTCACCATTTCCACTGCCAATGCGGCCGATAAGATTACTGCGCTCATTGCGCAGAACCCGAACCTCGCCAATGTCATGACCACCGGCGAAAACGGCGTTCAGACCCTCTCCGCTTTCTATAACCCGGAGATGTGGACCTTCATGCAGCTGGTCTATGCCGGGATTTCGGTTGTCTTTGCCGCATTGGCCATTGTCGGTCTCTGGCGCAAGGACCGGCTGGAATACTTTGGCACCGGCAAGGTCGTAAAGGTCGGCTTTAAGGACTATGGGGATGTGCTCGCGCACAACCGTGCTATTCAGATGCTGGTCGTTGCGGCGAGCAGCGACAAGCTGGCCATGCAGTGCACCTCTAACTCGACCGTTACTATCTGCCTGTTCGGCATCATCTGCGGCAACTATGCCTTCAGCGCCTCCAGCTCGGCTATTACCAGTATTCCGATTATGCTCTTCTCGATTTTCGGTATCGGCTATATCGCCCGCTACCTCGGGCAGAAGAAGTGCCTGGTCATCGGCTCGATGGGCGCCGTCGTCAGCGCGGTTGTCATGGCGCTGATGCTCATCTTCGGCAATCCCTCGAGCATGATGCTGCCCACCTTCTCGCTCACCAAGCTCTCTACCTGGGGCAGTCTCTTCTCTGCGAGCTCCTGGAGCTTTTTCGGCGTTGCCTATGTTCTGCTGTATATTCTGATGAAGGGCTTCTCCAACCTGAGCGGCAATATCGTTATCCCGATGACGGCGGACTGCGCGGACTACGAGACCTACAGAAGCGGCCGCTATGTGCCCGGCCTGATGGGCACCCTCTTCAGCTTTGTGGATAAGCTGATTTCCTCTTTGGGCGCTACGCTGGTGTCGGTTATTTTCGCAATTATCGGCTTTAAAACGGCGCTGCCCACACTGGAAACCCCCTTTAGCGGCTCCATTCTGGCGGCGACGCTCATCTGCTTCCTCGGCATGCCGGTTATCGGCTGGATTCTGAACCTTGTTGCGATGAAGTTCTATCCGCTGACCAAAGAGAAGATGACCGAGATCCAGGGCGAAATCGCCCGCATCAAGGCGCAGGCCAACGCATAAGCGGCCTTTGGAGCCATCCTTTCCCGGCTGGGACGGCCGGTGATATTTAAGGAAGTCCCTCCCAAAAGGCACCGCCTTTTGGGAGGGACTTCTTTTGCGCATCAGCAGGTCTGTGCCTTTTCGGGTGTGCCGCCTTCTCCGGCCCGGAAAAGATGTGGCCGGGCAGAGTATCCTGCGGCAGAGGAGAGGGCGCTTGACAGACAGGCAACTTGTTGCTATACTCAAAAGCGCAACAAGTTACCTATAAAAAGGAGGATGGAATGAAACCGGAGGATTTCATCATCAGATTTTCGGATACAACGGAAAACCGGAGAAAAGCGATTTTCAACACCCTGTTTATTGCCGGAAACAGGCTGCAGACGCTTTTTGATAGGCGCATTCCGGAGATATCGCTCAAGCAGTTTATGCTGCTCTCGGCGCTCAGGCAGTCGCCGGAGCCGCTGAGCTTTACTCAGCTGGGGACTCTGCTGGGCTGCTCGAGACAGAATATCAGGAAACTGGCGGAGGCTTTGAGAAAAAAAGACTTTGTTGTGATCCGGCAAAGCCCTCAGGATATGCGCGCCCTGTGCGTTTGCCCCACAGAAAAGGTAAAACGCTATTTTGAAAACGACTTTGCACAGCACGAAAGACAGCTGGCCTATCTTTTTGAAGTCTATACGGAGGAGGAGATAAAAACGCTTTTCCTGCTTTTATCGAGACTGTATGCAGGAATAGAACAGCTGGAAAAGAAGGCCAGCTTATGAAAAAAGCGGGAAGCCCCATATTTTTAGGCGAAGGGAAAGCTTCCCGGACGCGGCTGAAAAAAGAGGAGAGGCAGAAGCTATGACTGCATCGGAAAAGAGACCGCGGAGGAGAGACGGGGAAAGAAGGAAGGGGTTGCAGGATGAAGACCATCGTCATTTATACCTCCCAGACAGGCTTTACAAGGCGCTATGCGCAGTGGATAGCGCAGGCGGCGAAAGCGGACTGTCTAAAGCTGGCGGCCGCGAAAAAGAAAGATCTGTCGGTCTATGAAGCGATTATCTTTGGAGGCTGGGCCTGCGCGGGCAGCATTCATAAAATCCGCTGGTTCAAGGAAAATATGGAGAAATGGGCGGGCAAACGGCTGATTGTTTTCTGCGTCGGCGCAAGCCCGCTGGAAAGTCCGGAGGTAAAGCCGGCTCTTGAAGGGAATTTTAATGAGCGGCAGCGGGAAAGAGTCGGCTTATTTTACTGCCCGGGCGGGCTTTGCTATGAAAAAATGCCGCTGCTCTCTAAGGCGATGATGCGCATGTTTATAAAAATGCTGCAGGCAAAAAAGGATAAAACTGCACAGGAGCAGGAGAGTCTAAGGGCGCTTTCCTCCTCCTACGACCTTTCGGATAAAAAATATATCGAGCCGATTTTGCGCTGCCTGAAAGGGTAGCGGATGGCCGCTTTGGCCGTCTTTAACCCTTCCGCTTTAAAGGGCCGGAGGAAGGGCAGGGGACTTCTGAAACCCTGCCGGGCCGAAAACGCGGAGGAGAAAATTCCGCGGGGGAGCTGCCCCGAAAATCGGGATATTGCCGTCCGCCTCTGCATAATCTCCTTATTGGAGAGATGGGGGGCCATGGCCCTGCAGGGAATCACCAAAAAGAGAACGAAAAAAGGAATCTGTCTCTATATAATATACATTTGTCATTTTGAGAAAAACAAAATTGCGGAAATCCATTGACTTCTGCCCTTTTGCCTCATATAATGAAGATATCTTTATTCCGGTAAAGCGGGCTTGTCCCCTTTCCGGGCGCGATTAAATTTTTACAGGAGGCATTTAATTTCATGGCCAGAGTATATAACTTCTCTGCAGGACCCTCCATGCTGCCCGAGCCGGTGCTGCGGCAGGCGGAGGAAGAGATGCTCGATTATCATGGCTGCGGCCAGTCGGTGATGGAGATGAGCCATCGCTCCAGCCAGTATGAGGAGATCATCGGCGGATGCGAAAGCCTGCTGCGCCAGACGATGCAGATTCCCGATGATTATGATGTGCTGTTTTTGCAGGGGGGCGCCTCCAGCCAGTTTGCCATGGTGCCGATGAACCTCAAAAAAAACGGGCGCGCCGATTTTGTGCTGACCGGCCAGTGGGCGAAAAAGGCCTACAGCGAGGGGAAAAAGTTCCTTTCGGCGCATGCGGTTGCCGACTCTTCTGATAAAACCTTCACCTATATTCCGAAGCTTTCTTTGGAAACCTTCGACCCACAGGCGGACTATTTCCATATCTGCTACAACAACACCATCTATGGCACCCGCTTTCATGAGCTGCCGGATACTGGCAGGGTGCCGCTGGTGGCGGATATGTCCAGCTGCATTCTCAGCGAGCCGGTGGATGTGAGCCGCTTCGGGCTCATCTATGCGGGCGCGCAGAAGAATATGGGCCCGGCCGGGCTGACGGTCGTCATCATCCGCAAGGAGCTTGTCGGCAACGCCGGGCCGGAGGTTCCGACGATGTTTGACTACAAGACCCATGCGGACAACGGTTCAATGTATAATACCCCGCCCTGCTATGCCATCTATATCTGCAAGCTGGTGCTCGAATGGATCCGCGATAAAATGGGCGGGCTTTCCGGCATGAAGGAATATAATGAGAAAAAGGCAAAGCTTTTCTATGATTGCCTCGACCGGTCGCAGCTGTTTAAGGGAACAGTGGAGCCCGCCGACCGCTCGCTGATGAACATCCCCTTTATCACCGGCTCGGATGAACTCAACAAAAAGTTTATTAAAGAGGCGGAGGCTGCCGGCTTTGTCAACCTCAAGGGCCACCGGACGGTGGGCGGCATGCGCGCCTCCATCTATAACGCCATGCCGATAGAGGGCGTGGAGAAGCTCTGCGCGTTTATGAAGGAATTTGAAGCGAAAAACGCTTAAGGAGGCGCCCCATGTATCAGATTAAGCTGCTCAATAAAATCTCACCCTCGGGGCTGGATGTTTTCCCCAAGGGGCAGTATGCCTATTCCGAGGAGTGCCCGGCGCCCGATGCGATTGTGGTGCGCTCGGCCAAGATGCACGACTATGCCCTGGAGCCCTCTCTTCGCGCCATTGCCCGCGCCGGGGCAGGGGTCAACAACATCCCGATCGAGCGCTGCAGCGAAAAGGGCGTTGTGGTTTTCAATACGCCGGGGGCCAATGCCAACGCCGTTAAGGAGCTGACGATGACCGGCCTGCTGCTCTCTGCGCGCAAGGTGGTTCCTGCCATCCGCTGGCTGGATACTCTTAAGGAGGAGGGGGAGGCGGTGCCTGCCCTCGTCGAAAAGGGCAAGGGCAAGTTTGCAGGCCCCGAGCTCAAGGGGAAAACGCTCGGCGTCATCGGCCTGGGGGCCATCGGCGTGGATGTGGCGAATACCGCCCGCCATCTCGGCATGAAGGTCTATGGGTATGACCCCTATATGTCCGTTTCGGCCGCCTGGGCCATCTCCCGCGAGATTAAACATGCCGCCTCGCTGCAGGAGATTTATGAAAACTGTGACTTTATCTCGCTGCATGTGCCGCTCACCCCGGAGACGCGGGGGATGGTGAACACCGAATCGATGAATACCATGCGGGCAGGCGTGCGTATTTTAAACTTTGCGCGCGGCGAGCTGTGCGTAAACGAAGACCTGCTTTCTGCCCTTGAGGAGGGCAGGATCGGCTGCTATGTGACCGATTTCCCCTCGGCGGAGCTGATCGGCGCCAGAGGGGTTATCGCCATTCCGCATCTGGGCGCTTCCACCCCCGAATCGGAGGATAACTGCGCGCGCATGGCGGCGCAGGAGCTGTGCGAATATCTGGAAAACGGCAATATCCGCAACTCGGTCAACCTCCCGAACCTGACGATGGAGCGCTCGGGCAAGGTGCGCGTAGGGGTTATCCACCGCAATATCCCCAACATGATTTCAATGATTGCCCGCGTGTTCTCGGAAAACACCATCAACATCGAGAACATGACCAACAAATCGCGCGG
Organism: Provencibacterium sp.; assembly: GCA_022792175.1. Taxonomy (GTDB): domain Bacteria; phylum Bacillota; class Clostridia; order Oscillospirales; family Ruminococcaceae; genus Harryflintia. The sequence goes on from JAAWAN010000024.1 coordinate 24,416, forward strand.
GGACTATGCCTATACGGTGGTGGATATCAACAGCGAGCTGCCTGAAAACCTGGCGGCCTCGCTGGAACAGATTGAAGGGGTTATCCGCGTTTCGGTCTATTAAACCCTCTCTTTGCTCTATCATATAAAAAAGCCGCGCTCCGCTTTCAGCTTTTCCGGCTGAAAGCGGAGCGCGGCTTTTTGAAGGGAAACGGCAGTCATGCCGCCGAAAGCGGTCTGTAAAAGGAAGGGATAAGCCAAAAATGGAAAAGCTGATAATCATCCTCCGCCCGAATGGTGTTGAAAAGAGCGCCGCCTGTGCCGCAGAGCTTCGGTGCTTGCCGGGATTTGACCGGCCTTATGCTTCCGCATAATGGTATTTTTTGCGGAGAACAAACAGCAGCAGGGCGACGATGAGGACCGAGAGCCCATCTGCCGCGGCGGTTGCGAACCAGATGCCGTCCAACCCCCAGATAAGCGGGAAAAGGAGCACCGCCAGGCACTGGAAAAATAGGGTGCGCATAAAGGAGAGGAAGGCGGAGGTCAGCCCATCCCCCAGCGCAGTGAAAAAGGCGGAGCCAAAAATCGCAAAGCCGGAAAAGAGAAAAGAGATGGAATAGAGCCGGAATGCGCGGTGGGTCATCGCCAGCAGCGCCTGGTCGTAGCCGGTAAACAGCAGCGAGAGCGGGCGGGCCAGCGTCTGCCCGCTAAGAAACATCAGCCCGGAGAAGATGCCGATGAGCAGCAGGCTTTTTTGCAGCAGGTTTTTCAGCTCCCCGCGGTTATCCGCCCCATAATGGTAGCCGATAACCGGGGAAGAGCCGACCGAATAGCCGATGAATATCGCCTGAAAGATAAAGCTGACATACATCAAAACGCCATAGGCGGCTATGCCGTCTTCCCCGGCATAGCGCATCAGCTGTGCGTTATAGAGCATGCTGATAAGCGACATGGAGAGGTTGCTCATCAGCTCGGAGGAGCCATTTGTGCAGGTCTTTAAAAGCGCTCTCCCGTTAAAGGTGCAGCGGGTGAGACGCAGCGAGCTCGGGTTATCGCGGAAAAAGTAGAAAAGCGGGATAATGCCGCCTACCAGCTGGCTGAGCGCCGTTGCGGCCGCCGCCCCGGCGATTCCCCAGCGGAAAAAGGCGATAAAAAGCGCATCCAGCACCATGTTGATTATGCCGGCGGCCATCGTTATTGCCAGGCCGAGCTTCGGCTTCCCAGCGGTCGCAAAAAAACACTGAAACTCGTTTTGCAGAATGAAAAATGGAAGGGCGGCCAGAATAATCTGGCCATAGAGGACGCAGCCCTCCAGCATTTGACCTCTCGCGCCCAGCAGGGAAGCGACCGGGCGCAGCACCAGCAGCCCAAGAGCGGTCAGCAGAAGAGCGCAGGCGGCGGAAATATAAACGATGAGCGAAAACAGCCGGTTTGCCTGCTGCAGCTTGCCCTCGCCGAGCGTTTTGGCGATGAGCGCGCTGCCGCCGGTACCGAACATGAAGCCGGCGCCGCCTAAAATCATCAGAAAGGGCATGATGAAATTGACGGCGGCAAACGGTGTTTTGCCTACGAAGTTTGAAACGAAAAAGCCATCTACCACGCCATAAATCGAGGTGAACACCAGCATAATGATGGAGGGGAAGGTGTAGCGCAGCAGGCGCCGGATATCGAAATGATCGGATAACTGTATGATTTTACTCATTTTTCTTTTCTCCTGAAAATATATTGCGGAAGGGGATAAGAGGGGGCGGTCAGCTTTCGGTTTGCAGCTGCTCCGCTTTCTTTTGCAGATCCCTCAGAAATCTTTCGGTCAGCTCCAGGTATTTCTGTACATCCTCCTGCGGCCAGGCGGCGAACAGCTCGTTTTCTGCCTGCATGATTCGTTTCGCCGTCTGCCCGGCCAGCTGCTCACCCGCTTTTGTCAGGCAGATATTTTTGCTTTTAGGGGTGGCCTGCTCCAGATAGAGCGCCCCCTGCGCCTCCAGCTTGCGGATGGCGGAATTGACCGTCTGCTTGGGAAGCCCGCTGAGACGGCGGATATCCTGCAATGGGCAGCTGTTCCCGATGCTGCAAAGGGTATAAAGGACAATCATCGCGCTGTCGGACAGCCCCAAGCGCAGCGACATGCTGTGATAGAGCGCATCTATCTCGCTGCAGAGATGGTTATAGCGGTGCATGGCCTTTGAGATGGGTGAGTTCATATCCTGCCTCCTTTATGGTATGAAATCGTACTGATCAAAGGACGATTATAGTATGATTTCATACCATAGTCAAGCGGTTTTTAAAAAAGTTTACAAATGAAAAACCGGCGCAGCCTTTTTCAGACTGCGCCGGTTTTAGCTGCAGGGGAGGGACTTGGCCTCTTACGCAGGGCCGCTTTTCAGCGGATGGAGGCCATATAGGCGGCCACCTTCTGCAGATAGCGAAGCTTTTCGCGCCGCATTTCCAGCGGGACCTGGCATTCGCCGGGAATCTCATAATTAAACAGCCCCTGATAATCAGAGGCATTCAGCGCGCGCATAAAGCGCTCCCAGGGAACGGTGCCCCGCCCATAGGGCATCATATGCTGGTCATAAAACCCTTCGTTGTCTGCGATGTGCAGCGCGCGCAGCCGGCTGCCCGCCTGCACCACATAGGCGGCCGGGTCGCCGCCGCAGAGATTGAGATGTCCGGTATCCAGGCAGAGTCCGAGCTGGTCGCTGCCGACTGCGTCAATCAGCCTGAGCAGGTGGGTACAGTCCTTATCATAGGGGGAGCCCAGGTTCTCTAAGCAGATGCAGGCGTCCTTCGGCAGAACGTCCACCAGGGCGGAAAGCGCCCGGACCCGCTGGGAGAGGACCCGATCGGGCGGCAGGGTGGTGGAGGGATAACGGCCATAGTGCAGAACCATGTTGCGGACGCCCGCCGCATAGAAGAGGGTAATCCAGGCCTTGAGCCCCTCTACATGCCCCTGGTTGAGGATATCCGCCTCGAGCATGAGATGTCCCTGCAGCAGCGAAACGCCCAGGGCCTTTGCCTCGGCGTAAAATTTTTCACCTGTCTTTTCCGGGTCGCCGCGGGAGAGCAGCTCATCGCCGTCCTCGGTGGAGAGCTCGGCATAGCGGTAGCCGCATCCGGCGATCTCTTTCAGCTTCTCCTCGGGGGAGCGCCCATGAAAATAATGAGACCAGATACTGACCTTCAGTTCCATGACAAGTCCTTCTTTCTATCAGCGTGCGGCTGCCGGCCGTGCGCTCTTTTTTTACAGCATAGCACATTTTCTGTGGAAAATCCATGAAGAGATAAAGCAGACGGCATTTTTTAAAAGAAAGTCCGTTTCAAGCCGGACCTGAACATATTTTGTTAAGAGAAAATCCTGCTATTCGTTCAGCAGGGAGATAGCTCTTTCATTTCCCTGTTCTGCGGCCTTGGTTAACCACTGCACGCTCTTCATCAAATCTACTGGTACGCCCTCGCCCTGACAGTACATGATGCCGCAGAAATACTGGGCTTCTGAGTGGCCCTGCTCCGCGGCCTTTTCAAGCAGACAGAATGCCTTTTGCATGTCTACTGTCGTTCCCTGGCCGTAGCCATACATCTGCCCGCAGAAAAACTGGGCCTCGGCGTGGCCCTGCAGGGCGGCCTTTTCGCACCATTCGAGCGCCTTCCTGAGATTCTTTGCCGTTCCTTCCCCGTTGTAATACATCAGGGCGCAGAAATACTGGGCGTTGGCGTTTCCCTCCAAAGCGGCTTTTTCCAGCAGAGGCAACGCTTCTGCATAGTCTTTCGACTGGCGGGCTGCCATTCCCTCCTGAAGCCCGGCAGAGGAGGGCGGGGAGGCCGCATCTTTCGGCTGGCAGGCCGCTGTTTTCTCCTGAAGCCCGGCGGAGGCGGGTTGAGAAACCGCCGGCTGCGGTTTTTTTTTCAGCATGGCGCTGCGAATGCGGTCGATTATCTCCTGCGCCTGGCTGCTGCCGCAGGCTTTTGCCCTTTCCGCCAGATGCAGGGCCTCTTCCAGCGTGCCGGACAGGGTTCCGTCCAAATACATTTCTGCCAGAATGAGCATAGACGAAGTATCGTGTTTTGCGGCATTTTGATAGCACAGCTCCGCTTCAATCCTGTTTTGCTCTACCCCTTCTCCTCGCAGGTACATCGTCCCTATGCCTCTCAGCGCTCTGGAAAAGCCCTGGTCTGCCAGCGGCCGCCAGATGCGCAGCGCTTTTTCATAATCCCCCGCCTGATAGGCGTCCTCCCCCTCGTCAAAGAGCTTTTGCTGCTGCTCGGATGTGAGGGGCTGGGGCGCCTTTTTCATCCCTTTCCTTCTCCGGTTCTTTTTTCCAAATAATGTCCATAATGGCATGGCATACTCCTCCTCAGATATAGACGGGCGGGATATCATCTTTTTCAGTATAATCGCAAAGATTGCTGCATGCAAGCCTTTTCCGGTCTGGTCAACAAATCACCCGGCCGTCCCTATAATGGTAGGGAGGAAGGTCCACCAAAACGGAAAGGAAGAGGATTATGCAAGAGGCCATATCATTAGACCGCCTTGCGCTGAATCAGGGTGCAAGGATAAAGACGATACATTTTCATGAAAAGGAACGCCGGCGCATGCTCGACCTGGGATTTCGGGAGGGAAGCGTCGTCCGGCCGGTGCTACGCAGCCCCTCCGGCAGCCCGACCGCCTATCAGGTGTGCGGAGCGCTCATTGCGCTGCGCAGCAGCGAGAGCGAGCGCATCAGCGTGCTTCCGCTGCAGGCAGATGGAGGTGCTTTTTAACATGCAGCAGCAGAAAGCTTTACATATTTTGCAGGGGAGGACCATCGCGCTGGTGGGCAACCCCAATGTAGGAAAAAGTACCCTTTTTAACGCGCTGACAGGGCTCCACCAGCACACCGGAAACTGGCCGGGAAAAACGGTGGCCGTCGCCAGCGGCTGCTATGATTTTCAGGGGCAGCGCTATATGCTCATCGATCTCCCCGGCGTTTATTCGCTCAGCACCGGTTCTCCCGAGGAGGAGATTGCGCGGGACTATCTCTGCCTTGAAAATCCGGATGTGACCGTCGTCGTTGCGGATGCGACAACGCTCGAGCGCAGCCTTCACCTGCTGCTGCAGGTGCTGGAGCTCGGGTTGAAAACGATACTCTGCGTCAATCTGATGGATGAGGCGGGCCGCAAGGGAATAAAGGTAAACATCCCGCTGCTCGGGCGGGAGCTGGGGATACCGGTTGTTGCCTCCTCGGCCACTTCCGGCAAAGGGACAAAGCCGCTGTGCCTGGCAGTTGCAGAGGCCTGCCGCAGCGAAGAAAGCGGGGAGGCGGTTATAGCGGTGGACTATGGGCCGGTTGTGGAAAATGCGCTGGATATTCTCTCGGGCGCCCTTGTTTCCTCCAATATTCCCCGCCGCCGGTTTCTCAGTTTGAAGCTGCTCGGCGGCGAAGCCGCGCTCGCGCAGCGCTATGCGGGGGAGGATGCGCCTGCCCTTTTGGGAGCCGCCGTGCAGGAGGCACAGGAGAAGGCGGAGCGGCTGCTGCGCCTATCCGGCGTTTCGCCCGAGCGTTTTCCCGACCTTCTGGTTCAAAAGCTGGGAAAACGGGCGCAGGAAATCTGCCGGGCCGCGGTTCATGCGGAGGAAAACGGGCGCACCTTGCGGGACCTGAAAATTGACCGCATCCTGACCGGGCGGCGCTTTGGCACTTTGGTGATGCTTCTGCTGCTCTGCCTGGTTTTCTGGCTGACGATATGGGGAGCCAATTATCCGAGCGAGGCGCTCTCGGGGCTGCTGTTTTCGCTGGGAGATTTTCTGGGCGGCCTGCTGCTTCAGGCGGGCGCGCCGGGCTGGCTGCACGGGTTTCTCATCATGGGAATGTATCGGACGCTTGCCTGGGTCGTTTCGGTCATGCTGCCGCCGATGGCGATTTTTTTCCCGCTTTTTACCCTTCTGGAGGATCTCGGCTATCTGCCGCGGATCGCCTTTAATCTGGACCATGCCTTCTGCCGCTGCGGCGCCTGCGGAAAGCAGGCGCTGAGCATGTGCATGGGCTTTGGCTGCAATGCGGCGGGCGTTATCGGCTGCCGGATTATCTCCTCGCCGCGCGAGCGGCTGATTGCCATTTTAACCAACTGCCTGGTTCCCTGCAACGGCCGCTTTCCGCTGCTCATCACCATGATTTCGCTGTTTTTCTGCAGCGGGGTTCTCTTTCCCTTCGATTCGCTCCTCTCTGCGCTGATGCTGACCGGGGTCATCCTTCTGGGCATCGGGCTGACGTTTGCCGTCAGCTGGCTGCTCTCCAAAACGGTGCTGCGGGGGCTTCCCTCCTCCTTTACCCTGGAGCTGCCGCCCTACCGCAGGCCGCAGATTTTAAAGGTCCTTATCCGCTCGGTGCTGGACCGGACGCTGTTTGTTCTGGGCCGGGCGGCGGCGGTGGCTCTGCCGGCGGGCGGCATCATCTGGCTGCTGGCCAATCTGCAGCTGGGGGGAGGGAGCCTTCTGCAGCACTGCGCCGGATTTCTGGATCCCTTCGCGCGCTGGATGGGGATGGATGGCTTCATCCTTCTCGCCTTTATTTTAAGCCTGCCCGCTAATGAGATGGTGCTGCCGGTTATTCTGATGAGCTATCTTTCGGCGGGACATATGGTGGAGATGGAGAGCCTGCAGTCGCTGCGGCTTCTTCTGGTGGAAAACGGCTGGACGGCAGTGACCGCCTGCTGCGTCATGCTCTTTTCTCTGGCGCACTTCCCCTGCGCGACCACCCTCTGGACGATGAAAAAGGAGACGGGAAGCCTGCGCTGGACGCTGCTCGGCTTTTTTCTGCCGACCATCATCGGTATGGGGCTTTGCATGCTGGTGCATGCGCTGTTTTCATAAAAAGGCTCAGAGAAAAAGGGTCTGCTGCAAAATGCTTGCATTTTGCAGCAGACCCTTCTGAAAGCCGGAAAATATTTTGCAGCGCGCCCTTCAGCGTGTGCCGGCTTTGCCGGCATATCCTCCAAAGAGGAAGGGACGAAAGCTTTTTCTGCGAATGCTGGAGAGGCTCTTCAGAAATTTTCCGCCTTCTGTTGGAAAAAGGCCTGCGGCCGCCCGCAGATCGGGCAGAGGTTCGGAGCGGCTTCGCCGACAAAGATATGCCCGCAGGCCCGGCAGACCCAGGTGATGGAAACCGGGCGCTTGAAGACCAGGTTCTGCTTGAGGTTATCGATCAGCCGCTGGTAGCGCTCATAGTGATCCTTTTCCACCTGGGCGACCAGCTCCATTTTGGCGGCAATCTGCGGATATCCCTCCTCGCGGGCGGTTTTGGCAAAGGCGGGATACATTTCGGTCCATTCATAGTGCTCGCCGTCTGCCGCATCGGTAAGGTTATCGAGCGTGCCGGACAGCTCGCCTCCCCTCAGCGCCCGGAGCCACTGCTCGGCATGGTGGAATTCGTTTTCCGCCGAGTAGTCAAACAGCTCTCCAATCTGCTCATACCCCTCCTGACGCGCCTTATCGCCATAGGCGCTGTATTTGCTGCGGGCCTGGCTTTCGCCTGCGAAGGCCGCCATCAGGTTGGCATACGTTTTGCTGTCCTTAAATTCCATACGGACAATCCCCCTTTCGGTTTTCACTGTCAGCATGGGATAAAAGAAGCGGGTTTATTCATCCGGCGGCCCGGATGAATAAACCCGCGTTTTTTTACCGGCCTTCCCAGGCCCTGCGCAGCAGCGGCATGAACAGCCCGCCCTGAACGGTGCGGTTCTGGAACTGGTAATGCTCGGCGGTTTTGGTATCGAACCAGTCGGAGAAGGGGCAGCGATCCGGCGTTTCCTGCAAAAAGCGGACAATCGGATGGATGAGTGTCTGCATCTGCTCCCGGCTGTCTGTCATGGCGCAGCACCAGAGAATCCAGTCGGATTTGGTGTAGTCCTTCCGGCTGTCAAGCGGCACGCCATAGTCGCCACAGAGCTTCTGATAAAAGGCGAGCTCCTGCCGGTAAAGCTCTTTGGAAAAGAGGCCGGACCGGAATAGAATATCCCAGACAAGGTTGTATTTTAAGCTCCAGCCCTGCCGGTCGCCGAAGGTCAGCGCGGTGTGGTCGCCGCATCCGGCGCGCTGCTCCCAGCTTTGCGCCATATCGGCGGCGCGGCGGCGGTAGGCGGCTGCCTCCTCGGTGCGCCCCAGCTTTTCGAGCAGGATGGCATAGGCATATACGCCCATGATGGCCTTGGCGGAGAGGTTGATGTTGTGCGCCAGGTGGCCGGCAAAGTCATCGGTGCACAGCTGCTCGCCCGGGTCCTCGCCGAATTCGAGCAGATAGGCAACCCATTTTTCCAGCAGATCCATCTGCGGGCGGGAAAATTCCGCATTCCCTTCGCAGAGGGCGACGGCTGCGCACATCACCAGCATATTTCCGCATTCCTCCACCGGCATCTGCATATCCTCCCGGTAAACCTGCGAGCCGGCCGGATACTGATAGAAGGGCGGGAAAACGCTGCCCTGCCCGAATTCGCCCGAGCGGCCGGTTAAAAGCCCATAAACCTGGCCAGTGGCATAGGGGTAGCGCCCCACATCGTGCGGCGCAAAGTCATAGGACCAGACAGGGGTGCGCGCGAAGCGGAAGATGGGGCGCAGCATCCCCTTGACCAGCTCGGGGTTATACAGCAAAAAGAGCGGGATGGAAGGGTAGCTGACATCCACCGTGCCGATGCAGCCGTTGGAGAAGCACTCCTTCGAGAGAAAAATGACCTCCCCCTCCCGGTCGGCAATGAGCTTGTGTGCAGCAATGGCCTGCCGGTAGGAGAGCGCGCAGAGAAGCGCATAGTCCTCTCCTGCCGTTTCGCGGGCTCGGGCAAGAAGATCCTCATCAAACACCCTGCAGCGCGCGAGCAGCGTGCGGTGGTCTGCGGCGGTTTCGCCAATTGCCGTCAGAATGCTCTTGCCGTTTCGCGCCCAGTAGCCCCGCACGGCCGATTCAAAGTACATGATGGAGGCGGTATCATCATAGGCGGCAATGAGGCCAGCGCTCTGCCCGGCGCCATCCGCCTGCAGCGAAAGGCAGGCCTGCAGGCAGCTGCGCTTTTCCTGGTGCTCATAGCTGACCTTCCCCTCTCCGGAGGGAACCGCCAGATAGAGCGTGCCCCAGTCGATAGTGACACCATCCCCGCTGTGGGAGAGGGGGCCCTGCTGTTTTTTGGACATAAAGGCGGCCTCCCCGAAGCTGCAGGCATGAACACCGCCGAGCATCTGCGGCTGCTCCTGCCCGTCATAGCAGTGCTCCTCATCAAAGGAGATACGGATCTCAACAGCGTGCTCCTTTTCATCCAGCGAGCGAACGGAAAAATCCAGATAGGAGCAGGGGCGGGAGACAAGCTCCAGATCGCTGAGCAGCAAGGGAGTGGTGAAGGCGGCGGTGAGCGAAACGCCGGCGCCCTCAAAGGTATAGCGGGAGGAGGTGGGGGTCAGATCAAGAGAAGTCTGGGTGAGCGCCGGCTCCTCTCCGGTTCCCATAAAGCGGTAGCAGACACCGTCGATAACGGCAAGGCCCGCCGTGCGCTTCACCCGGCCGCTCCAGTGGCAGGTGTCCGCATCGGTCAGCCTGTCCGCAGGGGACCAGAGAGAGAAATAGGGGTCGCAGGTGATCAGGGGAACGCTGGGTACACGTTTTAGCTGCATAATAAAAAACCTCCATAGCCATAACGGCATTTAAAATAACAGAAACCGGACGTTTCAGCAAAAAAGCGGGAAGAGAAACTCCCACAAAAGCAGCATGAGCGGAAGGGTGAGAACGCTCAAAATGGTTGAGGCGCAGACGAGGCGGGACCCATAGAGATGGTCGGCGCCGCACACCTCGCTCATAAAGGCGGTGGCAACCCCGCAGGGGGTGGTGGCGGCGATGACCATTGCTGTTTTCACCGTGTAAGGGTCGGGAACGAGCGCGCGGATATCCACCAGCGCGATGGCCAGCATACAGAAAAGCGGCAGCGCAATCAACCGCACAAAGCAGATGAGAAAGCCGCGTCCGAAGTGCAGAAGGCTTTTTAAAGAAGTCTGCGAGAGGAAGACGCCGATCAGCAGCATCGAAAGCACGGTATTGACGTCGGCATAGTTTTTCACCGCGCCGAGCAGGAAGGAGGGCAGGCGTATGCGGGCGAAATAGAGAATCAGCCCCAGCGCGGTGCAGAGGGTGGCGGGGTTGATGAGGCTTTTCATCACCGTTTCTCTTGAAAGCAGCTGCACCGGCGCTCCGCGCCCCTGAGAAAAGCCATCGAGCAGCAGCTGGGTGCGCCCATAGCTGAAAAGCAGAAGGTTGAAGCAGACGATGTAGGCCGTCAGATAAAAGACCCCATCCGTCCCGAGAACGGCCTGCACCAGCGGGATGCCGATATACCCGGCATTGGGCATCACCAGGGCGAAGCGCTCGATACCGGCGTTGGGGTTGCCCTTTCGGTTACGGAAAATCAGGTGCGCGCCCAAAATACAGATCAGATAGGAAAGCAGGGCGAGCATGAAGGCGACGGCCAGCCCCCGCGCCTCATGAGGGTTAAAGTCCCGCTGCAGGGCATTGAGAATGATGCAGCCGGCCACAATATACAGCAGCAGGTTGGAAATGCTCCGGCTGAGCTGCGGATCGAACTTTTTCAGACGCACAAGAGTGAAGCCGCCCGCGGCGATAAGCCCCATAATCAGGACCTGATTGAGAATAATGAGTACGTTGTGCAAGAAAAGCGCCTCCTGTTGCAAAATGGGTGGTAAAGGGCCCCGTCAGCCCCAGCCCTTCCATTGTAGCGCTTCCTTTACGGTTTCGCAATAAACAGTTAAAAAATTGTCAGATTTTAATTGAAAAAATTTCCGGAGTATTGTATAATACTTTGTGTACGCAAAATTACCGGCGCCGGCGGGGCCGGTAAAATGCCCGGTTCCTTTAATGGGGCCGGAGAGCGCAGGAGGGTCCCTTTCCCCGCCTGGAAGAGGGGCGGCTTTTATGCGCGCGATATTTAAAAACACTAAAAAGAAAAGGAGACCTGAACTATGGACTTTGCGTTCGCATTTTCCGTCATCTTTACAGGCATCGTGATTGTCTTCCTCGTTCTGCTGGTTCTGATCGCGGTGATGGAAATCATGGGCCGCGTGCTGGGTGAAAAGCCGAAGACCCCTTCCGGTGGCTCCCCGGAAAAAGAGGCCCCAAAGGTTGCCGCCCCTGCTGCCCCCAGCCCCGTCATTAAAAAGATGGAGGTAGAGGATGGCATCGGCGATGAGGTGGTCGCGGTTATCTCGGCGGCTATCGCAGCCTTCACCGGCGGCGCAGGAAAGCCGGTCGCCATCCGCCGGGCCAAGAGTGTAAAGGCTGCCGGCGGGCGCGCGAGCTGGTCCCTGGCCGGACTGCAGGAAAACACCCAGCCCTTTTAACTGGCCCTTCCAGAAATCATAGAAAGGAACGAATCAGATGTTTGAAATGTTTGTCAGCACCATCAAGGACATCGCTGTAAACTCTGGCTTCGCCAATATCAGCTGGCAGCAGGCAGTGATGTTGATTGTCTCCTGCGTTCTGCTCTACCTGGCAATTGTCAAGCAATTTGAGCCGCTGCTGCTGCTGCCTATCGCTTTCGGCATGCTGCTCGCCAACATCCCGGTCGCGGCCCTCAACTCCCATTCGGAGGGAAGCCTTCTTTATTACCTCTATCAGGGTGTAAAGCTTGGTATCTATCCGCCGCTTATCTTCTTAGGCGTCGGCTCGATGACCGATTTCGGCCCGCTGATTGCCAACCCCAAGAGCTTTATTCTCGGCGCGGCCGCGCAGGTCGGCATTTTCATCACCTTCTTTGGCGCGCTGGCGCTCGGCTTTGAGCCCGCTGAGGCCGGTTCCATCGGCATCATCGGCGGAGCGGATGGCCCGACCGCCATCTTCACCACCTCCAAGCTGGCCCCGCACCTGCTCGGTGCCATCGCCGTTGCCGCTTATTCCTATATGGCGCTTGTCCCGGTCATTCAGCCGCCGATTATGAAGCTGCTGACGACCAAAAAGGAGCGCGCTGTTGTCATGCAGCAGCTGCGCCCGGTCTCCAAGCGCGAGAAGATCATCTTCCCGATCGTTGTTACCATCATCGTTTCCTTCATCGTTCCGGATGCCACCGCCCTTGTCGGCATGCTGATGCTCGGCAACCTGATGCGCGAGTGCGGCGTTGTGGACCGGCTGACCAAAACCGCCAACAATGAGCTGATGAACATCGTCACCATCTTCTTAGGTGTCACCGTCGGCGCGACGGCGACGGCCGAAAACTTCCTGACGCTGCAGACGCTGCAGATTATCGTACTCGGCGTCATTGCCTTTGGCTTCGGCACCGCCTTTGGCGTTATCTTCGGCAAGATTATGTACATTGCTACGGGTGGAAAGGTCAATCCTCTTATCGGCTCTGCCGGCGTTTCCGCCGTTCCGATGGCGGCGCGCGTTTCTCAAAGGGTTGGCCAGCAGGAGAACCCGACCAACTTCCTGCTGATGCATGCCATGGGCCCGAATGTGGCGGGCGTTATCGGCTCTGCAGTGGCGGCGGGTGTTCTGATTAACGTTCTGACCCCCTATGTCAAGTAAGAGCCTGCTGTTTTGCAGGCAGCAAAGGGATGTAAAAAACTGCCTTTTCACTTTGCTTAAAATCAGGAAAGGATCTGTTTTCCGGTTTTCATAAGCTGAAAAAGGCATGGCTTTGTGCCTGCCATGAAAAGCGCGCCATCGTTCAGGCTTGTAAGCGCTTCTGGGGGTGTAAAAAACGCAGGCGTTTTTTACACCCCCTTATCCGTTATAAAGGAAAAATGCCCCTTTTGCACTGGCCCGGCTGCCCTGTGGCGGCTGCAGGCGCTGTTAAAAATCAGGAGGTAGAAAGATGAGCATGCGAAACGGCCGTCCTGCGCTGCCCGCCTGGAGGATATTCCTCTATTCGCTTTTATCGCTGCTTCTGCTGCTGGCGCTCGGATGGTTTAATACCCACGTGCTGGGCGACCATACGCAGTATCCGCCGGCGGGCGCGGAGAATACGCAGAGCAGCCTGTCCGCTTCTGCCGGGGAAACGGCGGGGGAGGATTAGCGGGGAGGAACAAAAATTTTCCCGGCGGCTTCTGCCCGGGCAGAGCAGTTTTTCCTCTGCTTTTTTGCTGTTGCCTTTGCTGGTGGGCAGAATGCGGGCAATGCCCCTGTGCCCTTCCCCAAAGAATAGGCATAGGATAGGGCAGATGGATGGCGCAGGCCGCCGCCGGGTGGCGGTATCGCCCATGAAGAGCCCGCGGCGCAGGGCCTTCGCTTTCTATATAAATAGGGAAGCTCAAGAGAAAGGGATATCTGTCTGCAGGCGGTAAAAACAGCGGAAGATAAAAACTGAAAACGAGGCGGCCGTCGGATTCCGGCGGCCGCCTCGTTTTGCCGGCTCTTTTGCCGGTTTTCAGGAGGGGATAAAAAGCAGCCTGCCGGTGGGCGGGAAGGGGCTGCCCTCCCTTTTCCGGCAGGCTTTTTGAGAACAGCCTGCAGCGTTTAATCCTCGCCGTCGTTCAGGTCGGTGAGGTTGGGCGGGAAAAACTCGTTGGTCGGGAATTTGATGCGCCGGAAGAGGTCGCAGGGGTTCTCCGCGCCGCCGCCGGGCGAGCACTCCTTCTCCGGTACGCAGAAGTCATAGGCCGGGATCATCATCTGCACATCGCGCTCAATCTGCACGATGGTGAACAGGCCGATGGTAATCAATACCACCTTGGAAACAACGGGCGAAACGCACTCGCAGCCGATATGGCAGAGCACCTCCGGCGGGAAGCAGGGGCATTCGCAGCGCGGCGGGCAGTCTACCAGCTGCACATCGAGTGCAATGGGGTCGGCCACCTGCACGCTGGCCTTGGGCATGTTGGTGGTATGCTGGAAGGGATGCTCGCAGCAGTTGCGGGAGGTAAAGATTTTCACATTGCCCTCGCTGCCATACAGAATGACCTTTTTCTGGAACTGAGCAACGCCGCTGACGGTGGTCGGGTCGCAGGCGTTGGAGGTGTAGGCCTTGAGATCCACCTTGAAATAGAAGGTCATGTCTACACTGTAGAAGCCTTTGTTGAAGGGGACTGGCTCTACATCCAGACAAACGGTAAGTACTTCGACGCCCTTCACCTTGATTGAGGTGGCGGCATCGACCACAGCCTGCGCTTGCGGCGCAAAGACAACCATCAGATCTTCCAGACAGTCTTTATCACTGCAGCTGTCGTAGATTCTGCCGGCATCTATGCATACCGCTTCTTTGAAATTGCTATGCGTTCCGGCGGTATTGCTCAAAGCTTTTGATTCTGCCATACTAATCCTCCTAAATAAGTATTCTATTAACATTTTATGAGGGGCGTGCTTTTTTGTGCATACCCTTTGCCAAAAACCGGAAAAAGGCCTCTCTGCGCACCGCTTGTAAACAGTATATGAAAAAACAAAAAGCCTGTTGCCATTCGTGGCAACAGGCTTCGTCCGTTTAGGCGGCTTTACATCGCGCGGGTAACTTTGCCGGACCGCAAGCAACGGGTGCAGGCGTAGATGCGGCGGGGGGTACCGTCGACAATCGCCTTGACGCGCTTTACATTCGGCTTCCAGCTCCGATTGGAACGATGATGGGAATGGGAAACCTTAATACCGAAAGTGACACCCTTTTGGCAAATATCGCATTTAGCCATTTGTCTGCACCTCCTTAATGCGCAGGATTACATGTCAATGTTTATATTTTATCAGAAAGGGCGGGTAAAAGCAACCCTTTTTTCAAGTTTTCTCCTCCTCTCATGAAATTTCCCGCAGGCCCCAAAAGCAGAAGCAGCGGTTGGACAGGCAGGGAGTTTTGTGCTATGCTATTTGCAGAGAAAAGGGGGATATGCTATGTGTTTTTTAAATTCATCCATTTCGGCGCCGGCCTGCTGCTGCAGCCGCAGCCGGATTCTCGCGGCGGCGGACCGGGCTCTGCAGGCCCCCTGCCTGTCGATCACCCAGCAGCGCGCCCCGCTCAGCGAGGGCGGCCCGCACGACTTTTACTCAAATGGCGACTATTGGTGGCCCAATCCGGATACACCAGATGGCCTCCCCTACATCCAGCGGGACGGTGAAACCAATCCGGAAAACTTTACCGCCCACCGCCTGCTGCTGCGCCGCATGCGCACCCATGTTTCAGCGCTTGCGGCCGCCTTCCGGCTGACCGGGGAAAGGGCCTATGCCGAAAAGGCCTGCCGCCTTCTCCGCGTTTTTTTCGTCGATGAGGCCACCCGGATGAACCCGAACCTGCTTTATGCGCAGGCCATTCCCGGTGTCTGTGCCGGGCGGGGAATCGGCATCATCGATACGCTGCACCTCATCGATATCCCCTTTGCGGTAAAGGCTCTTGAGGAGGCGCAGGCGATAGATGCCGGGCTCTGCCAGTCGCTGCGAAGCTGGTTTAACTCCTATCTCGACTGGATACTTACCCACCCGCAGGGGCAGGAGGAGCAAAACGCTAAAAATAACCACAGTGTAGCCTGCTTTGTTCAGTTGGCGGCCTTTTCCCTCTTCGCCGGGCGAAAGGAGGTAACCGCGCTCTGCCGGCAGCGCTACAGGGAGATCTTCTTGCCTGGGCAGATGGCTGCAGACGGCAGCTTCCCCCAGGAGCTGCGGCGCACCAAGCCCTATTCCTACTCCATCTTCGTGCTGGATAATATGGTCACCCTCTGCCAGCTGCTCTCTACACCGGAGGAAAATCTCTGGGCCTATACCACGCCGGACGGAAAAAACATCTCCCTGGGGCTCGATTATCTCCTGCCCTTTTTACAGGATAAGACCCGCTGGCCCTACCCGCCGGACGTCATGCACTTTGAGGCCTGGCCTGCGCGCGCATCTTTTATGGTGTTTGCCGGCGCAGCCCTTCGGCGGGAGGATTATCTGCAGCTGTATGCCGCGCTGCCTGATAAGCCGGAGGATGAGGAGGTTCTGCGCAATCTGGCCGTTCGCCAGCCGATGCTCTACTTTGGGGACATATCCGCATGAAAATCCTCTTCTCTCTTCTTAGCCGCTCTGCAAAGCGGTGGGGAAAGGTCCGCTTATCCCCGCAAAAAGGAGAGCCGGACTGCCCGCCCGTGTTGCAGGCGATTGCGGCTCGGCGCAGCATCCGCCGCTATGAAAGCCGGGCGGTTCCCCGCCCGGTCATTGAACAGATTCTGCGGGCGGGCAGCCTGGCCCCCTCCTCCAAAAACCGGCAGCCGTGGCATTTCATCGTCCTCTCCGGAAGTGCAAGGGAAGGGTTTTTAAAGGCGATGGGGCAGGGGCTGGCGCGCGAGCGGCGGCAGCCCCTGCTCCCGCAAAGCGCCCCCTTTTTAAGCGGCGCAGAATACACCCTGCAGGTGATGCGGCAGGCGCCGGTCATCATCGCCCTCGTTAATCCCCTGGGCATTCCCCTCGGCCAGCCGCTGAGCGATGAGGAACGCATCTATGAAAACTGCAATGCGCAGTCGATCGGCGCGGCGATGGAAAATATCTCGCTGGCGGCGGCCGCCCTCGGCCTTGGAAGCCTCTGGATAGGCGACAGCTGGTTTGCCTGCCGGGAGCTGGAGGACTACCTGCAGGCGCAGGGGACGCTGAACGCCGTCCTCGCGCTCGGCTATCCCGCCGAGGCGCCCGCGGCAAGACCCAGGCGCCCGCTTGATGGCTGCATCGAATGGCGAAACAGGCTGAAATGAATAAAGACCGGCCTGCGGCAGGCATTTTCCTTTGCACCGCCGCAGGCCGGTTTTCATTTTACCCGGTAAAGTCACTGCATGAATTTTCCCAGCAGCCGGGCAATTTCGCGCACATCAATCGGCTTTGCAACATGCGCATTCATGCCGCATTCCAAACACCGCTTGACATCCTCCGAGAAGGCATCCGCCGTCATAGCGATGATGGGAATTTTCTGCGCATCCTCCCGCTTCAGCGCACGAATGGCCGTCGTCGCCTCATAACCGGTCATGACCGGCATACGCAGATCCATCAAAATGGCGTCATAAAACCCGATGGGGGCCTTTTCAAATTTATCCAGGCAGATTTTCCCGTTTTCCGCCCAATCGAGCTGCAGCCCCAAATCAGAGAGCAGCTCCTCTGCAATTTCCCAGTTCAGGTCATTATCCTCCGCCAGGAGCACGCGCTTTCCGGAAAAATTGGCAATGCCTTCCGCAGTCTTCTTCTTCGTTCCGGTGTCATCCGCATATTTTTTCAGCCCATAGAAAAGGGTGGACTTAAACAGCGGCTTGGAAATAAAACCGCTGATGCCGGCACTGCGGGCCTCATCCTCAATTTCACTCCAGTCGTAGGCCGAAATGAGCAGGATCGGAATATCCTCCCCCATTTTCTCCCGGATGGCCCGCGCGGTTGCGATGCCATCCATATCGGGCAGCCTCCAGTCCAGCAGAATAATCTGGTAGCCTTCTCCCTTCTGGCGGCGCTTTTCAACCATGCGGACAGCAGTTTCCCCATCAAGTGCGGATTCTGCCCTTACGCCGATGGCGGCCAGGGAAGAAACGGCCGTCTCGCAGAGCGTCTGGTCGTCATCCACCACGAGCATATTCCAGTCCGGCAGAATCATCTCCTCTTCGAGAATCTCTGCGCGCTCCAAATCAAGGGTAACATGAAATTCGCTGCCTACTCCCGGCTCGCTGTCCACATCAATCGTTCCGCCCATTGCATCTACGATATATTTGGTAATCGCCATGCCCAGGCCGGTGCCCTCGGTTTTCCGAACGCGGCTGCTGTCCTCCCGGCTGAAGGATTCAAAAATCTGCTTTTTAAACTCCGCGGACATCCCGATGCCGTTATCCTTGATGTAGATGTGCGTGCGGACATATTTTTCTCCCCGTGGAGAGCTCTCCTCGCACAATGTCATCCAGATGCTGCCGCCATCAGGAGTAAATTTGATCGCATTGGAAAGAAAATTGAGAAGCACCTGATTCAGGCGCACACTGTCGCAGAAGACATTTTCTGAGCTGATATCGCGAATGGAGATATCAAACGTCTGCTTTTTGGCCTTCATCTGCGGCTGCACAATGCTGACGATGCTCTCCATCACCTCCCGCAGGGAGACCTGATCCATGCTCAGTGTCATCTTCCCGCTTTCAATTTTGGACATGTCCAGCACATCGTTAATCAGCCCTAGCAGGTGTTTGCTGGAGAGGGTAATTTTTCTCAGGCAGTTCTGCAGCTGCTGCCGGTTATCGATATTCGTCGTGGCAATCGCCGTCATTCCGACAATGGCGTTCATCGGTGTTCGAATATCGTGGCTCATATTGGAAAGGAATTCGCTTTTAGCCTGGTTGGCATGCATGGCCTCTTCACGGGCAGCCTCCAGATCATGAATCTGCTGCCGGGTCATGCGGAAATATATCATGAAAACGGCGAGCAGCGTCAAAATCAGCAGTACGCAGGCGCCGATCGCACATCCGATCCAGCGGATGCTCAGCTCGGAAACCGCCTCATTGAGCGCTCCATAGGGGAGAACACTCACCAGATGCCACTCGGAATACATGAGACGACTTGTGCAGTGCACATGCCGCCGCTCCCGGGCGTTTATCTGAAGAACGCCTGAAAAATCCTTCTCGGCTTCCATTGCGGCCTGTATCTCGTCCACATAGGTCTCTGCTGAGGCTTTATGCTCTTCATCAAAGAGCGCCCGTGTCGCATCGAAATAGTTGTCATAGCCCAGCTCCCTGCTTCGGATGACAAAGCTGCCATCCCGCCGGATGATATAAAAATAGATAACGGAATTTTCCTCATCCAGTGACAGGGTCTTCCGGATATCCTCTACTGGCAGCCCTGCCACCAGGGCGACGCTGTCGGTACCATCCTCCATCTGATAGGCGGCAGGAAAGCCCAGCAGAACCACTACTTCGCCCTCTGCATTGCTGCCAACAGCCACCTTCGCCTCCCCTTTGTTCAGCGAATCCAGAAAGGGATTCGGATCGGTTATCTGAAGCGATTCCCCATAAAGCATATCGAACTGCCCATCCTCCGAGCACAGAGCGAGCGCTTCAAATCCGCGCGCTTTGGCCGCATAAGCCAGCTCTTCCTCCAGCTGCAATGTATTCCTGCTTCCCGGCGGCGTAGTTTCCACCAGCGCCTGCACCTGAGAAAGCCGCAGGTCAATGGTCGTTTCAAAATGGCTGGACAGCTGCTTGCTCATTCCGGACATATAGATAGTTCCCACCTGGGAAATCGTATCCAGACTCTGCTTGTTCATATAAACGGCCAGGAACAAAAAGACAATAATGCACAGCACCGAAACCAGAATCAGGCTGATCATCAAAAACCGGGTGGTTTTGTTGTGCATTTCAGTTCGCTCCTTCTTCCACCTGCAGCTTCCGGATGGCCGCAGCCGTTTGCTGATAGTCCGCCGTTACCTTTTGCATAAGCTCGGGCACCTCCGGCGAAAAACCAGAACGCAGAGCTTCCGTCAGCGCGCTGCTTGACTGCTGCAGGCGGGTAAAGCTTAAATTTTGGCAGATGCCCTTGAGCGTATGGGAGGCGCGGAAGGCCTCCTCATAATTTTCCGCCTTTAAGGAGCTTTCCAGCAGCTCATAGCTCGGGTCATTCAGAAATTTCATCACAAACTTCCGGACCAGCTTCTCGCTGTAAAGACGTCCGACTACGTCCTCATAATTGCCGCCTATATCCAAATAGCATTCCTTAAGTCCCATTATGATTTCCTCCCTCTCCCGTCAGCCGGTGTCTTCGGTTTACTGTGTTTATCAATCAGCGAAATGGTAGAGTCTTCTGTCTTCATGGAATTATGATAGAAGCAGTATCTTCCCCGGGACTGCTTGGCGGTATAGAGCGCCTGGTCAGCCGAATGGAAGAGGACCTCATAGTCTGTACCGACCGCATCCGTCTGCGCGACTCCCATGCTGAAGGAGATGGGGAAGCCCTCCAGCTCTCCCATAAGAGAGGAAAATATGCGTTCCACAGCCTTTTCCAGATTATCCTTATATTCCAGGAAAATCAGGAACTCATCCCCGCCGATGCGCGAAACAATGTCCCCGCTGCGCACACTCTGCTGCATTCTCCGGGCGGCATAAGCCAAAACACGATCTCCGAAATCATGTCCGCGGGTATCGTTGACCGTTTTAAATTTGTCCACATCCAAAATGGCGAGCGCAAATTTGCTCCCGGTGTGGGTCTCCAGCCGTTCTACGATCTGCCGTTTGGCATACCGCCGGTTAAAGAGCCCGGTCACCTCATCGTGGAAGGCCTGATAGGAAAGGCTGTCTATCTTGAGGCGGGTCTCATGGATATCCACCACCTTGCCGATCATTCCTGTACAGATGGGGGGCTCATCCTCCGACCAGGAGGCCCGGCAGATAAAGCGCATCCAGCGGGGCCCGCCGGGCAGCTGAATCTTGCACTCGTGCTGCATAACCGGTTCCTCCGGGGTGGTGTTCAGAATAGCCTCGGTCAAATCCCGGATATTTTCTTCCCCTATCAGCTCAACAAGCCGCTTATCATGCAGCGGGTCGGCAATCGTTTCCGGAAGCTGCAGCTTTTCCGCTCCCCATGAGGAGAGGGTCGCCATCGGCGGAGAAACGTTGTATTCAAACTGAATCTCCTCGCTCATAGCGGCAAAGAAACTGTATTTCATCCGCTCGTGATCGAGCAGCTGCAGGGTGCGCTCAGAAGCGGTCAGCTGGTTCTGGTGCAGCAGATCGTCGGCAATCTCCTGCTGGCTCCTTTCCCACGTTGGACGGGTGTTCTCCAGCAGCTCCGGGATGCTGTCAGCCATTTCGGAAAGGCACTGCAGCAAGAGGGGATTCATCGTTCCGCATTCTCCTCCGAGAATCATCTGAATTGCCTGCTCATGGGAGAATGCTTTTTTATAAACGCGCTCGCTGGTCAGTGCATCATAAACATCGGCCAGGGAAACAATCTGGGCAGATATCGGGATTTCTTCCCCCTTCAGCCCATCCGGATAGCCACGCCCGTCATACCGCTCATGATGCCAGCGGCAGATTTCATAAGCCGTTTTGAGCAGCGGCTCATCCTGATGGTTGGGGAGGTTTTCTAGCATGTTTGCCCCGATGAGAGAATGCTGCTTCATCACAGCGAATTCCTCGTTGGTCAGGCGCCCGGGCTTATTCAGGATTTCTGCAGGAATGGAAATCTTTCCAACATCATGCAGGGCAGAAGCGATACCGATCATCGCCATATCAGCCCGGGAAAGCGGATAGCGGTCAGTCATCTGCACCAGGTGGTGCAGCAGCATATCTGTCAGCGTGCGGATATGAAGCACATGCATGCCGCTTTCCCCGTTACGGAATTCTACGATATGGCTGAGAATTTCAATCATCAGGCCGCTCTGCTTTTCCTTTTCATAGACCTGTTCGGTAACGAGATCCATCAGCTTTTTCTGCTTGGCATACAGCAAAATGGTGTTGACCACTCTTTTATGTACAATCCGCGCATCGAAAGGGCGGCTGATAAAATCCGTGACGCCCATGTTATAGGCTTTTTCCACATGAGAGCTGCTGCTCTCTGCGGAAATCATGATGACCGGGATAAAATCAATCCATCTGCGCTGGTTCATGGTTTTGAGAACCCCATAGCCGTCCATCTCCGGCATGACAATATCCAGCAGAACCAGTGAAAGCTCTGTTTCATGCTCCTGAATTTTAATGAGTGCCTGAACGCCGTTTTCCGCTTCCAGTATTTCATATTCGTTGCCCAGCATCTCTGAAAGAATCGCCCGGTTCATCTCTGAATCATCTGCAATCAGTATCTTCAGCTTTTTTGAGTTTGGGCTTCCCATGGCCAGCCACCCCTTTCTTCCTTAAAATACGAAAAGCGATTGTATTCTTTCCGAGGCGTGGAAAGAGTGCGATCGCTTTCCTGATATGTTTGAATGAAAGCAGGTAAGCTTTTTGAAAGCTGTCCGCTCTTTCTTTGGCCGGCGCTATTTACAATACCCAGCAGGACAGGCGCCGGCCGTCCCTCCTGCAATGTTTTTTAATGGAACCGCCCAAAAAACGATCCGCATGATTGCCTCTTTTCTATTATACCTGAAGAGGAGACGAAAATCAACCATGTCACTCGAAAATCCCCCCGCCAACTCCCATGAAAAACGGAGTCGAAAAGGGAAGGTAAAAAATCCGATGTTTCCTGCCCGCAGGCAGAAACAGCGGATAAAAATTTCCTGTGCAGAAGTCTCTATTTCATCTTGCCCAGCTTACTGAGGCAGTCCCTGCAGATATTTTTACCGTTAAAAGAAACCATCTCTCCGTTACTCTGGCAGAGGATACAGGCGGGTTCATATTTCTGCAGAATGATCTGGTTCCCATCCACAAAAATTTCAAGGGAGTCCTTCTCGTTAATATCCAGCGTTCTTCTCAATTCAATTGGAAGAACCACCCTTCCAAGCTCATCTACTTTTCTTACAATGCCTGTTGATTTCATCTGCTTGCTCCTTCCTTCGTAAGTCCGAGATGTCATATGCAAAAGTTCTTAATTCGATATCCGTCCAATCAAGGAAGGGGAAAAGGCCAGTACTTTAAAAGCAGCAGGCCAGTCCCGAAGAATAAAACAGCCTCCGGCAGCATACAAAGGAGACTGGCAGCCGGTTTGCATCTTAAAAGGCTGATTAAATCCTTTAAAGGGCGGTAAATGAAAATGATGAACTATCTGTTTGCAGGGATGATCGGGCTATCGTTGACATTTGGTCTACTGAACGGACGAATTTCACAGGTCTCCGCCGCAGCGCTTGATGGCGGGCTTGACGCAGTCAAGCTCCTTCTCAGCCTGTGCGGCGGCCTGTGCTTATGGAACGGAATGATGCGCATTGCTCAGGAGTCTGGCCTGACAAAGCTTATGAGCAGATGGATGGCACCGCTCATTAAACTGCTCTTCAGGCCCATTGACCCACACTCCGAGGCCGGAAAGCTGATCTGCATGAACATGGCTGCCAACTTCATCGGCCTGGGAAACGCCGTAACGCCGTTGGGAATTGCGGCCATGCGTGAAATGGAAAAATACAGCAGCAACCGCCGATATGCTACCAACAGCATGGTCATGTTCGTGGTACTCAACACCGCATCCCTGCAGCTGATTCCCACAACCACCGCCATGCTGCGCCTAGCTGCCGGTTCGGCTTCGCCGATGGAGATTGTTCCGGCTGTTTGGATTGCTTCCCTCTGCTCCGTCCTAAGCGGGATAGCAGTGGTACTGCTGCTGAATCCCCTCTTTTGGAAACCGCAGCCTTCCTCTGCTTTGGATCATTTCTAGTTTACAATATTTTACTATTTCTGTCAAGCAATTACAGCTTCCCTGTTTTAATTTTGTAATTTTGTGGAATTATCTGGTTATTTTTGGGTTCTATTGCATACAAAAACGGTTGTCTCTTATTCTTTCCCCGGCTGCTGCAGATCCGGCCTCTGTGCAGGCGGCTTTAAAAGCCTGCGGGCAAAGCGCAGGAACATCAGCCCGGTAACGATGGCCGCCGTAATATCAGCTACCGGCTCGGCGATGAAAATGCCATCCGGCCCGAGGAAGGGGGGAAGCAGAAGGGCCAGGGGAATCAGCAGAATCACCTTGCGCAGCAGTGCGAGAAACAGGGAGGTTTTCGCCTGGCCCATGGCCATAAAGCACTGCTGGCAGCCAAACTGGATGCCCATCATAAAGATGCCTGCAAAGTAGATGCGCATCGAGCGGCAGGATATTTCCATCAGTTCCGGTTTGTTATTGAAGACGCTGACAAACACCTGCGGAGCGGCCAGGACAACCAGACAGATTATGCTCGATACAGCGAAGGAGACCCGTATCAGCAGCCGGTAGGTCTTCTGAACGCGCTCATAATTGCCCGCGCCATAATTGTAGCTGATAATCGGCTGGGCACCCTGCCCCAAGCCCATCAGGGGCATGGTCAAAACCTGCATGACGCTGGAGATAATCGTCATCGCGCCGACATAGAGATCGTTGCCATAGCGCTGCAGGCCGGAGTTGAGGGTGATCATCACCAGGCTTTCGGTGGACTGCATGATAAACGGGGAGATGCCCAGCGAAAGAATGGAGAGAAGAATATCCTTTCTCAGCGGCAGGGTGCTCAGCTGCAGCCTTAAGACGGTCTTTTTGCCGCACAAAAACAGCAGCACCCAGCCCGCGGAAACCGCCTGCGAAAGAATGGTGGCCAGCGCTGCCCCCCGCACGCCGAGCCCAAGCACGAAAATAAAGAGCGGGTCGAGAAGAATGTTGAGGAGGGCACCGATTAAAACAGTAAGCATTCCCTCCCGGGCAAAGCCCTGCGCGGTAATAAAGGGGTTCAGCCCCAGAGCGGCCATGACAAAAACGGTGCCGCAGACATAGATATTTACATAGGAGGCCGCATATTCAATCGTGCTTTCCGAAGCGCCAAAGAGCATCAGCAGCGGACGGTTCAGCGATAAAAAGAGGATGGTGAGCAAAACGGCCACCCCCAGCAGTGCCGCCGCGGCATTCCCCAGAATGCGGTTGGCGCGCTCGCTATCCTTTTTGCCCAGTTCGATGGAGGCCAGCGGCGCGCCGCCCATTCCCAGCAGGGAAGCGAAGGCGGAGATAAGCATAATAATCGGGAAGGTGACCCCCACGCCGGTCAGGGCGATATCACCATCCCCCGGTATATGCCCGATATACATGCGGTCTACAATATTATACAGTGCATTAATCAGCTGCGCCGCAATAGTGGGAACCGCTAAGCGAACAAGCAGGCGGCCGATAGGGCCGCTGCCCAGATCCTGAACGGTATTTTGGGCTGACATAAAAGCGCTCCTTTCTCAGCGTTCCTCTGTCCATAAAAAGAGGAACGGGCGAAACTTTATACATATGTGAAAAAACAGACCGCCCTCCCGCAGAAGGGAATGTAGAGACCGTTTCCGTTCCACCAAAAGCAAAAAAGCCTTCCTCTGTCTGCAGAAAATAGGCAACAGACGTTCCCAGCCTGCAGAAACCGGAAAAAGGGCGGTTTCGCCCGCGATAGGCGGGCGAAATTTGACTCTGGCAGAGTCAAAAGCCTTTTTTCAGAGGGGTCTGTTGCAAAATGCCTATTTTGCAACAGACCCCTTTTGCACCAAACAGGGGCTGCCTGCGTATCCTGTTATAAGAGGTTTTATCAGGGAGGCAGGCACATATGAGACGCAGACCGCAAAACGGAGTATGGGGCAGGATGGCTGTCATGTTCGGCATTATGGTATTTCTCATCTGCTTTTGTCCTCTTCGCCTGGTTTTGCTGGCCGCCGCTCTGCTGCTGGTTATTGCAGGCTGCTGCTCATGGAGATGCTGAATTTCCCGCACAAAACCCGGCCGATTGGAAGGAGAGGCAGAATGATGAAGATTGTTGTTGTGAAGAGTCCCCGGTTTATCAGTGGAATCCTGAAGGTTATCTTCAAAATGAAAAAGGACGCCTGAAGCCCCCGGCCGTACATAAGCGCCTGCAGGGCCCGGACGGCCTTAAAGGCGAGGAGAGCGCGCTGCAAAATTTTTTCCGGCCTGCAGGAATCGGAAAAAGGGCGGTTTCGCCTGCGAACTGCGGGCGAAATTTGACCCCGGTGGAGTCAAAAGCCGTTTTTCAGAAGGGTGCGTTGCAAAATTTTTATTTTGCAACGCACCCTTTGCCCCCTTATTCTCTGCTGCGGATGAGCAGCAGGGCGCCGGAGCGAAAGGAAACCTGTGCCTGCATCTCCAGAAACGCATTGCTGACACCGATGGGAAAATCGTTTTTCATACAGTAATCAGAAAGCGGATATTTCGCCCCCCGAATGGTGACCCCCTCGCACCGTTCGCCCAGGGAAAAGAGGGAGAAAATCGGAAACCCCTCCTGTTGCAGCAGATGCTCCCCCGGCAGCAGCGCCTCGGCAATGGCCCCATCATCCACCAGCCGGCAGGCGGTCCCGGTGTGGGCAGCATAAAGCAGCGTCTGCAGGTTGGCCGCCAGATGGTCCAACCGGCCGCCCAGCGCGCAGACGATATCCACCGCCTTCATTCCCTCCTCCTGTAGCCGCCGCAGCGCATAGAGGGTATCGGTATCATCCTTTTCGCAGGGGATGCGTTCCACCTTCACCCCCTCGGCAGCGGCCCCGGCCAGAAGCTCTGGATGGAGGGAATCCATATCCCCCCAGAGACAGTCCGGATGTATCCCCGCCGCCCGGCAGTGGCGATAGCCCCCATCCACCGCGACTACGCGGCAGCTCTCTGCAGAAAGT
The DNA here is from genome assembly GCA_022792175.1 of Provencibacterium sp. Taxonomy (GTDB): domain Bacteria; phylum Bacillota; class Clostridia; order Oscillospirales; family Ruminococcaceae; genus Harryflintia. The sequence goes on from JAAWAN010000024.1 coordinate 50,550, forward strand.
TTTCGCAGCAGCTCCGGGCTTACCGGGCTGCCTGCCGCCACAATCAGTCCTTTTTTCATCGTTGTTCCCATTCCTTTAGCTGTCTCGCGTCCTTATACATCGTCCGGTAGCTCATCAGCCGGCTCTCGGCAATCTCTCCCGCGGCGGCCGCCGCAAGCACTGCGCAGCCCTGCTCGCAGGTGTGCGAGCAGCCGGCATAGCGGCAGCACGAAAGATAGGGCGCAAACTCCCGAAAGCAGTCCTGCAGCTGCTGCTTATAGATAAGCGCATAGCGCGAAAGCTCCACTGCCGAAAATCCGGGCGTATCGGCAATATATCCGCCGCCCGCGAGGGCATAGAGCTCGGCATGGCGGGTGGTATGCTTCCCGCGTCCCAGCTTCTCGCTGATTTCCCCCGTCTGCAGCTCGAGGGAAGGGTCCATCGCATTTAAAAGGCTCGATTTCCCCGCGCCGGTGTTTCCGCAGAAGCTCGAGAGCTTTCCGGAAAGCGCCCCGGCAAGCGTTTTTATCCCTTCCCCCGTTTTGGAGGAGACGATATGGACCTTCAGTCCCGCGCGGCGATAGAGCTCAGCCAGCTCTTCATATTCTGCCGCTTCGCTGCAGAGATCAATTTTGGTGATCACTACGACCGGCTCTATTTTCTGGTGCTCCGCAAGCGCGATCATCTTATCCAGCACCAGCAGGTTCGGCGGCGGCGACAGAATGGAAACCACCATCACCAGAAAATCCAGATTGGCGACCGCAGGGCGCACCAGGCTGTTTTTTCGCTCAAAAATCTCCTCTACATAGCCCTCGTCTCCGTGGATAAGCTGAATGCGCACCCGGTCGCCCACCAGCGGGCTTTGGCCGGTCTTTCTAAAGAGTCCGCGCGCCTTGCAGCTGTAGGAGCCGGACGGGGTTTTCACCTCATAAAACCCACCCAGTGCGCGGACAATCAGTCCCTCCTCATATTCCTGCGTCATTTTTTCTTTCCTTCCCCAGAAAGCTTTACAGCGCTGTTATCCTTCAGTCATCCTCAATCTCCGGGACTCTCCAGTCATCTTCATCATCATCCGGCAGGGCCGTTTCCGGAGAATTTTCCGGCACGCTTTCCGGCAGCCCATCCTGGAAGAAGCTGCTGTTGTCCACCACCTTTGCGTGGCTCTCGTCATCAAAATTCACCAGGTATTCCTGATAGAGCATTCCGTTAATGCGTACCTGCAGCGTCATCACGCCATAGCCCTCATAGATTTTGCGCCACTGTACGCTGCTCGGATCGGTGCCCGGCGTGAGCTTGGCCTCGTGAACCAGCTGCCCATCCAGCCAGGCCTCTACAATCAGCAGATCGGAAAGCTTGGGCAGCGTTATGACAATGGCCAGGCGCTTGCTCTCCTCCGCGCCGCCGCTGACATCCACATCAATCGTCGCGCCCTGAGCCACCTCCGAGCCGGGCTCCGGCATCTGCTCAACGACCGTTCCGCGCTCCAGATCGCTTTCCACCGTCGTCGTCCGGCCGATGCTGATCGAAAGGTTTTTGAGAAAACGCTTGGCATCGGTCAGCTTCATGCCGGTTATATCCGGCACCTGGATAAGCTTATTCTCCCGACCCATGCTGACAAATACCTGAATGGCTGTATCCGAATTCACCTGCTCGTTGGCGGGCGGATCGGTTTTTACGACATATCCTTCGGCAATGTTGTCATCATAAATGCGCATCTCCTCATAATTTTTCAGCCCGTTTTTCTCCAGAACCTCATAGGCCTCGTTCGACTCCATGCCGGAGAGATCGCGCAGGGTTACCTGCTGCGCGCCCGCCGAAACGGTGACCTGTATCGTTGAGCCCTTTTTCATGCTGCGGCCCGCGCGGGGGTTCTGCTCGAAAATGATATCCTCCTCAAAGTCGTTATTAAACTCCACCGTTTGCACAATGCGGATGTCGTTTTCCACATAGGTGCTGTCATACTTCACCGTACTGAATTTTTTGCCGATAAGGTCGGGAACGGGAATCGAGTCCACCGTCTGAAAGGGGTTGTTAAAATAAAACATCGTTCCGACAAATATTCCGGAAACGAGAACGAAGGCCACCGTAATCCCGGTCAGAACGGAGAGAAAGGGGATGCGCGGACGCTCCTCCTCTTCTTCCTCCTCCTGCGGCTCGATATCCGCCTGCTCCTTTTCGGAGCGTATGGCGCGGGTTTTCTCCTTCCCGCGCTTTTTTTTGCGGCGCCAGCCGCCCTCCTGCTCCTCCTCGGATGCAATGTGCACCTCCCTGCCCAGATACTTATAGGCAAAGCTGATGGAGGGGTTGCGCTTAAATTCATCAATATCCCGCAGCATCTCCGCCGCCGACTGATAGCGGCGGGCGGGGTCCTTCTGCATGGCGCGCATGGTGATTGCCTCGAGCCCCTCCGGAATATCGGGATTAAGGGTACAGGGGCGGGCAGGCTCCAGCTGAATCTGCTTTAACGCCACTGAGACGGGCGTATCCGCATCAAACGGCAGGCGGCCGGTCAGCATTTCATACATCATGACGCCGAGCGAATAGATATCCGTCTTTTCATCGGTCGCCCCGCCCTGCGCCTGCTCGGGGCTGATATAGTGCACCGAGCCAATGGCGCGGTCGGTAATCGTGCGGGTGTTACTGCGCGCAAAGCGGGCAATCCCGAAATCGGTGACCTTGATGGTACCATCCGAAAGCAGCATCATATTCTGCGGCTTGACATCGCGGTGGACGATGCCGTTGTCGTGCGCATGCTGCAGCGCGCGCAGAATCTGAACGGTGAAATGCACCGTCTCCTTCCAGCCCAGGCGTCCCTGCCGGTCGATAAACTCCTTGAGGGTAATCCCGTCGATGTACTCCATGACGATGGAGTACATGCGCGGGGAGAAGCTGACGTCATACACCTTTACGATGTTCGGATGGGAAAGGGTAGCTACCGCTTTGGATTCATTGCGGAACCGGCGCAGGAATTCCTCGTTATCCATATATTCCTCGCGCAGGATTTTAACTGCCACCCAGCGGTTTTCCGCAAGATCGACCGCCTTATAAACGTTCGCCATACCGCCGACGCCGGTCAGCTCCCGAATCTCATAGCGCCCATCCAGCCGCTTTCCAATGTATTTATCCATTCATCACCATTCCTCTCAGGGAAGCCGCAGCGCGGCCTAGCACGCGCTAACGAGCACGGCGGTCACATTATCCGCTCCGCCCTGGCTGAGCGCAAAATCGATCAGCGGCTGCGCGCTACCCCGCTTCAGGCAGTCGTTCACCTGCGTGGCAACCTTCTCCGCCTTCAGGTAGTTGGAGAGCCCGTCTGAGCAGAGCAGCAGCGCGCCGCATTCGGGAAAGGGGTATTCCGCATAATCCGCCTCCACCCGCGGGGCGACGCCGACCGCCCGGGTAATATAGTGCTTCTGCGGATGTACCTCCGCCTCATCGGGCGTCAGCTCCCCGCGGTCAACAAGCATCTGTACCATCGAATGGTCGCGGGTGAGCTGGGTGGCCTCCTCCCCCTCAATCATGTAAATCCGGCTGTCCCCCACATGGGCGATATGAAACATATGGCCGCTGACCACGGCGAGAACGAGCGTGCTGCCCATGCCGGAAAAATCCGGATCGTTCTGCGCCTGTTCATAAACAATGGCGTTCGCCGCGCTGATGGCGGAAAGCATCAGCGAGCGGATGGAGTTTACCCCCATATCCGGCCGCAGGCTCTTTTTTAAACACCGGTCAACCACCTCGGTTGTCACCGCCGCCGCGATATCGCCTGCCTTCTCGCCGCCCATTCCGTCGCAGACCATAGCATAGCCCAAATCCTCCTGCAGAATGCTGCAGCGGAAAATATCCTGGTTCTGCGGCCGGACCGCGCCCTTATGTGTTTCTCCCGTTACTTTCAGCACCTCATAACCCCTCCCTTGCCGCCGTCTCCCGTCTCAGCTGCCCGCAGGCGGCGCTGATATCGCTGCCCAGCTCCCGGCGGATGGTTGCATTTAGCCCCCCGCGCACGAGCAGCGCCTGAAAACGCTCAATCGCCTCCCGGCTGCCCCGCCGGCAATCCCGCTCCGCCACCTCGTTGACCGGAATCAGGTTCACATGGCAGTTCTGCCCGCGCAGCAGGGCACAGAGCTTTTTAGCCTGTGCGGGCGAGTCATTTTCCCCTGCAATGAGCGCATATTCATAGGAAACCCGACGTCCGGTGCGCTCGAAATACCGGCGGCAGGCAGCCATTAATTCCTGCATCGGATACTTTTTTGCAATGGGCATAATCCTTTTTCGGGTCTCGTCATCCGGCGCATGCAGCGAAACGGAAAGGGTCAGCCCCAGCCGCTCGCCGGAAAGCCTGTCTATCTCCGGAACCAGCCCGCAGGTGGATAAGGAGACATGCCTTAAACTCAGGTTCATTCCCTCCGGGGCCGAAAGAAGAGAAAGAAATTTCAGTACGTTCTCATAATTATCGAGCGGTTCGCCGATTCCCATGAGTACTACGCCGCCTATCTTTTCCCCACAAAAGCGCTCGAGCGCGTAAACCTCATCCAGCATTTCGCCCGGAGTAAGGCCGCGCACCAGCCCGCCTAGCGTGGAGGCGCAGAAGCGGCAGCCCATCCGGCAGCCGACCTGGGTCGATATGCAGACGGTGTTGCCATAGCGGTAGCGCATGAGCACCGCCTCGACCGCGCCCCCGTCCTGCAGCCCCAACAGCAGCTTCTCGGTGCCGTCCAGCTTCGAAACCTGACGGCGCAGGCAGCAGAGCGCCGTCAGTGAAAAGCGCTCGCTGAGCTCCTGCCGCAGCGCCTTCGGCAGGTTTTCCATCTGCTCAAAGGAGAGCACCCTCTTTTCATGCAGCCATTGATAGACCTGCCTGGCCCGGTAGCCCGGCTGGCCGAGGGCATGCAGCGCCTCCCCCAGCTCCAAAAGGGTCATCGACTTTACATCCGGCTTCATTTCGCCGCCCCCTTTCCAAAGCAGGCACGGCGGGCGATGCGGGCGATAAAGAACCCATCCCCCTGCTCTCCCGGAAAAAAGGTGCGCTGCCAGCTGCCGCCCAGCAGCGGATGCGGCGCTTCACTAAACTCCGGATGCTCTCCTAAAAAGCGCTCCACCAGCCGCTCATTTTCCTGCGGCAGCAGCGTGCAGGTCGCATAGACCAGCAGGCCGCCTTCCTGACAATATTTTGCCGAGGTTTCCAAAATTTTATACTGCAGCTGAGGCAAAAGCGCCATCCCCTCGACCGGCTTATATTTAATCTCTGGCTTGCGGCGCAGAATCCCCAGCCCGCTGCAGGGTACATCGCAGAGAACCCGGTCGAATTTTGTAAACTTTTCGTTATATATGGACGCATCCTGTACAACAGGTATAATCGAATGCAGCCCCAGGCGGGCGGCCCCCTGTCTAATCAGCTCCACCTTGTGGGGGTGGATATCGCAGCAGACCAGCTCCCCGCGGTCCTCCATCTCCTGGGCCATGGTAAAGCTTTTCCCGCCTGGCGCCGAGCAGACATCGAGCACCCGCATGCCCGGGCGCGCATCCACCGCCTGCGCGCAGAGCTGGCAGATAAGATCCTGTACATGAAAAAGCCCCTGCGAAAAGGCGGGCAGCTCTGCGAGCGAGCCCGTGTTCTCCAAAAACAGCGCATCCGGATGAAGGGGCACGCGCTTTACACCGATGCCGCAGGCCGAAAGCGCCTCCCCCAGTCTGTCCGCGCAGGTGCGCAGCGTATTCACCCGAATGCACAGCGGCGCCTTTTCAAGCGACTGGCGCAGCAGCTGCCCGGCGCGCTCCTGCCCGAGCGCTTCCTGCAGCAGCAGGACAAGCGGACGGGGGGCGGAATAGAGCACCGAAAGCCTGTCAAGCTCATCCCCTTCGCAGGGAGGAATGGCACAGTTATCCCGCAGAAAGGAGCGCAAAACGCCGTTGACGAAGGCCTTCGCGCTGCTTTTGCGGGCATATGCGCACAGGCGCACGCTCTCATCCACCGCCGCGCGGGCCGGGACCGACTGGAAATAAAGCAGCTGACAAACCCCCATGCGCAGAATACAGCGCACCTCGGCATCCAGCTTTTCCAGCGGACGGGAGAGATAATGGCGCAGCAGGTGGTCGGCCGTCAACTGCCGCTCGATAACGCTGCGGCAGAGTGCACTCACAAAGCTGCGCTCCTGCGCGTTCAGCCGCGCATGGCGCAGCCGCTTTTCGAGAACAATGCCTAAATAGCCGCCGCGCTCCACCTGCAGCAGCACATCGAGCGCCGCCGTGCGCTGTGTCTCCATCCCGTCCCCTCCTTTCGGACAAATATCTGTAAAAACGCGGATGAATTCTACAATCCGTCAAAATTTTCAGTCATCCCGCCGGCGGCCGAAACGCAGCAGCAGGCGCAGAAGCTGCATGAGCGACAGAATGAGTGCCGCCACATAGGTGAGCGCGGCGGCGGTCAGCACTCTGCGCGCGCCCCGGCGCTCCTCACCCTCTAAAAGCGACTGCTCATCGATAACCGCCAGCGCACGCGAGGAGGCATTCAGCTCTACCGGCAGGGTAACCAGCTGAAAGAGGGCAATACCGGAAAAAAGCAGAATGCCGATATTGACCAGCGGCTGAAAGCCGACGATAAAGCCCAGCAGAATCAGCGGCATCGAAAGGCGGGAGCCGAAATTGGTAACCCCCACCAGCGAATTGCGCAGCCGGATGGGCAGATAGCCCATCGCATACTGAACGGCATGCCCCGCCTCATGCGCAGCAACCCCGACTGCCGCGACGGTCGGAGAGGAATAGACGCTGTTTGAAAGGCGGATAACGTTGCTTTTCGGGTCATAATGGTCGGTCAGATTGCCGCCGATATGCTCAATGCGCACCCCGGCAAGGCCGTTTGCATCGAGAATGGCGCGCGCGGCCTGCGCGCCGGTCATCCCGCGGCCGGTGCGCACCCGGGAATAACGGGAAAAGGCAGAAGAAACGCCCGCCTGTGCCAGTGCTGTCAGAATCAGCGCGGGAACGATCAGAATGATATACAGCGGGTCAAAATAGAAATACCCTAAATGCACGGAGAATCGCCTCCCTGTAAGCCCATGCGGCAAGTTCATTTCCGGGGTGAATTTCCCGCTGGAGGAAACACTTCTATTATACCCCGAAGTGATTAACGTTCCGTGAAAAAATCATGAGGTTTTATGCGGTAGCCGTTCATAAAGGCGCCGCCGTCCATGCGCCCCTTGCCCTCCGGCTGAACGGTGACGAGCTCGAGCGCCCCTTCCCCGCAGGCAACGGCGAGCGCCCCCTCTGCCGCGAGGACCTCGCCGGGGGAGCCGCAAAGCGCCAGCATCCGGCTGGCATGCACCTTAAGCAGCCGGCCGTTCCAGTGGGTGTAGGCGGCCGGCCAGCCGGCCAGGCCGCGCACCTGATTGTGCAGCTCTGCCGCCGGGCGGGAAAAGTCAAGCTTCCCCATCTCTTTTCTGAGGATGGGCGCAAGCGTCGCCTCCTCCTCCTTTTGGGGGGTGCGCGTCACCTCCCCCTTTTCAAAGAGGCGCAGCGTTTGGGAAATGCACTCTGCCCCGAGCGGCGAAAGCCGGTCGAAGAGTTCGGGCGCGGTCTCCTCCGGCCCAATGGGCGTCTGTATCTGCAAAATAATATCGCCGGTATCCAGTCCCTCGGCCATAAACATGCTGGTGACGCCGGTTATCTTCTCTCCGCTCAGCACGCTCCACTGCACCGGCGCGGCTCCGCGGTATTTGGGCAGCAGCGAGGCATGCAGGTTGATGCAGCCGAGAGCCGGCGCCTGCAGAATATCCGGCGGCAGAATCCGCCCATAGGCGACGACGACGGCGAGCGCAGGCGCCATTTCGCAAATCTCCCGCGCGACCGTTCCATCGCGCAGCTTTGTAGGCTGGCGCACGGGGATGCCCTTTTCGGCCGCCAGCACCTTTACCGGCGGCGGCATGAGATGCAGGCCGCGCCCCACCGGCTTATCCGGCTGGGTGTAGACGGCGGCTATCTCGTGCCCGTCATCCATCAGGCGCTGCAAAACCGGGACGGCGAACTGCGGCGTCCCCATAAAAACCAGCTTCAAGCGCTTTCCCTCCTATTTCTCCTCTTCATCGAGCATCTCTTCGGCAATATCCTTAAAAAGCCTGCCCTCCAGGTGGTCTATTTCATGGCAGAAGGCGCGGGCCAGAAGGTCCTCCCCGGAAACGGTGAAGGGCTTCCCGTTGCGGTCAAAGGCGCGCACCTTCACCTTGCGGGGCCGGGTAACAATCCCATACTGTCCCGGGCAGGAGAGACAGCCCTCGTTGCCGGTCTGCTTGCCGCTCTGCGAAACAATTTCGGGATTACAGAGCTCAATGAGCCCCTCCCCGACATCGATAACGACCACCCGGCGCAGAATCCCCACCTGCGGGGCGGCGAGCCCGACGCCGTTTCCGCTGCCATAAAGGGTATCGCGCATATCGTCGAGCAGCTCCCAGAGCTTCCCATCAAACTGTTCCACCGGGCGGCACTTCTTGCGAAGCACCTCATCCCCCTCCACTACAATCCTGCGTTTCGCCAAAAAACTCATCCTTTCCAAAAGTAACATCTATAAAAAATCCCTGTCTAGCTACTCTGTCCATCCCCGGCCAACGTGAAAGGGGGGCCATGGGGGAAAACGGCCTATTTTCCCCCATGAGGCATCTTCCGCGCAAGCGGAAAGGCCGAAAGCCGGCTCTTTTGGCCGGGCGCCCGGAGCCATGCGCCTAGTAGCTGTCATAATACATATCGACAAAAACCTGCAGCTTCCCGCTCTTCTCCTCTTTCCAGTAGCGCTCGAGCGCCTCCCGGATATAGGCGCGGGTACGGGCATTGTTGCGGCATTTTAAAAGCAGCTTGCGGCGGTAGCGTCCGCCAAGCCGGTAGAGGACAAACTCACTCGGCCCCAGAATGCGCAGCGGCAGCCCGGCATATTCCTCCTTCGCCAGCTGCTGCAAAATCGTTGACAGCTGCCGGGCCGCCTGCTTCACCTTCTCCTCCTCCGGCCCGCTCACGCCGATGGCGGCCAGATCGCAGAAGGGCGGGTAGAGCCCGAGCTTTCGCGTTTTAATCTCGGTATCGAAAAAGCGGGGATACTGCTGGGAGCTGGCCAGCTCGATAACCGGGTTTTCCGGCGAATAGGTCTGAATAAACGCCCGTCCCCGCTTTTCGCTGCGTCCCGCCCGCCCCACCACCTGGGTGATCAGCGAGAAGGTGCGCTCGAAGCTGCGAAAATCGTCCGAATAGAGCGCCTGATCCGCCCCGAGCACCCCCACCAGCGTCACCTGCGGGAAGTTGAGGCCCTTGGCCACCATCTGGGTGCCGACCAGAATGTCATATTCCCGGGCGGCAAAGGCGGCAAACTGCGTCTCGTGCGCAAAGCGGCGCATGGTGGTATCCATATCCATGCGCAGCACCCGCGCCTCGGGAAAGAGGGTGTGCAGCTCCTCCTCCACCCGCTGGGTGCCCGCACCCTGAAAGCGGGTCAGCTGCCCGCCGCAGTGCGCGCACTTCCCATCCGCCGGCTGCAGGTATCCGCAGTAGTGGCAGCAGAGCGCATGGTTGGCGGCATGATAGGTGAGTGTGACCGAACAGTTGGGGCACTGGGCGGGATCGCCGCAGTCGGCGCACTTCACCAGCGTATGGTATCCCCGCCGGTTTAAAAGCAGAATCGACTGCTCCCCCGCCTGCAGGTTATAAAGCAGTTCCTCGCAAAGCCGCTGCGAAAGAATGCCCGACTGAGCGGCCAGCGGCTCCTCATGTAAATCGAGAATATATACATCCGGAAGAACGGCTCCGGCAAAGCGCCCCTCGAGCGGCACCAGCCGGTAGCTTCCCGTTTTTGCCAGATAGTAGCTTTCCACCGAGGGGGTGGCCGAGGCAAGCACCAGCTGGGTGTGGTGGTAATGCGCCCGCCACTTGGCAACATCCCGCGCATGAAAGCGCGGCGTTTTCTCGGATTTGTAGCTCGGCTCCTGTTCCTCATCGATAATGAGAAGTCCCAGCTTCTCCATCGGGGCGAACACCGCCGAGCGGGTGCCGACAACCACCTGCGCCTCCCCGCGGCGGATGCGCTTATATTCATCCAGCCGCTCCCCCATCGAAAGGGCGGAATGAATGACCGCTACCCGCTCGCCAAAGCAGGCGCGAAAACGGGCAATCGTCTGCGGGGTGAGCGAAATCTCCGGCACCAGCACCAGAACGCCGCGCCCAGAGGCCGCCACCGCCTGCGCCAGACGGACAAAAACCTGCGTCTTCCCGCTGCCGGTCACCCCATAGAGGAGGGAAACGGCATATTTCCCTTCCCGCTGCGATTCCAGCAGCGCATCAAAGGCGCGCTGCTGGGAGGGGGAGAGGGTGAAATCGCGCAGTTTTTCCGGCGCCTTATGGCGAAAGGGGTTGCGGTAGACCTCCCGGTCATAAAATTCCAGAAGCCCTTTTTTCTGCAGGTTATCCACAACGGCGCGGGTCACCGCCGCATAGTAGCAGAGCTCTTTGAGGGAGGCCGACCCTGCCGCATCCAGCAGGTCGATGACCGCCTGCTGCTTTTTTGTCAGCTTTCCCGGCTGCGCGCCGGGGACAAGGCGCACCATCGTCATCCGCTCATCGAGCACCCGGCGGCGCAGGTCCTCCTCCCGGGCAACGACTCCTTTTTTATAGAGCGCCTGCAGCGCCCGGTTATCCGGCAGCGCGCAGCGCTCGATCAGCGTATCCTCTGCCACCGGGCCCCGCGCGCGCCGCAGCGCGCCGACAAGCGCCGATTCCTCGGGGGAAAGCTCCCCGGGCAGATCCCCCTCCTGCAGCAGATAGCTCGGGGTGATGTGCATATCCAGCCCGGCGGGAATCAACAGGCGCACCGCCGCATAGTAGGGGCAAAAGGCGGTGTTGCGCAGGTAAACGGCCAGTGCCAGCTGCTCGGCAGACAGCAACGGCTCTTCATCCAGCAGGCGGGAAATCTCCTTGAGCTCCCGTTCTTCGGCGGGCGGGCGGATTTCAAAAACCATCCCCTGCCGAAGCCGGTCGCCCTGCCCAAACGGCACCAGCACCCGCCAGCCGGGCGAAAGAAGCGCCCGGAGCGCCTGCGGCACCCGGTAGGAAAACAGCCGGTCAAAGCGCAGCCCCGCCCCATCCACGGCCACGAGCGCAACCCGATCCCCCGCCGCCGGGGCTATGACAGCATCCCGCACAGCATTAGCAGAATCTGCCGGGCCAGCTCATATTTGCTCATCATCGGAAGCTCCTTTACCCCCTCGCGGGTAATGAGCGAAGCGACGTTGGTATCCGTCCCAAAGCCGGCCCCCTCTTTGCGCAGCGAGTTGGCGACAATCATATCGCACCCCTTTTTATGAAGCTTTTCGGTGGAATTTTCAATCAGCCGTTCGGTCTCCATCGAAAAGCCGCAGACCAGCTGTCCGGGACGCTTCCGCCTGCAGACCTCCGATAAAATATCGGCGGTGCGCTCAAGCGGCAGCGAGAGCGGCCCCTCCGATTTTTTAATCTTTTCCGGCGCACAGGCGGCCGGCCGGTAGTCGGCCGGTGCGGCGGCCTTGATGACGATATCCGCCGTCTGCGCGGCCTGCAGTACCGCGTCATACATCTGCGCCGCCGTTTCGACCGGGCAGAGCTTTACCGCATAGGGCACGGGCAGCGTGCTGTTCGCCGAAATCAGCGTTACCGCGGCGCCCATATCCCGCGCGGCGCAGGCGAGCGCATAACCCATCTTCCCGGTGGAGCGGTTCGAGAGAAAACGCACCGGATCGAGCGGCTCGCGCGTGCCTCCTGCCGTCACCGTCACCTGCCGGCCCGAAAGCGGCTTATCCGAAAGCGCCATCTCAATGGCGGCCTCGATATCGGAAAGCTCGGCAAGCCGTCCCCTGCCGGTATCGCCGCAGGCCAGAAGCCCGCTTGCCGGCTCTACGATATGCACCCCTCTCTCCCGCAGCACCGAGAGGTTATGCCGGGTGGCCGGGTTATCATACATGCCGGTGTTCATCGCCGGGCAGACGATTTTTTCGCACCGGGCAGCCAGCAGGGTGGTCGTGAGCATATCGTCGCAGAGTCCCCCCGCTATTTTGGCGATGAGGTTGGCCGTCGCCGGGGCGATGACGAAAACATCCGCCCTTTTGGCCAGTGAGACATGCTGCACGTTCCACTCAAAATTCCGGTCAAAAGTATCGACCGAAACCCGGTTGCCGCTGAGCGTTTCAAAGGTGAGCGGGGCGATAAGCTCGGTCGCGTTTTTTGTCATAAGCACATGCACATCATACCCCTTTTTATGGAGGTTGCTGCACAGCTGCGCCGCCTTATAGGCCGCAATCGAGCCGGTAACGCCGAGCGCGACGGTCTTTTTCTCCATCCTGATTTTGTCCTCTCCTTTCGGGACGCACGCAGCTTTCCTGTCTGGCGGCGCCAGACAGCTGCTGCTCTGGCGGATTACTTCTCGTCGATGGTAATGACCTTTCCCATGCGCACCTTGCCGGCGGCAAACTCGCTGACGGCCATATCCACCGGTTTATCCGCCGCCCCCTCCGGGTTGTTTTCGGTCTCCTCCGCCACCTCGCGCGCGCGCTTGGCAACCGCATAGACAAACGAATAGGTGCTCTGGTCTTCCTTTTTAATCTGCGAGAGATTCGGTCTGAGCATCGTGCATTACCTCCGAAATAAAAGTTTGGTTGGTTTTTACCAGGTATCTGGCACTCTCCAGAACCTCGCCGAGCGCCCGGGAGGCCTCCTCCACTCTGTCGTTGACGATGATGAAGTCATATTCCCCCGCCCTCTGAAACTCGGCCGCGGCAGCGAAAAGGCGTTTTTTTATCGTCCCCTCGTCCTCTGTGCCGCGTCCGGAAAGCCGCAGGCGCAGCGTATGAAAGTCGGGTGGCATGATAAAAACCAGCACTGCCTCCGGCAGTGCCGCGCGCACCTTCATCGCGCCCTGCACCTCGATTTCAAGCAGCACATCCTCTCCCGCCTGCAGCCAGCTTTCTACGGCGGCGCGCGGTGTTCCATAATACTGATTATTGTACTGGGCATATTCCAGCATACCGCCGGAAGCTATTTTTTCCTCAAACGCCTCCCGGCTCAGGAAAAAATAGCTCTCCCCCTCCCTCTCGCCCGGGCGGGGGGAACGGGTGGTCGCCGAAACGGAGAGGCGCACTCCCGGCCGCTCCTTTAAAAAATGGGCGAGCACTGTCCCCTTCCCGACTCCCGAGGGTCCGGAAATGACAAACAGCCTGCCTCTGCTATTCATCGGCATCCTCCTCATCCTCCTCCATAAAGCGGTTGGCGACCGTCTCCGGTTGCACGGCGCAGAGGATGACATGGTCGCTGTCGGTGATGATAACGGCACGGGTGCGCCGCCCATAGGTCGCATCAATCAGGCTCCCGCGCTCTTTCGCATCCGAAATAATGCGCTTGATAGGGGCCGACTCGGGGGAAACTATCGCCACCAGCCGCTGGGCGGATACCATATTCCCAAAGCCTATGTTAATCAGCTTCATTGTGCATCCCCTATTCCAGATTCTGAATCTGCTCGCGGATTTTTTCAATTTCCGATTTCATCTCTACAACGGTGCGCGCCAGAGCCGCATCCTGCGCCTTCGAGCCGATGGTGTTCGTTTCGCGGTTCACTTCCTGCAGCAGAAAATCAAGCTTTCGCCCGCAGGGACCGGGGCTCTCCAAAATGGCGCGCAGCTCGCACAGATGGCTGCGCAGTCGCACAGTTTCCTCATCGACCGCCACCCGGTCGGCAAAAATCCCCGCCTCCTGCAGCACCCGTGCATCCTCCACCGCGCGGTCAGCGACAAGCTCCTTCATCTTCTGATAGAGTCGCTCGCGGTACTCGTTTACCGTTTCGGGGCTGCGGCGCTCCACCTCGCCGACATAGCTTTCAATCGCCGCCGCCTTTTTCAGAATATCCTCCTGCAGCCGTCCGCCCTCGCGCCGGCGCATCTCCAGAAACTGCCCGAGCGCCGCTTCCGCCGTCTGGCGGACATCCTCCCAGACCGCCCCGGCATCCTCCTCGATTTTATAAACGGTGAAGATATCCGGCAGACGGGAAAAGGCGGAGAGGGAGAGGTCATCGCAAAGCCCCAGCGGCTCCTCCAGAGTCCGAAGCGCCGCGGCATAGCTGCGGGCCAGCTCAAAGTTTACCTGCACCTCGGTGCCCGTGCCGGCGATATTCACCACCGAAACCGCTGCTTCCACCTTTCCGCGGAAAACCTTTTCGCCGATAAGCGTTTTCAGCTTCTCCTCCAGATAGCCGTAGCTTCTGGGAATGCGGGCGGAAAACTCGAAAAAGCGGTGGTTGACCGCCCGGATTTCAACCGTTACCTCCCGCTCGGCGAACTTCTGCTGCGCCCGGCCATAGCCGGTCATGCTGTTTACCATATGAGGATCCCTTCCCTTTTATCTTGCTGCGCCTGTTGCCCTCGGGCGCAAAAACTCCTATCTTAGTATTCTACTATCGAAGCGGGGGGAAGTCAAGGCAAAGCCCGGACAAATCGCGCCCTGCTTTTCCCCGATAAAAATCGAAAAGGGCGCGCTGCAAAATAAAAATTTTGCAGCGCGCCTTTCTGAAAAACACTTTCGGGGCAAGGCTCTGTGCCCTGAATATCGCGCCTCCCGGCGCGAAAGCGCTGTTTTCCGATTTCTGCAGGCCGGAGATGTTTTTTGCAGCCCGGCTATTTCACCGCCTGGGAGAACGCCTGCATATCGATTGCCTCGCCCCCGTTAAGCCGGGAGCGCTCGGCAGCCAGCGCCACAAAATGACTCTCCACCGACTGCCCGATTTCGGTCAGGGAGCTGCCCTTGCCGCCTGAAAGCAGGTCAAGCAGGTCTGCGATGAGGCGGGTGTCCCCGCCGCCATGGCCGGTCAGGTCCTCGCTCTCAAGGCGCAGGTCAACCGTTTTGCGCTCTTCGCCGAACGGGCCATAGGAGATCGTCTCGGTCGCCATGTCCCCATGCAGTTCGCCCATTGCGCCCAAAACGCTGATGGTGCGCGACATGCCGCTGTTAAAGGCGCACATGGTAAAGCTGGCGGTCGCCCCATCCTCATAGCAGAGGTTGACCACCTGATGGTCGACTACGTTATTGTCGCAGCGGTAAACGCAGCGGCCATAGGGTCCCTCCTCCAGCGCCTTTTTAATCTTTTCCGGCGTCGGGTTCTGGGCAAGAACATCGAGCGGCCAGCCGGTGTAGCCAGAGAGGGCGCCGTGCTTGCCGGTCATATAAATCTTCTGCGCATCATAGGGGCACTTCTCCCGCGCGCCGCAGTCAAGGCAGCGCTCGGCGGAGCCCTCCGGCGCATTCTCCGGCTTAAACCAGCCAAGGCTGCCGAAGGAGGAGACCCGCGCGCAGTGCTTGCCGGAAAGCCAGAGCAAAAGGTCCATATCGTGGCAGGACTTCTGCAGAATCATCGGGCTTTCGCGGTCGTTGCGCCAGTTGCCGCGCACAAAGCTGTGGGCCTGGTGCCAGTAGCCGACGTTTTCCACCGCCTCGATATGCATTACCCGGCCAAGGATGCCGGAATCGATAATCTCCTTGACCTTCTGGTAAAAGGGCGTATACCGCAGTACATGGCAGACGACTACCTTGCGATCATATTTCTGTGCGGTTTCGGCAATCTCCCGGCACTCGGAGAGATCGGGGGAAATCGGCTTTTCAAGCAGCAGATGGTAGCCCTTTTTGAGCGCGGGAATCGCATGCGGATAATGCTGGCGGTCAAGCGTGCAGACAAAGAGAACATCCGCCAGCCGCTCTCTTTCCAGCATCTTCTCCGCGCTTTCAAAGCACATCTCAGGCGGGATATGATACTCCTTTGCAGCATTCTCCACCTTCTCGGGAACAATATCGGCAACCGCCACAATTTTCATACGGTCGGGGAAGAGATGGGCGCATTTGGCATAGGCCTCCTTGCCGCGCGAGCCCAGCCCCGCAATCGCCACTGTTACGCATTTCGCCATAGTCCTTGTCCGCTTCCTTTCATCAAAAATTCCTGTGCCTTCATTATACCGTTTCCCTCTGAAAAGGAAAGGGGGTTTTTCCGTTTCTCCAAAAGTTTATGCTTTTATCTACATTTTTCCGGTTTTTTTTCCGATTTGTCATCAATGTGTCCTTTATAGAAACACAATCTGTGCCTTTATAAAATTAACTTCCCGTTTTTATGCGATTTTCTGTTTCCATATGGCGGGAAAAAGTTCCACCATGTGAAGACACATTTTGGTTTTTCCTTTTTGCGCGCGCCTGAACGGGAGATCGGCCACTTTAAACGGCTTTTAAACAGGCTGGGGCAAAAAGCGGCGCGGCAGCCAGCTTTCCCCCGAAAAACTCCCCCGCGCGGACGATTGACGGGCGCAGGTCGGGGCGCTATAATAGACACAGGTCGAAAAAATGGAAAAAAGGATGGCTGTTTTATAAGCGATGGATGAAAATAAAACCGGTCTTTTGTGGGAAGCTAAACGGCAGGCACAGACGGTGCGCGCCTACAGCGAGGCCTTTTTTGCGGAGCATGGGCATTTTCCCGCCGCCTATACGCGCACCTATGGCTGCCAGCAGAATGTCAGCGATACCGAGCGGCTGCGCGGCCTGCTGCGTGAGATGGGCTACCGGCTGACCGAGCAAATCGGCGAGGCGGATTTCATTATCATGAACACCTGCGCCGTGCGGGAGAACGCCGAGGACCGGGTGTTCGGCCATGTCGGCGCGCTCAAGGGCCTTAAAAAGAAAAAGCCGGAGCTGATTCTCGCGCTGTGCGGCTGCATGACCCAGCAGCCCGCCGCCGCAGAAAAGCTGCGCGCCCACTACCCTTATGTGGATATCATCTTCGGCGCCAACGCCGCCTGGCAGCTGCCGGGTCTGCTGCGCCGGGCGCTGGAGGGGCAGCGGGGAATCACCGAGCTTACCGGCGGTGAAGAGGGCTATGTGGAGGGGCTTCCCACCTGCCGGGATGGAAAGGTGCGCGCCTTTCTTCCCATTATGCAGGGGTGCGACAACTTCTGCTCCTACTGCATTGTTCCCCATGTGCGCGGAAGGGAGCATTCCCGGCCGCTCTGCGAGGTTCTGGGGGAGGCGCGCGCGCTGATAGAGGCGGGCTACCGGGAAATTACCCTGCTCGGCCAGAATGTCAATTCCTATGGAAAGGGCCTTTCCGATGGGGCCGATTTCCCTCTGCTGCTCCATAGGCTCAACGAAATCGAGGGGGACTTTCGCATCCGCTTCATGACCTCCCACCCGAAGGACTGCTCGCATGCGCTGATAGACGCTATCGCCCGCTGCGAGAAGGTCTGCAGCCATATCCACCTGCCGGTGCAGAGCGGGAGCGACCGGGTTCTCGAGCGGATGAACCGGCACTATACGGGGGAAAAATACCGGGAGCTTATCGCCTATGCCAGAGAGCGCATTCCCGGCGTCAGCTTTACGAGCGATATCATCGTCGGCTTCCCCGGCGAAAGCTATGAGGATTTTAAAGAAACCCTGGCCCTGATAAAAGAGGTTCGCTTTCATTCGCTGTATACCTTTATCTTCTCCCCCCGCAGCGGGACGGCGGCGGCCGGCTATCCCGATCCCGTTTCGCCCGAGGAGAAGGGGAAATGGTTTCGCGAGCTGCTGAAGCTTCAGGAGCAGATTGGCGCCGAGCTTTACCGACGCGAGGAGGGGAGAACGCTGCGGGTGCTGCTCGAGGGCCCCTCCAAAACCGAGGGGATGCTCACCGGCCACACCGGGTCGGGCATCATCGTAGAATGCCCGGGGGACGCTTCGCTCATCGGGCAGTTTCGACAGGTAAAAATCACCCGGGCGCTGAACTGGGCGCTGCTGGGGGAAATCATACCGCCCATGGGAGCGGAAAACTAAGGAGAGAAGATAAGGATGGATATGATTGAAAAGGCCCGCGAGTTTGGAAAGGCGATTGCGCAGGATGAGCGCGTTATCCGCTACAACCTGGCCCGCCAGAAGAGTGATGAGGACCTCGAGCTGCAGGAGATGATCGGCCAATTCAACTTAAAGCGCATTGAGCTCAACGCCCAGCTCGGCAAGGCGCAGAAGGACGATGAGAAGATCGCCTCGCTTGACAAGGGGATTAAGGCGCTTTATGAGCAGATTATGCAGAATGATTGCATGAAGGCCTATAATGCCGCCAAGCAGGAGGTGGATGCGGCGATGCGCTTCGTCAACCAGATTCTGGCGGCAGCTGTCAACGGGGAGGACCCCGACACCATTACCGAAGAGAGCTGCGGCGGCGACTGCGCGAGCTGCGGCGGATGCCACTGACCTATACCGACCTGCGCCGGCAGGCCGCCAAAACCGCTCTCTCCCCCATGATGCAGCAGTATGTCCATATGAAAGAGCAGCAGCCGGGCTCGCTGCTCCTCTTTCGCCTGGGGGACTTCTATGAGCTGTTTTTCGATGACGCGCTCACCGCCTCCCGCGAGCTGGAATTAACCCTCACCGGCAGGGACTGCGGCCTTTCCGAGCGCGCACCGATGTGCGGCGTACCCTACCATTCCTGTGAGGGGTATATCGCGCGGCTGATTGAAAAGGGGTACAAGGTGGCCATCTGCGAGCAGATGGAGGACCCCAAAGCGGCGCAGGGCCTGGTAAAAAGGGAGGTCATCCGGGTGATTACCCCGGGGACCATTCTGGAAAACAACATGCTCGAGGAGGGGAAGAACAACTTCATCGCCGTGCTCTATGGCGATGGGGAAAGCTGCGGCTGCGTGTTTGCCGATATCTCCACCGGCGAAGTGCGCGCCTGCCTGCTGCCCATGGGCCTGCGCCGGATTGAAAACGAGATTGCGCGCTTTTCCCCCCGCGAAATGCTGCTCGGCGGGGAGATAAAGGAAGAGGGGGAGTTGCGCCGCTTTTTAGCCGGGCAGCTGCACTGTGCCCTCTCCGCCTTTGATTTTGAGCGCATAACGCCGGAAGACTGCGAAAAAACCATTCCCGCGCAGTTCGGCGCGCAGAACCTGGGGCTGCTGCAGCTGGAGGATAAGCCGCTTTTGCAGAAAGCGCTCGGCGCGCTCTTACAGTATCTGGCCGATACCCAGAAGCGCGGCATCGAGTGCCTGCGCAGCTTCGAGCTTTACAGCGATGAGGAGTTCATGAACCTGGACATCGCCGCCTCGCGCAATCTCGAGCTTTTAAAAACGCTGCGCGGCGGCGACAAGCGCGGGAGCCTTCTGTGGGTGCTCGACCACACCTGCACCGCTATGGGCAAGCGGCTGCTGCGCTCCTGGCTGGAAAAGCCGCTGCTCTCCCCCCAGCGGATTACCAAAAGGCTCAACGCAGTGGATGAGCTGCTCTCCTCGGCAGTGCTCTGCGGCGAGCTGCGCGAGGGCTTAAACGGCATTTTTGATCTTGAGCGGCTCATCTCCCGCATCGTTTTCGGCAGCGCTACCCCCAGGGAGCTGAAAAGCCTGGAAGCCACCGCGAAAAGGCTCCCCGCCCTGAAAGAGCAGCTTTCCGGCTGTCGGGCGCAGTATCTGCGGGATATCCGTGAGGGAATCGACCCGCTGACGGATATCGCCGATCTGCTCGGGCGCGCCATTGAAAATGATCCGCCCATCGCGCTCAAGGATGGCGGCGTTATTAAAAAGGGGTTTGATGAAAAGCTTGACGGGCTGCGCGAGCTGGTGCAGGGGGCCAAGGGCTATATCGCCTCGATTGAGGCGAACGAGCGGGAGCGCACCGGCATTAAAAACCTGCGGGTGGGCTACAATCGCGTTTTCGGCTACTATATTGAGGTGACCAAATCCTACCTTTCGCTGGTGCCCGAGCAGTACATACGCAAGCAGACGCTCTCCAACTGCGAGCGCTTTATTACCGAGGAGCTCAAAGAGCTTGAGCAGCGCATTCTTACAGCCGGCGAGCAGATTGAGCGGGTGGAAACGGCACTCTACCAGCAGGTGCGTGCCGAGGTCTGCGCCAATATGGCGCGCATTCAGAAAACGGCCGCCTTTATCGCCCGGCTGGATATCTTCTGCTGTTTTGCCTTTGTCAGCGCTAAAAACGGCTACTGCCGCCCGCAGATAAGCCTTGACGGCGCTCTGCATATCCGGGAGGGGCGGCATCCGGTAGTGGAGCAGATGGTGCGCGATACCCCCTTTGTCTGCAACGATGTGCTGCTGGATATGGATAAAAACCGCATCGCGGTCATCACCGGCCCCAACATGGCGGGCAAATCCACCTATATGCGCATGACGGCGCTCATCATCCTGCTCGCGCAGATTGGCTGCTTTGTTCCGGCCAAAAGCGCGGATATCTCGATTGTGGACGGCATCTATACCCGCGTCGGCGCTTCAGACGACCTGTCGAGCGGACAGTCCACCTTTATGGTGGAGATGAGCGAGGTAGCCTCCATTCTGCAGGGGGCGACCAGAAACAGTTTCATTATCCTCGACGAAATCGGCCGCGGCACCTCTACCTATGATGGGATGGCCATCGCCCGTGCGGTGGTGGAATATATCGCCGACCGCAAAGCGCTCGGGGCCAAGGCGATGTTCGCCACCCACTACCACGAGCTGACCGAGCTGGAGGAGACGCTCGACTGCGTTAAAAACTACAATATTCTGGTAAAGCGGCAGGGGGAGGATGTTATCTTCCTGCGCCGGATTGTGCGCGGCGGGACGGACGACAGCTTCGGCATTTATGTTTCGAAGCTCGCCGGTATTCCGGAGCCGGTCATCCGGCGCGCACAGGTCATTTTGCACAGCCTGGAGAAGGGCAGCCCCCTTTCTGCCGGCCGTCCCAGAAAAAAGCCGCAGGAGGAGCAGCTCACCCTGCAGCAGCCGCAGGAGAGCGAGATTCACCGCCGGCTTCGGGAGACCGACTTAAACCAGCTGACCCCCATCGCGGCGCTGAACCTTCTGGGGGAGTTAAAGCTGCTGCTGTAAAAGGGAGCGCATAAGCAGAAGAGGCCACCTGTCTTTGGACTGTTTAAAAGATATCCGCCATCAGCCGCCTGTTGTTTGAAAGGCTTTCCCGGACAGGCTGAATCCGCCCCGGCTGCTGCCTGGGCGGATTTCTTTTCACACAAAGGAAATATAGATCCGCCCAAAATGGACAGCACCCCATTTGTCAGACAGGTAGGTCATACTGTCTAACAAGTGGGGTGTATGACCATACCAGAAAGGAAACCGGATAAAACGCCGCTTCCTTTTTACAGACCTGCTTTAAGAAAAAAGAGGTATACTGAAATAAAAAGCCTTTTTATAAGGGGAGAAACGCCATGAAAATCCTGATTGTGGAGGATGATCCCGGAATGAGCCAGGCGCTCTGCTACCACCTGAAGCAGGCGGGCTACGAAACCGAGGCTCTGGCAGATGGGGAAAAAGCCTATCTCCGGCTTATGGAGGAGCCCTATGCGCTGGTCCTTCTTGACCGGATGCTGCCCGGCCTTTCCGGACTGGAGCTGCTGCAGCGCATCCGCCGGGAGCGCATGCCGGTAAGGGTGCTCATGCTGACCGCCCTCGGCTCGGTGCAGGCGCGGGTGGAGGGGCTGGATGCGGGAGCGGATGATTATCTTGCCAAGCCCTTTGAGGTGAGCGAGCTGCTGGCGCGGGTGCGCTCGCTCTGCCGGCGCTCCCCCCTGCTCGGGCAGGATTATCCCGAGGCGGGCGGGCTGCGGCTGGATATTCCCCTGCGGCTTTTGGAGGGTCCCGGCGGCAGCTGCGCCGTTTCCAGGCGGGAGGCGCAGCTGCTGGAAATCTTTCTGCGCAACCCCGGGCAGACGCTGCCGCGCGCCCTGCTCTTCTCCCAGGTCTGGGGGACACAGGCGCCGGTGGAGGAGGGGAATCTGGACAGCTACATCCATTTCCTGCGTCAGCGCCTGCGCACGGCCGGCGGCAGCTGCCGGCTGAAAACGGTGCATGGCATTGGCTACCGGCTGGAGGTAAAGGGGGGGCAAAAATGCTGAGCCGGCTGCGCCTGCGGCTGACGCTAACCAGCGCGCTGACGACTGCCGCCGTTCTCTGCGTAAGCATCTGGCTTTTAACGGGCGCCTTTGAACGAAAACTGTTGGAAAACGCCCGCACTGCCTTTGAGGGCAGCCTCTCGGCCGCCGTTTACCAGCTGCAGAACGAGCGCTCGCTCAGCTGGAGCTGGCTCTCCCGGATGGAGACCGACCATCAGCTGGTGATTGCCGTTTGGGATAACGGGAAAGCGCTGCGCTATCCCGGGGCTTACCGGCCCCGGACCGGACGGAAGGAGCTTATCAGCCTCCTTTGCTCCTGCCTGCCGCCCGGATCGCTGGCTCCGGAGGGAACGCGCTATTCGGTGCGCCGCTTCACCCTGACCGGAAGGGAAGGGGAGGCCTATCTGGCCGCTGCCGCCGCCATCCCGGCGAAGGACGGCAGTGTGCGCACCCTCTATCTCATTCAGGACCTGCAGGGCTATCTGCTGGGCGGCATGCGCTGGTTCTGCCTTTTAACCGCCCTTTTGGGAACGCTGGCGCTCACCGCGCTCTGCTGGTGGCTCTCCGGGCGCGCGGTTCTCCCGGTAACGGAGAGCTGGCAGCGGCAGAATGAGTTCATCGCCGCCGCCAGCCATGAGCTGCGCTCGCCGCTCGGCGTGCTGCGCGCAAACGCCGCCGCGCTTATAAAAAACGCGGCGCCTGCTGAAAAGGGGCAGGCGCACGCCGGCCCGGAAGATGCCGACTTTATCGGCGCCATCGACCGGGAATGCACCCGGCTGGGGCGGTTGGTGGATGACCTTTTGACCCTCGCCAACGCCGATGCCGGCCGGCTTTCGCTGCGTCCCGGCCCGGTAGAGCCCGCGCAGCTTTTAAAGGATACGGCACAGGCCTGCCGTCCGCTGGCTGCAGAAAAGGGGATATGCCTGCAGGTATCCGCCCCGCCTCCTCTGCCGGTCATAACGGCGGATGAGCAGCGGCTGCAGCAGCTGCTTTTCATCCTGCTGGATAACGCGCTGCAGTATACGCCTGCGGGCGGCATTATCCGCCTGTCCGCCGAAAATTCGGGCAGACGGATCATCCTGAATGTTTCAGACAGCGGCCCGGGCATTCCAAAGGAGGAGCGGGAGAAGGTCTTTCTGCGCTTTTACCGGGCAGACCGGGCTCGGGGAAGCGGCGGGCACTATGGGCTGGGCCTTTCCATTGCCGCCGATATCGCCCGGCTGCATGCCGGAGCGCTCTTTCTCTCCGAAACGCCGGGCGGCGGGCTGACTGTCAGCTATTCGCAGCCGGTTTCGCCTGCATCTCTTCGCCCCTCTGGCAGCTGAGCGCACTCCTGCTGCGCCGCCAGCTGCCTCAGCTGCCTCCAGCTGCCCATCAGAAAATAGGCCAGCATGCACAGCATACCGAAAAGGAAGCTGATGGGAAAGCAGGCCATCAGATATTTTCCATCAATAAAGCGGCCGATGAGGTAGGCGCTGGGGATGCGCACCACCCACAGCATTAAAATATTGATAACGGTGGGATATTTCACCTCCCCCATGCCGTTGATAAAGCAGACGATGCTGTTAAAAACGGCAAAGGCCCAGGTAAAGGGCAGCACCACCCGGATATAGATAACCGCCAGCTCGATGACTGCCATATCCCGGGTAAACAGCCCGAGAACAGGCCGGCAGAAGAGGGTCACCGTCAGCCCGGCGGCACCGGTAAAAAGACCGGAATAAAAGGGGATCTGCTTGCCCCCTTTTTTCAGACGCAGGTAGTTTTGGCAGCCGAGGTTCTGCCCCGAGAAGGTGGTGGCCGCCGAGGCGAAGGACTGAATGGCCACATTGGCAATGCCCGTTACCTTTGAGGCGACCGAGCAGGCCGCCACAAAGGCGGAGCCCTGGGCGTTAATCAGCGACTGGGTCAGCACATGCCCGACCGAGTAAATCGAGTTGTTGAGCCCGAGCGGCAGCCCGACGCTGATGATTTCCCGCAGCATCTTCCTGTCCATAATCCGGGGAAAAATGGTGTAGCCCAGCTCGGGATATTTCCTTTTGATATAGCCGATGCTGAACGCCCAGGAGCAGTACATCGCCAGAACGGTGGCCAGCGCCGCACCGGCCACATCCATCCGAAACCCTGCTACGAAGATGATATCCAGCAGAATGTTGACTGCGCAGGAAACCAGTAAAAACAGAAGGGAAGCCCGGCTGTCTCCCACCCCGCGCAGGATGCCTGCATTCATATTGTAGCCCATGTTGCCGAGCGTTCCCAGAAAGATGATGCGCAGATAGGAAACGGCATGCTCCCAGATATCTGCCGGGGCCTGCATAAACCGCAGGATCAGCGGGCCCAAAAACAGGCCCGCTATGCTCAGAGGAACGGCACAGAGATACAAAAAGGAGGAGGCGGTGGCCGTAAGTCGCCGCAGCCCCTTCTCATCACCGCTTCCGGTATGCTGGGAGACCAGAATGGAAACGCCGTTGCCAATTCCTAAAAAGATACACAGAAAAACCTCCACCGGCTGCGCGCTGGTGCCGACCGCCGCCAGCGAAGCCGAGCTGCAGAAGTTGCCGATTACCAGCGTATCCACCGTACTGTAAAGCTGCTGCAGAATGTTGCCCAGGCAGATGGGGAGGGCAAACAGGACTACCTGCTTCATAATAGGACCGCGGGTCATATCAATTTTTCCGGAAGTATGCATCAGAGCGCTCCTTCTTTCTTTTTTGCCTACCGATACACTATACTCCTTTTTTGGCGTAAAAGCTACCGGTTTTTACGGTCGCCGCAGGGCAAGGGCATTTAAAGTATAGATTTGATAGATAGATGCTGGGATATGTCTTTTTCTTATTTGGGCGGTTTGCTGTGTTTCGTGCCCATTAGATATCTGGTGATATAGTCACCCGACCGGGTGGGGGCACGATTTACTCTTTGCACGCGCAAAGAGTAAACAGAAAAGCGCTTAGAGGGGAGGCGCCTCCTCCCCTCTAAGTACACCCCTCCACCTAAGGGGGGAACATTACGATGTTCCCCCCTCAGGAACCTCCCCCCTCGATGGAGTCTCTGCCACATGGCCGCCCGACCGGAAGTGCCGTTACTCGACACTCCGTTTCGCTTCGCTCTCCGGAGATGCTCGCGGCGTGGCTCCCCCTGCTCCACCGTTGTGGGAGACCTTCTCTTTGTCTCGACCTTTGCTTGAGAAAAAACTTTTTCTGTTACTCGAGCTTAATTATCCGTTCCCCTTACCCGCGCGCCGTCTGCTCTGACGGCAGACGGTGGTTCTTTTTTCGCCTGCGCGTCGCGCGGCGAAAAGAAAGGACACGTTACGTAGGAAATAACACATATTACCATATAACCTTCTGGCGGGCGGGCATCGGAAAGTAGGAGGAAGAAGCCATCGTGCCTACATCCCGAATGGGATGTAGGACGCTGAAAGCTTCTATCCGGGTGGAAGATGTGATGTAGCTTCCGGAAAGGGGGATGTTGATAAGGGGGAAACGCGGGAGCGTGTCCCCCTTAGGGGGGTATCCTTAGAGGGGCGGAGCCCTTCTAAGTGGTTTTCTGCGTACTCTTTGTCCACACAAAGAGTACGTCGTGCCCCCACCCGGTCGGGCGACTAAACCATCCAGATATCCATAGGGCACGAAACAAAGCAATCTATCAAAATATACCTATCCCTGAAAATTATACTTTAAATGCCCTTGCCCTGACCGCCGCCGGAACAGTCGGCCGCCTTTTTCCGGAAAACGTCCTTTAAAGGCGGAAAAATAATTGCGGTAAAGGGATTGCAACCGCAGGTCGGAAAAGGTAAAATAAAGGTAAAACAGGGAACGCTGCGCAGGTGCCTGCCCTTGTGCCCTGCGCTTTCTATATTTTTAATAAAGAAAGGGGCTTTGGACCGATGAAATTTGCTCTCCCGAACCGGCCGCTCATCACCGATGAGGAGGTAAAAACGGCGCTCGATGCCGCCGTGCGCCAGGTGCGCCTGAACCTGCCGGAATATACCTACCGCTGCCAGAACAATTCCAGCGTAAACGGCATCTATCCCGCCTGCGACAACACCGATTGGACGACCGGCTTCTGGCCGGGGGAAATCTGGCTCTCCTATGAACACACCGGCGACCCGGTCTTTCTGCATGCCGCTTCCATTCTCGTTGAAAGCTTTCTGGAGAGGATAGAAAACAAAACAGCGGTCGATCACCACGACATGGGCTTTCTCTATACCCCCTCCTGCGTTGCCGCCTATAAGCTGACCGGCAACGAGCACGGAAAGCGCGCCGCTATTCTGGCGGCCGACCAGCTTATAAGCCGCTGGCAGGAGAAGGGACAATTCCTGCAGGCCTGGGGTGAAATGGGCGCGAAGGATAACTACCGCTTTATCATCGACTGCCTGTTAAACCTCCCGCTGCTCTACTGGGCGAGCGAGCAGACAGGCGATGAAAAATACCGCGAGCTGGCCCTCCGGCATACGGCTACCTGCCTGAAGTACTCCGTCCGGCCGGATGGCTCCACCTTCCACACCTTCTTTATGAACCCCGAAACCGGCGGGCCGGATCACGGCGCCACCTGCCAGGGCTATCGCGACAACTCCGACTGGGCGCGCGGCCAGGCCTGGGCGGTATATGGCACTGCGCTCTCCTACCGCTACACCCGCGACCCGCAAAGCCTTGATGCTTTCTGGCGGGTGAGCGAGCTTTTCCTCTCGAAGCTGCCAGAGGACCTTGTCCCTTACTGGGACCTTATTTTCACCGAGGGGGATGAGCCGCGCGACTCCTCGAGCGCCTCGATCGTCGCCTGCGGCATGCTGGAGATGGCCGGCCTTCTGCAGGGCGAGGAGGCAGAAAGCTGCATCCGCACCGCCAGAATGCTTTTAAAGAGCCTGTGGGATCACTACTTCACCCGCGAGCCCGTTATCGGCCAGGGACTGGTGGAACACGGCACCTATTCGAAAAAGTCTCCCTATAACACCTGCACCCCCGCCGGTGTGGACGAATATGTCTCCTGGGGCGATTACTACTATATGGAGGCGCTTACCCGCCTTTGCAGAAAGTGGGAGCCCTACTGGTAAAAGCCCGGAAAACCCCGCCCCTGCAAGGCGGCCCCTCCTGTTTTGGGCAGGGGCCGCCTTTTTCAAGATTCAGAAAGGGTTGATCAGCCGATGTATATTGCGGATCTGCACATTCATTCCAAATATTCCCGGGCGACCAGCCGGGACTGCGTGCCGGAGATGCTCGAATTCTGGGCGCGCCGCAAGGGGATCGGCCTTATCGGGACGGGGGATTTCACCCACCCTGCCTGGCGCGCCGAGCTGCAGGAAAAGCTTGTTCCCGCCGAGGAGGGGCTCCTGCGCCTGCGGGAGGAGCTGCGCCTGCCCGGGGAGGGCGCAGCGGAGAATGCCTCCTCCCGCTTTGTGGTGAGCGGGGAGATAAGCTCTATCTATAAGCAGGATGGGCGGGTGCGCAAGGTGCATAACCTCATTCTGCTGCCGGGGCTTTCGCAGGCCGAAACCCTTTCCAGAAAGCTGGAGGCCATCGGCAACCTGCATTCGGACGGGCGGCCCATTCTCGGCCTTTCCAGCCGCGATCTGTGCGAAATCACCTTTGAGTGCTGCCCGCAGGCCATCTTCATCCCCGCCCATATCTGGACGCCGCACTTCTCCCTGTTCGGCGCCTTCTCCGGCTTTGATACCATTGAGGAGTGCTTCGGGGATATGACCCCGCAGATTTTCGCTCTGGAAACCGGTCTCTCCTCCGACCCGCCGATGAACTGGCGGCTGAGTGCCCTGGACCGCTATGCCCTCGTCTCCAATTCGGATGCGCACTCGCCCGCCCGCCTGGGCCGGGAGGCCAACCTGATAGAGGCAGAGCTCTCCTATCCTGCGCTGGCCGAAGCGCTGCGGGGCCGGCATGCCCCCGGACTTGCGGGCACCATCGAATTTTATCCCGAAGAGGGGAAATACCATTTTGACGGGCACCGTCCCTGCAAAGTCTGCCTCTCCCCGCAGCAGTTTACGGCGGATGGGCGCTGCCCTGTCTGCGGAAGAAAGCTCACTGTCGGCGTGCTGCACCGGGTGGAGCAGCTCTCCGACCGGCAGGAAAATTACCGTCCGGAAAACCCTGTCCCTTTTGAAAGTCTGGTTCCGCTTGAGGAGGTGCTCTGCGCCTGCCTCGGCTGCG
Organism: Provencibacterium sp.; assembly: GCA_022792175.1. Taxonomy (GTDB): domain Bacteria; phylum Bacillota; class Clostridia; order Oscillospirales; family Ruminococcaceae; genus Harryflintia. The sequence goes on from JAAWAN010000024.1 coordinate 78,576, forward strand.
CACCGGGCAGCGTCCGCGCCGCGAGAGCCTGCCAAACGCTTATCAGGGAGCTCGGCCCGGAGTTCACCGTTTTGCGGGAAAGCCCGCTCGAAGAGGTCTCCCGGCTGGCCGGCCCCATCGCCGCCGAAGGGGTGCGGCGCATGCGCGCAGGGGAGCTCATTCTGCGCCCCGGCTATGACGGGGAATATGGCCGCATCGAGCTCTTCTCCGCAGAGGAGCTGGCCGACTTTTCCGGGCAGACCAGCCTTTTCGGCCCCGCAAAAAAATTAGAAAAGGCTGCGGACCCACAGAAACGCGCAGGCGTCGGCCGGCTGCCGAAGCTCTCGGAGAAGCCGGCCCCTCCGGCCAAAAAGCCGAAAAAGCGTAGCGCCGATCCCCTGCAGGGGCTAAACGAGCAGCAGCGCGCCGCTGCCGCCGCAACCGAGCGGGCAGCCGCTGTTATTGCCGGCCCCGGCACTGGAAAAACCCGCACGCTGATTGCCCACCTGTGCTGTCTCGTTTCGGAGCACGGCATACCCCCGCAGGAGATTACCGCCGTCACCTTCACCAACCGCGCTGCTGCCGAGCTGCGCGGGCGGCTGGGGGAGGCGCTCGGGCGCCGCGGGGCGGGCAGGGTGCAGGTAGGCACCTTTCATGCGCTCTGCCTGCATCTTCTGCGCGGGCAGGAAAAAGAGGTTTCGGTCATTGGCGAGAGCGAGGCGCAGGCGCTGGCTGCCGGGGTGCTCTCCGAGTGCTCCTTAAGGCTGCGCCCGGGCCGCTTTCTGGAGACCCTTTCCCAGGTAAAAAACGGCATTCTGGAGGAAGAGAAGCTGGAAAAGCCGCTCGCTGCCGCCCTTTCGCGCTACCGGCAGCTGCTGGAGCAGTATGGCGCGCTGGATTATGATGATCTGCTGCTGCGCGTTCTTTGGCAGTTCGAGTCCGGGCAGGCGGACCCGGCGCTACAGGCCTCCTTTCACTATCTGCTGGTCGATGAATTTCAGGATATTAACCCCCTGCAATACCGGCTGATTCAGGCTCTTGGAAAAAACGGGAAGCAGATTTTCGTGATCGGCGACCCGGACCAGGCCATCTATGGCTTTCGCGGTTCGGACGCGCACTGCTTTGAGCGCTTTGCCGCCGACTTCCCTGATGCCCGGCAGGTACGGCTGACAGAAAACTACCGCTCTTCTCCCGCTATTCTCCGCTGCGCGCTGCCGGCCATTCTCCCGAATGGGGGAGAGGCGCGTGTGCTGCACGCCAACTGTCCGGAAGGGGCCCCCGTATCCCTTTTGCAGGCGAAGGATGAAATGGGGGAGGCGATTGCCATCGCCAAAGAGATCAGCCGGCTGGTGGGCGGCGTGGATATGCTGCAGACCGACCGGCAGGAGCCGGGTATGCGCCAGAGCGGGGGCAGCCTCCGGGGATTCTCGGAAATCGCCGTTCTCTACCGCACCCACCGGCAGGCGCAGGCGCTGGAAACTGCCCTCGCACATGAGGGCATCCCCTATGTGGCGGTGGGCCGCGACCGGCTGCTGCAGGAAAAATCCGTTCAGGGAATACTCGGCTTTCTCCGCCTGATGCTGCAGAAGGAGGATAAGCTGTCGCTGCAGTCCGCCCTGCGGCTGCTTTTCGATTGCCCGGCAGCGCTTTCCGAGGCTTTCGGCAGCTGGTGGAGCGCCAGCGGACCCGAAGCGCCGCTGGCGCCGGGGCTTGCAGAGAAAGTGGAGTTAACGCGTTTTCTCGCGCTGTATACCGCCTATCTCCCGCGCAGCGGGGAACCGCCGCTGAAGCTTTTGGAGGCTCTCTCTGCCGACTGCGGGCTTTCTGACCGGCTGCCTGTTCTGCGGCTGATGAATATGGCGGTGCTGCACCAGACGCTGCCGGAGTTTTTAGATACCCTGTGCCTGGGCGCTGAAGGGGATGTGGCGCGCAGCGGGGGACGCACCTATTCTTCAGATGCCGTCTCTTTGCTGACGCTGCATGCGGCAAAGGGGCTCGAATACCCGGTCGTTTTCCTCTGCGGGTTAAAAAAGGGGATACTGCCGCTCTCCCAGCCGGGACGGCACGCCGATATACCGGAGGAACGCCGGCTCTTCTATGTGGGGCTGACGCGCGCGAAGCAGGAGCTTTTTCTCTCCTATGCGGGGGAATCCTCCGAATTTCTCCTCAGCCTGCCAAAGGAGGAACTGCGCTGCGAAAATTCCGGCCCTGCCCTCGAAACCGGAAAACAGCTCAGCCTCTTTTAAAAAATCAAAAGATATTTTGCAGAAGAGGGCTGCCGGCTTTATCCCCGGCCCACAGGAAAAGGCCGGCTACAAAATTTTTATTCCGGCCTGCAGAAGGCTACGCTGCAAATAATTTTCCGGTTTGCAGAAACCGGAAAAAACGGCAGTTTCGCGCTGAGAAGCGCGAAATTCAGGGCTGGCTCTTGCCCTGAAAAAGTTTTTTCGCAAAGGCGCGCTGCAAAACCTTCGTTTTGCAGCGCGCCCTTTTTGCATATAATAATAGAGCATAGGGCTTTCGGCCGGCACCGCCGGTATCAAAGTCTAGGTTTATGAAAAAAATCAGGAAGGAGGCCCTCTCATGAAGCTGACTGTCTATACCCAGCCGGGGCCCCATGTTTCTCCCTCTCCTCTCCCTTTGCCGGGGCCGGTTTATCCCGGCTATCCGGTACCGGGCCCGGTCTGGCCGGGCTGGCCGAACCGGGCTGATCAGCTGCCCGACCATATCCGGCCGCGGGAGCGGCATCTGCAGCCGCCCTGGCCGATTGAAGACTGAGCGAATATTCACCAGATTCCAGTAAGAGGCATAAGATAGCATGCGGGGCATTTCCCCGCAGCCGGAAGGATGTGGGGCCGCATCGCGGCCCGGATATCGGATGTTTAATCTTTGCCGCCCGCAGGGCGGCACTACTTATCCGCTGCGTCCCCGCATGCTCTCCCCCTCCGGTTTTTCTGCAAAGCCCATACTGTCCCGGCCCTGCGCGGGTCCCCGGCGGTATGGGCTTTGCCTTTTCAGAGAGAAGCCTCTTTCAAAATGCGCAGCAGCAGCTGCGCCATCCCGACCCGGTAGCCGCTTTCGGCATAGACCGCCTTTCCCTGCCTGTTGCAGACGAGGCAGAGCGGAGGCCGCTCCGGATCGCAGCCGAGCAGCCGGGCAAGCTGCTCCAAATCATATTCCCAGTCATCGAAGAGAACCTCCGCCTGCGGATGCACATCAAGATATCCGCCGACGGCCGGATGGCGCAGGCTCCTTTCCCCCCGCAGAAAAAGAACGACCCGGCCCTGCGGCCGCCCTGCCGCCGCCAGCTCATGCAGCAGGTGTTCGGTGGGCTCCGCCCCCTCCTCCAGCCAGAGCAACAGCGAGGGAGAGCCCGCCGCAGGCTGCAGGCTGTCGGCCCCTTTCAGGCTTCTGGCCGCAACCGGCGGCAGTTTTCGGCAGTAAAGCTGCTCCCGCAGCGGGCAGCTCTGCAAAAAAAGCGGCACCTCTTTTCTTTCCCCTTCCTGCAGCACACCCTCCCAGCGGGCGGCCAGCTGGTCGCCCGAGGGCAGGCGAAGGCTGCTGAGCAGCCGGTAGCGCCCGGCGGGAAGAGAAAGGCGGCAGCGCCCCTTCTCCCAGCGCTCCTGCAAATACAGATTCTGCCAGCCCTCCTGTACCTGGCGGGCAAGCGACCAGTCGCGCCCATAGGCCGGAGAAATACCCTGCGGGGAAATCAGCGCCAGCTCTGCACAGACTTCAGGATAAAGCGGCTGAAAGGCCCCTTCCTGCCAAACCTCCGGGGCACCGTCCAGCCTTCGCAGCCGAGCGGGGATGCCGTGGGCGCGGTAGAGCGCCACCGCCAGAATGTCCCGGCTGTGCCGGTCGCAGCGTCCCGCCAAAAAAGCGCAGTCCGGCGGCCAGCAGAGGGAAAAATAATTTTTCCCGGAAAGAGCGGTATCCGCCGCCAGAGGGGCGGCCGCAAGCGGCGCCCGCCAGGCCCGCAGCGGCTCCCGGTCAATGCGGGGCGAGAGGAGATACCGCGAAAAAATCTCCTCGGGATACCACTCTGCAAAGGGGAGCGCCCCCTGCAGGTGCTCCTCCAGAATATCGGCCGCCGCATCCCGCAGGTCCTTAACCGGCAGCGCGCGCAGCAACTTCTCCCGCCAGGGGGAGGCATCCCGGCTGAGGAAGCGGAAAATCTCTTCAAAGTTGCCGCGCGCCTCCCGCAGCAGGTCCTCCGCTTGCGGATATTCCCTTGCCCGGACCGGGTCAAAAAGCGCTTCCAGCTTTTTCTGCCGGCACCGCTCTCCCTGGCGCTGCTCCTGCCGGCGCCGCTCCTTTTCCTCGCTGCCGAGCGGCTCAGGCAGCGGTCCGGGGGCCGGCGCGCGAAAAGAGAAGGGAATCCATTCGCTGTTTTTCTGTGCACTCTGGGGCTGCAGCTCGAGTAAAAGCTCCCTTTCCTCCAGCGGCAGCAGTCCTTCGGCAAACCCGCCCTCTCCCTGCGCTGCGACCCACAGGTCTCCTCTGCCCAGCAGTATGCGGGCGCCCCCGTCCTCCCCGGTGCTCAGGCGGGCGATGGGATGAAAGGCTGCCTCGTTTAAAAGGCAGAGGGTCAGCTGCGCGCCTGAAACAGGCTCTCCCGCCCGCATCACCCGGAAAACGCGCGGGATGGCGGCAGCATAGCGGGCGGTCTGATTATACCAGTAAACGCCGTCCGTGCAGGCGGTATCCCGGATAAGCTCCCCATGCAGCGGATGGCTGCCGGGGGAAAACAGCCGGGAGTGCACCAGAACGGCCCGCCCGGCTGCCGCATTAAACCAGCCGCGGTCGAGCACCGGCTCTGGCTCGCAGGCGCCCAGAAACCGCCAGCGTCCGCCGCAGAGCGCCTCCACCCAGGCGTGGTTATCATCGCAGTGGGCCCAGCGGGGAGCATAGACCTGCCGGGCGGCGATGCCGACGCTGCGCAGCGCAGCCGCCAGAAAGGCGGACTCCTCCCCGCAGCGCCCGCTTCCGCAGCGAAAAACGGTCAGCGGGGAGGCAGTGCGCGCATCCTGCATCTGGTAGGAGGCCTGTTCATGGCACCAGCGGTTGACGGCGAGCACCGCCGCCTCCTCTCCCAGTCCCTCTACGCGCGGCCAGAGCTCCCGGTAAAAGAGCTCCCGGTGAGGCGAGAGGTCCTCATCGTTGATGCGGGGGAAAAGCACATAATGGAAAAACAGCTCCTCATCGAGCGCGCGGCACCAGGCGGCCTTCTCCCGTAGCCTGAAAGCATGGGTAAAAAAATCATTAAAAAGTGAAAAGGGGTAGCTGTCCAGATCGCTTATAGAGAGCGCATGGTAAAGAAATTCCATCGCCCTTTTGCGTTCGCCGCAAAGCGAAGAAATCGCATGGAGAAATTCGGTTTCCGTTTGTGTGTGCTGCATGAGGCAGGCCTCCTTTTCAGACTGAAAAATTTCCGCTTTCCTGTTTTCTGTGCAAAAAAGCGGCTGACTTAAGCAGCCCGCCGCGGCGGGCTTTTTGCGCAGCGGCTGCTTTTCAGGGAACAGGGCCGGCCGCCTTTTACAGCTCTTTAAAATAGGCTTTCAGCTCTGATTTGCAGGCAGCATCCAGCTCTTTTATCGAAACGCCGCGGATGGCGGCCTCCAGATAATAGAGAATAACGGCGCAGGTATTGGGATACTGCGCTTTCAGGCGAAAGAGCGCCTGCCTGCTTCCCATTTCTGTCAGCTGCTCGGCCGAATGGATGCCGACCGAATGCAGCTTTTTTTCCATTGTTTTTCCAAATCCCAGCGAAGAAAGCTCCGCCATCCTCTTTTTTCTCCCTTCTCTTATGGCCGACGCAGCTGAAAAGCGTATTTACGGTTCCTGTAAAGGCAAGCGCACCGGGCGCTGCGGCGGTTGAAAAAATCACAATATTCTGCTATGCTGGGAAAAACGCAAAAAGTAGGGATTTACCTTGAAAACAAATCGCACGCTTATCCTTGCGGCCTGCATTCTTCTGATGGCGGGCTGCTCTGCGCGCACAGAGGGCGGCTCCTCCTTTTCCGCCAGTCCCCCGGCTGCTTCGTCCGATGGGCCGGAGACTTCCGGCACATCGGAGCAGAGCCTGCCAGCAGAGCAGTCCATCCGGCTACCGGAGCGCTCTCCTTTGGAGCAGGCCGTTCTGTCGGCCGTTTTAGAGGAAAATCGGGGAAAATATCTGCCCGGGGAATTTCAGGGCGCGGGCTGCCAAATGGTTGAGACCTTTCCGGAGGGGGAAGAGCTTCGCGTATACGCCTGGACAGAATATATTGAATATGCCTTTCAGGATGGGCAGTTTGTTAATATCAGCGGAACGCGCGCCAAGGCATTTCTGCGCTTTGAGGTGCAGGAGGAGCGCTATACGCTTAAAGAATATCTGGTACTTGACCCCACCTCCGGCCTGACGGATGAGCAGCTGGAAAAGCTCATCGCCCCTATCAAGGAAACCGGAAAGGACTACCTCTATACCGAGGAAGACCTCGCGGCGCTGAGGCAGCAGGTAGATGACAGCGCCAGACGGTATCTGCAGTCGATCGGGCGGGAGGCTGCCGTGTGCGAAAGAAGCGGGCACGAGGAAAACTCGCTCTTTTCGCTGGGCGTAAACGAAGAGGTTTACTATCAGATTACAGAGAACGAGGCGGCAAAGGCTTATCCCGATTGGACCGGAAGCTGCGAAACGGTGGAGGACGGGGTCCGGTATGTCTATACAACCCGCTACGACCAAAACACGCGGACCATCCGGTATGAGAAAACGCGGTATGATACCGGCGAAGCGACCGAAGCGCTGGCCTTTGACGCGGTGACGGGAAAGCCCCTGCCTTAAAAGATGAGGCCGAAAGGAGAGAACAGAATGAAAAACTATCTGCTGGAAATCTGCTGCGGCTCGGCGGCGGATGCGGCAGAAGCGGCGGCGGCCGGGGCAAACCGGGTAGAGCTTTGCTCGGCGCTGCCGCTCGGCGGGCTCACCCCCTCTCTGGGGACGCTCAAAATCGCGAAAGAGCAGGGCATCCCGGTGATGGCGCTGCTGCGCCCGCGCGAGGGCGGCTTCTGCTACAGTAAAACAGAATTTGAAACGATGCTGCGCGATGCCGAAAGCCTTCTCGCACACGGGGCAGACGGGCTGGTCTTCGGCATTCTGCACGCCGACGGGACGGTGGATGAAGAGCGCTGCCAGAAGCTATGCCAAATAGCCGGAAAAAAAGAGAAGGTCTTTCACCGGGCGGTCGATGTTGTCCCCGACTGGCGAAGGGCGCTCGAGAGCCTCATCCGCCTCGGGGTTACGCGGGTGCTCACCAGCGGCCAGTGCCCGAGCGCGCCCGAGGGGGCAAAGACCATCCGCGCCATGCGGGAATATGCCGCGGGAAGGCTGCAGATTCTGCCCGGCGGCGGCATTAAAACCCACAATGCGGCAGAGCTGCTGCGAAAAACCGGCTGCAGCCAGCTGCATGCCTCGCTCAAAAGCCCCCATCACGACCCCTCCTCCGACGGCAATCCGCTCATTCATTTTAACGGCGTGCCGCCAAAGGAAGGGGACTATTCGCTCGCCGACCGCGCGCAGATTGCTGCGCTTCGCGCGCTGCTCGAGAGCGAGGAGCGCGCCTCGCTTTAATCCTGCCCGGCGCGCAGCACCCAAACACCATAGGGCGGCAGCTTCTGCGCGCCTTCTTTGTATCCGCCGCTCAGCAGCTCCTCCATCTCCCGGCGAAGCAGGACTTCAATGGGGCGGCTCTGATAGTTTAAGAGGAAGAGGTAGCGCTCCCCCTCTTTTTCGCGCACCGCCAGCTCGCACTCCGGGGGCAGACAAACGAGCCCGGCAAACGGCTCCGCTATCCCCAGCCTGCGCAGGAAGACCATCGCCGTTTCCCGGCTAAAGGCGCCGCCAAAGGAGAAAACCTCCCCCCTGCCGCAGCGGTTATGGATAAGTGCCGGCTGCCCGGCATAGTAATCCTGGCAGTAGCGGGCGAGCACCTCGGCCCCGGGCAGCGGGGAGAGGATATCGTTAAAGGCGGTGGCTTCCACCTGTTCCCCATCCCAGTCGGCAAATGAACGGCCCACCGGCGGGCCGATGAGGGTGAAGTCCTCCACCTCGGCCCCGCAGAGCTCCCGCAGCAGCCCGGGCTTCGGCTGCATGATGCAGTGCCCGTTTTCATCCTTGTAGCCGGTGCGGCAGCCGGTGATGAGCCGGCCGCCCGCTTTCACATAGCTTTCCAGCAGCCCGGCGGTGCGCTCGCTTAAAAGGGTGGCATGCGGATAGACGAGCAGCGGGTAGCGCAGCAGCTCCTCTGTTTTCGTGTGTTCGGTGATATAGAGGTAATCCATCGGCGTGTGGGTCAGCTGGGCGGCCTGAAACCATCCGGCCTCGCTCGTCTCGTGCACCAGCCGGTGCCAGGCATCATACTGCGCGTCAAAAAGGTTGTCATATTCCCGGATAACGGCGAAGGCAGCCTTGTAGCGCGCGCCCGTCACCGGCGCGAGCTTCTCGAGCTTTCCGGCAATCTGCGCCGCCTCCCGCAGCCGCCGGTTGTCGCGGTTATCGTAGTCGAGAATGCCGTGCCAGTAGATTTCCGTTCCGAAGGTGCAGGTGCGCCAGCGGAAAAAACTGACATAGTCCGCGCCATGCGCCACCGACTGCAGCGCCCAGAGGGTCATCTGCCCCGGCTTCGGGGAGGGGGAGCCGAGCCAGCTTGTCCAGCCCCCCGCGCCGCTCTGCTGTTCCATTACCCCGAAAACCGGGCTGACCGAGCGCGTTTCGCTGAGGTTCTGGCTCCATTTGCGGTCGGCCAGGTTCGGGTCGTTTTTCGGGTCGCTGCCAGGGCTAAAAGCAAAGCTCGGGTAGCTGTCATACATCATGAAATCCAGATTTTCCGCCGCCTGCCGGTGGTTATCAACATTGCCGAACAGGCCGTTGGTAGTGATAAACACTCCTGCCGGAATATGTGCGCGCAGAATTTTTGCCTGCAGCCCGGTATAGCGGCAGGTGCTTTCTGAGATAAAGCGCAGATAGTCAAGCTTCTGGTGGGGGTTTCCCTCTTCGTTTAAGGTGGTGCGCGGGACATGGACCTGCTCAAAATCGTTGTAGCTCTGGTTCCAGAAGGCGGTTCCCCAGGCTTCGTTGAGCCGCTCGATGCTCCCGTATTTTTCCTTCAAAAAGGTGCGGAAGCACACACTGTCGCTCTCGGAATAAAACTCGTTCACCTCGCAGTTGAGTTCATTGTCAATCTGCCAGCCGATGATAGAGGGGTGCTGTCCGTAGTGCCTGGCCAGCGCGCTCACAATATCCCGGGTCAGCTGCCGGTATTTCTCCGAGTTGTAGTTATAGTGCCGGCGCAGCCCGTGGCGGTAGAGAACGCCATCCTTTCTGGCGTTGAGGATTTCCGGGTAGCGGTCGCTCGCCCAGGCGGGCGGGGTGGCCGTTGGCGTGCAGAAAATGACCTTCATGGGCGTTTTTTCGACCACCTGCATAAACCGGTCAAAAAATTCAAAGGTAAAAACGCCCTCCTCCGGCTCAAAAAAGTTCCAGGCAAACTCCGCAATGCGGATGACCCGCAGCCCGCTTTGAAGCATGCGGGCAAGGTCCTGCTCCCAGAGCTCCTCCTTCCAGTGCTCGGGATAGTAGCAGACGCCCAGCGTCATTTTATCCAGCTGCAAAACCGATGCTTTTTCCATTTGAACAGCTCCTTCCTTTCCGTCACCATTCGGGCATGCCGCCCGCTTTCACCCGGCAGCCCCAAAGGGGGTTCTTCTGTCATTGTAGCATGCCTTTTCCACGCTGTCCATGCCTGATTTTGTTGACTTTTTCTCCCTGTGGGGTATAATCGAAGGAGAAGATGAAACCGGCTGAAATTTCCAGTGAAAGGAAGGGTTCTCTCAATGAAAGAAGGCTTTATCCGCCACCTCCCCCGCAACCCGAAGCTGAGGGGGCTGGCACTCATGGTTCCGGATGTGGTCTTTTCCACTGCAACCGGCAGCGAACTCAAGTTGCAGCTGCTGCGCCCCTGGGAGGGGGGAGAGGAAAAGAGCGAGCGCCGCTTCCCGCTCATTGTCTTTTTGCAGGGCAGCGGGTGGACGACCCCGAATCCCTATTTTGAACTCCCCCAGCTGGCCGAGTATGCGAGAAGCGGCTATGTGGTCGCTACTATCACCCACCGCAGCTTCCGGGAGGGACACCCCGCCCCCGCCTTTTTGCAGGATGCCAAAACGGCCATCCGCTTTCTGCGGGCGCATGCCGCCGAATACTCGATTGACCCCGGGCGGGTCTGCTTTTTCGGCACCTCGAGTGGCGGCAACACGGCGCTGCTCGTCGCCATGACGGGGGATGAGGCGCGCTACAAAACAGGCGAATATGCGGAGTTTTCCGATGCGGTGCAGCTCTGCATCGAGTGCTTCGGCCCCACCGACCTTGCCGGGATGATGAAAGGCATTCCCGAGGGGGATGACTCGCTCGAGCGCTTTTTCGGCGGCGGCTCCCAGGCGGAAAAGATGGCGCTTTTGGAAGATATGAGCCCGCTGCAGGTCTTTAAAAAAAATAAAAAATGCGTTCCCAGCCTGGTCATCCATGGAGACGCCGACCCGGTGGTTCCCTATGAGCAGGGAACGCTCCTCTATCAGGCGCTCATTGAGGGCGGCATTGATGCCGAGATGATCTGCATCGACGGTGCGCCGCACGAGAGCTCCTTCTGGAGCGGCCGGCTGCATGAGGAAATTTTAGATTTTATCGGCCGCAGAATCTGAGAAGGCATTCAGCCTTTTCCCCCAATGCGGCAAAAAAGGAGAATCCAGATTGAAATTTACAGAGATGCCCTATCACCGCCCGGACGATGAAAAAATGGAGCAGCGCTACCTGCAGATGGCTGAAGAGGCCCCCGGCTGCACCGGTGCCAAAGAGCTTTTGGCCCTTCTCGATGAACACGAGCAGCTGGCGCAGGAATACCGCACCATGGAGTCCCTCGCCTATATCCGCCATTCGGTGGACACCACCGATGCCTTCTATGAAGGCGAAATGTCCTTTTTCGATGAGCGCGGCCCCATCTTTGCCGAGGCGCAGAAGGCCTTCAAGCGCGCGCTGGCCGGCCACCCGCTGCGCAGTGAGCTGGAAAAAACGACCGGCCCGCTGCTCTTTAAAAATATCGAAATCGAGCTGCGCACCTCCTCTGAGGAGAGCGTGCCGCTCCAGCAGCGGGATAATGAGGTCTGCACCGCCTATGAAAAGCTGCTCGCTTCGGCGAGCATCTCCTTCCGGGGCGGGGAATATAATCTCTCGGAAATCCAGTCCTTCCAGACCTCGCCCGACCGGGAAACCCGCAGGGCCGCCTGGGAGGCGACGGCCGGCTTTTTTGCGGCGAACGCAGAAGAGCTCGACCGGATGTATGATGAGCTGGTCCATAACCGCGACCGGCAGGCAAAGGTGCTCGGCTATGAAAACTATGTCCGGCTCGGCTATGACCGCATGGGCCGCAACTGCTATGGGCCGGAAGAGGTAAAGCGCTTTCGCGAACAGGTGGTGCGCGAGGTGGTGCCCGCTGCCGCGCGCATTAAGGCTGCGCAGGCCGCGCGGCTCGGCATAGAAAAAACCATGTACTATGATAACGGCAACGCCTTTCCGGATGGGAACCCCAAACCCGCGGGCGGGGAGACGGAAATCATTGCCGCCGCGCGGGGGATCTACCACCGCATGGGGGAGGAGACAGGCCGGTTTTTCGACTATATGGAGGAAAACAGCCTGTTCGACTTAAAAAGCCGCAAGGGCAAGCAGACGGGCGGCTACTGCACCAGTCTGCCGCTCTACAAGAGCCCCTTCATCTTCGCCAACTTTAACGGTACGGCGGGGGATGTCGCCGTTTTAACCCATGAGGGCGGGCATGCGCTGCAGAGCTTTCTGGCGCGGGATATGCGCTTTATGGAATATGCCGATGCGACGATGGAGACCTGCGAAACCCATTCAATGAGCATGGAGCTGTTCTGCGCGCGCTTTGCAGCGGACTTTTTCGGGCCGGATACGCAGAAATTCCTGCGCTACCAGCTGGAGGATGCCCTCTGCTTCATCCCCTATGGCTGCATGGTGGACGAATTTCAGGAGACTGTCTATGAAAATCCGACGCTGACGCCCAAAGAGCGCAAGGGAGTTTGGGCGAAGCTCGAAAAGAAATACCGCCCCTGGATTTGCTTTGATGGGGTGCCGTTTTTTGAGGATGGCGGCTACCAGCGCCAGCATCACATTTATTCCGCGCCGCTCTACTATATCGACTACTGCCTGGCGCAGACGGCTGCCCTCTGCTTCTGGAGCCAGTCGCAGCAGGATTGGGAAAATGCCTTCTCCCGCTATCTGCGCTTTACCCATGCGGGCGGGACCAAAACCTTCACCGAGCTGTTAGCGGAGGCCGGGCTTCCCAGCCCCTTTGAGGAGGGCGGACTGCGCGCCGTCTGCAGGCAGGTAGAAAAGACCCTTCAATCATGCAAGGCATGATTGAAGGGTCTTAGGGAAAACCGCTTTTGACTCCATCGGAGTCAAATTTGCCCGCCCCTGCGGGCAAAACCGCGCTTTTCCCGGTTGCTGCAAAACGGGAAAAGGGGAAATGGGGATTACCTTTTTGGCCGTCCGAAGAATTTTCCCGAAAACCGGCAGGATATTTTGTCAGCACTTTCTCTCCCGCCCTTTTAAAGGCGGGAGAATCTTTCAACACCAAAAGGAGAGGATGGTTTAAAAATGAGCACACCTGAAAAAGGCCAGCGCTGGGTTTTTTTGCAGCAGGTTGAGGGCCAGCCCGCGGGCGATGGGGTCATCCGCAAGGTCTGCGCCTACTGCGAAGAGATGATGTGCGTCGTCAACGA
>JAAWAN010000025.1 GCA_022792175.1 Provencibacterium sp.
GCATTGCAAAATATTTTTCCGGTTTGCAGAAACCGGAAAAAGGACGGTTTCGCCCGCGAACTGCGGGCGAAATTTGACTCTGGTGGAGTCAAAAGCGGCTTTTTCAAAAGGGCTGCTGCAAAATGGAATCATATAACCACTGCGGGATACCTCGAATACAAGGCACATGGCAGCTATGCTGTATTTGTTGCGAAACCGTTCCATGACTCGATACTTCAGCTTCACCTCCTTCCAGCTTCAGACAGAAAATTTCGCAGCAGCTCCACCTGCATACGCAGTTCCGCCAGCTCGTTGCTGCGCTGTGTTTCTTCCTTTGCCGGGTTCTTGCGGGGGTGTCCCTTCGCTCGGGGAACATAACCGTCTGCTATCCTTTGGGCTTTGTTATTCTGCCGTGTGATGAGCTTTTTGATCTGCTTGAGCGTCAGGCCATAGCTTTCCGCTATTTCCCGGTCCGTTTCTCCCGCCGCTTTCCGCCGGAATACTTCCCCGCTTAACGGCTTCACTTTTGTATAATGTTCTGCGCATATAGATGGCCTCCTGTCGTAGCTTTTATTCTACAACAGGAGGCCTCTTTTTTCACTGTCCGTTTTTCGGGTTATTGTCCAGCTTTGCAACCAGACCTTTTTGGCCTTCATTCATTCAAATGAATGTAGTTGCCGCTGGCATAGCCGACATTTCCGCCATAGCGGGTGACATACCAGCCATTGGGAAGAATGCCCAGTACCATCACCGGCGAGCCATCCGGCATGCGTGCCAGCACCGGGGCGCCGGTATTGGGACGGGAGCGCAGCAGAAGGTTGCTTCCCCCGGTCGCTACCCGCCCCGCACGCTCCGGCTGCGCCTCTACAAAGGGAATGCCGAAATACTCGGTCACCGAGCGGACAATCGTTTGGGCGATGAGGTCGATATTCTCCTGAATCCACTGGGCATCCTCCAGGTTATCGTGGTAGGCAACCTCAATAAGTACGGCCGGGGCAATGGTGCGCAGCACCTCTGCCAGCTGGGTGGAGGCGCGTATATCCACCATCCAGGGGTAGGGATAGATGCTTTTAAAATTCTGCGCCAGAATGTCTGCGAACCGCCGGCTGCGCCAGTTGCCCTGCCGGTAGTAGATATCCGGCCCCTGCAGCTGACCCGCAATATTCTCCGGAGAGGCATTGGAGTGCAGCGCTATGTGCAGATCGTAGTTTCCGGAGTTGGACTGCTCGATAGATTGAAGGACATTTCCTTCCGGCGAGTTGCGCGCCATCTGTATCCCGCTTGAACGCAGATAGGGCAGCATGGCATCGGCGAGCTGGTTCATGACCTCCTCTTCCGTTCCTCCGGTGATATAGTGATTATATTCCTGCGTTGAGGGACTTAAAAAAACAGTAGGCATATTTTTACCCTTCCTTTCACAGTATTTGCCTTTCCATGCTATGCCGGGAAAGAATTACCTGTGAAGGGAAGGGAAATATCCCTACTTTTTAGGCTCCAGCTTATCGGCCATACAAAAATGCAGCCCATCGCTAAAGCCGATATTATAGATGGAACGGATGATGCTCCCGCCGGAGGATATCCGTTCGACTTTGAGGCCAGCAACACTCTCATCCACCGCATGGGAGGCCGCCGCGACGAGCGCCCATTTGTTTTCAGGATTGCCGCTCCTGCGGTGCCAGGCGGTATAGAGCCCGGCTATATACCCTTTGGCATAGCTGTCGCGGAGGCAGCCCATCTCCTCGGCGGAATAGAGCCGCTGGTTGAGGCGCATCATCCGCCGGCTCCAGGCGTTTATGCACTCGAGCGCATAGCGAAGCGTCTTTTCGCAAAGCGAAACATCATCCGGAAATCCGGCCAGGCAGACGGTGCGCGTCTGCTGCCGGCTGCGCCGGCGGCAGAAGGCCCGGCAGCAGTAGTTTTCCGCAATCACGCCTGCCAGCTGCAGCATCCAGACATTGCGGCGCCTGGAATAGGTGAACGGGGTTTCATGGTGAATCACCTGAACATCCTCCGCCATGAGATCCTGCATCGAAAGGCCGTGTTCGCTCATCAGCTCTCTGGCTTTAAGCAGGGCCTGCCGGGCCTCATGCTCATTCGGGCTCTGCGAAAGAGCCAGCAGCTTGTTGATTTTATCTTTCGTATCCATGTTTTTCATTATAACACAGGGGGCGGGCGGTTGCAACCGGGCTACTTTTTCCGTGCCTTTCGCTCTAGGTAGAGCCGGGAAAGTCCCCTGCCGATATTCAGCAGTATCTCTCCCCGCAGCTTTTTCCATTCCGTTTCCGGCAGGCAGTCTATAGGAATAGCGGTGCGCTGCCTGCGGTTCATCAAATAAAATGAAACCTCCTCCGGGGAAGGAAAGGGATCCTTCTCTGTCATAAAAAAGCCTCCGTTTCCTGCCAAACGTTCTTTGGCGGATTTATCCTCCGGTGCCGTCTCCCGGCATCCAGTTCCAAGGCAATGGGTATGACAGAGGCAGATTGTCTCATGATAAAAAACAGCTGCTTTATGAGGGCTCTGACTTTATCGGACAAAGGGGCTGCTGTTTTTTTACATTTCCATAGACAAAGAAAGCCGGCTGTGCTATTCTAGGTAGTAGCATGCAGCCAGATCTTTGCTATTTTGCTGCCGGTGTTTTCAATCTGATTCCGCTTTTTTGCGGAGAAAGGGATGCAGGTATGCTTTCGCGGCTCAGACAGGAAAAAAACGGAATTACAGAGGGCATTATCTGGAAACAGCTGCTCATCTTCTTTTTCCCTATCCTTTTCGGCACCTTTTTCCAGCAGCTCTATAATACGGTGGATGCTGTTGTCGTCGGCCGGTTTGTCGGCAAGGAGGCGCTTGCCGCCGTCGGCGGGGCGACCGGTACGCTTATCAATCTGCTGGTCGGCTTTTTTACCGGCCTTTCCTCCGGCGCCACGGTTATTATCTCCCAGTTTTATGGAGGGCAGAAGGAGGAAGAGGTCAGCCGGACGGTACACAGCGCCATTGCCCTGTGTCTGGCGGCCGGGGTCATTTTTACGCTGGTCGGGCACCTCTGCAGCGGATGGGCGCTGCGTGCCATGGATACGCCGGAAAATATCATGAGCGGGGCAATGACCTATCTGCGTGTCTATTTTTCCGGCATCATCTTCCCGCTTATCTATAATATGGGTTCAGGCATTCTGCGCGCGGTCGGGGATTCCCGGCGGCCGCTCTATTTCCTGATTGTCTGCTGCATGGTCAACCTGCTACTGGACCTGCTTTTTGTGGTGGTTTTCCGCTGGGGAGTTCTGGGGGTGGCAGTGGCGACGCTGATTTCCCAGGCTGTCAGCGCGGGGCTGGTTGTTCTGGCGCTGATGAAGACCGAGCGCTCCTACCACTTTGATCCCCGTCTCCTTCGTTTTCACAGGGACCTTCTGCAAAAGGTCATCCGTATCGGCCTGCCTGCCGGGCTGCAGTCGGTCATGTATGGCATTTCCAATGTGGTTATCCAGTCAGGGGTCAATGCTTTCGGCACCGACATTATGGCCGCATGGACAGCCTACGGCAAGATTGACGGCTTTTTCTGGATGATTATGAGCGCCTTCGGTGTTGCAGCCACTACCTTCGTCGGCCAGAATTTCGGCGCGCAGTCGTATGCACGCATCCGCAAAAGCGTGCGGGTTTCTGCCGGGATGGCGATGGGCACCACCATTCTGCTGAGCATTCTTCTCTACTTTTTCGGCCCTTATATCTACCTGCTCTTTACCAGCGACCAGGTGGTTATCGAACAGGGAATGCTGATTCTGCGTACACTGGTTCCTACTTATTTTACCTATGTGATG
This sequence comes from Provencibacterium sp., assembly GCA_022792175.1. Taxonomy (GTDB): domain Bacteria; phylum Bacillota; class Clostridia; order Oscillospirales; family Ruminococcaceae; genus Harryflintia. The sequence continues at coordinate 3,786 of JAAWAN010000025.1, forward strand.
ATTGAAATTCTCGCAGGCGCCGTGCGCGGAACGGGCGATGCGCTGATACCGATGATTATCACCTGCCTGGGCGTCTGCGTGCTGCGGGTGGCTTGGATTACCTTTGCCGTTCCGGTCTGGCCGGAGATACGCACGGTCATTCTCAGCTATCCTATCACCTGGAGCGTGACCTCGGTTATTTTCGTTATTTACTATCTGCAGGGTGGGTGGCTGCGCCGCCAGATTGTCAAAGCAGGCTACGCGCCGGAGAAAAGGCAGGCGCAGAAGGCCTGAAACCGGCAGGCCGCTTTTCCTTGCTTTTTTGCAAAAGGGATATTCTCTCTTACGTTGCCGGTAGTATAGGTTTATCAACGGGGACAGGTTATATAAAATCTGTTCCCGTTTTTACTATATTGTCTAAAAATCAGGCGATTTTTTTGCCTAATCTGGTAAAAAAACGGCGGTTGCTTTTCTTATACTTAAACAGATGAAGGAGGAAGGAAATGAAAAGGCTTTTCGCATTTCTGGGGGACTGCCATATCCGCAGGCGATCGGTTGCCGCGCTGGCCATTTTGCAGATGACCATTTCGGCGCTGACCATCTCGCTCTCCCAGATTTTAAAGATGGGGGTGGATTCCATCCAGTCCGCCGACCTTTCTCTGCTGAAGATGGCGGGGATAGGCGGGGTCATCGCGGCGCTGCTGCTCGTCGCCTTTGAAGCGGCAGATAAGCTCTGCCTTGTCCGGCTGCAGAACAGAGGGACGCTTCAGCTGCAGGCCCGGCTGATGGACCGCCTTGTTTCCACCAAAAAAATCCAGCTCGACCGCTTAAGCGCCGGCAGGGTGATGACGGTGGTGATCAATAACGCCAGCGGAAGCGTCACCCATTCGCTTGAGTGTCTGGTGGATGCGGCCAAGGGCTTTTGCACCGTTTTGCTTGTCACTGCCTATATGCTTTGGCTGGAGTGGAAAATCGCCGGCATTCTGCTCTGCGGCATGATTTTTTTGCGCCTGCTCGCCCGGCTGGCCTTTAAAAAGCAGAAGCAGTTCGGCAGGCGGGCGGTTTCTGCCGAAAAAGAGACCTCTTCCTTTCTGACCGACTGGCTTTCCAATATGATGACCGTACGCCTGTTCGATTTCAAAGGCTTTTTTGCTAAAAAGCTTCGCCAGAGAGAGCAGACGCTGCTTGTGGCCAACATGAAGCGCAACTATCTCTCCAACTTTCTTTCGGATGGGACCTGGGCCTTTGTAAAGCTGCTGGAGTTTTTCGTCATCTATGGGCTGGGCGCCTGTTTCATCTATCAGGGCATGACAACGGCGGGCGTTCTCATTGCCTTCACCTTTGCGTTCGATGTGCTCATGAAGGGGCTGGACTTACTTACCCATGCGCAGAGCAGCCGGGCGGAGGCGCTGGCACAGATCGAATCGGTCGAAGAGCTGCTGAACACCTCCCAGCTGGAGGATGGGCGGCAGGCGGCGCTTCCCGACAGTCCGTTCTCTATCCGGGTAAGCGGCGTCCGCTTTGGATATACCGAGCATCCGGTTCTGGAAAACGTCAGCTTTACCATTCTCCCCGGAGAAAAGGTGCTGCTGCGGGGGCCAAACGGTCAGGGGAAATCCACCCTTTTAAAGCTGCTCGCCGGGCTTTACCGTCCGGATGCCGGCTCTATCGAATTCGGGGAACAGAATATGGGTGCCATCCATCTGCAGAGCCTCTCTCAGGTCTACAGCTATATTTCGCAGGAGAGCGTTCTGTTTTCAGATGGCGTCAGGGAGAACCTCGCGCTGAGCCGGGAGTATGACCGCGGGCGCGCAGACCGGGTTTTGGAGGAGCTGAGGCTTGCGTCCATAGGGGAAAATGATCCGCTCTCCCTCTCCCAGGGCGAACGCCAGCGGCTGAATATCGGGCGCGCGCTCTATCGGAGCAGCCGCCCGCTGATTCTCGGGGATGAGATTTTTGCCAATATTGATGCGCAAAACGCTGCCCACATCCTCGGGCTGCTGAAAACTGCCTTTGCCGGCTGCACCGTTATCCTCGTCAGTCACGATGCGCTTGATTTCCCTTTCAGCCGGGTGCTGACGGTGGAAGATGGAAAGGTGCTGCAGGAGGTGTGCCGCGTATGAAGAAAAATCCGATTTTAGTCCGTTTTATAAGGAAGCATCCCTTCTGGCTGTTGTTTATCACCCTTTCCAATCTGCTTGCCGGCTGCACACGCGCTGCCGGCGCCTCCTATATTCAAAAAATTGTGGACAGCCTTTCTTCCTTTGGCGCTTCCCCCGCAGCCTTCTGGAAAACGGTAACCGTCGGAGCCGCCGTCATGTTTTCCGCCTATCTCTTTCGCTGGACCGGCGCCATCGGCGCACGGTATATCGCCGAAAGGCTCACGATGGAAACCCGGCTGCTGCTCGCCGAGCATCTCCAAAAAATTCCTTTTTTGCGCTTTGAAGGCTTTCGGACCGGCGATCTGCAGTCGATTCTCCGAAACGATGCAGCCGAAGCCGCCAATCTCCTCTATAACCTCTCCTCCCGCATTATGAACAATCTCTTTCTGTTTTTCTTTTCGGTCGCCTATATGGCCTCTATCAGCCTGCCGCTGACGGCGGCCGTTACTGCCGTTATTCTGGTAAGCACCGGGGTTAACCAGCTGATCCTTTCCCGCCTGCGCTCCCATCTGCGCGCCTCCAGAAGCGCACTCGGCGCGCTCAGCTCCCAGGTGGAAAATGCCTGTTCCGGCATGGAAACCATTAAAACCGCCTGGGCAAAGACTTATATTCTGCAGCGGTTTTGTGTCCGGCGTCAGGAGCTGAACGGACACCTCTACCGGGCCGAGGCGGTTGACGCCGGACGTCTTTCGCTCTATAATACGGTCAACCACATGACCTTGTTCGGGGCCATGCTCTTTCTGGGCTATCAGGGGATAGCCGGGCAGCTCTCGGTGGGCGCGGCAGTCGCCTATATTTACCTCATCAAGCAGATTCTCGTTCCGGTTGAGGTCGTCTTCCGCTGGATGGGCAGAATCGTCTCCAGCGGGGCGGCCTGGGAGCGCGTTTACAGCATTCTGCACCTGCCGGCCGAAGAGCCGCGGGAAGCGCCCGCCTATCGCAGCGAAGCACCGCAGGCGGTCTCGGTCAACAACCTGAGCTTTGGCTATGAAAAGGGTACGCCCCCCATCCTGCAGAAGCTTTCGCTGAAGCTTGCCCGCGGCCAGATAGAGGGAATCGCCGGGGAGAGCGGCTGCGGAAAAACAACGCTCATCAAGGTGCTCTGCGGCCTCTACCGCAGTGCGGATGCCGAATACCGGGCAGACGGGCAGCCGCTGGAAAGCCTGTCCGGGCTGGCGGCGGCTGCCGCTGGGGAAAAGCAGGTTTTCCGCCTGAGCATTTATGAAAACATTGCCCTGGGCGATGGCCGCATCTCCCGAAAGGACTGCCTGGAAATGCTGGAACAGCTGGGCTTTAAGGATTGGATAAGCGCCCTTCCGGATGGGATAGATACCCTCATTTCTGCGGGAGAAATTTCCGGCGGGCAGCGGCAGGCCATTTCCAACGCCCGCGCACTGCTAAGCGCTTTCCCGCTGATTATTCTCGATGAACCGTTTGCCGCTCTGGATGGCGAAAAGCAGCGGCTGCTCTGCGAGGAGCTGCAGCGGCAGAAGCAGCGGCGCATGCTGCTGATGACCTCTCACCGTCCCGGCACGCTGCAGTGCTGCGCGCACATTCTGCAGCTGAAAAAGGCCGCAAAGGCATAGGGCACTTTCCTGGCGCAGCGTCCGTTTTTTTCGAAAGGGCGCGTTGCAAAACGTCCATTTTGCAACGCGCCTTTTCTATATGGTCAATTTCAGTTTTTTTATCAGCGCCTCCATCTCTTCTGCCAGCTCGGCCACTTTGGCCGCCAGCGCATCATACTGCGCCTTCGGTACCGTTTCGGGGACAGGCTTTTTTGCCTCCCATCCATTTAATCCGGCCTCTTTAATGAGTGCCGGATAGTCCCTGTAGGCATAATCCAAATCGACATTGCCCTGTATCCCGTCTATCTTTCCCTTCCAGGAATACTGCCAGATGCCATAGTCCCCCGAAAAGGCGGGCTTATCGGTGTCAATATGCGCCACCCAGCAGTCAAAGCGGCCTATACGCTCCCGGGCATACCGGTTAAGATTCTCCAGCGAAGATGCCGACATATACAGTATGCCATAGTAGCCCGCCGCTTTGATTTCACCGAGAAAAGCCTCGATAATGGCGAGCTGCGTTTCAGGCGGGAGAGCCAGCTGCGCCTTTTCCTCAAAATCGAAAGCTACCGGGTAAAGCGGCTTTGCATCCCGGATAACCCGCAGGAAGAAGGCTGCCTCCCGTTTTGCATCCGCAGGGTTCTGCGCATAGGAATAGTGGTAAAGCCCATAGGGCAGTCCCGCAGCTTCGCAGCCCTGAATATTATTCTGCAGCTGCCGGTCAATCTGGCTGTCATTATCCCAGCCGAAGCCGGCGCGCAGCATGGCGAACTCCACCCCGGCTGCCTTTACCTTCTTCCAGTCGACGGCGCCGTTGTGGTGAGAAGCGTCGATCCCCTTAAGCAACTCTCAATCACCCTTTCCGTGCTGTTTGCCAAGCTGGTGGATATATACCGAGCAGCCGGCGCAGAGAATCCCCTGCGTGATGGCCGCGAAGGCCGCCCGCAGAATATCCTGTATACCGGCCAGCTTCGAGCCTGCCAGCACCCACAAAAGCGCCAGCAGAACGCCTGCGCTGCCGAGCAGCAGCGGGATATATTTGTCTGCCACCGTCTGGATTTTTTTCAGCCCCATACCGATGAAATAGAGCACCGGGATGAGTACCAGCAGCTCGGGCTTCACATAGCTCATAATTTCCTCCATCATACTTCCCCCTTTCTCTCCTGCGAAAGGCTCTCTTTCTGCAGGCAGTGTTTGCAGCTCTCCTGAATCTTTTCTATGGCGAAAGCCGCCCGGTTATTCGGGTAATCTGGATATATCCGGCAGCGGCGGCTTTCGCGGGTTCCCCCTGATGCGATCTTTGCCGGTATGCCCGGCATGCGGCAGTTCATACATTGAAGAGGCTTCGCAACCAATCGATGGAAGAGCGGCCTTATGCCGGTTTGCCGGAGGTTATCGGGTATACTCTGCTTTGATATCTATCCACCCATCCCGATCGATACAGGCGATACACCCTGCGTTCGCAATGTGCGCATCATAAAAAACCCTGGGGCCGTGCGAAGAGCTCCAAATTTGTTCTTCTCTTTTGCTTATTGGATGTGTTTTCCCTTTTGCACAGGCCGATATTGTGTTCGCTCCCAAATATCGGAGGAAAGTATTCTATGGGGAAAAGCGCCGGAAAATCAGAGAAATTCTGAGAACGCTTTGCAACTGGAAGAAAATCAAGCAGGTAATCATCTCTCGCAATTGGCAGGCCGTACCAACGCGGCGTGACGCGTGCTGCTAGTTGCTAAAGGGCTTTGCCCGTCCATGTAGAACCCTCCGGCTTTTGTCGGGGGGCTATGATAAAATCAGCACTTTGCATCAAGAAAAGGAGGGCGGGATGCGCTATCCTGAAGCTATGGACTGAAAAAAGGAGGGAGAGGATGGAGAGGCAAAATCCGGTATTTCGTTCACTGAAGCTGATTGAGGAAAGGATTTCGGAAAAGCTGACGGTGGAGGTGCTCGCACGGGAAATGCACCTTTCCAGATTCCATTATCAGCGCGTCTTTCGCGATGCGGTGGGAGACAGTGTGATGAAATATGTAGCCAGGCGCCGTCTGTCGCTGGCGGCGCAGGCGCTCGCCGAAACGGATGCCACCGTACTGGAAATTGCCCTGCAGTATGGCTACGATACCCATGAGGGGTTTACGCGCAGTTTTAAAGCCCTCATGGGAGTCACCCCCATGGAATACCGGAGATATTCCCGTTCTGCCGCCTCCCCAAAGCTGCAAAAGGAGAGAGAAAGCATGCTTTATGGAAAAAATACCGATGAAATTATCCGGGAATTAAACGGGCTGATTGTGCAGGCGAAGGAGACGGCCGCCTGTCTGCGAAAGGGGCAGGGGATAGAGCCGCAGGCCTGGGCACTGTATGCGCCGCTCTGGGAGGCTGCCGCCAACAGAACGGACGCCATGGCTGGGAGGCTGGCGCAGACCCTTTGGCGCATTACCGAGGCGATGCAGCGTCCGGACGGCATCTCCGCGCGGTTCATGCTGATAAAGGCGATTGAGGATGCCGCCTTTCAATCGAGCGTGAGCGCCTTTCAGGCCGGACTGATGATAGCTCGGGCAAAGCCGGAGCACCGCGCCGCCCTGCAGCCGGTATGCGAACGGTATGCGCTCCTGGCCCGGAACGCCCGGATAAAGGCGGAAAGAATTGCGGGATTTTTACAGGAGCTGGCAATAAGCATCTTTCAGGATATGAAAACACAGGCAAAACAGCTTATGGAGGAGACGGCGCAAGCGGGCTTTGAGGCGGCGAGGCCCCTGAAGGCGCGCCCCGATTTGCCTTATGGTTATATCACGCTGGAGATTTTGGCCATTGCGGACGAGCTTTCCCATACGCCGTTTTCCAGCTGAGCGCTTGCCAGCTGGAAAACGGCCTGCTGCGGCTGGATATTATTTTAATGGCCGCCGAGAGGGATAGCCTGCGCGCTCCGGAGCGCCGGCTGCTTTTCAGTGGTATCGCGGTTTTTAAGCAGCGGCTTGCCCGGGCGCTGGAATTTTTTAACGATTTGCCGGACGGCGCCGTTCAGCTATCGGCCGGGTCGCAGGAGGATGCCGCCTTTGGACAGATGACCGGCAAGCAGTACGGCGACCTGGCCTTTCAAGGGAATGTTTTGCTCTTCTATCTTCGGGGAGAGCTTCAAAAACTGGGAAGCATTCTGAATGAACAGCAGAGGGCAGCACTCGCAGCCCTTTGTGAGGAGTTGGACGGGGCGATTCGTCTGGCGGGGCAGGCACCGGCCGGGGAGACGGATGCAAAAGAGATTGCGAAAATTTTGGGGGACATATATGAAAGGATGAGCGAGCAGGCCGGACTGCTCGGAGATTTCGGCGCCCCGCTCCGGTTTATTGCCGGGGAGCTCAGAAGCTGTGCCCTGAAGCCGCAGGACTGCGGCGGGCGCCGTCCCGCCTGAACTTCCAAAAAAGAAGCTTTAAAGGGCCGCCCGCAAAAATACTTTGCATTTTTGCGGGCGGCCCTTTGCTTATTCCGTTTAAAAAGCGGGTATATGGCCCTTTAAGCGCCGGTGCAGGGCATATTCTTTCGGGGCTGCGGGAAGCGCACATCAAAGGCGGGGTTAAAGGCGTAGAAGTTTTGTGCATCCAGATGGTCCTGAGAGATGCGCAGTGCTTCACCGAAGCAAACAGGGTAGAATGGAAAAAGGGAGGCGCTGACGGCCTGTTTTTGGGGTCCCTGAATTTTATAGCCCTGTCCCGTTTTAGCGCCTGCCTCTGCAGGCGGATGATTCTGCCGGTCAGGCAGTTATTTCTCCGGCGCGGCTCAAAGAGGAAGGGGACATAGAGTGCAGCGCGTTTGCAGGATCCTCATCATTTCGGCTTTTCTTCACAGAACTTTCCCTTTAATAGAAGGCCTTGGCCTGTATTTATCCAGGGATTTTCATCGTTTTCCGGACTGCTGATTTTTTCTTCCTGAAGGCATAAATGAAAAAGATACGAAATTTGGACAAATTCCTTGTAAGATTCTGATAAAACATCAATAGTCTTTTGCGGAAAAATATATTATATTGTAATATATAGAGGATATGTGCTTTTATCCGGCAACGGATATGGGCACAAAACCTAAAAAACGGGAAAGAAGTGGATGGAACAGATGAAAAACATCGATTTAACCCAGTATGGCATCACCGGTACCACGGAAATCGTTTATAACCCCTCTTTTGAGCAGCTGTATGAAGAAGAGATCAAGCCTGAGCTTACCGGCTATGAGCGCGGGCAGCTCAGCGAGCTGGGTGCGGTCAATGTTATGACCGGCATCTACACCGGCCGCTCTCCCAAGGACAAGTTCATCGTGATGGATGAAAACTCGAAGGATACCATCTGGTGGACTACCGATGAGTATAAGAATGACAACCACCCCGCCAGCGAAAAAACCTGGCATGCGGTCAAGGAGATCGCCCTTAAGGAGCTTTCCGGCAAGCGCCTTTTTGTCGTGGATGCTTTCTGCGGCACGAACGCCGATACCCGCATGGCCATCCGTTTCATTATGGAGGTAGCCTGGCAGGCCCACTTTGTGAAGAACATGTTTATCCGCCCCACTGAAGCGGAGCTGGAGGCTTTCGAGCCTGATTTTGTCGTTTACAATGCTTCCAAGGCCAGGGTAGAAAACTACAGGGAGCTGGGCCTCAACTCTGAAACGGCGGCCATGTTTAATATCACCAGCCGGGAACAGGTCATTGTGAACACCTGGTATGGCGGCGAGATGAAAAAGGGCATGTTCTCGATGATGAACTACTATCTCCCCCTCAAGGGGATCGCATCGATGCACTGCTCTGCCAACACCGACATGAACGGAGAGAATACGGCCATCTTCTTCGGGCTCTCCGGAACGGGCAAGACCACCCTTTCTACCGATCCGAAGCGCCTGCTCATCGGCGATGACGAGCACGGCTGGGATGACAACGGCGTCTTTAACTTTGAGGGCGGCTGCTATGCCAAGGTCATTAACCTGGACAAGGACTCTGAGCCGGATATCTACAATGCCATCCGCCGCAACGCCCTGCTCGAGAATGTGACGCTGGATGAAAACGGCAAGATTGATTTTGCCGACAAGAGCGTTACCGAAAATACCCGCGTCTCCTATCCGATTGACCACATCGAGAAGATCGTCCGCCCGGTTTCGGCCGCTCCGGATGCCAAAAACGTTATCTTCCTTTCGGCGGATGCCTTTGGCGTTCTGCCCCCCGTCTCGGTTCTCACCCCGGAGCAGACCCAGTACTATTTCCTCTCCGGCTTTACGGCAAAGCTGGCCGGCACCGAGCGCGGCATCACCGAGCCGACTCCCACCTTCTCCGCCTGCTTCGGCCAGGCTTTCTTGGAGCTGCATCCCACCAAATATGCAGAAGAGCTGGTCAAGCGCATGCAGAAGAGCGGCGCGAAAGCCTATCTGGTGAATACCGGCTGGAACGGCACCGGCAAGCGCATTTCGATTAAGGACACCCGCGGCATTATTGATGCGATACTCTCCGGCGCCATTCTGGAAGCGCCCACCAAAAAGATCCCCTACTTCAACCTTGAGGTTCCCACCGCTCTGCCCGGCGTCGACCCTGCTATTCTGGATCCCCGGGATACCTATGCGGACGCTGCCCAGTGGGAAGAAAAGGCCAAAGATCTTGCCCAGCGCTTTATTAAGAACTTCTCCAAATATGAGGGCAATCCCGCCGGCAAGGCGCTCGTTCCCGCCGGCCCTCAGCTGGGATAACCCCGCATATCGCTGACCGTTTTTTATAATGTGTTTAAAGCAAAGGCAGCCTTCCCGCCTGCGGGAGGGCTGCCTTTGCTGTTTGCCCTGATGCTTTCCTGCCATTTATAAAAACTTAAAGGATGATGGGGGAATCCGCCGGTAAGTTTGCCTGCCGATAAAAACATCTTTCCAGGCCATCCGTTATATCGCAGTGCGCCGCCTTTTGGGGAAATGCCTGCCTCATACGCCGAATGCCCGGAAGTTCCTGCCCGCTTTTTTCTATCATGGGCGCCTATACAGCATATCGGACAGGAATCCCTGAATATTTTGATAGGGAAAGCGGAGAGCTAAAAAAGGAAATGGCAGAAACAAACCCCTATCATACATATTATTAAGAAGGCGGGCAGCTATGGCGGCGACATATGATACAGAGACTTTCAGGCAACGCTATCGTGACCGGTATATTCTGGTTGAGAACCTGACGCTGGTCTATCCGCAGGAAAAGCGGGAAAAGGTTAAAAAGGAGATTGAAGAGCGCCTCTATGATGTCTTCTGTAAATATACGCCGAATTAGGCCCTGCACACCCGGAGCTGCGCCCTTTTCAGGAAAGGGCGCAGCTCCGCTTTTTTTGCGGGAAAGGGGAACAGCAGATGGATTTATTGGATGCAATCTATACCCGCCAGTCGGCAGACCGGGCGGACAGCATATCGGTGGAGAGCCAGGCGGAGTTCTGCAAAAGGGAGACAGTGGGGGAGGAGATAAAGCTATATACAGACAGGGGCTACAGCGGGAAGAACACCGACCGTCCCGCCTTTCGGGAGCTGATGTCTGACATTGAGGCCGGGAAGATCCGGCGTGTCATCGTTTACCGGTTAGATCGCATCAGCCGCTCTGTGCTGGATTTTGCCAATGTCATCGACCGGTTTCAAAAGCATGGCGTCGGTTTTGTCAGCACGATGGAAAAATTCGATACGGACACCCCCATCGGCAAGGCCATGCTGATGATTGTCATGGTTTTCGCCCAGCTGGAACGGGAGACCATCCAGCAGCGCGTTATCGATGCTTACCATTCCCGCAGCAGGCGGGGCTTCTATATGGGCGGGAAGGTACCCTATGGCTTTGCACTCAGGGAAACCGCCGTTGACGGCATACGCACCAAAATGTATGTCCCTGTTCCCGATGAGGCGGAGATTTTGCAGCAGGTTTTTTCATTGTATGCCCAGCCTCAGATTTCGTTGGGCGATATCGTTCTCTGGCTGGATGAGCGCCAGATCAGAAAACGGGATGGAACTCCCTTTTCCCGCAGCCGTATCCGCGACATCATCGTCAACCCTATTTATGTCCGGGCGGACTGCCGTCTGTATGAATTTTTCAAAGCCCAGGGGGCGCTTATGGCGAACCCTCCGGAGGATTTTATCGGGACGAACGGGGCCTATCTCTACTCCGGCAGGGATGAAAAAAGGAAAACCGTCTCTCTGAAGGGGCACATGCTGGTATTGGCACCGCATGAGGGGCTGGTGAGCTCAGACATCTGGATTCAGTGCCGCAGCAAGTGCCTGAAAAACCAAAGGGCCGCGAAGCCCCTCAAGGCCAAAGCGACCTGGCTGGCCGGAAAAATCAAATGCGCCCACTGCGGCCATGCGCTTTGTGCCAAGGTTTGCCATTGCAAAACCAAGGCAGACAACCGCTATTACCTCTGCAGCAACAAATATCATGCGGGCGGCTGCCGTTTCGGCTCTCTGGATGCGGACATAATAGACGGAATTGTCTTTCAGGAAATGCAGAAAAAGCTGGCAGAATTTTATACGCTGAAAAAACGGCAGCAGGAAAGCTGCAGCCTGCAGACGATCAAACTGAAAACCCGCATAGAGGAAATTGACGAGGAGATAGACGCACTGCTCGATAAAATCCCCCTGGCCAATGGGACGCTCATGGAGTATATCAACGGCCATATCGCTGCGTTGGATGCGGAAAAGAAAACGTTATCTGCCAAAATCGCCCGGCCGGCAGCGGAAAATGGCAACAGTCCGCACACCCTCACAGGCTATCTGGAAAGCTGGGAGACTGTCTCAATGAGCGACAAACTGACGGTGGTGGACAGTCTGGTGGAGAGCATTATTGCCTCACAGGAAAAAATTCAGATTATCTGGAAAATATGAAGCTGCAAATCCATTTCTCCCTGTTCGCTTCGCCCAGCATGGCAGAATGGAGAAAAGCTGTTGGAAGCATCTGTTTTTATGGCCGATATTTTCTGATTTCTGCAGCTGCAGCTGCGAAAGACACCTGCCGCCGCTTTTTGTTCGCTGAAGACTTTTTATTCCTCTACCGGCCTATTTTCTGATCCAGAAAGTCCATATACAGGCCCCAGTCATAGGGGGTCAGATCATGCTTGCCGGTGCGCAGATGGTATCCGATCTGCCCGGCCTGCACCGGCATTTCCGGCGCCGGCATGCTTTCGGCAGCCACCCCCTGCAGATGATAGAGCGCATAGGCCTCGCCTGCAAGGCGGGCGGACAGGAACTCGCTCTCGGGATCTGCCCATTCATCCTCTGTGGCGCTGCCAATATAGAGCGGGCGCGGCGCACAGAGCGCCAGCAGCATGTGCTGCTCAAAGGGCATTTCTTCCTCGCGCCCGGCATACCGGCGGTAATTTTTGCAGAACCAGTAGGGGAAATTCCTGACGATCTGTGCCACCCGCTCTCCCTTCTTCCCGCGGGTGACGGCTGCCCCCGAGCAGCCCGAGCAGCTGGAATAAGCACTGTAGATGCGCTCATCCTGCGCGGCGCACCAGAGCGCCGTTTTGCCGCCCCGGGAGTGGCCGACGACCGCAATGTGCTGCGCATCGACCTGCGGCTGAAGCAGCAGCCAGTCACAAATGCGGCTGGCTGCAAACGCCCAGGCGCCCAGAGCACCCCAGGCATCGTCCGGCCGGGATGCGGCATCCGCTTCAAAAATCCGCTCAATCCCGTTCTGGAACCCGTCGTCGCAGTCGGTATCCACATCCCAGGTATGGAAGGCCGCCGCCGCATAGCCACGGGCGACCATCTCCTCGACAGGCCAGAAGCCGCTCGGCTGCTTCCTGTCCGGGTCGGTGTGGTGCTTTTCCCGGTTATTGATAAAGATAATGGCCGGGTGCATTCCCTCCCCTTTCGGGAAAAATGCCACAAATGGGAAGGTAAATGTGCCATACGGCCCGCTGACCTGCGCCTGCACCAGCCGGCGCAGTGCTTTCCCCTGCAGGGCTTCCGACTCATCGGTCACTGTAAACTGAACTTCGAAATCTTTCGGCGTAATACCGTAAACCTCGCTGCCGAGCAGCCGGAGCAGCTCGGCGCGCCGGCCCTGCTCCCAGCCCTCGCGCGAAAGAGTCCCCTCCATCAGCGGAGGGACCAAGCGTTTTTCCATTTCCTTATCATCCTTTCTTCCTTCTCTTTTTCCGGCGGATGCACCCTTTCAGCGCACCGCCCTTTTTTCAGGCATCCCGCTTTTCATAAAACAGGGGGCAAGCCGCAGGTGCAGCCGCCCCCTGTTTATTTGCAGGCTTCCGTGTTACCGGGCCTGGTAACGGTCATAGGAAGCCTGGTAGATGGCTGTCAGCTCTTCCAGACCCATACCGTTGACGGCCGCAACATATGAGTCCCAGTTTGCCATCGGTTCCTTGCCGGTAGTGAACTTGTCGAGCATCTCATCCACATAGGTATCAATATCGGTCTTCAGCTTGCTGACGCGCTTGGTCTCCTCATCTGTAAAGGTGAGGGAAGGCAGCGGCAGGCTGCGGTCGGCCGGACGCCAGAACTCTGCTGCCGGGTAACCATACTGCCACATCAGCTGCTCGTGGTACAGGGTGGACTGGCTCATCGCCCAGCCGTTGAGCGCCATGTTGAAGGTACCATAACCGCCCTGATCATCGTTGAGCACCTTATCTTCATAAACAGCCTTGTCGCCATCCCAGTGGAAGGTATCGCCCTCGATGCCGAGGTTGAAGAGAATGTTGCCTTCATCCGAGTAGGCATAATCAAGCCACTGGAGGGTTTCCTCCGGATATTTGGCCTCAGTGGTGATCGCCGCGCAGGGACCGACTGCCATATTATCATACTCGCTCAGCAGCGCATAAGCAACCCCATCCTTACCGGTGGGCCAGGTCATGCCCTCCACCAGGAAGTCCGGCTCGCGGCCCGATTCGGCCATCGTGCGCATGAAGGTGGCAGGCTGGATGGCATAGAGGAAGCCGGAGATGCCGCCAGTGACCTTCGCATCCTGCTTGGTGCGGTCATTGAGCATATAGTCCGGATCGATGAGGCCCTCGCTGAAGCACTTGACAATGAACTCCAGTCCCTCTTTGAATTCCGGCTGCACCGGCCCGAAGAGGATCTTTCCGTCCTTCACATAGTAATCCCAGGAGGTGCCCCAGGCGCCTACCATGTTGCCAATGCCGTTCGTCCCGCGGAACTTCTGGCCGGTCATCGGGAACTCATCTGCTTCGCCGTTACCGTTCGGATCCTGCTCCTTAAAGGCCTTCAGGACATTATAAAGCTCATCGATCGTTTTCGGCTTTTCAAGGTTCAGCTTGTTGAGCCAGTCAACGCGGATCTGCGGGCCGCTGACAACGCGCAGCTTATCCTCCAGGCGCAGCATCGGCAGATAGTAATAGTTGCTGTTGTCATCAACAATCTGCTTGCGCGCCTCGGGGTTCTCCTCCATCAGCTTGATGAAGGAGGGGGCATACTGATCCATGTATGGGGTCAGATCGATGATGATGCCATCGTTGACATACTTGAGCGCGCCGCCCGAGACGCTGTTCCAGCCATACATGATGACATCCGGAAGGTCGCCGGAGGAAACCATGAGGTTAAACTGCTCGTTTGACTGGCCTGCCGGGGGATGGTTCCAGGTGACATGCACACCGGTCTGCTCCTCGCGCGTCTGAAAAACAATATTCTCCTCATAGCTCTTGATGACCTTGGCAGCGTTGCTGGAGAAATCGGAGAAGATAGTCAGCTCCTTGAGCTGGCCGGACGGGGCCGCCGCTGCTCCTCCGCTGGCTTCCGAAGAAGCTGCCGGAGCGGCGGAGGATGCCGGCGCCGCATCGCTGCCGGACGAAGCCGGGGCGCTCTGCCCGCCGCTGCAGCCGGCCAGCGCCGAGGCGCCGATGATAGCTGCCAGGCAGGCCGACAGGAATCGCTTGCTGTTCATTTTTGTACCTCCTCTTGGTTGACTTGCTTAAAGAATTAAGCGGATTTATCGAAAAGCCGGCAAGACCGGCCCGCCGATCAGGCAAAGAACATTTGTTACTCTTTGACTGCGCCTACCATCATTCCCTGTACAAAGAACTTCTGAAGGAACGGATAGATGCACAGCACCGGAACAGTCGAGAGGACGATGGCCGCATACTTGAGCGGTATTGTTTCCTGCAGCCGGTCGAGCGAATCGGTTACGCCGGTGAGCATGGAGGTCTCGTTGAGGATGACTATCTCGCGCAGCACCATCTGCAGCGGGAAGCGCTCGCGCTGGCGCAGATAAAGCAGAGCGTTAAAGAAGGCGTTCCAATGGCCGACCACATAGTAAAGCAGGATGACTGCGAGGCTCGGCAGCGCCAGAGGGATGATGATCTTAAAGAGGATAACGAAGTCGTTTGCTCCATCGATCTTGGCGGACTCCTCCATCGAAGGAGGAATGGACAAAAAGGCCGTGCGCAGGATGATGAGATTCCAGGTGCTGATCGCACCGGGGAGTACCATCGCCCAGATGGTGTTGAGCATGTTCAGCTTCAGTATCCACAGATACATCGGGATCATGCCGCCGGAAAAATACATGGTGAAAACGATCAGGCGCATCATGATTTTGTGACCGGGCAGATAGCGCCGGGAAAGTACATAGGCGGCAAAGCAGGTCATCAGCATATTGATGAAGGTGCCGACCACTGCATACAGAATGGTGTTGCCGTAGCCTGTCCAGAGCATCGGATTGCGGGCGGCCATTTTATAGGAACCCAGCTGGAAACCCTTCGGCCAGATCAGCAGCTTGCTTCCTACCCCCAGCGAAACACCGTCCGAAATGGAGGCAAAGAGCACATACAGGCAGGGATAAAGAGTAATGAGCGTAATCAGGCAGAGCAGCAGGGTATTCACAACGGCAAAAATCCGGCCGCCCAGGGTATCCTGGTCCATCGGAGAACGAGATCTCGTCATTTACAGAACAGTCCTTTCCTAAAAAATCCCGGGCAGCATTTTACCACAGGCTATTGTCGCCCATCTTTTTACTGAAATAGTTGGCGCCAACAAGCAGGGTGAAATTCACGACCGAATTAAAGAGCCCCACTGCTGTGGAGTAGCTGTAGTCATTATTAAGCAGGCCCATGCGGTAAACATAGGTGGAAATCACATCCGCCGTTTCATAAATCGAGGGATTATAGAGCAGCAGAACCTTCTCAAACCCTACACTGAGCATATTCCCTATGCGCAGAATCAGCATAATGATAATTGTTGGCAGGATTCCGGGAAAGGTAACGTGCCGCAGCTTGGCCCAGCGGCCCGCGCCATCCACCACCGCCGCCTCATAGAGGGTGGGGTCAATCGCGCTGATGGTTGAAAGATAGATGATGCTGTCCCAGCCGACATTCTGCCAGATACCCGATCCGACAAAGATGCCATAAAAATAGTTCGGTTCGGTCATAAACATCTGCGGGTTGATGCCAAGCAGCTTAAGCACCTCGTTCACCAGCCCGTCAAAGGCAAAAAAGTCGAGGATAATGCCTGCCGCGACCACCACTGAGATAAAATGCGGCATATAGGTAATTGTCTGCACAGTGCGCTTGAAGCCGGTTTTCCGAACCTCGCTGAGCATCAGAGCCAGGATAATGGGCGCGGGAAAACCGAAAAAAAGACCATAGAGATTGATGACCAGCGTATTGCGCATAAGCCGCCAGAAATAGACGCTCCCAAAGAAATCCTTAAAATGCTGCAGGCCAACCCAGTCGCTGCCAAACAGCCCGCCTCGGGGAGAATAATCCTCAAAAGCAATAACAGCGCCCGCCATCGGAATAAAGTGGAACATCATATAGTAGATCGCGACCGGCACAAACATCAGGTACACATACTTGTACCTCAGGAAAATTTGCCATGCCCGCTGAAGCTTGCCGGGCTGCGGGGCTGTTTTGGATATGGACGGAACCTGCGTCATAATTCTGATAACCTCCCTGGTTCACAATATCATACAGCAGTAACAGGCAGGTGTGCGGCCTTTTTTCATCATCAGTGCGTTTGTTGTCCGATTTGCCTGTTTACTTCCGCTTTGATATTGAAATTTTAATAATTTATGCACTAAAAGTAAATATTCAATCCTTCTTATTGATTTGACATTTTTCATTTTTAGAGCGATAATAAGAAATATGGAGGACTATTGTGAAAAATTGTGCATAAAAATCCACCGATTGAGTAGCAATTTTCAAAAGGTTTAGTCATTCTCTGTGTTCCACATTGTAGAGACAATGTCAAGGATTTTCTCTTTATTCCAAAGAAAAAATCCTTTTATGCAGGATCATTTCCTTCGTTGCTAAACATTTTAGATTTAGCAACGAAGGAATCGCTGCCAGGGGAGGCTTTTATGGAAGTTTTTCGGAGCAAGCTGTTTCTTCGCTTTTTTTCCTCGTTCCTCATTATCTTTCTGATACCGCTTTCCATTCTTTCCGGAGCGGTCTTTTTCTACACTCAGAGGGTTATTGAGCAAAGCAAGCTGGATGGGATGGCCTCCATCGCAGAAACGCATGCTCAAAGCCTGGATGAAGTCCTTTATTATGTTTCCAACATTGCCTTTAACCTCTCCTATAACCCTACCCTCTATTCGCTCGACCGCAACCAGTACAGCCGCACCGCCGAGCTGAACCTGGAGCTTAAGCCCCTCATCAAGGAGCTGAATGTCAGCATGACACAGTTCGCCCGTTCCAGGGAGCTGATGATGGGCCTGTATATCGCCCGCAACGATGTCGTTATCACCGGAACCACCAAATACTCCATGCCTGATTATTGCGAGAGCGTCCTGGGGCTGTATTCCCCCGAGGAAATCCGGAATATGCTGCTGGGAAGCAGCTACACCGGGCGCAGCATGATGCTCCCCTCCAGTTCTAACAGAGGCGAGCGGATGGTCTGCATGCTGTCGATTGACCTGTACGGTTCCCCCTCCAATACTTACCTCATTGTCTCCATCCCATCGTCCGCCATTCCGGGCTTTTCGGAGGATAGAATTGCGAGCGCGCTCTATTATGGAGACCAGCTCATTGCGGCGAACAACACCGACTTTTTCAGTGCGTTCTCTCTTTCCCAGCTGCGGCAGGAGGAAAGGGTGGATTTTGACAAAAAGGAGTATTTCCCGCTGCTGACTCCAGCTTCGCTGATGGGGCTGACCTATGTTTCCTGCATTGAGCGGGGGATAGTATCCGGACCGGTCCATCTGCTTTATCTTTTCCTGCTGCTGGTCGTTCTGGTATTTTTCCTGGGAATTCTGGCCGCTTACCTGATGAGCAAGCGCAACTATAAGCCGGTCGGCCATATCATGCAGCTTATTGAAAATTACAGCACGCTGCCCAGTGACTCCGCCGATACTGAATTCCAGCGCATCCGCTCAATGCTCAGCGACCTGATGAATCACAACGCCCAGCTCAATCAGCAGGTGGGCGAGCAGCTCCCTGTCCTGCGCAGCGCCTATCTGGGACGGATGCTGCGTTCTCCATCCGTCCATTCCAGCGAGCAGGATCACGAGGCCTATGGGATTACCTTCCCCTACCCGCAGTTCGCCGTTTTGGCCGTGACGCTCGATCCGGGCGGGCAGGCACAATTTGTGGAGGATGTGTTCCGCACACTTCTCTCCTCTTCCTTCTCCCATAGCTATGATGGCTACACGGTCTATGCGGCTGACGATTATCACGAATATCTGCCGCTTATCCTCAATTTTTCCGCGCAGAAAACAGTAGAAGAAACAGCGCGGGAATTTCTTGCGCAGCTGCCTGAGCATGTGCTGGCAGGCTGCAGCTCCGCCCGGCAGGAGTCAGAGCTCCCCACCGCCTATACACAGGCGGTCAAAGCCTTCTACTGCGGCCGCTTTGGGAAGGAAACCGGGCTCATCCTTTTTGATTCCCTTTCCCATGTCGGCGGCCGGTTCCTTTACAGCACTGACCAGGAGCAGGCGCTATATGGCTGCATTCATGAAAAGGATGTTGCCGGGGCAAAGCGTCTGATCACTGGGATTATCCGGGAGAATGCCGAATATAACGCCTACTCCACCTCGCTCACCCGCGTTTTGATGAGCGATCTTCTTGCTACGCTGCTGAAGACCGCTTCCTCAATGGGACTCGATCTTGAACAGCTCTGGACCGAGCAGAACTTCCGCCAGTTTGATGAGGCGGGGATTCATCGGAAAACAGCCCTGCTTGAGGAGCTGGTCGACCGCATTGATTCGCAGACCGAGCGCAGGCAGGAAGCGCAAAACCCGCTGGTAACCCGGACGCTGGAGCTGGTGAAGCAGGAATATGGGAATCCCGGACTTTCCTTAAACTATGCAGCGGAGCTTTTCGGCGTTTCTTCCCAATATCTCAGCGGTCTTTTTAAGGCGCAGGCAGGCCGCAATTTTACCGACTATGTAAACCAGTATCGTCTCAAGATGTCCCTGCTCGACCTGCAGGACCCCTCTATTCCCATCGGGATAGTCGCTGAAAAGGCCGGCTATCTGGGGGCCGGGAACTACATCCGCGTTTTCAAAAAGTATTACAGCGTTACTCCCGGACAGTATCGGGAACAGATGCTGCGCACGCAGCAGGACGAACATTCATGAGCTGCTTTATGGGCATCGGAATCCGGAAGCTTGCCAGATAAAATAACGCCATGAGAGAGCTGATGGCAGAGGATGATAAAAGTACTGTAATTCGCTGGCCGAAGCCAATCTTTCATATAACTCGTAAAACTCAGCAATTGCGGCATCGAAGAGGGAGAAAAGAATCAGGAAAAATTCAGATTATCCGGAAAATATAAATGCACAAATCCATTTCCCCCTGTTCGCTTTGCCTCGCCGAAGCGCTGGAAATGGACCACCTCGCGTGCGCGCAGAAATTTAATAACATCGCGGACGTCCGGGTCATCCACCAGGCGCAGGATGTTATCATAGGTGGTGCGCGCCTTCTCTTCTGCAGCGAGATCCTCCGTCAGGTCGGTGAGAACATCACCGGTTGACTGCAGCGTTGCTACGCTGAACGGCACGCCGCTGGCATTGACCGGATAGATACCGGTCGTATGATCGACATAATAGGCGGCAAACCCGCTCTGCTGAATCTGCTCGGGGGTCAGGTTGCGGGTCAGCTGATGTACAATGGCACAGATCATTTCGGCGTGCCCCAGCTCTTCTGTGCCGATATGATATCAGTAATGAAAAGAAAATAGGCGGCATTCTAGCCGCCTATTTTTGGCAGATGAGGGTAAAGGGTAATTGCATAATCTTCTGGGTTCCCCCACCGCCCTTGAGCGTGCTTTTCATACACCACTTTTTCCAGGATAGATTTAAGCAGATCATTTTTATCTTTGGGGGTGGGAAGCTCCCGATATACGTCCAACACATGCTCTACCCGTGGGATAATATCGCGGCGTGCCTGCTCCAATGAGATCTCCCGGCTTATATCAGCAGCCAGGTTTTCCCGGGCCTCCTGGGTTTCTTTCAGGCGCTCTGCAAGGGCCTTGGAGCGCGCTAAAAACGTGTCTATGTTATAGACTCCCTGCTCTAAGAGGTTATGGATATTGTCTACCTGCTTGTGCAGGTTTTCGAGGCTATCATCCAGTTTTTTGAGCGCCTTTTCTTTAGCTTGCCGTAAATCATTCGGCTTGTCGGTTCCGGATTTTTCAATTTTTATCCGGTAGTCCTGCAGCCATTCTTCCAGCGCCGCCAGTATGCGCTGCTCTACGCTGGCCAGCTGGGAGCTTACATTATTGCAGTACCGGTTCGGGCATATCAGCGTATCCGGGTAGCCATTGTTATAGGGCCGGCATACCATATGCCGGCCGCATACGCCGCATATTACAATTCCGGCCAGAGGACTTCGGAGCCCCCTTTTGGGTTGCAGAGGCAGGTGCTGGCGCTTTTTTAAGATACCTTGAGCGGCCTCCCAGACAGACTGCTCAATAATGGGCGGATGGAGCCCGTCCACCACGACACAGTCCTCTTTCCTCCGCGGCCGGGAGATATACATCTGTCCATTTTCGATGTGCTTAACGCTCGGCCGGTGATTCCAGCGGACTTTCCCGATATATACCGGATGCGTAAGGATCCCGCGTATAGTTGCAGAGCTCCATTTCCCGCCGGTGGCCGGCTCAATGCCCAGATCATCCAGCCGCTGGGCAATTAATGACGCGCCGAGAGGCCGCAGCGTACCGTCCGGCTGTGTTTCCCCGACCGTGTAGAGCTGATAGATCATGCGGACCACCTCGGCCTGCTCCGGGTGGGGCTGCAAGGTATAGCCCTTGTCCCGCTCCAGTTTAATTCGGGTATATCCATAGGGCGTTTTGTTGCCTACATATTTCCCCTCGTTGATCGAGGCTAGGCGTCCCCGCTGCAGCCGCCGGTTAATCATTTTGTACTCCCGGCGGGACATGAAAAGACCAAATTCAAAGTACTCTTCATCGAATTCATCGTTAGGGTCATAGGTTTTAACAGGAGTGATGATTTTGGTGGAAGAATATTTAAATGCCTGTGCAACGATGCCCTGATCTATAGTATCACCGCGGGCAAGGCGTTCCACCTCCATAACGAGCACACCGGCCCATAGCCCCTGTTCCACTTCATTTAGGAGCTGCTGCATCTTCGGGCGGGAGGATATCGTTTCACCGGAAACCACCTCCCGATATATGGCCGTCACGTTTAGCCGCATCCGCCGGGCGGTTTCCAGCAGGGCGGCTTCATGCCGGGCAAGGGTTTCCCCCTCGCCGTGTGCTTCCGCCTCCATATCGGCGCGGGATTTTCGCAGGTAGATGAGATATTCTTTAGAATTCATGAGTTCAACCTCTTGACAATATAGGATTTATCCTATATAATATGAATATAGGATAAATCCTATAAAGGGGTGTAAAAAATGCCGAACTTTGAAGTAAATTTCTTCAGAAAGGAGGATGGCAGCTGCCCGGTTGCGGAATTCCTCTCTTCTCTCGATAAAAAGATGCGGGCAAAGCTTTTGATGGGTGTCGCACTACTGGAAGAAGAAGGCCCACATCTTCGGGAGCCCTACTCAAAATCTCTCGGAGACGGGATATTTGAGCTGCGGGCACAGCAAGGAGGAAACATTACCCGAGTCCTGTATTTTTTTGTGATAGGGCGGCAAATTATTCTGACGAACGGATTTATCAAGAAAACGCAGAAAACGCCGGAAGCGGAGATTACTATAGCTAAAAGATTTCGCACTGAGTATCTGAGCCGAAAGGAGCAAGGGCAATGAGTGATTTTAGAGAATATTTGCAGGAGCAGCTGAAGGATCCGGAGTTTATGGCGGAGTGGGAAGCCCTCCAGCCGGAATTTGCGGTTGTCCGGGCCATGATTGAAGCCAGAAAGAAAAATGGCCTTACCCAAAAGCAGCTTGCGGAGCGCACCGGCATTGCCCAGGCCGATATCAGCAAGCTGGAAAACGGGAATGCCAACCCGTCCCTGAGGACACTGCAGCGGTTGGCAGCAGGTATGGGGATGAAGATAAAGGTAGAGTTTATCCCGGATAGGATGCAGTAAGTTTGTGGATAGGCGGCCGCCCGCAGGGGTGGCCGCTTTTAGGTGTTTAGCGATAAATGCTTTCTGAGAAAAACATCAGAAATTTCAAAACATACAGAATTTTTCTTGCAATCGCTTCTAAATACTGTAAAACATATTTCTCTAATCTCGGTTGCGTCGGTTTTATCTCTAAAGAAGGTTTTTAAAGGAAAAGAGTATGAAGGAGAATTTTCCTTTAGAATTTCTTTTTTTATACTTTTCTCTTTAGTTTTAATTTCTAAAAACATTCTTTGAAAATTTGACCTAAATTTAAGCCTAAAATCAAAATAAAAGTCGTGTAAGTAGTAATATTGCCAGTCCACTGGAGATTCAAAGGAATAAAAAAGCATTCCGAAAGGGTCAGAAATGGAATCTGCTTTTGAAAAATCTATCGATGCACATAACGCATAGTTGAATTCTATTTGTTTATCAGAATTTAGTCGTTGAAGAACTTTCATTTTTGATATTACAGCGATAGAAGGACAGGGCTTAAAATCATCAATATTAAATGAAAAAATCCCTTGTTGTATCCAGTTTATAATTTCTACCTGTAAAGTATTATCTAAATGGACATATTCCATATGCTTCCAAATAGTATCCTTTTTAAGCGTATGAATAATTGAATTTGATTTCCATACCCTTTCAATCTCAGATGTAGGAATAAAATCGGAAGGAGAATAACGATTACATTTTATGGTCTCCTGACCATTCGTACTATCAATAAATTTCATTATAACATAAATATATGGAATGGTTTGCTTTTTATCAATTATTTCAGCCATTTCACATAACATTTTATAACATTCTTCTGTATTTTCTCCCTGCTGTTCTATATTCTTAGACATTCTATGTAGTTCTTGATTATATACTAGCGAAATCACAGGTTCTGCAGTTGGTGGTTCCATAATCTCAATAAGAGGCCAAGTTGCAGTAAAATCTTCAGTTAAATAATCCAACATAAATGAACCTGATGCTATGGGAAGATCAATCCGCCATACGTCATTTTTTTTCAGCAATGGCCAATTATAACAATTATTACTAATATCAACTGCCGATTGATCTTTGTTGTAGTACAAGAATGTTACAGAAATATCATAAATGTCTACACCACGATTACCTATATAAAGAGAAGCCATATAGGGGACATTTTTATTCTTTTTGTCATATTTACAAATGGGAATTTTATTGCTTAATAGTACATTGCTAGAATGATTAAATATATTAACCGTCATAAAGGATGTAAAAACTGCTAAAGCGATAATACTAATAATACCTAATATGATATTTATGAACACATTCCACTCAGGAGCATCCCCATATCCAATGAAAAAAAGAATTTCCTGAGTGATTTGAAAAGTAGAAGAATTAGAGTGATTAAAATAGGACCATAGATTTAATAGTGTATGAATTAATGCTATAAAAGTAAAAATAAATACAATAAAGTAAAGGGTGATTTTTAGTGTATATCCGATTTGGCTACTAAGTTTACTACAAATTTTAGTAAAGAAGTAATGCCATTTGTGTATAGAAAAAGTAAGTTTAGGATGTTTTTTAATATTTTTTTTCATTTTCATATCACATTCCTAAAGTATCTTAACTTATTTTTTGTCTCGTTTGCATTCGAATGCAAGGCAGTTACCCCGGCCTGAAATTTACATGGATTATACGGCCTTCTCGCCGGACGATACGCCGGGGTTTCTCGTGCCTACAGTGGCCAGCTGCAGGCCGCGCGCTTCTCCGATCAGCAAGATTTGGTCGCGCTCCGGCAGCGATTCAAAATAGCGCAGCATCTCGCGCCCGTTCTCGGATATTTCGAGAGCGGGCGTTTTTTGCGCTTCTTCGCCAGATAGAATATAATCTACTGACGTACCCAGATAGTCAGCTACTTTTTTCAATTTATCGCAGGTAGGACTCTGTTTTGTCCATTTCCCGATAGTGCCATTTCCGAAGCCCAAGGCTCCCTCAACGGCTGTAATGCTCATGTTCATGCCGTTTGCAAGCTCTCTGATTCTATCGACCATGCACAAAAATAGCGCCTCCAATTTGAACATAATTTTATAGATAATATTCTATCAAAATCTTGATTTATAGAAAATTATCTAGTAGAATGAAATTAAACCCAATAAATAAGCAATAAAGGTAAGGAGGAAAATATGGAGTCGATATGCCAACTCGCTAGGATATCAATTTGTTTGCTCATTATCTCTACATGCAGCACATGTACTATTTCGATGATATTCCGAGTACTCATTCCGTCAGTATGGCATCTTTTTGATGCAACTCCCTATGAAAAACGAAAATATCGGGAAGAGCAGGAAAAGTTTGAGAAGCAAATTATGTATGGGAAGACATCCTCAATACCACCTACGGGGGGAGCTACCCCCAAAAAATAAGTTACTTTTTGGGGGTAGGACCTCCACTGGGTGGAGGTGGAACTGGCTTTCCGGGAATAGGAATAGGTCGATATCCCTTATCTCCAGTATTGGGGGAGGGCCTTCCTTTATTCTCACTTGGTCCAGGTCTAGATCTATTAGCTGGCATTCCAGATCTTCCTTTCAATTAATAATTTCTACATAGCTAATTTGTTCTTCGCAAATTATAATTCCATTTGTTCTTTCTCGTTCTATCCATTTTTCGTTTTTATCCAATGAATATATTCTTTCTAAATAAAGACTTTTTCCATCTGATCCAGCAGTTGCATAGGAGTTTTCACCATAGTACCCTAATACTTTATTTCCATCTTTCAAAACAACAATCAAATAGCAAGGAGGTAATTGAGAGAATATAAAATCCCATGCATCAGGAATCATTAAATTTAAAGGAAATCCTAATAGATTTAATAAAAGTCTAGTGGTCTTATACTGGTTAAATTTTGTGATTAGAAAGCTCCAAATAATAGGAGAAACAAACAGAACAAATACTAAGAAATAAACATCAATTTTTCTTAATGGGATTTCTGAAAAATCACGCAAAAACAAATTTGGAACAAGGGTCCAAAGCCAAGGAAGATAGTTCAAGACACTTAAAACAATGAATCTATGGATTGCAAAATTAGAATCGCCTTTTCCTAAAGGAATTTTTATGCGAATCAGTGAGTCCATAATGTAGCCAGGGATTAGCGCTAAAATCGAATATACGATAGCATTTAATGAATCAATCACACTAAATCTCCGTTCAAATATATTAGGTCGCTATCGGTTCACCTCCGGCTTATCCGTCCGCCCCAAGAGATAGTCAACGGAGCAGCTGAGGTAGTCGGCAATACGCGCAAGGCCTATGCAGGACATTTGCTTCCCTTTTGCGAATTCCGATATAGCATTGATGCCCATATCCAGAGAGGAAAGCATGTCCCCTGTGCTTTTGTGTTGCTGTTTCAGCTCCCTTTTAATTCTGTCTGCTATGTCTTGGGTATTATACATAAAAATAGACCTCCTGTTTGGATAAAAAGTAAAATTCATGTTTTAGCATGAATTTATATTGATTTTCATGCTTTTGCGTGATAGAATGAAGATACCCCCAAAATAAGGCGTAAAGCAAAGGCACAATTTTCAGGAATTGCCAGCCCGCCCCGGAGGTTACGAGGGCAAGGGGGAATATAGTTACACCCAATAAATAAGCCGTAAAACAGGGGAAGGGGGGACAACAATGGTCCAAAGAAAGCAAAGCTTCTGGGGATGGCTGAAAACAAACCCAAAGGAACGTGAACGTTTCCGCAAGCAATTCCCCGATTTCCCGATTTACTTTTCTGCATTTGCTTTGCTCGTTAATGCTGTTATGCTCGTTATCAAGATGTTATTGGCATAAACCAACCGCCAATAGCAATAAGCAAAGCCAAAATGGAGATGGATATTGGCAGATAAAAACGAAAGTTATCTTTCCGGATAGCTGCCAAACGATTTTTCCCTAAATCTGCAATCGTAAAAAGGTCATCTGGTTTAGGTGTAAATTGACCGCCTCTTGTATAGTCATATTGAGGGGTTGATATCATTTTGATTAACCTCTCATTGCAAAGCAACGTGATTTCTCGATAGGGATCGGCAATTCTTTTTGCAGTAAAATATTGTCCTATTTGGGCACGGCTCAACTGAGAATGGCTGATTTTTTTAAGAAATTGATTCTTCTCATGCTCTGTCATGTCCTATCGGTTCACCTCCGGCTTATCCGTCCGCCCCAAGAGATAATCAACAGAGCAGTCAAGGTAGTCGGCAATACGCGCGAAATTTTGGGTAAGGATATCCGTTCCTTTAGCCATCTTGGAAATTGTGTTGATACCAAGCTCACAACCGGATAGCAGCTCCCCCATAGAAATGCCTCTTTCTTTTGCAGTTCTTTTAATCCGTTCGGCCACTTCTGTAGAATTGTACATATCAAACACCTTCATTTTGTACGAAATATAAAATTCACCTAAATAGGTTATTTTATCTTGAAAATCACCTATTTAGGTGATAGAATGAAAATACCCCCAAAATAAGGCGTAAGCATTCGGCGCAATTCTTCGGGATTGCCGGCCCGCCCCGGAGGTCACGAGGGCAGAAAGGAAACTATCATGACAAAGGTAATGCAGAAAATCAACACCCTTTTCGAAGAGCTCGTTCCGGCATCCGGCCAGGCGGATACCGTAGCCGGAGAGATTGTCCGGGCGATGACCCGCATTGCTTACCGCAATAGTAATGATGGCGACCATGTGGGCGTCGGCTACGGCAAAGAAACCTGCAACCCGGCTGCTCGGTACCTCACTGAAAAGTGTGATGAAGAGATCGCCAGCCTGCTTGCCGCAATCTGGGGCATCGAGAATGATAGAGCGTACGACCTGATTCTCGAGCAGCTTGAAGTAGCGGTCCTGGAATATCTGAAACAGCATCCGGAGCTGAAAACCACTCCCAACAGCGAAGATATGTGGGATTACCGGGATGAACGTGAGGATGTGGATGACAGCTGCGATGAGGATGAGGGATGGTGATACTTGATATCGCAGAGTGACGTCCTTCCACGGGCGGTAATGCGGGAAGCCGGTCACAACCCCGGCATCTAACTACGATAGGAGGAAATACCATGAACGATTACAGAATCGCCTATGTCACCGAAGGTGACAAGACCACCATTGAGCTTATTCGCGAGAATGTCTGCGTCACTAAGCAGTACAAAGAAATCCGCAGGATTAGCGCCAGTAACCTCCGCGCCCTCTGCGTCCGTCAGGACTGGTACACCGCCGGGGATAACGATGAGTACGGCCACCTGCTGTATGACCTCGCTCAGGACAAGGAGAGCCTGAGCACGGCGGACATCATCGAGATTGCGGCGGACATCATGGCGCATAGCGAGCTGGACGATGACTGCACCATCGAGAGCGTGGCCTTTGAGGTAGCCAGAATCGCTGATGTGTTCTTCGAGGAAGCCTGAGCCGAAACGCCTGTATAGGCGTCCACCGGAACTGCCCCACCGGTGCTGATGATGGCAGGGCAGAAAGGAGGCGAGAAGATGCTTGAAGCGTCCGAATACAGAAAGAGGCAGCATGAAACCATTCAGCGCCTTATCCCTATCGTCATCGAAGGGATGACAGATGAGATGTGGGGAAAGCCCACAACAGAAGCGGTTATTGCTGTTTTTGAGGAAGGCATTAAGTACCTCGAAAGAAGTGCTCTGCAGACCGACCCGGCAGATTATTTGGATGACAGGAGTTCAGACAAGGGCTTATCATAGCGCGTCCTATCCGCGACCTCGGTCTCCATCTCGTTCAATGTCTGGGTATACAGGTCATAGAGCGTATGGCTTCCCATGTTTTGCAGGTCATCCCGCTTAGATAGCTTGAGCAGCGCGAGATCGTGCGCCAGCAGCTCAGGTTCGACATTAAAACCATACTGACCGGCCTGGTCGTGCTTTCTCATGATAATCACTCCTTGACAAGAAAGAGGGGAAGAACGATGGCCTTAAAGAGCGTTTGGTATTACAAACCGTTCATCCCGCGCCATTATCACACGCGATGCCATACAGCAAAGGGGTTCTGGTCTGTCCGGTGGTGGCAGTGGCTCGGGAAATGCTGGGGTATTGATTGGCAGCGGATAGGAGGGACAAACAATCGAAAATTTCAATAAAACCAGGGCATATATAGAGGCCTCTGCCCGATTCTGGTCAGCCGTACATCCAGCGATTGAACGGGCGGCTCGCCAGTCCGGCATTCCTAAGGAGTACCTCCTGCGGGATGAAAAAGTCCATAACGCCCTCTTTCCTGACAGGAAACGGGTTCCCAGTGATGGGGAAATCATTGCGGCCCTGCATAAGGTTAAGAGACGGAGGGAGCGGAAAGAAGTAATACTTATTTGGATTACCGTTATTCTTTCCAGCCTGTCAATGATTTTTTCTATGTTAACCCTTGCCTTGTTCAACGGATGGCTGGACGGCTTCATGGCTTAACCTAGGAACCGCAGGAATGGATGTAAAACCACCAGGAACTGAAAAAAGCCAGTATGGAAAATATCAGTGCCACGGCTGAAATACTGACAGGAATCCAGAACCTTCTGTTTTCCTTCTTTTGGTCTTTGATCACTTCCTGCAGGGCATCCATGCTACTAAAGCCCGACCAGATGAGGCAATGTTCTTCAAAGCAGATGAACCTGTTATCTATAAGCCAGTCAACGTATCTTCCAAATTCGATAGGGTCGGTGATACTGGATTTTTGAAAAATCTCCATAGGGTCGCCGCCCTCAGCCCCAATAAGGCAGAGAACCTCTTTTTTCTTTTGATTGGTTAGATTTTTCATTACCGGTTCACCTTCGGCTTGTCCGTCCGCCCCAGCAGGTAATCCACCGAGCAGCCGAGATAATCGGCGATTTTACTCAGATTCGCGGCTGAAATATCGGAGGTCGGTTTGCTTTTCCACTTGCTGAAAAGGCTTTCAGAAATGCCGGTTTCTTTTGCGAGCCGGTAGGCTGAAACGCTTCTTTGTTCCAACAGAGCTAAAATGTAATCGGAATATTCCATAAAAACACCTCCGCATTTTTGGAACACTTACTTGAATTAATTCATGTAAATCCCTTGAATACTTGAATATATTCAAGTATAATGAAGATACCCAATAAATAAGCCGCAAGAGTACGGAAAGGAAGGGGGGACTACCATGCCGACGACTACCGAGACCAACCGGCAGCGCCTGATTCGTTGCCTGACCTGGGATTGGAAGACCACCGGGACGCCGCTCATCTGGACGCTGGAACAGCTCGCGGAGGACGCGGATATGCCCATCGCCGAAATCAACCCGTTCGCAATCACTGAAGAACAGGCCGCCAAACTGCTTGCCGCCTATTTTGGGGAGAATATCGCGGACCCATGCGGTTCCGCGCAAGGAGGCACCCAGGATGGAATCCAAAGAAGTGAAACTGGCCGAATGTGCAATCAAGCCGTTTGAGGAATTCCGGGAAGAATTCCCTGCGCTGTGCACCAATCCTGCTGTTACCACGGAGAGCGTGGAGAAGGCTGCCAGACAGATTTTTTCCTCGCTTTCTAAGCTCTCGCTGACCGTACAGGAGGCACATGCGTTCCTTTCGATGATTCAGCATGAAATCGGCAGCTTTTACCTCGGCCGGCATTCGGATGCTAAGTAGTTGCATCTGACTGCAAGGCTGCGAAGGTACACCAAATCAAGCCCTGGAAAGGCCAGAGCTAAAAAAGACCTTATCCTTATTATACAGGGTTGGCCGCAAAAACACAACAAATAAGCCTAAAAAACAGGGAGAGGAGGAAAAACGATGGAGGGAACCCAGAAGCAGAGCCGCAAGCCGAAGACAGACTTCGGGGTTGAGGTCAAAGTTTTTACTGCGAAGACAGGCATGAACCTGAAGCAGCTGGCCGCGGAATCCGGTGTGAAGTACACTACGCTGGTAGAATCGACCACCGGCAGATGTGCCGGGCATAAGCTGATTCCGGTTGTGCGCCGCTTCATGGAAAGCTATCAGAGCAAGGAGGCTTAAGCTGCCTTCATTTTACCGCGAAGGGAGGGGAAAAACCATGAAGCAGGATAGCGAGTCCTATTACAAAACCTGCAGAGTTCTTGCGGGTTTGACGCAGGAAGCCGCAGCGGAGCTGCTGCATGTCTCGGAGCGCAGCTTGTCGGCCTATGAAAACGGCGCAGAGGTGCCGGAGGATATCGTCGACCGTATGTCCCAGGCATACAACTCCCCGCTGCTGGCCTGCTGGCATATGAAGCATCACAACGTGCTCGGGAAGTACCTGCCGGATGTGTTCGACCCGGCGACTAACGGGGACATGGCCTTTCAGCTGATTATCGCCCGTGATGACCTGGATCCCGCGACGGAAATCATTAAGGAGATTATGCGCGACCTGGTTGTAGATGAGCAGGAGCGGCCGGCGCTGGCCGACCAGCTGGAAATCCTCCGGCGGGTAGCCGGGCAGATTATGAGCGCGGTCATTTACGGCGAAAAATTATGCCGGGAAGGAGGCGGAGATAATGCCTGTTGCAGCAAGGACTGTCAGAGCTGCCAAACGGCGGATTGCCTACATGGAAGAAGTCAACCATTTCTTCCGGGAACGGGGTACGTTAGTCGGCTGCCCCACCCTCAGCGCGCCGCTGGCGCTGCGCATGACCGCCGCCATGAAGGCGGGCCATGCCGGGTATGATGTCCCCTTCCCCAGCTGGATGATTGAGCAGGAGCGCGCGAAGCTGGGGGAATAGGACAAATCTGGCATCCCATAGGATGAAAACAGGGGGGTGCGAATTTTGATTAATCCGCCGGTGGAAGGGCACGTGGTGAGCGAATTCTTTTTGGGCGCGACGCGGGTAAAAATCTGCGATGATTATTGCCGGGACAAAACTCCTGAAGATGTGCAGGCGATTCTGCAGCGTATTGCTGAGAATGCCTACCGAGCTTTTCAAGCGGCGGCAGAACCGATACAGGAGGAAACAGCGTGAAAGAGTACATAGTGGCGCTTGCAGCTCTGACGCTCATTGCGGCGACAGGATATAAGCTGCGCCCACAGCCGGAACAGGCGGACAAGCCTGATGAGCATCCGCGGCCGGCAGCGCCGGTAGAAGTTCTTTATCCGCAGGAGCCTGTGGCTGTCTACCTGGCGGCGCCCGTCTTTGTCCCTTATGATGTGCCGCTCAGTGCAGAGCTGCAGCAGTACACGGCCGCTCAATGCGCAGCAGCAGAGCCGCCGGTGCCTTTTGAGATAGCCCTGGCACTGATGGAGCACGAAAGTGGATTTCAGGCAGATGCGCTCGGGTACAACCGCAATGGCAGCGAGGACCACGGGCTGATGCAGGTCAACACCTGCAATCATGAGTGGATGGCGGACAAGCTCGGGTTGGAAGATTTTTTGGACCCGGAACAGAATATCCGCGCGGGTGTGTATCTGCTGTCGCTGCATCTGGAGAATCATCCGGAGGATCTGCACCGGGCACTGATGGCCTATCAGTACGGAGAAAGCGGCGCACAGAAAAAATGGCAGGAGGGCATCCTGCAAAGTGATTTCAGCCGGGCAGTAATTTCCCGGGCGGAGGAACTGAAAGGCGGTCCCACGTATGTATGATAATCCGCTTTGTTTGTTGGTGCTTTTTCTCATTCCGGGTTTAGCGGGAGTGATGGCTGCCGCCGAATGGTACATACCGGCCAGTTGGAAAGAGCAGATTATCCGGGTAGCTTTTGGCTGTCATCAAAAAGTAAGCTGCAGCAAAGGAGGTAAGACAATAGATGTATCAAAAAGGACAGTCACAGGCCGCACGCTGTCAAAGATGCGGCCGGCCGATTCGATTTATCAAAAATAGCAATGGCGCTTTCGTCCCCGTCGAACCCGCATCAGGCTACTATGTTCCGGATGAGATACGCGGGACGTCAATTTTCGTAGATATGTCCGGTATGGTTCGGAAAGGACGGGGTAACGTGGACGGGATGGAAGGCCATCTGCTGCACCGGTGCTCACGGAAGGGAAGAAAGGAGGAAAAGTAGCGTGCCGCCCGTCCGGTGCAAGTATTGTAAGCATATCCTCAAGGGAGAGCTCAGTCAGGCCACCGGTTACGGCCCGTTATGCTACCGGCGGATTTTTGGCCGCAGACCGAAAAGGCCAGGCGGCGGAAAACCTAGCCGGAAATCACGCAGGAAGAGGGACATCGCACCGGCCGCTATCGACGGGCAGCTCACATTGTTTGACCTGATGGAAAGGGAGAGCGAGGATGCCGAAGAACAAAAATAACCGGGCGTGCTCATCACACGCCCGGCCCACGAAAAAGAAAGGACTGCGCCACTCACCACAGCTACGCAGTCCCGCAAGGCAGCCTTGCCTCCCTTTTATTTTAGCACAGGCTGCGCAAAAGCGCAACCCTGAAAATAGGAGGATGAGATGAATATTCAAGGTATTACACAGGCGCTGGTGACGCTCAACGATTACCCGCGCGACAAGTATAACGTGCTGATTCCGGTCAGCACCATGCAGGTGATGAACGACCTGCAGAAGATTATTGTCAATCAGGTGCAGCTGGATCCTGACCCGAAGGGGGCGGACATCTACCTTGAGAAGAGCAGCGGCAAATATGCGATCACCAAAGTCGGAGGGATGAAGCTGTCGGCCGCTGCTAATATCAGCGTTGTGTCAACCGAAAAGGTGATGACCGATGGATGCAAGCGGTGTGTTGAAATGGCGAGGGCAACCGGAAAAGCTCAGAGCTGCGGCACCTGCCCTCACAGGCAGGATTTGGCCACGACCGTTTCCATCCGTGTGCCGGAGCCTGGCGGCGGTTTCCGCATTATCTCCGCTACCCGCGAAATCAACTGCGAAATTGAAAAATCGGCGATGACCGATGCGCAGTATAAGCGTTTCTACCCCCATCGGGCGGCCATTGCAGAGAGCAAGGCATTCATGCGGGCCATCCGTGCGGCGCTGGGCCTGGCAGCCGTCTATACGCTTGAAGAGATTAAGCGGCCCTTTATCATTGCCCATGTAGTGCCCAATCTGGATGCACCGGAAATCCGTGCCGCTGTAGCGCAAGGATATCTGCAGAGCATGGGACTCCTCTTTGAGCGTCCGGCGGCCGCTGCATTGCCGGGGAGGGAAGCCGTTCCGGCGGAGCATCTTACGGATGATGCTCCCCTTGCATTGGAGGCGCCGGATTTTCCGGAGGAGCCCGCCGAGCCGGCAGGCATAGAGGACTATGCTATCCCTGCCGATGGCCCGCCGCTGGAATGCGCGGATTGCGGGAAGGATATCACCCAGAAAGTGTTTGATTACTCGGCCAATAAGTATGGGCGCCCGCTGTGCTTTGTCTGCCAGAACAGGGAAAAACAGAACGGACGCCGTTAAAAGGAGGATGTAAAGTGAAGATTCTTCATTCGGGAGATTGGCATATCGGCAGCTTCCCCGGCCCGGAGCGGGAGGGGGTAAACCTGCGCGGACAGGATACCCTGCGCTGCATCGACTTTATGATTGATACGGCGCGCCGGGATCATCCGGATATAGCGGTTGTCAGCGGCGACCTGTTCCATCAGGCACGGGTATGGTCCGACCGCGCGCTGTCCGAGACCCGCACAGCCATCCGGAAGATTGAAAACCTGGCGGAAGTTTGCCCCGTAGTGATACTGCGGGGTACGCCCAACCATGATGGGGCGGAGCAGTTTGCTGTCCTGAAAGAGCATTTCAAGGCCGTTCCGCGCGTCCGCATCATTACTGAGCCGCAGGTGGTAGAGATGGAGTTCTCGGAGGGAAACCTGTCGGTCGCCTGCCTTCCGGGATTTGATGCCGGCGCCTTCCGTGCAAGGCTCCCGGGCTTGTCCCGGGAGGAAGAGAACCGGCGCTTCACCGAGGAGCTCGGAAAGCTGGCGCTGGGGCTTAAGGCACAGTGTAACCCGCAGGCAATGTCCCTGCTGATTTCACATTACACGGTTCCCGGCTGCAACATGGAGAGCGGGCAGACGCAGTTCTTTGCCGGAGCGGAACCGATGCTTATGCCGGACGTACTGGCAACAGCCGGATTTGATTTGGTGGCCCTTGGGCATATCCACCGCCCGCAGCGTGTGCAGTCCTGCCGGGATACTTTTTATTGCGGCGCGGTGAATGCCATGAATTTTAACGATGAGGGCCAGGAGCGCGGCTT
Organism: Provencibacterium sp.; assembly: GCA_022792175.1. Classification (GTDB taxonomy): domain Bacteria; phylum Bacillota; class Clostridia; order Oscillospirales; family Ruminococcaceae; genus Harryflintia. The sequence continues at coordinate 38,037 of JAAWAN010000025.1, forward strand.
TTATATCCACAGTCTGGATGCAGAGCTGCCTTATGATAGGCTGACCGAAAGCGTGTTTTATCCGGCTCCGGCTCGAGGGTTTTGCACAGTCCGTCTGGGCGAAAATGATATTGCCGCCTGGAATGCCGGTAACAAAGAAGAGGTTGCCCAGGCAAATTGGGCAGGCATAGTGAATGAGCGGATAGTCCGCGTGCTGTACGCCTGCTCGGACGATACAGAGAAAGCGTTTCATCGTGCCGCGATGGAGAAGGCTCTGTATGAGAGCGGCGCCTTCTGGGTGGCGGAGATTATCCGTGACCAGGCAGTTATTGCGGTCAACCGGGAGCAGCTGTCAGAGCGTACCGACCCGGAGCGCAATCTGGCGGGATGGCTTGTGGAAAAAGGGTTCCCGCCCGCCGAGACGGCCAAGATCATTGAAGCGGCGCGGCCCATCATCTCCCAGGCCTGCGCTCAGGGAGGAGAGGCCCGGCTAACAGGAGTATTTGAGCCGCTGGCAATCGAGGTGCACAACTACCGCAAGTATGCGGATGAGCATTTCGACTTCCGGGGTATCTCCCTTTGCACCGTAAACGGCAAAAATGGCGCGGGCAAGTCCAGCCTATTTATGGATGCAATTGTTGATTGCCTGTATGAGGAGCCGCGGGAAGGGGAGCTGACCGGCTGGATAAGCAAGGATGAGGCAGTGCGTAGCGGATCCATCTCCTTTACCTTCCGCATCGGCGAGAGAATCTTCCGCGTCGTCCGCACGCGGGCGAAGTCCGGGAAGGCGTCCCTCAACCTTTCCGAGCTGCAGGACGGCAGCTGGGTCAACCGGTCGGCGGAGAAGCTGCGGGATACGCAAACACTCGTAGAGAGCATCATCGGCATGGACAGCCTCACGCTCGAATCCTGCGCGCTGATTATGCAGGATAAATATGGGCTGTTCCTGCAGGCGGATAAGGCAGACCGCATGTCCGTCCTGGGGAATATCCTGGGCCTGGGGATGTATGCCGGCATGGAGCGGACCGCCCGGGAACAGCTGGCAGAGGCCAACCGGCAGATAGCCCAGCGCCGGGCCGCTATTGATGCCCTGCTTGAGCAGGTGAACCCAGAGGAATCAGTGACGGCAGAATATCATGGCATCCAGCTCTCCATCCGCCAGAACAAAGAAAAGCTGGACGACCTCACTAGGGAACGCCGGGAAGCAGGATTAGCGCTGGCCTTAAAAGAGCATGCGGCAAAGCAGGCCGGACAGCTGTTATCACAGCTGCAGGCTTTGAAATGCCGGCAGGAAGGAATGGAGGATTTGATCACTGATCAGGAAAATATCCTTTCTGTTGCAGATGTGTTCCTCAGCCAGTCGCAGGATATCCTAAGCGGCGTATCACGATACAATATGCTACTGGAGCAGGAAAAGGAGCTGATTGCAGGAAAAGCTCTTTTTGAGGCTCAAACGTCCAGCCTCCGGCAGGCGACGGCGGAAAAAGCCGAGCTTACCGCGCGGATAGCGCGGCAGCGGCAGCAGATTGATAGTCAGCAGCAGGAATACTCCCGGATACAGAACCGGCTGGAATGGTGCGATATGCTGCGGCAGAAGGCTGAACAGTATGAGAGTGAGAAGCAGCGCCTGGCAATGCTGCAGGAGCGGGGACAGGCGTTTATCGCTTTGTCAGAAGAGCTGGCGGGACTGAATCAAAAGGCGGCCAGCGCTACGGCATCATTCCGCGAAGAGGCCGCCCGGAAAAAGGCTGAGCTCCAAACGCTGCAGGGTAAAGCTGCGCTGCTGGAAAACTGCGGCTGTATAGACCCGGGCCATGCTCAGTGCCGCTTTTTGGCGGATGCGCAGGCTGCCCGGGAACGGCTGGATCCTTATCGGGAGGAATGCACAGCATGGCGCTTGGAACGGGAAAAACGGATAGCCGAAGTGCAGGCGCAGATACAGGCCATTACACGCCAGAGAGAAGAGCTGCGGTATGATGCGGCGGCCGTGCGGGAGCAGCAGCAGCTTGTCGCAAAGCTGGAACCTTTGGCAGCTGAATACCGGGAAATGGCTGTATTAGAAAAGCAGGCCGGGCTTGTCAGTGAGCAGATGCAGCAGCTCGAACAGATGACGGCAGAGGGAGAGCAGCAGCTTCAAAGGCTGATCATCCGCATAGCGGAGATGGAACAGGAAATCGGTGATTCTCGGGTAGCTGCTGAGCAGCACAGAGAGATTGTCGCTCAGATGGAATGTGAGAAAGTATGGCTGGAAAAAGAAAAGCAGCTGCCGGTAGTCCAGCAGAAAAAATCAGCAGCGGAGAAGCGTTGCCGGGAATTACGAGGCGAGTTAGCTGAGATGGCGCTGCAGTCGGTAGAGCTAAAAGAGCAGTGGTCAGAGGCACGCACGCAAAGCGAAGATGCCATCCCATTGCGGCAGCGATGCGATGATTTGGATATCAGGGTAAGCGAGCTTCAGCAGGCGGTCTCCGCCCTGCAAGAGCGGGCTGGGGCCTTACGTCAGCGGATGGAGGATATCAGCCGTACAAGGCAGCAGATTAACGGCCAGCAGCAGGAGTTAAATGCCCTTGGCAGTTCTGCCGCAACTTTGGAAATCCTGAAAGCTGCATTTTCGCAGGACGGTATCCCGCATAGCATTGTCCGCTCGGTCTTACCCCAGCTCACCGATACGGCCAATTCCATCCTGGGACAGATGACCGGCGGCAGGATGGGGATGCGCTTTATCACCGAAAAGGTACTCAAGAGCAATAAGGAAAAAGAGGTCGCTGCGCTGGATATTCAGATTACCGATGGCAGCGACGCGAAGTCCTACGATTCCAACTCCGGCGGGGAGAAGGTCAAAGCGGCGCTGTCCGCTATCCTTGCGCTGTCGGAGCTGCAGTCTACGACGACGGGGATACAGCTCGGTATGCTGTTTATTGACGAGCCGCCTTTCCTTGATGACGAGGGGACGCAGGCCTACTGTGATGCACTGGAAACGATTAAGCGTAAGTATCCGGAATTGATTGTCATGACGATTACCCATGACCCGGCCATGAAGGCCCGGTTCCCGCAGAGCCTTGATGTTATCAAGACAGACGCAGGCAGCAAGGTGGTAGTAGCTTGATAGGGTAGGCAGGGGGCGGATCCCCGCCCCCTGCAAATCCCTTTGAAGGCGGTGTTCGAATTGGATAAATGGATAAACGAGATTAGGGCATTCGAGCGGTGGCTCGATACGAGCCCTCTGTCCGGCACAGCACAATTGCTGTGGTACAAACTCATGTACCTCAACAATAGCTGTATGTGGGATGAGTGGTTCGCCGTAGATAACCTTCGCTTAATGGCTTTAATTCGGGTATCGAATGAGAAAACAGTCATTACCGCCAGAGAAAAGCTGATAGAAGCCGGCCTGATTGAGTACAAAAAAGGCAAGAAGGGAAGCCCAGGCAGGTATCACATGATTTCATTGTACTGTAATTTTTACAGTACAAATGACAGGGTATTTGACAGTAAAAATTACAGTGTTTCTGACAGTGGAAACGACAGTGTAAGCTACAGCCATAATAGATATAGATATATACAAGAAAAAGACTTTTATGATGATGGTGATGATGGCGCGTGCGCGCGCGAAAATGGGCCGGTCGACGTGGAGCGGTTGTTTGGTCACTATTTTGGCCGGCGGCCGACACCAGCGGAACTGGAGGGCTGTGGGGCGCTGATGCGGGTGCATGACCCCGCGCTGGTAGAATCCGCGTTCGCCCAGTCGGCGCAGATGAATCAACTGAATTTAGCTTATGTCCGGGGAGTGCTCTGTAAATTTTCCGAGCGCGGAATCAGGACGGAGGAGGACGAAGCGGCCTATGACCTTTCCCGGCATTAAGCCGGGGAGGTAGAGATATGGCGCATAGCCAAGTGCATTATAGCGACCAGACGAAACCGCTTATCAAGCTGTTTGAGCAGCTGTCCTACCGGCATAGCCGATGGGAAGTGTTCAGCGATTTCCTTCTCCTGTCTGCCTGTGCAGTCAGCAATACGGTAGACCCAGTCCACCGTAAGGAACGAGAAGCGGAGTACATGAAGGCCATCAAAAAATATGGTTCGGCCGACCGGAAGCTTTTTCCGCAGTTGTTGGCAGAGCTGGTTGAAGCGATGGAACGTTGCGCAGAGGCAGGCCATTTGGAAGATATCCTTGGAGTAGTATTTCACGAGTTGGAGCTGCACAACAAGTACAAGGGGCAGTTCTTCACGCCGCAGAATATCGGCGACATGATGGGAGCCATGGCGGTAAGCGACCGGACGGCAAGCGGGAAGGGCTATGAAACAGTCCTTGAACCCTGCATCGGGAGCGGGACACTGGTGATAGGCTTTATCAATGCAATCCGCACAAAGGCAGCCCGCCCTGTAGTTATAACGGGTGTGGATATCGACCTGAAATGCGTCCACATGGCCTATCTCCAGCTGAGTCTATACGGCATCCCGGCGGTTATTATCCACGGCAATTCGCTTACCTGTGAAGAGTGGTCCCGCTGGTATACGCCGGTTTATGTTGCGGAAAAATGGGTGTTTCGGGAACACTGTGGGATAACCTCCAATGGGCCAGGAATGCTTGAAGATGAGAAACTAAAGCTGGCGACCGAGCCAATGTATGCGGCTATATCCATGGTGCAGCGCTTAACAGCGAACCGGCCGGAAGAGCCACCCATCATCAACACCGGCATGATGGCGAAGAAACAGAAAACGCGGACCATCTTTGAGCTGATGGGCTGAGCGTTTGCAATCGAATGCAAGGAGGAAGCAATGTGAGTAATCAAGCCCTAGAGCGCATAGAAGCGCAGCAAAAGAAGCTGAAATCCCAAAACAACACTTACTGGCTTGGCGAGCAGCTGAAGGATATCTGCCGTGCAGAGCCGTATGCAGCGGAATTGGTCGCGCAGGACCTTGTAAATCCTGAAATGGATATTGTCCATCTTGAAAAGAAAATCAAGGACTATGCGGATGCGCACAGAGAGGGCGGGCAGGCCTGTGTTCCGCCGCAGGTGGCCGACCGGATTATTCGGGAATTTTACGGGATTCCTGTCTCCGGAGAAACGGCCAAACCGGCGCATGCCGCCTCAAAAGTAAACTCTATCTTTGATTTGTTTTAAGGAGGCGATGAGCCGATGGCACTCAGAAAAAGAATGCTCGCAGCAATCCCGGTAGAGCCTTGCCCTGATTGTGCAGATACTCAGGGAAAACTGCTGATTATGCAGGCTTGCCAGAAGGACGTTGAGAATGTCCGTCTCCTGATAGCAACGTTTTACGATGCGGATAAGCATTCCCCGGTGCTGCGGATATACTGCTCCGAGGATAGCCATGTAACCTACAGGTACGACCGGAAACGCTGGTCCAATGCAAAGCTTTGTTCCCAGTATAGCAATCAAACGGGATGCTATTATTATGGACGTTATGCAGAAGTTCGCAGAGTTTCCTTTATTGCGGATGCAACCTCCGCCTCTGCTGGCCCCAAGTTCTTCCATGATTCTTCGGCAGAAGATACGCTGGAAGCCATAGAAAGATTTCAGGAAGAAGTAGAGGCGCGCCGCGCAGATGAACGTGCCTGCCGTGATAAGGAGCTTACCCGGCAGATTATGAGCAGATTTCCTTCCCCACCTGATGTAGAGCAGGCGATACTGGAAGGACCGATGAAAGCCTCCCGATACCTGTTCTTCCGAAGCAAGCGGGTAAAGGACGGATGCACGGGCAAGCAGGTAAGGCGGTATTATGGGTACTGTACTCACTGTAAGCAGGAGCATCTGCTGTCGGAGAAACCGCAGCACAAAAGCGGAGGAAGGTGCCCTGGCTGCGGCTCAGAGGTAACGATGATGGCCCGCGGAATTCAGCGAAGTTTTCTGGCTGATCGCTGCGAATATATGGTGTTTTCCAAAGATCAGGAAGGAAACGTGTATCTTCATCATCTTCATGTTGTAAGGGATTATGCAGGCATTCCCGAGCAGGTACAGACCCGAATTCAGGAGGTAAGCCGGTATTATTTCACAGGCATGCATGCCTATAAATTTACCAGAAGATATAATGCCTATCAGCAGCCCAATCCAGCTGAAAAATGGGAGAAAAACGTTCGGTGCAGCGAGCCATCCGATGCTAACGGCCTTCTCAAATACACGATTCATCCTATCCCGTGGGGATTTTTTGATGATACCTGTTTGAGTAATGCCCGTTTGGGGGAATACCTGCAATCGACAGCAGGCTCTTCAGAAGCTTCTGTCTACTATCGAATACATGCGGAAAGGCAAAATCCGATACAGTATCTGAATTTTTACCTTAAGCATCCCAATATCGAGAACCTGATTACTGCAGAGTTAATGCATCTGGTACTGGATATTCTGAAAAAACCGGGAGATTTTAGAAAGATTCGGTTGGATAAGGCCCGCCCACGGGATATACTTGGCCTTTCGCAGCCCGAGGTGCGGATGGCAGCAAAATATAAAATGAGTTTCCAGGATATCAACATGTATAAGCGATGTAAGGAAATCCTACATGCGATAGATGCTGAGGATTTGTCGATCATTCTGGAGTTTTCCAAAGCGCTGCCGGGGCGGCTGGATGATATGATAGCCGCTGAGCGTCTGCGAAAGGACTTGACCTATTGCAAACGGCAGAAGCACCGGGGAGAATATCCAAGCTATGTAATACTCTATTGCCAATGGGAGGATTATCATCGGGAATGCCGCCAGCTAGGGTATGACCTGTCGGATGAATATTACCATTATCCGCCGGATTTACAAAAGGCCCATCGCAGGACGATGGAGCAGGTGGCCGAGAAGGAGCGTCAGAAACTTGAAAAGCAGCAGCAGGAAGAGCTGCCGAAGTGGGCCGCCCTTTACCATGAGCTCGAAGGGCTTTGCTATTCTGACGGGCAGCTGCTCATCCGCCCGGTTGCATCCCGGGCGGAACTGGTCGAAGAGGGAACCAAGCTTCATCACTGTGTAGCCAGCTATGGGAATCGTGTAGTAGAGGGAAAGACGTGGATATTTTTTATCAGGAAGGTAGAGGATCCGGACAGTCCCTATTATACGCTTAATCTCTCGCCTGAATGCGAGCTTATCCAATGCCATGGATACGGCAATGATGCGGACCAGCCGGAAAAAATCCGTCCGCAGTTTATCAGGGACTTTGAAAAGAAATGGCTGGAAAAGGTTGTAAAACCATGGAAAAAACGCAGGGATAAGGAGAAAGCCGAAATCTGTATACAAATCCCTGCGGCATAGAAAGGATAGGATAAAATGAATCAGCAGATGATTACCGTTGATACCACAACCCCAGAATACTGTGAAGCAGTCCAGTTGCATCAGGAAATCATGGCCAACGCCACCGTCGCGGCTTCGGCCCTGCTTGAAATGAGCAAGGGACTTAAACAGATGCGGGACGGGAAGCTCTATATGCAGTTTGGCTTTGAGAGTTTCGGGGAGTATGTCGTCCAAATGACCGGATTTAAGGAGCGGCAGGCATATAATTACATATCCGTATATGAGAGGGTCGGAGAGAAATTTTTGCAGGCGAATGCAAGCTTGGGAATTACGAAGCTCAACCTGCTTGCGCAATTACCTCTCGAAGAGCGGGATGAGCTGCTGCAGAACAATGATTTAAACGGCATGTCGGTCAGCGAAGTCAAGGCGCTCATCGATAAAAATAAGCAGGTTGAGAAGCAGATGACGCTGCTGCAGGGTGAGTATGCAGAAGCTCAGAATAAACTGGATGGAGTAGAGAAACTGCGCGAACAGCTGCATGAGCTGCGGGAAGAGAATGCTGCTTTAAAGAATGCCCCGCCCGCTTTACCCAGTTTGGAGGAGGTGCTGCGTATTAAGCAGGAGGCGCAGGAGAAGGCTGATGCGGCGGCTGAAGCCAGTATACAGGCGGCAGTCAACGAAGCTGAGCGTACCCGCAAGCAGCTTGAGGCCGCACGGGCCGAGGTGGAGAAGCTCAAGAATAAGCCTGCCAAATTGAGCGCGAAGGAGCTGGCTGAAATTGAAAAGAAGGCGCAGGAGAAGGCCTTGGCTGAAGCTCAGAAGAAAATGAAGGCAGAAGTAGAGGAGGCCCGGAGAGTTGAGAGGGAAACGGCTGAGAAAGAACTGGGCAAAAAATATCAGGATATGATGGACAGCCTTCGTTCGGAAAAGGAGGTGGCCGCGTCAAAGCTCGTGGAGCTGGAGAAAAAAACGGCTGCCGGCAGCACAGATCCGGAGCTCCTGCGCTTCAATTTCTATTTCGAATCCGCGCAGCTCAACCTGCAGCAGATGAATGAAAGCCGGGAGCGGTTGAAGATCAACAATCCGGAGTTAGCAGAAAAACTCAACGGGGCGATGAGAAAGTTTATCGATTCCCTCCCGGGGCAGATAGGGCTATAGGGAGGGGAGTATATGCCGAATGTCAGGGGCTTTTCAACAGAGGCTGAGGAACAGACGGCGTTATTTCAGTGGGCGGGTTATGTGCCCGAGCTGGATTATATGTTTGCCATTCCAAATGGAGGTTCTCGGAATGTCATAGAAGCAGCCAATCTTAAGCGGCAGGGGGTAAAGGCGGGGGTGCCGGATATTTTTCTTCCGGTCCCCCGCGGACCGTACCACGGACTATGGATTGAAATGAAGGTCAAGCCCAATAAGCTGACAGAGAAGCAGCGGGACTGGCTTGCCTTTTTATCCCGCATGGGATATAGGACAGCCGTCTGTTACGGGATGAATGAGGCCCGAAGGGATATTGTTGAGTATATGCAGATAGGGAGGGAAAGGTATGAAGTTAAAGGCTAAAAAGATAGCCCCAAAACGCCCGGAAGGAACGGATAAAGAGCTGTATCGCGCAGCTCTCCATACTTTGGGCGGTGAAGCGCAGACCAGAATGCTTTTTGAGGAAATGGCAGAGCTGCAAAATGCGATTTGCAAATTTGGCCGGGAACGCGATACGGCGGAGCATATCGCCGAGGAAATCGCGGATGTTCAGATTATGCTGGAGCAAATGATGCTCCATTTTAAAGTTGAAACGCCGGTAGTAGATTGGCGGGCAGTGAAACTCGCCCGCTTGGAGCAGAGAGTACAGGAGGCGATGAGAAAAGGAAGTGGAACAGATGAAAATGAGAAGTCTCTCTTGAGCTTAGATAAGCTGCAAGAGATGGCTCGGAGACAGAAACCGGTATGGTGTAGTGATGCGGACGGCATTCATGCTGGGCTGCTATGTATGCGGGATGATTGGTTCTGCTCTGAAAAAACACCACACATCTGGATACTGGATGAAGAGGCAAATGTAGGCGTGTACAATGTGGAATATATGATGAAGTGTGGTGCAAAGTTTTATTTGCTGTGTCCGGCAGGATATGAATGGAGTGATAGCACACATGATTGATGATTATATCGTTTGTCCATACCAGAAAACAGAATCATTCAGCGAAGTGGAAAGCGAAGGAGGAAAGGAAAAATGAAGCGGCTGACAGTCAGGACGCCAAAGGGTGCGGCGTTGAAAATGGATGACACATATCCGAATAAAGCTGCAGCTCGAGAAGACCTGATGAGGAGATATCGAATTGCTGTTGAACGTCTCGCTGCTTATGAAGATATTGGCCTGATGCCGGAGGAAATCATAGCGCCGATTTCGTCACTCAACATTCCGCTGACTCTGGAGGATCTGCTGGAAATGGACGGAGAGCCGGTGTGGGTATGTGATTTTTGCGGAACACATGGAGGTTATATGCTTGTATCTGTTTGTGGCGGCGGTTGCATTGATTATGCTGAAATTGCATATTTTACTGATTTTGGAAAGGAATGGTTAGCTTACCGCCGCAGGCCGGAAAAATAAAAAAAGAGAGGCTTTCGCCCCTCTTCTCTCAGCAAGATTAGTATAGCACAAGAGAGGAGCGAAAGCAATGCGTTGGATTTACAAAGCCCGGTGTATTGTGCAGGAATATCGGAAAAATTGTCAGGAGCTGCACGAACTGGAAGCACGAATGCAAGGCCCGTCCGTATCAGTCCAGGTGTCGATTATGAGCAGCAAAATATCCAAGCCGGTTGAAGCAGCTGTTGAACAGCTAGCTTTGCAGGAGCGCAAACGGTATCTGGAGCTCGCAGTCAATGCAGTGGAGCTCGCGACCGAGGCAGTCCTGAAAAAGCCGCAAGGCAGTGTAACAGTGCGCTTGGTGGACATGCTTTACTATCAGGGAACGCATACGCTTTCAGGTGTGGCGCAGGCTTTAGATATCAGCGAGCCCACTGCCAAGCGGTATCATCGCTTCTTCCTAAAAATGGTTGCCCTGCACATGGGCTATCTCTCGTTAAGCGAAAATTGATCCCCCGTGACATTTTATCCGTGATATAATGGCAGCATGAAAAGCTGAACACGGACAGGGAAACCGGAAATGTCACACCCTAAAAAGATAACGAGGTGTTGAAAATGCTGTTGTTTACGAGCAGGTTTTCTAATCCGGAACTAAAGACAGGTAAATATACCGCCGTTCGCATTTCGGTAGGCGCTCCGCGCTGGAATGTCGGATATCCAATTGCGGGAGCAATCAGGCCGCTTATGCCGACTGGAATATTTGGACGTCCCGAATATGCACAGGTGGAAGCTTTCCGCAGAGCGTACATCGAGATGCTGAACCGCGCAGGGACGCCGGCCATTCGGGAAGTGTTGCGATATTTTGCGGCGGCCGGCAATCCAGTCGTCCTGCTCTGCTTTGAGGACATCCGGCAGTCCGGAAACTGGTGCCATCGTACCATGTTTGCTGATTGGTGGTATAAGCGGACAGGGGAAATGATTAAGGAGCTGCCGGACCCCACGCCGCCGCCGAAGGAAGCCTATAGTCCTCCGAAAGCTGATGCGGCGGCCGAAAACGAGCAGCTGTCCATATTTTGAAAACTTTTTTTCGGGCCCTTCGGGGCCCTCATGCGGGCTTAGTTCAGCCGGAAGAATCGCCGCCATCCTGGCGGCAGCCGCAGGTTCGATTCCTGCAGCCCGCTCCACTTGTTCCTCCTTGCCAAAGGGCGTCGCGTTTGCGGCGCCCTTTGGCATGCATGAAAGGTGATGAATATGTTTCACGGGTCAATCCCTGCCTCTGTGCAACAGATACTATGTACCATCGTGAAAGAATGGGAAGTGCCGGAGATTTATGTCGGATGCTCTGGAAATTTTACGATAGAGCGTACCCTGCAAGGGGCAGTTCCGGCGCGCCTGCATGGGAACGATGTAACGGTCTATTCCTGCCTGCTGGGGCGATACTTTTCCGGACAGCCTCTTGCAGTCGAATACAATGACGATTACAGCGGCCCCATGGAGTTTATACGAGGATATCTGGAAGACTCACCCAGCATTGTTGCTGTGGTGCTTCTGCTCTCCAAAATGGCAACCTATCTTGGCAGTAGGCCCAATCCCTATTACCTCAAAATGATTGAGGCATATTCCCGCCAGTGGGAAGCCCTCTTTACAGCCACCCGAGAAAAAATTGAGAGGATTACTCCTTTTCTCGCATCATTTTATGCAGGGGATGTGTGCGGCTGGATTGACACCATTCCGGAGCAGGCAGGCTTCATCTGCTATCCGCCATTTTTTACAGGCGACTACGAAAAAATGTTCCGGGTGATCGAGCAGCTTATCCGATGGGACGCACCTCAGTATGAGATGATAAATAAGGAGCGGATTTTTGAGCTGTTCCGGAAGATGGTGCAGCGGCCTTATTTTATGTTTGGCACCAATGATGAACTGCCGGAATTCCGGGAGTATCTGGTGGGGATATCCCAAACGACCAATCGCGGTGTCCCCCTCTACCTATATGCGCGCAGCCGGAAAAGCCATATCGTGATGCCGGTGCAAAATGTCAGCAGCCCCCTTCTCCCCCGTTTGGGGCCGCAGGAGGATATCGGTGAGACCATCCAAATTGTGACGCTTAAAAGCGAGCAGTTTCATGCGCTGCGCTCGCAGTACATGAATGTTAATATCAAGCCTGGCTCTGAATCAGCCGCTTATGGGGTGGCCGTTGACGGGAAGCTTATTGGCATATATGCCTTTTCATCCTCCCCTACCCTGGCGAATTGGGACAAGTACATAGATACCCCTACCATGTATCTGCTTAGTGATTTTCCAGTCGCTCCCAGTAAGTATAAACGGCTCGCCAAATTGGTTTTGTATGCGGCGCTCAGCAAGGAAAGCAAGCTGCTTGCAGAGCGCATTTCCAATAAGCGCATCCGCTCGCTGGTAACAACGGCCTTCAGCAAACGGCCAGTCAGCATGAAATATCGCGGGCTGTTCCGGGAACTCAACAAAAAACGGCTCCCTGGAGTGGATGAAGAGGAAACGGACATGTCCAAGCGATATTACAATGAGGGGTATCAGATTAACTATGGCGCGTTGATGGGCGAGTGGAGCCTTGCAGAAGGGCTGCAGCTCTGGAAGGAAAAGCATGGCCAAGCAGAAGGGAGGAATGAAAAGTGAACATCTTTACCATGGAGATTGATCCGAAGGAGATTCTGCTGCTGGAAACGAATGCCCGCTATATGAAGCACGAAGAATTTAACCGGTTGGTGGAAAATGTTCGGCGCGATGGCAAGCTGACCTCGGCGCCGTTCCTGTGTCTGGAGCACGACGGGCCGCATGCCGGCAAGTATCGCTGCCTCTCGGGCAATCACCGCACACAGGCGGCTATCGCAGTCGGGCTGCCGAAGATTACCTGCCTTGCGACAGATGATCCTCTTACAGAGCAGGAAAGGGTAGCCATACAGCTCTCCCACAATGCCATATCCGGCCAGGATGACCCCGCTACCCTCAAGGCTTTATATGAGCAGATCATTGACACCGAGCTGAAGAAATACAGTGGCCTTGACGATAAGACGCTGGATCTGCTCGATAAGGTGTCTATCATGAGCATTTCTGAGGCGAATTTATCCTTTCAGACGTTGAGCATGGTATTCCTGCCGGATGAACTGGAAGCTGCTCAGAAAGTCATTGGGGAGGCTTTAGAGCGCGTCAAAAAGGATGACGCTGTTTGGCTGGCACGCATGTCTCAGTATGAAGATTGGATGGATGCGCAGGAGCTTACGGCCTCCTCCCACAACGTAAAAAATGTAGCCACCGCGGTAGATCTGATTCTGCAGCAGTTTAAGCGAAATATGGCACAGCTCTCTGAAGGGTGGATAGAAGATGAAAGCAGCCGGTGGGTGCCCATTGAGTCGGTAATCGGCCGCGGAAAAATCCCGGCAGGAAGCGCCAGAATTATCCGGAGGGCACTGGATAAAATGGCGGGAGCTAAGGAAATCAACGCGAGAAACCTGTGGGAGGGATTGGAGAAGATGGCCAGCCGCTATTTGGCGGAAAGAAAGTAGGTGAACAGCGATGCCGGCGCCTCTGAAGTACAATGCTCAATATCACGATGCCTGGGCATGGTCCTTGGCTATCAAGGGGGCGACCGATAAGGAGGTAGCAGCTGCCTTCGGCGTCACCCAGCGCACAATCAATCGCTGGAAGAAGGATTACCCGTCGTTCCTAGAAGCTTTGCAGGCAGGGAAAGATGCGGCGGACGCCCAGATAGAGCTGAGCTTATATAAACGTGCACGAGGATATGATTACGATGAGACCGAGAAAATCATTGAAGTTAATAAGGATGGCAGCTCGAAACTCGCCCGTATCCGAACAGTGAGCAAGCATGTGCCATCAGACACGCTGGCTATGATGTACTGGCTCAACAACCGCCGCCGTAACGAATGGTCCCAGAGACAGGATATCAATGTCACCGGCGAAATCAGGGGCGTGGATATGAGCGACTTGACCGATGATGAGCTCCGGGCACTGGCACACTCGGAAATGCAGAAGGATGACAGTGGGTAGCCCTGTAAAGGAGGAGGGCCATGCCGAAAAAGTTGACACCGGAGCAGCGGCGATATCTTGCAGACGAGGCTAAAAAGGAGCTGGCCCGGCGGTACCTGCTGGATTTTACTCTCTATACCTGCCCTGAATACCGGGTAAATTGGCATCACCGCAGCTATGCGGCGAAGCTGGATGCCTTTGCCCGCGGGGAGATAAAAAAGCTGATGATTTTCATGCCGCCGCAGCACGGGAAATCCGAGCTGTGCAGCCGCAGGCTCCCGGCAAAACTGCTGGGAGATAATCCAGATCTGCGTATCGGGCTGGTATCCTATGCACATGATTTTGTGGCCAAGTTTAACCGCAACGTACAGCGTATTATTGATACGCCGGAATATGCCGGCCTCTATCCGGGAACGCATCTGAACGCACAGGGTATGCGAAAAATAGGAACATGGCTGCGTAATGCAGATGAATTTGAAGTGGTAGGCCGTAAAGGTGGAATGGTGACGGTAGGTGTCAACGGCGGCCTTACCGGCCGGGCAGTGGATACGCTTATCATCGATGACCCGTATAAAGATAATCTGGACGCATGGAGCCCTACCATCCGGCGCAATGTGCAGGATTGGTATGATACCGTCGCTAACACGCGCCTTCATAATGACAGCCAACAGCTCATCACCCTTACCCGATGGCACCCGGACGATCTGGCCGGTGTCCTCCTGCGGCGAGAACCGGAAGCGTGGATGGTTGTAAAATTCCCTGCCATTAAAGAGGGGGAGAGTACAGAGTATGACCCCCGGGAGCCGGGAGAAGCACTCTGGCCAGAGCGTCACAGTTTGGAGCGTCTGCTTGCCATCAAAAAGCATAATCCGCATGTATTCCAGAGCTTATATCAGCAGAATCCCAAACCGGCAGAAGGCCTGCTGTTCCCGATAGAGAGCCTACAGCAGTTTGCCTTGCCGGATATCAAGGAATGGCAGCCAGACGGAATAATCGCCGTTGCGGATGTGGCCGATACCGGGCGGGATTATTACTGCATGTTGGTAGCTTGTCAGTTCGGCACAGAACTGTATATTGTGGATGCTGTTTACACGCAGGCGCAGGTAGAAGTCACCGAGCCGCTCACAATTGGCATGCTGCAGCAGTGGCCTGTCAGCCGGTTCCGGGTAGAGAGCAACAACGGTGGCCGGCTGTTTGCAAAGGGCATCCGGGAGAAATATTCCGGGATGGCCTATATCGAGGATATCCCGACCACCTCAAATAAAGAAACCCGCATACTCACCGCCAGCGGGCAGATAAAAGAGCATATTCACTTTAGAAATGATGTGACGTCCGACAGCGATTATCAGCGATTTCTGGACCATCTGGCAGGATACACCATTCAGGGGCCTAACGAGCATGATGACGCCCCAGATGCAGCAACAATGCTGATTGAGGCTGTTAATGAGCAAGTAAGTGATTGGAGCCTTGACTAAGAAGGGATGATAAAAAGAATGAAGCCGAAAAAGTATTTTGTGAAGCCCCGGGAAGGGGATGGGCCGGTAAGCATTGAATATGCCTGTGACGAAAAAGAAGCCGCCCAGAAGTGGGCCAAAAGATTCAACAAAAAATCTTCGGCTGCAGCCGCTACCTGCATTTCCTCCACGCTGAAAAAAGAACAGATCAAAGGGCCGGGTGACGTGACCGGTGAAGCTGTTTAAACGCCGCACCCCCCAAAGCATGTATCAGCAGCGGGGCGGCACATCGGTTAGCATGCTGCCCCGCTGGACATCGCCTCCGCAGCGCAACACGGAAGAGTGGCTGAGAACTTTCCGAATAAATCCCCGCTTGGCTGTTGTGGAACGCATCGCATCCGACCTATCCTTTGCAGCTGGGAAGCTTTATCGGGTAGATGACCGGGGAAATGAGGAGGAGCTGCGCCAGCATCCATTTCTGGATTTCTGGGAGAAGCCAAACCCACTCTATGAGATGACAGGTGCCGCCCTCTGGCGGCTGTTTGAAATCTATCTCATGCTCAAAGGCGAGGGGTATTTAATTATCGAGCGCAATGTGCTGGGGAGGCCTGCCGAGCTCTGGCCGGTGCCGGTACATTGGGTACAGATGACCCCTTATACGGGATCTCCTTTCTACACCATTCGTGTTACCAGCGGCAGCATTCTGCAGGTTTCTGTTGATGACATGTTCGTGATGAAGGATTTGGACCCTTTTGCGCCCTATGAGCGAGGACTTGGCCAAAGTGAGGCCATCGCTGATGAGGTCGAGATTGACGAGTATGCTGCTAAATTCCAAAAGCGGTTTTTTTACAACGACGCCACGCCAAATCTCATTATAGGGATGCCCGGCAGCAGCGAAGAGCAGAGAAAGCGCTTTCGTGCAGAATGGATGGAACGGTTCAAAGGCCTGTTTAAATCTCATGGCGTTGCGACGGTCAACGGTGAGGTGACCATCAACAAGCTCAGTGACAACATGAAGGATATGGACATGATTCAGGGCCGGACGTTTATGCGCAACGCGGTGTTGGAACATTACGGTGTGCCCCGTGAGATTATGGGAATTACAGAGAGCAGCAACCGGTCAACCTCGGAAGCTGCTCAATTTATTTACGCGCAGAATGTCCAGATGCCGAAACTGCGCAGGCGGGAGGAAGCCATCAATCAGCAGCTTCTGCCCATGTTCGGTGAAAACCTTCTTTGGCGGTTTGATGATATCGTCCCCCGTAATCAGGAGTTTGACAAGGCTAGAGCCCTTGAGGGTTGGAATGCGGGGATACTCACCCGCAACGAGGCCCGAAAGCTGCTGGATTTCGATGAGGTTCCCTATGGTGACGTGTATAAGACAACCTTTTCTGACATTTACGTTGGAGCCAATGATGACCCAACCAGAGCCAGCTATGAAATGGCTCAGCTGCAATATGGGGAGACTGAGGAAGCGGCAGACAACAGCGAGGAGATTGAGATTATCAAAGCACAGCCGGAGCTGGAAGAGGCAAAGTCTCGATGGCTCAAGGCACTGCAGAAAGGCTTTGCTTCGACCCGGCAGCAGCAGGAACGGCAGTTTGTGCGGGCAACGATGAAATATTTTGCTGAACAACAGGGACGCATAAAGTCAGCGCTCGACGCTTCTCCCAAAGCAGAAGGCAGCGTGTGGGATTTTGTTGCGGATATGCTGCCGGATTACATGCTGGAAGATAGACGGTTTATCATGCTGGAAGCGGAGGAAAAGCAGCGCAGGATTGATAGCTTCATCCTGAATCTTGTTGATTGGGAAGGGGAGGCAAAGCTGTTGGAAGGCATCTTTAAACCGCTTTGGAGCGATACCTACCGCAAGGGCGCTGAGTTGG
The DNA here is from genome assembly GCA_022792175.1 of Provencibacterium sp. GTDB lineage: Bacteria > Bacillota > Clostridia > Oscillospirales > Ruminococcaceae > Harryflintia. The sequence goes on from JAAWAN010000025.1 coordinate 55,165, forward strand.
CGATTGTCTCCTACCGCATTCCGGCCATTAAGCGACCGGAGCTATCCAGTTTTGCGAAACTGCACGGGCTAGAGAGAATCGATGAGATTGAGAACACCACCAAGGAAAGCATCCGCCGGATTTTAGCTGACGGCATCGATGCGGGCGATACGCGGGAAACCATCTCCAAATCCATCATGCAGGAAATGAACATCGGTGCCGGCCGGGCGCGGGTAATTGCCCAGACGGAAGTGCATACCAGCCTGATGACCGGAAATGTGGATTGCATGAAGGCAGGCGGGATTACCAGTAAAAAGTGGCTGAGCGTCAATGATGCAGATACCCGGGAGAGCCACCGGAAGCTGAACGGTATGACAGTGCCCATCGATGGGAAGTTTGAAGTGCCGGGAAAACCCGGTCTGTACATCAGCCATCCCGGCGACCCGGAATGCAAAGACCCCGGAGAGATTATAGGCTGCCGTTGTGATGTTGTTGCGGGAGATTTTTAAAGGGGGTGAGAAACAAGATGGCGCGTGAGTATAAAACGCTGAGCTTCAAGGTAAACAGCGTGGATGAGGAACAGGGGATTTTTGAGGGCTATGCCTCGGTGTTTGGTAATGTGGACAGCGGCGGCGACATTGTAGAACCTGGGGCCTTTACGGAGTGTCTGGAAAACGGGATAGGCCGCATCAAGATTCTGGCGCTGCATAACGATGCCTGGCTGCCCATCGGCGTTCCTCTGGAACTCAAGGAGGATAAAACCGGGCTGTACATCAAAGGCAAGGTCAGTGATACCAGCATGGGCAAGGATATCAAAATTCTGCTGCGCGATGGGGTACTCAATGAAATGTCCATCGGCTATGACCCGGTAGACTATGATTATGACGCCGAGATGATCCGGCATCTGCGCAAGGTGGAATTATGGGAGGTATCCCTCGTTACCTGGGCAATGAATGAGCAGGCAACAGTCACCGGCTATAAAGCCCTCCAGCGCGGGGTAGAGGATATCGCTGCCGAAACGGAGCGTGCCCGAAAGGAAGGGCGGAGAATCAGCGGGGCGCGTCTACAGACGCTGGAAGAAGCCAGTACCATTATGAGAAAGGCTGCAAAGACGCTGGACAGCCTTATCCGGGAGGCCCGGGGAGAATCACCTAAGGCCCGGCCGCCGGCAGCGGCCACTAAATATGCGCAGAGACAAATCGAAATTATCAGGAGGTAGAACTATGGGCGAAGAGAAAGAGAAGAAGTCCACAAAACTGGGCGAAGATGACCTGATGGAGAAAATCAAGGCGGCTGTCAAGGCGGCGATCGGCGAGAGCGCTGAGGACAAAGAAGACCCCGAAGGCGAGCTTGGCGGTGAAACCGCTGCGGTGACAGACATCGTCGAGGAAGTCTTGGATGCAATCAATGAAAAGCGCAAAAGCCGCAAGGCGGATGGGGAAGCAGTGGATGAACTGAGCGAGGAAGAGGCTGTGGAAATCGCTCAGGCAATCGAAGCGGTAATTGCTGCGGCTCCCGAAGATGAAAGCAAGGGAGATACGCCGGAGGATGAGCCGGATGACGAAGAAAAGGAAAACGACAATCTGGCGGATGATAAGCGTAAGGCCAAAGCCGGTTTCCGCCAGCATAAGGCTCGCAAGGCGGCACCTGCTCCGGTACAGCGCAAATACAGCACGATTTTCCTTCAGGGAAGAAGCCAGGTGAAAAAGCAGACGAAAAGCGTGCCGCCGGTTGTGCAGCTGGCCCGTGCAATCAAGTGCATTGACGTGTTCGGCCGGCATGATCCGGAACGCGCTGCTTACTATGCCGTCAAATACTACAGCGACAGCGATATGTCGCGCGAATTCAAGGCGCTGGGAACGGTGAATCCTTCCAGCGGCGGTATCCTCATCCCGGAAACGTACATCGAGCAGATTATCGAAATGCTCTATGCCAAGACCGTTATCAAAGAACTGGGCGCGCAGACGGTGCCGATGCCGAACGGCAGCGTTACCATTCCGAAGATGACATCCGGTACCCGCGCTACTTGGGGCGGGGAGCAGAGAAAAATTCCTACTTCTGAGCCGACCTTCGGGAATCTCAAGCTGTTTGGCAAACGGCTGAATACGATTGTGCCGATGAGCCGGGAGCTGATGCTGACCGCCTCCTACTCGGCAGACCAGCTGTTTGGCAACGACCTCATGCGCCGGATGGAGCTCGGCCTTGACTTCGGCGCGCTGTATGGCACGGGCACCGAATATCAGCCTCTGGGGCTGGCGAACAACGAAAATATCCAGCAGATTGACGTTTCCAAACTGACGGATGAGCATGTGGCAAAGAACAGCCTGATTACTGCGGACTTCCCGGTATTCATGCGCGCGCAGGCTATGATTAAAAATATCGATGACCAGCATCTCGGGTGGACGTTTAATTCTCTGATTGAGGGCTATTTGCAGAACCTCAAGACCTCGACGGGGACGTACATCTACCGGGAGGAAATGGCCAGCGGCAAGCTGCTGGGCAGCCCTTACAGGGTATCTAACCAAATTCCGCTGACGGCCACCGGCACCAGCATTTTCTTTGGAAACTGGTCCGACCTTATCATCGGCGACCAGATGGGGCTTGAAACCTATACGACGCTGGACGGCACCTGGAACGATGCAGATGGAGTTTCTCATAACGCTTTTGAAGAAAACCTGACGGGCACCCGCGCGCTGATGTATGTGGATATCGGCACCCGGCACGATGAATCATTTATCATCGCCCAGAATTGCCAGGTACCCGGCTCGACTGCCATTCTCGCGGAACTCAAAAGGCTGGAGGCAATAGAAGCCAAAGCAGCTGCAGCAGGCCGGAATGAGGGAGGAAAGAAATAATGAAGCACTCCATGCTGAAAACCGTTCAGGTTGTCCCCTATTCCGGAGCGGAGGCGCCGGTTGTTGACCGGCTGGGCTATCTCTCCGCTATCCTTGGGGTAAATATCGGCAAGATTACCGGCGCGCCTATATCGGCTAAGCTTTCGGTCTCGCTCCTGCACAGTGACACCGAGGAAGGGAGTTTTGTTGCCGTAGAGGACCCGATGCTCTATATAGGCGACCCCCTTCCCGGATCTGTGCAGGAGGAGACCCTGTATAACATTGATATTGACCTGCTGGCCTGTAAGCGGTACATCAAAGTCTCTGCCTCTGTTGCTTTGGAGGGTGGGACAGATGCTGCCGCTTCAGCCGCCTGCGCGCTGGCGCTGGGCGACAAGACCAGCAATCCGGTGTAAGGGAGGTGCTGCACATTATGGCAAGGGAATATAAAGCGCCCTGCCCGCGGGAGAACAAGGCGCGCCGCCCGCAGGAAGGCAAGAAACAGCAGCCTGAAAAAGAACAGGAAGGCAGAAAGCCTGCCAGCCTCGGAGCGGCGGGAGGATAGCGGATGATTGCGCTCGCATCGAACGCGCTTACGACGCTGGAAACGGTAAAAGCCCTGCTGCCTGATGCTGAAAACAGCCCATCTGGTGAGAAACTGGATGGGCTGCTGACGTTACTTATCAATGCGGCCTCTGCCTGGGTGGAAACGATGACGGGCCGTCAGCTGGCCCTGCAGGCTTACACCGAACGGCACGCTGCCTCTGGGAGCCAGGAGCTGCTTGTAAACCAGTATCCCATCATAGGGGTAGAATATATCCGTGATCTGCAGGGAGGTCTGGTGCCGCCGGAAGAATATGATTTTGCGGATACTGCGGAACAGGGGATTATCTATAAAGAATCCTGCTGGCCCTACCGGGGCTATGTTTCCGGTCTGGCGAACGATTATACCGCTTCCGCCCGTTATCTGGAGATCCGCTATACGGCAGGCTATGTGCTGCCGAAGGACGCCACCGAGGAGCAGCCCCGCACGCTGCCCTATGACCTGGAATCGCTGGTATGGGGAATTGTAGGGCAGGAGTATATGCTGCATTGCAGCGGCGCACAGGGACTCTCAGCGTTCTCTATCTCCGACGTCTCCTGGACATTTGATAAAACCCCCCGGCAGGAATGGCTGGATACCATTCGGCGGTATATGCGGTGGTAGCATGATAAAAATTGACGAAGTCACCCCTGAGCTGCAAAGGATTAAAGCAGAGCTTAACAGGCTGTTTACAATGAAAATCCATGTAGGGATACAGGGTGGCAGGAGCTATGACGAAAATGGCGGCGAAGTAGACACGCCTGCCGACTTGCTTACCATTGCTGGGGTGCACGAATATGGTATGACCATCAAGGCCAAGCGGGCAAAAAATCTTGCTATCCCTATTTCTCCAAAGTCAAAGGATAAGCGTCCCGCAGATTTTCCGGACCTGCAGTTCTTTATCTCTGAAAAAGGGGGAAAGTTTTTGGGGCGGATAAAGAAGGGCGGAAAAAACAGGGGCGAGATGGAGGCTTTGTTCTGGCTGACACCGAAAGTCACCATCCCTGAGCGCAGTTTCATTCGAGCCGGATATGACAATGGCAAGAGCACTATTGCGGTAGCGACCGAAAAAGCACTGCACGCTATCATCTACGACGGTTGGAACGCCCGAAGAGCAGCTGATTATATCGGAATGCATGCAGTCAAGGTGGTAAAAGGGTACGTTGGCAACGGCAATTTTGAACCCAAGCACGGGCCTACCCTTGCCGCTTACCCAGGTAAAACTAAGCCGCTCATTCGTTCGGGCCGCCTGCGAAATTCTATCACCTACCGGATTGAGGAGGGATGAGGATGTTCCCTAAACCGCTTATTCCAGGAGTCCTGTTTCACACGCTTGAGCACATCATCCGCACGGGCGGGGGCTACAACACCGAAAAAGGAGGCCAGTGGGAGCCCGGCGCCGATCAGCGGATTCCATTTCAGGGGGTAGTTCTGCCGGTAAGCAACAGGGATTTGCAGTATGCTCCTTATGGCACCTTCACTGCTCTCTCCCAAAAGCTCTATACCAACGGCTATACGATGCCGCCCGGTGCGCAGGTCTATGACCCGTTGGATAAAAAGACCTACACCATCAAGCAGGAGCTCTCCTATGGGCCTGTTCATCCGCTCAAGCGGTTTGCAATCGAATGCAAGGAGAGGAGTGCGGCCAAATGACCTTTGTCACTTTGCGCAACCTGGTTGCACGGGGACTTTCAAGGGCGCTGGGGGTGCCGGTGACGCTCTCCAACCAAACCGAGCCGGAACCGGATTACCCCTATATCATCTATACGCCAACCTCCCCCTATGTCCCAAATGGAGAGATGGGGGACCATGTCCTGCAGGGGGAGGGAGAAGGGCTGACGGATATCCGCCGGGAGCAGCCGACCGCAACCATTAGCTTCACCGTCTGTTCGATGAATCGGGAGGCAGAAAGCGGCTATATCCACGGAGACGATGAGGCACAGGAGCTGGCGGACCGTGCCATCGGCTGGTTTTTGCATGGCGGCCGTGCTGAGCTCTCCCGGGGCGGCGTGGTAGTAGTGGACGTTCTCAATGCGGGGGATCGCTCATTTATCGAGATTGATGAAGCGGTCCGTCAGTATGGATTTGATGTTGTCCTCCGGTATTGCCGGGCAGACAAGTATGTAACCGGGGAAACCGAACAGGCCGTATTTAAGCAGAAGAAAGGATGAGAAAATGCCGAAAGATATTATTGTCTATACAAAAATAGACGCGAAGCCGAGGCCGGCAGAAGTGCTGGATATCCTCTTGATTTCTACGGCTGAGGAAAAGCCGCTGAAGCTCTACCGCGACTTAAACGTCATCAAAGAGGATTATGGGGAAGCTGCCATCGCGCAGATGGCGGAAGCCTTATTTAATCAGCCGCATACGCTGGCAGATACGCTTATCCGCAAAGTCAAGATTATGGGTATCGCCACACCAGAAAGTCCGGAGGCGATGCTTGCGGCTATCGAAGCACTGCGGGAAAAAGACAACGACTGGTACATGTTGCTCACCGACAAGCACGAAGATGAATATATCAAGGCGCTGGCAGCCTGGGCAGAGCGCACCGAGCCTACCGAGGCAGAGCTGGGGGCCGGGATAGAAGACCATCGCAAATTTTACTTTGCGCAGACGGATAATCAGGAACTGGGGATTTCCAATCCCCGGTGTGCAATTATCTACACCGACAATCCTGAAGAGTATGCCGATGCGGCCTATGTCGGCAATGTCGGCCCGTTTTATCCGAAATCCGTCACCTGGAAATTCAAGCGGCCGGATGGGATTTCGGTGCCTGACCTGACCGACGCCCAGCGCGACGCGTTGGAAGAGGCCAACGTTAATTTTTTCACCCGCGAATACAAGTATGAGTATATCAAAAACGGCGTATGCGCAGATGGAAATTTCATTGACGTGCAGCTCGGCGCAGACTATATCACCAACTATATGCGGGATGAACTCTACCGGGTGCGTCTGGAAAATGCTAAAATCTCCTATGAAGATGCCGGATTTACAACAATTGCCACAGCGGTATATAATGCGCTCAACCGCGCGACAGCGCTGGGTATCATCGCGCTGGACCCGGAATCCAAAATCGGTGTATATACTGTCCATATTCCCAAGCGGGCTGACGCAACTGACGAGGAAGCGCGCACCCGCCGGATGCCTGATATTGTATGGGAAGCCGTATTGGCTGGGGATGTGCATAGTGTCAAGGTCAAGGGCCGGTTGAGTGTTTCGCTGGCCGAGGCGGCATAGAAAGAGGTGGGTAAATAATGCCGATTGGATATGAGGCTACTTATGACCCGGAGAAAGTCACAGTCACTATTGACGGCCGGGTAATGACCGGATTTGCTGCAGACGGGAAAATCACTATCGTTCGCAACGAAGATTCGGTAACCGCTCAGGTGAGTGTAGACGGTGGCGTTACCTATGACGAGAATGCCAATCAGTCGGGTCTTATGACGGTATCGTTTATGTCTACCTCCAGTTCGCTCAGTTTTCTGCGCCAGCTGGAAGCAAAGCGCAAACGCTTCTCTGTGCTGATTTCCGATGTAAATGACAACGACCCGGTGAAGGTGAGCGCGGACGATTGCCGCATCCAGAAGCTTCCTGACCTTGGGCGCGGAAAAAATTCGAGTACTGTCACTGTGAGCATCATCCTCCCTCGTTACATCCCGAGGTAGCACATGGGAAATAGATGGGTGCCAAAACCAAAATCCATATCAGAAAAGGGGTACAGAAAATATATGGCCAGAACGAAAACCGTTACCGTTAATAAGCAGGACTATACGCTTCAGAGCGTCAGTCCGTCCTGGTATCTGCAGAACAGTGACCGCCACCGTATGACCGGCAGCGGGACAAAGGACACCGCCGGCTATATGGATGAGCTGATTAAAAACTGCGTGATTGAGCCGGCCGAGGTGCGGCAGAAGGGCATTGCCTTTTTTGACGATGCTGAGGACCTGGTTTCGCTGACCGAGCTTGTCGGCGCAATCGAAACCTTTCTTAAAAGCAGAGAATGACCGGTCCGCCGCCGCGCATAGGGTGCGGGTGAATGAAGATTTCTGGCGCATGGTATTTGCCGGCGGAGGGTTCGGTTTCAGCGAGCTGAAAGAGATGGACGGCGCCGAATACCAGGAGGCGCTGGCGGCCTTTGTACTGTGGCATACCGAATGGAATAAGAAGAACTAGGAGCGGCCCTCGGGTGCCGCTCCTTTTGCGTAAGGCGGTGATGGATTGGGGGATAGCAGGCAGACAACCTTCGGGCTTGATTTTGAGATGGGAGCTGCTCTGGAGCAGCTGAATGCTGCCGTTGCACACCTGGAATCTATTGCCGGCCAGTTCGGTCAGGCTGAGGCCGGAGCACAGCGCATGGGCCAGGCTGCCGCAGAAGCCGGAGAAGCCGGGGCAGACGCTGCGCACGAGATGGGCAGCGCTTTGGGCAGCGTGGAGGATAAGGCTGACCATCTGAGCGACAGCCTGCAGGAAGCAGGCCAGACCGGAAAACAGGCAGGCTCCGAAACAAAAGAAGCTTTTGAGGCGGCGGGCGAAAGCGCCGAAGAAACGGCAGAAAAGGCGAAGCGCCAATTCCGACAGATGGGAGCCGAAGCAGAAAATTTCGGCCAGGCAGTCGGCGGCGCTATGGGAACCGCTCTGAAGGAAACGGATTCTTTCGGAAAAAGCATAAAAGCAGGGTTTCAGGGTGCGTTTGGCTACGCGGGAAAACAAGTTGATGCCCTTGAAAAAAAGGCCAAAGGCCTCGGCAACGCATTCCTCCACCCTATCAAGACCATAAAGGGAAAGCTGGCTGATGCCCTGCTGCGTGCGGGTAAATCGGCAAAGGAACTGGAAGATGAGGCAAAGGATGCCGAGGATAGCCTAAAGGACCTCGGTGAATCCGGCAGCGAAGCGGGCAATGCGGTAAAGGATGTGATCAAAGGGGCACTGGGCGCCTTTATTGGATTTGAAGCCATCAAGGGCGGTATATCGGCGCTGAAAAACTTTGTGGGTGCGACGCTGGAGGCGGCTGCCGCAGTAGAAAGCATCAGGCCTAAATTTGAAGCAGCCTTTGGCGAGGCTGCCGATGGCGCTTCAGCTTGGGCGGAGAATTTTTCCGGCGCTGTCCATCGCTCAGAAAACGAAGTTAAAAGCTTCCTGGCCTCCTCCCAGGGGATGTATAAGGGACTCGGAATGGCCAACGAGGAAGCTGCCGAGCTGGCAAAAATCACTACCTCGCTTAGCTATGATTTCGGTACCCATTTTCGGATAGACGATGCGGAAGCGCTGGCAGCGGTGCAGGATGCTGTCAGCGGAAACTCGGAAGCGCTGCGCGATTTCGGCATTGTGCTGGATGACGCCACCCTGAAAGAGCATGCCCGCGCGATGGGTATTACGCAAGAAATCGGGGAACTGGACGAGGCTACCGCCGCGCAGGTACGGATGAACGCCATCCTTGCGCAGACTGGCGATATCCAGCGGGCGGCTATTGACGACACCGGCGGGCTCGTGAACAGCACCAAAAGTCTGAAAGGTGTCTGGGGCGACTTTATGGTCGATGCCGGCGCGAAATTTACCCCCGCTCTGGAGAAACTCTTTGGCGCGGTGCTGGACAATTGGCCAATCATAGAGCCTATGCTGCTCGGCCTCGTTATGATGCTCAGCTCCGGTATGGAGCAGGCGGTCCCTATTCTGATGAATTTGGGCCAGACGCTGATACCTGTGCTGACCGACACGCTCGGGACGCTCTTTCAGGCGGGCATGCCGCTGCTCTCTGTTTTCGGCTCATTGGCGCAGACGATTCTTCCACCGGTGGCAGATATTTTCGGCCTTTTAGGTCAGACGGTTTTGCCGCCGCTGGTTGGGCTGCTGGATACGCTGAATACCGCGGTGATTCAACCGCTCATGCCAGTCTTACAGCACATGGCAGAAGCAATTCTCCCAGCTTTAGGCAACTGGATTTCTGCCCTTTCCCCACTGCTGCAGTCCATTTCTCCGGTGATAGGGTTTATCGGTGAAATGCTTGGCGTGGCAGCCGATTTCTTGGGCAAGCTTATCGACATTGCCGCTGGCGGAATTGGTAAGGCAGCCAGATTCTTCGGCAAACTGTTTGGCGGGGCGAAAGAGAGCCGGGAGGAGCTTGAGCAGCTCGGCCGTACAGTAGAGGGCCTGGGAGAGACGGATGCGCCTGAGAAGGAGCCAAAGCCTGCTCCGAAAACCAAAAGCTTCCCTCCCCCGGAGGAAATAGACCCCTATTTTCCGAATATTGATATTCCTTCTCCGGCACTCTCACCGTCTCCGGAAAGGGTGCCGGTAGCCGTGGGACCAGACGCGGAGCCCATATTGAAGGCGCCTGACACCCGGGCTTATACCAGTTCTGTTGCTGATGCTGGAAAAGCGGCTGTCCAAAGCACCGGATCCGCGTTGGGCGAAGTACAGGCTGCGAGCGATGCAGCTTTTGAGCAGATGGGAAGCGCTGCGCAGGATACCTATACAGATATGGCCGGTCAGTCGGAAAGCATGTGGCAGCGCATGACAGATGCAGCCGAACAGGGAGCGCAGAAGATTGTCGAGGCCTTCCGGAAAATAGGCGATGCGGCGCTCGGCGTATCCTCCGCTGACATTCAGATTTCCGGAGTGGAGATACCACATCATGCGCGCGGTACAGATAATTTCGGCGGCGGTTGGACCCACATCAACGAGGAAGGCGGAGAGATGGCTTTCCTCCCACAGGGAACGGCCATCATTCCGGCAGAGGAAACGAAGCAGATTATCGGCCGAGCAGTTCAGCGGCCCTCTGAAGCAGAGCAGCGGCTGGTTCGGCAGGTATCTGCCCCGGTCGGCCGCTCCGAGATAAAGGTGGAAATCAACATGCCGATTACGATTCAGGGGAATGCGGATATACTGGCGCTGGAGCGGCTTGAAGAGCGCTTCAAGTCGATTGCGAAGGAAGCTGTAAAAGCGGCGATGGATGAGGCTAATGAGCAGGATTATAAGGATTTGGCCGTGCAGTATGGATTTGCATAAGGAGGTATGCTTGTGGCCTTTGTGATATCAGGCGGCACCGGCAGCGTCCGCTTCGATCCGATGGAAACCGGCGGCATTCTTTCCGAAAAGGAAAAGTTGAGCAACAAAGTGACATCCAACCCCGTAGAAAAAGGGGCAGATATTAACGACCATGTTGTACGCAATCCCGTACAGTTTACTATTTCTGGAACAGCCATCGGAGGGATGGCGGCGAAGGCTGTGCTCCAACGGATGGCCAACAGCGGAGATATTCTTACTTATACCGGCCGCCTCCGGATTTCGAACGTTGTCATTGTCAGTTTGGACTTTGAAACGAAGTCCAAGAACGCGACAGGATTTGATTTTACCGCCTCTTTTCAGACAGTAAATCTGGTAGGCGCGCAGCAGGTTGAAACCATGAGCGGCGCGGACAGCGGTGCACCTACTAGCCTGCCGGGAACCGGCAGCACGGCGAACGAAGGGCGCAAGACGGTAGCCGAAAGCACCATTTCCAGCGGCGCCTATCAGGCCTATGTCGCCTCCTATAATGCAAAGCAGAACAGCAGTGCAGGGCCGGCTGCACGCCAGAATCCAAGCTATAGCGGGGTGAGATGATTGCCTATCCAGCTTATAGATTTTGGGCAGAGCGTCCGATATGTGGACATAGATGCTGCCAAAGTGCCTTACACCGTTACCGTCAAACTGGACGACCGCAGCTATCGGTTTACCGTTCGATATAACGATGCAGGCGGATTTTTCACGGTTGACCTCGCTACCCTGCAGGGGGAACTGCTGTGCGGTGGCGACCCGGTGAGGTATGGACGGCCGCTGTTCGGCGTGGTGGAGGATGAGCGTTTCCCGCTGCCGGTCATCATTCCTCAGTGCCTGACAGGGGAAGGAATTGACACTGTGACGCCGGAGAATTTCGGAGGCGCGGTAAAGCTGTATCTGCACGAAAGGCGGGTGGAATAGATGGCCTTTTGGATGCGGGCAGCGACACTGCAGATTGGTTCTCAGCGGTATGATATCAACGATTTGGCATTTGCATTTGAAATCAGCTTTGAGGACAATGTGAAACTCTGCAAGGCGAAGGTTACCGTCTACAACCTGGCATCCAGCACTCGAAACCAGATAGAAAAGGGCATGCCAATTATCATCAACGCGGGCTATCGGAGGGATACCGGAGAGATATTTAACGGAGAACTGGACACCGTCAACCATGAAAAGCAGAATGTGGATTGGGTGACAAAGCTGGAAGCGACCGCCTCTCTGAAAAGCTGGCTGACCTCGGAAATCAACAAGACCTACCGGGCGGGCAGCACGGCTCGGGACATCATCAATGACCTGCTCAATATCTTCGGCGTTGAGGTCGGAACAGTAGAATTGGTACAGAATATCACCTATCCCCGCGGCCGGGTATGCAAGGGGAAACTGCAGGCAGTGCTGCAGGAGATCGTTGTAACCGACTGCAAAAGCCGACTGCTTATCAAAAACGGGCAAATCATCATTAACAATCCGGCGAATGGCACCGGCGAAGGAGATTATGTGCTGTCTTCGGCCTCCGGCCTGCTGCGCAGCACGGTAGCCAAAGAGGAGCAGGGCACGCTTACAGCACTGGATACCCAAAAGAGCCGGGAGCAGCGGGAACAGGAGACGGCCAGTATCAAGTGCGAATGTCTGCTCAACTACCGCTTAAGCGCGGCAGAGCAGATATCTATCCGCTCTGCCAAACTGAATGGCCGGTATATTGTGGTGCGGGGCACCCATACCGGAAATCGCAGCGGGGACTGGAAAACGGTTGTGGAGGTGAAACCGGCATGAATCCTAGGCAGAAGCAATTTGAAGATGCCCGTACGAAAGAGGCACGAGAAAGCCTGCATGTTGGGGCATTGGTGAAAGTTACCCGATTCGACGCCCAAAGTATGACGGTAGATGTCCAGCCGGTATCAAAGCGGCTGGATGCTAACGGTACATGGCAGACGCAGCCTCCTACGCTGGGAATACCGGTGGCGCCTACCCGCTGCGGTGATTGGATACTGCGACCTTGGTACAAGGTGGGGGATATTGGTGTGGTGCTCTATCTTGACCATGATATGGATAAGGCGCTGGCCAGCGGCGGCGAATGCCAGCCTAACACCGAACGCAGCCACTCTCAGAGCGACGCAGTTTTCATCGGTGGGGTGGTGCCCGGTACGATGCAGACAGGCAGTATCCCGGAGGGGCTGGCGCTTGCTAAGGTGGACGGCAGCATCTATGTGGTGATAAAAGAGGATATTATCGAAATTCTGGGAGATTGCCAGTGGCAGGGGGATATTGATATCAAAGGGCATGTCCGCATTACCGGAGAGCTGACAGTCAACGGGATTGATTTTACACCGCATACCCATAGCGGCGTAGAGCCGGGAGACGGAGTATCCGGTCGGCCGCAGTAAAGGAGCGGGAACATGGAAGAGGATTATGGTACGCTCTACATCAATCCGGATACACGGGATATAGAGTTTGACGGTGCGGGAAACCTGCGATTAATTGCCGGAGATGAGGCTGCCACGCAGAATATCCGTCAGACACTGCTTATCTGGAAAAAAGAGTGGCCGCTGAATCTGGAGCATGGCACAGATTATGAGAAAATTCTCGGCCGCAAGCTTTCTGATCTTGCGGATGATGAGGCTGAGGAAGTTCTGCGCGAAGCCATTTTTCAGGAGCCGCGAGTTAGGGAAATTTCCTCGCTCACTTTAATGCGGCAGGATGGCTCGCTGCATGTAGAATTTGAGGCGGTGCTGGATAATGGACATACGGTTTTTCAGGGGGTGACGGCTGATGAATAAAGAATGGGGCCTGACCGAAAGAGGATTTGTCCGCCCCACCTATGCGGAGCTGCTGGATGCAATCGAATACAAAGCTCGAGAGCTGTTTGGCAGCGGAGTAAATCTGCGGCTGGGGTCGCCGCTGGGGCTGTTTATGCGCCTTTATGCCTGGACGCTGAATCTCTTATTCCAACTGACCGAGGATGTCTACAACAGCCGGTTTGTAGATACTGCGGCAGGGACAAGCCTATATAATGTCGGAAAAGCAATCGGCCTGCGGCTGTTGCCCGCACAGAAGGCGATCGGGTACCTGCAGATTACAGGCCGGCCGGGTACGCATGTACCGGCAGGTTTTTTAGCGGCGACGGTCACCGGGGAGCAATATGCGGTCATGGCCGAGGCCGTTATCGAGGCATCCGGAACCGTTAAGGTGCCCATCCGCGCCTGCAATACCGGACCGGATGGGAATGCCGGGGCGGGTACTATCCGTGAAATCGTCAACCCAGGAGTAATTGACGGCATCGAAAGCATCATTAATCCAGAAGCGGTAGACGGCGGCCAGCTGCGCGAAACGGATGAGCAATACCGGGACCGGTATTATAAGTCGGTGGACTTTGCGGGCGGTGTCAACCGGGATGCGATTCGAGGAGAATTGCTGCAGAATGTCGAGGGAATTTATAGCGTAGAAGTCTACGAAAATGACACAGATTATCCGGATGCGTTCGGTCTGCCGCCGCATAGCTTTGAGGCAGTGTGCTATGGAGGGCTGGATGTGGAGATTGCACAGGCAATCTTCCGGCGCAAAGCAGCAGGCATCCAAACTTACGGGAATACAGTCGTGCCGGTAGTTGATGCGAGCGGGCAAACGAAGGATATTCGCTTTTCCCGGCCGGAACCGGTACCGGTACATATCCGGATTTATGGGCTGGTGACGGATGGCGCTTTTGCGCAGGACGGCGCCGATCAGATACGCCGGGCGCTCATCGCTTACATCGGAGGTGATGTGAGCGGCGGCGTTGGGATTGGGGAGCCGGTCTATTTTTACCGGCTGCCGGAAGAGGTCTACCGTGTTGTCGGGGTAGTGGATTTTGAACTGCTGATTAGTCCGGACGGCCGGACCTGGAATCAGGAGAATATTGAGGTCAGCACCCGACAGAAAGCCGTAACCTCTCTGGAAAGGATTGAGGTATCATGAGCTATCTTGCAACCATGCTGGACATGCTAACCGGGGCATATATCCGCAGTGACCTCAGACGGGCACAGGAAGGCAATCCGCCGCAGACCAATATCGGGAAATTACTGTCCATCTATGCAGACGGGCTGGAAACCGTGCATGCTGCGCTGGATACCGTCCGGCTATGGGATGACTTAGACCGGTCAGTAGGGACGACGCTTGAACGCTATGGAGCAAATTTTGGCGTAGCCCGTGAGAATGCACCGGATATAATCTATCGGGTAATGATTAAAGTGAAAATGATGGCGCAGCTTTCTGGAGGCGACATCGATACAGTTATCCGCGCGGCCAGTGCCCTCTTTGATGTGGACGAACAAGATATCCTGCTGCGGGAACTGTTCCCGGCAAAAATACGGATTTTGGTGGATTCGGCCAGTTTGGATGAAGAACACCGGAGCCTGCTGCCTACCATCCTGCGCTTTTTTAAGCGCATAGTCGCGGCCGGGGTTGGCTTTGATATGGGGCCGCGTATCGAAGTAGCTACCACGGTATATGCTGCCGCCTATGCAGTAAGTGGGCACCGATATAGCATTGTGGCAATCCCTCTGCCCCATAAGCAGGCCATTCGGGCGGAAAGCTGGGGCGGCGCGGTATCCGTATCAGGCCACCGGTATAGTATCAACGCGCGGGATAAGTAGATAGGAGATGATGGAATGGCTGTATATCAGTATGCCTACACAAAAAAGGGGCTTGCTCTCATGGCAAAGCTGCACGTCGGCGCGGAATTTTCTATCACTCGCATCCTTTCCGGCGCGGGAAAGGTAGATACGGCCGAGCTGGAAAATCTCACGGGCGTCTGCGAGCCGAAGCAGACGCTCCTACTGGACGATTGCCTGATGCTGGACAGAGGGGTTGCCCGGCTGGATGTGCTGGTAAGCAACCGGGAGTTGACGGAGTCATACCCGCTCAATCAGGTAGGCATATATGCCCAGGATCCGGATGAAGGGGAAATCTTATATCTGATTTTGCAGGAAACACTGGCAGCCGATGTAATCCCTGCGGAAGCTCAGGCGCCGGGTTATGTGACATCCTTTGAGATTACCATTATATTTGGCAATGCCGAAAAATTGACTGCGATTATCGACCCCGCCGGCTGGGCAACGCGGAAATGGGTACTCCAGCAAATTGAAAAATGGCATCCTACCTGCGAGCTTATCACCATTCCCCACAATCTGAGCTACCATCCGGGGATAGAGGTGTTCGGCGGATTAGAGTGGGGTGCCGGCATGGGCGGCGCAGGCAATGGCCCTGCAGGCGGGACGGCGATGGAGCAGCTCCCCATTAAGGCGATATGGGAGGACAAGAACACCCTTACCCTCTACACTACACAGGCAGCCGCCCGGCCGGGAGTAGAAAAGCAGCTGCACGGCGGCGGGCATGAGTGGACAGTGACCTTCGAGGGGGATGAGCTGTCGAGCCTCTACATCCTGCTCACCGGCGGGCTACAAAGCGGACAGCCGCCCTCCGGCAGCGCCATAGTACATACAGGAAATATGGTATTCTGCGCAACGCCCCCGCAGGATGCCTCTTTAATCTGGGGCGACACCAGTAAAGGAGCATGAAAAATGGCAGTAGAATTCACGCAGAAAGCAAGCATCAACGGCGAATGGGAAGAGATGTACCCGAAGACCAGTGCTGCCCAGGTGGAGACGGACACCGAGCGGCAGTTTGTGTCGGCGGCTGAGAAGGAGGCACTGGCGGCGGCAGCAAGCTCCCCAAAGGTAACGGTGGGCCAGACAGCGCCGGACGCCCCGAAGGAGGGCGATATCTGGCTGGATACTTCTTCGGCTGCGCTCCCTGAGCCGCCGGAGGTAGAACCGGAGGAATCGCCGGAAGAGCCGGACAATGAGTAGGCGGTGAGAAAATGGAGAGTCCGACTCCGGTAAGAATAAAACAGTATGCTGACGGAGGCTGGCAGCCTCTCTCCATGTGCGCGGATGCCGCCGGGGTCGCGCTCTCATCCGGCGGCACGCTGGCTGATTGGGAGCCGGTGCATCTGCTCTGCACCCTCTCCCATAGCCTGGACGGCTATCCCTATCCCGTGCTTGTTGGCGAGCGGGACGGGACGGCCGTCCTCCTCCCGGCCGGCGTAAAATATCTCTCCCGCTGGGAGATGGAAATCTATGTCCCGGCTGCCTGGGCCAGCACTGTAGAGCTCAGGCAGCGGACAGAAAATATCTATGATGCAATCCAGCCGGTGGGCACCGTCCATATCCGGCTGATCTGATTTGAAAGGATGATGAAATATGGCATATGCGCCTGCCTCTCTTATAAAAGGAGCGCCCGACTGGCATGAAATCGTCAACGCCAATTTCACAGCCATTGCGGCGGCTTTGGCAAATAAGGCGAACGCGGAAAGCGTGTACAAGGCGCTGACAGCGCCAGAGGAAGACCTGCTGGAATGGGCGCTGCAGCAGGAACAGGGCGGCTATTTTAACGTTACGGCAGATATTACGGGCACACCCA
>JAAWAN010000026.1 GCA_022792175.1 Provencibacterium sp.
CGATTAACCTGGTAAAGCCGGAGGGCTCCACTTCCTCCGGGAAGGACAACCCCACCACCGGCGCCTCTGAAATCCCCGCTGCTCTTCTCTCCTGCGCCCTGCTTTCCTTCGCCGCCCTGGCTGCGAAAAAGCTCTTTCGCTAAAGAGAAAAGTTTCTTTCCCCCTTCTTTCACAGCCCATCCGGCAAATTGAAAATCCCCCGGCCATTTTGGCCGGGGGATTTCTGCAGGGAAAGTGGGGAATGAAAAGTCCAAAACCTCATCAGACAATCAGGAAGAATTTCACTAAAAAGAGCGCAGAGATAACATAGGTGAGAAGGGAAACCTCCCTGGCCTTTCCGGTAAATACCTTAATAACCGTGAAGGAGATCAGTCCGAGGCCGATGGCATGGCCAATCGAGCCGGATACCGGCATACCGATAAGCATCAGCGCGACGGGGACCATCTGATCGAGATCGTCAAACTGCACATTCTTAAGGCTCATGAGCATCAGCACGCCGACATAGATAAGCGCGGAAGAGGTAGCTGCGGCGGGGATAATGGCGGCAATCGGCGCGATGAAGATGCAGGCCAGAAAGAGGATGCCGGTGGTCAGGGCAGTGAGGCCGGTGCGCCCGCCCGCCTCTACGCCGGAAGCGGACTCCACAAAGGTGGTAACGGTGGAGGTACCGGTGCAGGCGCCGGCTACCGTGCCGACCGCATCCGACAGCAGCGCTTCCTTCATGTTGGGCATGTTGCCGTCCTTATCCACCATACCGGCGCGGGAGGCGGTACCCACCAACGTACCGATGGTATCAAACATGTCAATCATGCAGAAGGTAATAATCAGCGTAATAACGGTGAACCAGCCGATGCTGAACAGCCCGCTGAAATTAAATTTGAAAAGGGTGGTTGCCGCCATATCGCCGAAGGGCGGGAGGAAGGAGGCGGTGGCCAGCGAGGCGAAGGGATTGCTGCCCAAAAAGAGCGCGGAACCAATCCAGTAGATCACCGAGGCGGCCAGCATTCCCAGCAGAACGGCCGCTTTTATCCCCTTTTTGGCGAGGATGACGATGACAAACAGGCCGATAAACATGGTGATGACCTCCAGCACCATGGGACCGTAGCCGGAGCCCATGGTGCTCTGGGCAACGCTGGGGGTGAGCGCACCGAAGAAGTCGCGCATCACAAAGAACGGGCCGCCCGTTTCGGAATAAACGCCGGCATTCGAGCCGAGGCCGATGTTTAAGAGCATCAGCCCGATGGCGGGGGCGATTCCCAGCCGCACGCCGAGCGGAATGGCATCTACAATCTTTTCGCGGATGTTCAGCACCGAGAGGACGATAAAGATGATACCTTCAATCAGGATAATCACAAGCGCAGATTGGAAGCTTTCAACATAGCTCATGCCGGTGAGGGCTGCGATGTTGGCGACAACAACGGCGAAAAAGCTGTTGAGGCCCATGCCGGGGGCAAGCGCGAAGGGCTTGTTGGCGAGAAAGGCCATGCAGAACATGGCGAAGGCGGAGGCCAGGCAGGTCGCCAGAAATACGCCGTTCCAGAGTGCGGAGCCCACATCAAATCCGGTGAGCAGGTTGGGGTTCAGGGCGATGATGTAGGCCATCGTCATGAAGGTGGTGAGACCGGCAACAATCTCGGTGCGCATCGAGCTGCCGTTCTCTTTGAGCTTGAAGAATTTTTCCATAGTTACCCTCCTGTTTGGTTGCGGGAGCTGCCGTCCGGTGGGAAGATGCTCCCTGTACTGTACTGCGCCGGAACGCTTCTGAAAAACAAAAATCGGCCCGGAACTGCTTTATATTCCGGAGCCGTTTCGTTTTCAGACAGCCGAAAGAGGCGCCAGCAGCTGCCCGCTTTCTTCCAGCAATACAGAAAATATAAACCGCGAACAAATATTACCACAATTGCCGAAAAAAATCTACTCTTTTTTTCATAAAATTTAAAAATATGACCAAATCGGCAGTGCGCAGCCGTTTTCTGCCTTTTATAGCCGCCGTATCCCTTTATTCCGCGCAGCAGGGTAGTACAGGCGGGCCGCTTATGCACCCTGCCCGAGGCCGGCTTTATAGGAAAAGCTTTTATCCGCTCTGCGCATTGGCGGAGCTTTGGCCCGCCGGCGGGATAAACACCGGTAAGCTTTTTCGTCTGTCCTATGTATACAGCCTCCCCTTCCTGCGGGCAGGAGCGCTTTGCTGCCCCCAAAGGGTCGCTCTGCCTCTGTTTTCTTTGCAGCCGGGCAGCGATAAAAAATTTTAATTTTCTCTTGCCAAATTCAGGCATTAATGCTACAATGTGCGTGTATAAAGTACAAATACCCTGTAAATAAGCGAATTTGTACTTAGAGTATGGACAACTGAGTGGCTGACAGGGAGTGCAGCAAAGAAAGAGGCGATTTTGAAGGATGCAAAAGGAGATGTATGCGCTGGTAAAGGAGCAGGCGGGCAGGGGGCTCTCGCTGCGGCGGGTGGAGATACCGGCCGTTCACCATGGGGAGGTTAAAATTAAGATTCGTAAGACCTCCATCTGCGGGACCGACCTGCACATCTACAACTGGGACAGCTGGAGCGAGCAGCACATTAAGCCGCCGATGACCATCGGGCACGAGTTTGTCGGTGAGATTGTTGAGCTGGGCGAAGGGGTAAAGGGCTTTCAGATTGGCGATATTGTTTCAGGCGAAGGGCATATCGTCTGCGGCACCTGCCGCAACTGCCGGGCCGGGCGGCGGCATCTCTGCCGCAATGCGCAGGGCATCGGGGTGGATAGAAACGGTGCCTTTGCGGAATATCTGGTCATCCCCGCTTCGAATGTGGTCGTCGTCGAGCCGGGTATCCCGGAGGACCTCTGCTCCTCTTTTGACCCGCTGGGCAATGCGGTACATACGGCGCTCACCTATGACCTGGTGGGGGAGGATGTGCTCATCACCGGCGCCGGCCCCATCGGCATCATGGCTGCGGCCATCTGCTGCCACTGCGGTGCGCGGCATGTGGTGATTACCGATGTGAACGACTATCGCTTAAAGCTGGCCGCCGAAATCTCTCCCTGCACGCCGGTCAACGTCGCCAACGAGGATATCCGCGAGGTGATGCGCTCGCTTCACATGAAGGAGGGCTTTGATGTCGGCCTCGAGATGTCCGGCAACAGCGCCGCCTTTTCGCTGATGGTGGACAATATGGATAACGGCGGCAACATCGCGCTGCTGGGCATCCATTCGGTGCCGCCGAAGATTGACTGGAACAAGGTTGTTTTTAACGGACTCAACATCAAGGGCATTTATGGCAGGCGCATTTTCGAAACCTGGTATAAGATGATGGCGATGCTGGGCAGCGGGCTGAAGATTGATAAAATCATCACCCACCGCTTTGATTTTCGCGATTATGAAGAGGGCTTCGCCGTCATGAACAGCGGCAAGAGCGGCAAAGTCGTTCTCGACTGGACGACCGCACAGGACTAAGGAGGGACCGGCTATGAAATCAGCATACAGCTTTTATATGCAGACGCTGCAGGAAATTCGGGATGCAGGCATCTACAAAAACGAGCGGGTCATTACCACCCCGCAGGGAAACCGCATTGATACCACGGCCGCCAAAAATGTCATCAACATGTGCGCCAACAACTATCTGGGGCTGGCGGCGGACGGGGAGCTCTGCAAAGCGGCCAAAGAGAGCCTTGAGCGCTGGGGCTATGGCCTCTCCTCGGTGCGCTTTATCTGCGGTACGCTGCAGGTGCACAAGGCTCTCGAGAACAAGCTCTCCGATTTTCTGGGGATGGAGGATACCATTCTCTACAGCTCCTGCTTTGATGCGAACGGCGGTCTGTTTGAAACGCTGCTCAGCGAGGACTGCGCCATTATCAGCGATGCGCTCAACCATGCGAGCATTATCGATGGCATCCGCCTGTGCAAGGCGAAGCGCTACCGCTACCAGAATAACGACATGGCCGATCTGGAGCGCTGCTTAAAAGAGGCGAAGGATGCGCGCATCCGCCTGGTGGCGACCGACGGGGTCTTCTCGATGGACGGCATTATTGCAAACCTTCCCGCCATCTGCGATCTGTGCGAAGAGTATGACGCGCTGCTCATGGTGGATGACAGCCATGCCGTCGGCTTTATGGGGGAGCACGGACGCGGGACGCCGGAATTCTGCGGGGTGCAGGGCCGGGTGGATATCCTGACCGGTACGCTCGGCAAGGCGCTCGGCGGCGCGAGCGGCGGCTACACCAGTGCAAAAAAGCCGATTATCGATCTGCTGCGCCAGAAGAGCCGTCCCTATCTGTTTTCCAATACGCTGGCCCCATCGATCGCCTCCGCTTCCATCCGGGTGCTGGAGATGCTCGAGGAGGGGGATGAAGTCAGACAGCGCCTGCACGAAAACACCCGCTATTTCCGCGAAAAGATGAAGGATGTCGGCTTTGACATCATCGAGAGCACTCACCCGATTGTAGCGGTGATGTTTTATGATGCCTTTAAGGCGGCCAGAGCGGCCGAGCTGATGCTCGGGAAGGGCGTTTATGTTACCTCCTTCACCTATCCGGTGGTGCCGCAGGGCAAGGCGCGCATTCGTGTGCAGGTTTCCGGTGCGCATACGCGCGAGGACCTCGACTATGCGGTGCGCTGCTTTAAAGAGGTGCGCGAGGAGCTGGGGGAATAGCCTTTCCCTGCCAGCCTTTATATAGAAGGGTCTGCTGCAAAATGCAAGCATTTTGCAGCAGACCCTTCTGCGTAGGCAGGCTCCTTATTTCTTTCGACGGTAGAGGGCGAGGGTGAAGTCGGCGGTCAGATCGAGGCGACTGAGCGCCTGCAGCCGGGCGGCGCCTTCGGCCGGGGTGCGGTAGAAATAGGGGGTCATTTTGTAGAGCGATTGCAGCGTTTCACCGCTTTCGCAGGAGAAAGCAAAGCAGAGGTGCTCCTCTTTGACCAGCGAGAAGCCGGGAATCTCGCGCTGCCCCTCCTCGTTGAGATAGGGCCGCTCATAGAGAATATTTTTCAGCTCGAAGAGATGCCGGGCCGCCGGATAAACGGCGAGCAGCAGCCCGCCGGGCGGCAGCACACGGGCGTTTTCAGCAGCAGCGATGGGGGCGAAGATGTTGTAGATAAGCGTAAAGGCGCCGTCCGCAAAGGGCAGATCATAGAGGCTGGCCACCGCGAAGTGCGCGCCGGGGCAGGCGCGCGCCGCATGCCGCAGCGCCCGGCGGGAGAGGTCAATGCCATAGATGCTCGCCTCTCTTTCTGCCGCTTTCATCGCCTCCCGGAGCCGGGCGGTGTAGTAGCCCTCCCCGCAGCCGAGGTCGAGCAGCGCGGGTGCGGGGCCGGTGTTTTCCAGAATCAGGCGGTTCACCCTGTCGGAGAGCGGCCGGTAGGCGCCGCAGGAGAGAAAGCGGGTGCGGGCCTGCACCATTTCGGCGTTGTCGCCCGGGTCGGCGCTGCTCTTTTTCTGCGGCAGCAGCAGGTTGACATAGCCCTGCGCGGCGATATCGTATGTATGGCGGGCGGGACAGCGGTAGGCTTTTTCCTCCTGCCGCAGCGGCCGACCGCAGACGGGACAGCAAAACAACGGCGGCGCCTCCCTTCCTTAAAAGTTCTCGTTCTGCCGCTGCCTGCGCAGGGCGGCCCGGCGCTGTCCCGCTTCATATTCCTGCCGCTCCTCATAGGTTTCGGGAAGAAGCGGCGGGACAGGGGTGGGCTTTTCGTTTTCATCGAGCGCTACCATCGTCAGATAGGCGCGGTTGACCATTTCCCGGCTGCCGTCGAGCGATTCCACGAAGGAGTCCACCCGCACCTCCATCGAGGTGCGCCCGACCCAGGTTACCTGGCCGATGAGCACCATCGTGCTGTCCACATAGGCGGCGGATTTAAAGCACAGGTTATCCACCGCTGCAGTGGTCACATTTCGTCCGGCATAGCGGCGGGCCGCGACGGCGGCAGTTACGTCAATCCATTCCATCAGCTTGCCGCCGAACAGGCGGTTATAGCCGTTGATATGCTCGGGCATTAAAATCTGCACCTGCTCGGTGCGGGAAGAGGATGGCTTTTTCCCTTCCATTCGGCTTTCCCTCCCTGTGCGGTTTTCAGAAAAACTTCTCCATATAGCCGCCGATAAAGACGATTAAGATAACCGCCGGCAGCACGAAAGTGATGTAGCCGCGCAATGCGCGCGGAAAGCGCAGGCCTTTGCCGGCATCCGCCTCGGCCAGAAAGTTTTCAAATCCCCAGCCATGGCGGGTGACGCAGAAGAGAAGGTAGACAAGCGAGCCGAGCGGCAAAAGATTGTTGCTGACGATGAAATCCTCCAGATCGAGAATGGCGCTGCCCGGACCCAGCGGCTCTATAGCGGAAAAAAGGCTGAATCCCAGGCAGGCGGGCAGTGAGAGCAGCGTTACGATGGCCATGTTGATAAAGGCGGCCTTTTTGCGCGTCCAGCCCCAGAGGTCCTGCGCGAAGGCGATGATGTTTTCAAAGATGGCGATAACCGTCGACAGGGCGGTGAAGGAGAGAAAGACAAAGAAGAGCGCCCCCCACCAGCGGCCGCCCGGCATTGAGCCAAAGAGGCCGGGCAGGGTAATGAAAACGAGCCCGGCCCCGCTGCCGGGGCTAACGCCATAGGAAAAGCAGGTGGGGAAGATGATGAGCCCGGAGAGCAGCGCGACGATGGTATCCAGTATGGTGACGTTCAGCGCTTCACTGGTGAGCGAGTACTCGCGTTTCAGATAGCTGCCGAAAATCGCCATCGAGCCGATGCCGATGCTGAGGGTGAAAAAGGCCTGGCCCATAGCGGCGAACACTGCCTCAAACAGCCCCTCCTCTGCCATCTTCCGAAAATCGGGAATGAGATAAAAGCGCAGCCCTTCCCCGGCCCCCGGCAGCGTCAGTGCATGAGCGGCCAGCAGAAGCAGAATAATAAAGAGGACGGACATCATTTTTTTGGTGACCCGCTCTACTCCCTTCTGCAGCCCGAAGGAGCAGATAAAAAAGCCGAGCGCCACCGTCAGCGCCATCCAGAAGACCGACTGGAGAGGGCTTTTCTGCAGTGAAAGGAAAGCTTCCTCTACCTCGGATGTGGAGAGGCCGGAGAGGCTTCCGGAAAGCATTTTAAAAAGATAGGCGATCATCCATCCGCCGATGGTGGTATAAAACATCATGAGCAGATAGTTGCCGGCCATGGCGACATAGCCGAAGATATGCCAGCGGCTGCCCTTCGGCTCGAGCACCCGGAAGGAGGCGGCTGCGCTCCTGCCGCTCGCGCGGCCGACGGAAAACTCCATGACCATAATCGGCAGTCCCAGAGCCACCAGGAAAAAGAGATAGATCAGCACAAAAGCGGCTCCGCCATATTTTCCGACGATATAAGGAAAGCGCCAGACGTTTCCAAGACCGATTGCGCAGCCCGCCGAAATGAGCAGAAAGCCCACCCGCGAGCTGAATTTCTCCCGCTGCATTTTTTATTCTTCCTTTCGTTTTTCGTTTTCCTGCTGCGGCAGGGTCATACCCTCGAATTTATAGAGGATTTTGTAGTCCACCAGCGCATCCAGCAGAATGCCGTTTTCGGTGTATTCCTCATAAAGCACCTTGCCCGCTTCGGTAATCTCCTGGCGCAGCGCGCTTTTCGCATAGGGAATGAGCAGGCGCATCCGCTGCTGGGTGGGGGCGAGCCCCTCTGCAATGGCAGAGAGCAGCCGGTCAAACCCGAAGCCGGTTTTGGCGCTGATTAACATGGTGTTTTTCTGCAGCGGGAAGGGGAGGGGACCGGCCACATCGCACTTATTGCAGGCAATGACCACCGGAATCCCGTCCGCGCCGAGCTCGGAGAGCACCTTCTGGGTTACTTCGAGCTGTTCATCTGCATCCGGGCTGGAGATATCGCAGACGATGAGGATGAGGTCGGCAGCGGCCGCCTCCTCGAGCGTTGAATGAAACGCCTCCACCAGATGATGCGGCAGTCGGCGGATAAGCCCGACGGTATCAACGAGCAGAACGCTGCGCCCATCCGGCAGCTCGAGCGCGCGGGAGGTGAGGTCCAGAGTGGCAAACAGCCGGTTTTCGGCGAGCACATCCGCGCCGGTCAGCGCGTTCAGAAGCGTCGATTTGCCGACGTTGGTATAGCCGACAACCGCGACGGTGGTAACGCTGTCCTTCTTGCGCCGCGCCCGCAGGCGTTCTCTGCGGGCACAGAGCTCTTTCAGCCGCTGTTCCAGAGCGCCGATGCGCCGGCGGATATGGCGGCGGTCGGCTTCCAGCTTGGTTTCGCCCGGGCCGCGCGTACCGATGCCGCCGCCCAGGCGGGAGAGCTGCGTTCCGATTCCCTGCAGGCGCGGCAGCAGATAGCGCTGCTGGGCAAGCTCTACCTGCAGCTTGCCTTCATCGGTAACGGCGCGCTGGGCAAAGATATCCAGAATAAGCATGGTGCGGTCGATGACCGCTGCGCCGACCGCCTGTTCGATGTTGCGCAGCTGGCTTGCACTCAGCTCATGGTCGAAAATAACCAGGTTGCATTCATAGGCCTTCACCGCCTCAGCCAGCTCTTCAATGCGCCCTTCCCCCATGCAGGTAGCAGGGTCAAACTGCGGGCGCTTCTGGCTGATGCGGGCGAGGACGGCAGCGCCGGCGCTTTCGGCCAGAGCGGCCAGCTCGTCAAGAGAAAGGTCAACATCATATTCCCCGGTATCAACTGCAGCCAGAATGGCGCGCTCGGTACAGGCTTTGTTTTCATACATCATAAAGGGGCAGTTCCTCCTGTGTCAGGCATGCCCTCCTGCGGAAAAAACGGGCGGCAGTGCAGGAGGACGGGGTGTCTTTTCTTATCCGTTCAGCTTTGAATTCTTGCAGTGAACATTTTTTCAGCCCCTTTGGTTTGATTGTTTTATGGACAGCCCTTTGTCAGGCTGCGTTTAAAACCGGAATATAACAGCCGCGGAAGCGGCCGGACAAATCAGGGTAGAATAGCCCATGCCTGTAGGGCGGGCCGGATGAATCGGCGTATAATAGCCGCTCTGCGGCTATTATACCACAGTTTAGGGCAATTATAGGAGCAGAAGAGGGGATTTTTTACAGGGGACATAAAAACAGCAGAAAGGATAAAATACTACAAAATGAGTATAAATTCACATTCCGTCTCTTGACGGATGCGGCCGGACATGCCTATAATAGAGGTCGGAAAAAATCGAAAGCTGCTGCAGTCCGAATGAAAACGGCAGGCGGCGGCTAAGCTATAGGCGATAAAAAGAAAGGGGAATCGAAATTGCTGCAGCTGCAGAATATTTCGGTGGATGTTCCAAACGTCAGGGAAATCCTGCGCGGAATCAGTCTGACGGTGGAAAAGGGCAGGCTGGTTGTTTTAACCGGCCCGAATGGCGGCGGGAAGTCGACGCTGGCCAAGGTGATTGCCGGCATACAGCCGGTTTCTTCCGGGTCCATTTTATTTGACGGGGAGGATATCACCGGCCTGGATATTACCGCGCGAGCCCGCAGGGGGATTGCCTTTGCCTTCCAGCAGCCGGTGCGCTTTAAGGGGATAAGCGTCCGGGAACTGCTTTCCCTCTCGGCGGGGGAGACACTCAGCGAGAGCCGGCTTTGCAGCCTGCTGCGGGATGTGGGGCTGTGCGCCCGCGACTATATCGACCGGGAGGTGGATGCCAGCCTCTCCGGCGGCGAAATCAAGCGCATTGAGATTGCCTCGGCCCTCTCGCGCCGCGCAAAGCTCACCATCTTTGATGAGCCGGAGGCCGGGATCGATCTGTGGAGCTTTCAGAACCTGATCGGCGTTTTTGAGCGGCTGCGCGGGCACATGGAGGGGACGATGATGATTATCTCCCATCAGGAGCGCATTCTGGCGGTGGCCGATGAAATCGCTGTTTTGAATGATGGGCGCATTACCGCTTACGGGCCGCGTGAGCAGATTCTTCCTTCCCTTCTTTCCGGCGGGGAGAAATGCGCCTACTGCCCGGGGCAGGAGGATGGCTGCATCGACAGAGAGGGGGCGAGCGCATGAACAGGCTGACAGAGGAGCTGCTTTCGCTGATTTCCGATTACCGGCCCGGCGGGGAATTCACCGGCGCTTACAATATCCGGGAGGATGGCGGCTGCGCCGGACGGCAGTCGAGCGAAAATATCCTCATTACCCCGAAGCTGGGCAAACCGGGCATTGATATTCTGGTAAAGCCCGGCACAAAGGGGGAAACGGTTTATATTCCCGCCTGCGTGACCCACAGCGGGGTGGATGATCTGGTCTATAACGATTTTGTTATCGGGGAAAATGCCGAGGTGACGATTGTCGCCGGCTGCGGCGTTCACACCGAGGGGGAGGAGGAGTCGCGCCATAACGGCATTCACCATTTCCGGCTGGAGCGGGGGGCGCGGGTGCTCTATCTGGAAAAGCATATCGGCATCGGGATGGGCAGCGGCGCGCGACGGATTGACCCGGTTACCCGCATAGAGCTCGGCCCTGACGCCTATATGGAGATGGATACCACTCAGATCGGCGGGGTGGATACCACCGAGCGCGCCACCGAGGCGGCGGTGGGGGAAGGGGCCAAGCTCTTAATACGCGAAAAGCTGCTCACCGAAGGGGAGCAGACGGCCCACACCGATTTTAAGGTGATGCTCGATGGGGAGGACTCCCGGGCGGATGTTGTCTCCCGCTCGGTCGCAAAGGGACAGTCCAGCCAGTCCTTCCGCTCGGTGATGTGCGGAAACAGCCGCTGCGCCGGCCACTCGGAGTGCGATGCCATTTTGATGGACGGCGCTTCGGTCAGCGCCATCCCCGAGCTCTCGGCCAACCACCTGGATGCTGCGCTGATTCATGAGGCGGCCATCGGCAAGATTGCAGGCGAGCAGCTCATCAAGCTGATGACGCTCGGGCTCAGCGAGCAGCAGGCGGAGGAGAAGATTATTGATGGCTTCTTAAAATAACAGCTGCGGATTTCCTCCAAAAGGAGTGGCTTTGCAATGCCCTTTTCTCAGGCAACCCTTGATTTTCTGTTTGAAAACCGGCTGCAGAACAGCCAGCAGTGGTTTCATGAGCATAAAAAAGAGTATCAGCAGCTGGTGGTGGCCCCGCTCAAGGAGCTGGTTGTCCGGCTGACGCCGGTGATGCTGGAAATTGACCCGCAGCTTACCGCCGAGCCGAAAATTGACCGCACCATTTCCCGCATCTGGCGGGATACCCGCTATTCCCACGATAAATCCTTCTATCGGGACAACATGTGGATAATTTTCCGGCGGGGGAAGATGCACGGGACCGGGATGCCCGGGCTTTATTTTAAGATTACCCAGTCCGGCTTTGACTATGGCTGCGGCTTTTATCATGCCTCCCCCGCCTATATGCAGCGGCTGCGGGAGGCGATTCTGGCCGGCGCGCCGCAGGCACGGGCGGCGCTCTCCTGCTTTTTTCTCAGCAGCGCTTTCAAATCGAAGGCGAATGCTATGCCCGCCCCCATTACCCGGAGCAGCCTGAACAGCTGCGTCTCTGGCTGGAGCGGAAAAACATCTGCTTTTTCTGCGAGAGCAGCGATGGAGGGCTGCTTTTTTCCGAGCATCTCGCAGAGGAGCTCATTGAGGGCTATCGGATGCTGACGCCCATCTACCGTTTTTTGCTTCAGATATCCTAGCGGTGCCGGCCGGACTTTTTTGCAAATCCATATTTCCCCGGCTGCGGCCCCTTTCTGCAGGGGGCTGCGGCCGGTTTTTTCAGCGCCCGGCGGGCTGCTTCTGATATTTTCTGGTGACGAGCGGGACAAGGGCCAGCGCGAGCAGAGCAGCCAGAAGGGCGATGCCGCCGAAGGCATAAAAGGCCGGGCGCATGCCGGAAAGGTCGATGAGCCGTCCCATGAGCACCGGCCCGGCCGTCATACCCGCCCCATAGATGGCCTGATAGAAGCCCATGGCGGTCGAGCGGCGTCCGGTGTCGACATATTTGATGCAGTCGGCTGTCAGCACCGAATAGATGGTGGCTGCGGCAAAGCCGGCAACGATCTGCGCGAGGTATAAAGTCCACATATTTTGGGCAAAGCCGACCATGGCGCAGTAGAGCGCGAGCAGGGTGAAGGCGGCGGTGAGCAGCGGGCGGCTGCCGAGCCGGCGGGCGAAGGCGCTGCTGACAAAGCCGGCGGTAAAAATCTGGGCGGCAGTAAACAGGCAGGAGGAGATGCCGATTTCCACCGGGGAGGCGCCCATCGTGCGCGCCACCTCGGAGGTGAAGGAGAAGGCGGTCGCCTGAATCATCATCTGCTGGAAGATGGCCAGCAGCGCCGGAACGAGCACCGAGATTTCCCCAAACACCCGCAGCAGCTCGGGAATGCTCTGCGCCTGCCTTTTGACCTTTACCTCCCCGATAAAAAAGGAGCAGGCGACGGCGGCGACGCCGGTCAGGCAGCTCATCAGAAGCGGGGCACGGTAGCCCCACAGCATGGCGGCGGCGCTGCCCAAAAAGAAGGCCAGCAGCTTGCCGCTGTTGTTAAAGGCGTTGATCTGCGCGATGGCCTTCTGCCCATCCTCCGGCGGGAAATAACCGGTATAAAGAATGGTGAAGCCCACCCAGGTGGAGGCGGCCACCCCGGCCAGAATCCGGAAGAAAAACATCAGCGGCACATTCTGTGTCAGGTAGAGGCCGATGGAAGAAACGGTGGTAAAAAAGCAGCCCGCTACGACAATCCACTTATACTGGCTGGTAAGGTCCGCAAAAATGCCCAGCGGCACCCGGACGCACAGCTGGGTAAACCCATAGCATCCGACCAGAAAGCCGATGATGGTAGCCGTCAGCCCGAGGGTGCGCAGATAGGGGGTGAAAAACGGGACGTGGCAGTATTCCGATGCCCAGAAAAAGGCGGTAGTCAGTCCCATTATCCATCTGTTTCTTTTCATAGGAGCCTCCGTTTCCGCCGGAAAGCAGCCCGGCAGCTTATTTTCAGCCGGGCAGCGGATGGGACCGTCTCCGGCAGGCTGCTCTGCAGGACAGGCACAGTCTTCCCGTTATTTTAGCACACTTCCCCGGCAGGTTCCAGTGCGGCAGGCAAAAGGGCACAATATTTGGAGCTTAGGGTTAATAAATTTGATAAACAGGAGAAATATCTGGTAAAAACAGAAAAAGCCGCCGCAAGCGGATGCCTGCAGTCGGCTGGACAAATAAAGGAGCGTTGCAAATTATTTGTCCGGTTTGCAGAAGGGTCTGCTGCAAAATGCAAACATTTTGCAGCAGACCCTTTGTGCCTTTAAAGCCTTTCGACAAACTGGCGCACATCGCGCAGCTCCTCCTGCAGCGATTCGCCGATAGCGTGGGAAAGGGCGTGGTTCAATTCGCTGTAGGGGTTGCCGGCTGGCTTTTCATCCTCTGCGTGCTGCTCGAGCCGCCCGATGCGGCTGTCCAGCTCGCTGAGGATTTTTTCTTTGATTTGCTCCTGTTTCATCAGGAATCTTCCTTCCTTTTTTGGGAGGGCGGGCCTGCCGGCTTTTGAGGCGAAATTTTCGGGCCTTTTAGCTATAGCCGGATGCAGGTCCTGCAGATGGGGTAGCTCAGATAAAAACGGCCTTTTTATCTTCTCAGCTCGAACGACTTGCAGTCGGTGCACTGATCGACTGTCGGGTTTCCTTCGTGCGTTCCAACGGTAATGCACTCGAGCGAGCAGTAGTTTCCGCCGGAGCTGTGGTTTTTGCACTGCTGAACAGTACACTGAATGCACTTGTTTTCGTGGCAGCAGGAATCCATGTGAACACCTCCTTTTCATCTGGATTCGGGAATATTTTATCCCGCCTGCAGATAATTATAATCGGCGCGGCCAAAAAGCTTTCTGGAAAGAATACTCTCATTGGGCGGCCGCTTTCTGGTTTGATAAAACCCGCTGTTTTGCCGGTTTGCAAATAAATGGAAATCTGCTATAATGAAAGCTGTCAGATAGTGCCCGCTGCTCTGCTGCTGTCATTTTTCAGGCTTGCAGCTTTGCGCCTCAGGCATTATAATAATCTCAATCGGATAAACGGTGTGGCCTTTATCCGCGGGCCTTACCTGCAATTTCTGTCAAAGGGCGGGAATTTGCCGTTTGATCGAATTTCAGGACACGGATACAGTGTATCAGAAAGCGGCGGCCTTTCGGGCAGCGTTCGCTGAAAATCAGCTGCGGCTGGGATATGGCGGCGGCGGGAAAGAATGTGGAGGAAAACAGGATGGAAAAATCAAAGGTCTTTTATACCGACCTGCATGTGAGCTATCGCGAGAATCTGCTGCAGAAGCTTGACCGGCTGTGTATGGAGGCCGGGATGGGGAATATCGATTTCAAAAACAGGTTTGCCGCCATCAAAATCCACTTTGGCGAGCCGGGCAATCTGGCGTTTCTGCGCCCGAACTGGGCGAAGGTGGTAGCCGACCGGGTGAAGGCGCTGGGCGGCAGGCCCTTTCTGACCGACTGCAACACCCTTTATGTCGGCCGCCGGAAGAATGCGCTGGACCATCTCGATGCCGCCTATGAAAACGGCTACAGCCCCTTTTCGACCGGCTGCCAGGTGATCATTGCCGATGGGCTCAAGGGAACCGACGAGGTGCTCGTTCCGATAGATGGAGACTATGTAAAAGAGGCGAAAATCGGCCGCGCCGTTATGGATGCCGACATCATCATCAGCCTCAATCACTTCAAGTGTCATGAGCTGACCGGCTTCGGCGGCGCGATTAAAAATATCGGAATGGGCTGCGGCTCCCGGGCGGGCAAAATGGAGATGCACTCGGCCGGCAAGCCAGTTGTTCTCTCCGAACAGTGCATCGGCTGCGGCGCCTGCCGCAAAAACTGTGCGCATGAGGCTATCTCCTTTGTCAGCCGCAGGGCGCAGATTGACCATAACCGCTGCGTCGGCTGCGGGCGGTGCATCGGCGTCTGCCCGGAGGATGCCGTGGAAGCGGCGCAGGATGAGGCGAACGATATCGCCTGCAAAAAGATCTCGGAATATACGCTGGCGGTGCTGAAGGACCGGCCCTCCTTCCATATCAACCTGGTGATGGATATCTCCCCCTTCTGCGACTGCCATGCGGAAAATGACGTTCCGATTGTGGAAGATATCGGCATGTACGCCTCCTTTGACCCGGTGGCGCTCGATGTTGCCTGCGCCGATGCTGTCAACAGCCTGCCGCCGGTTCCGGGAAGCGTTCTGGAGGGCAAAACCGGCGTCGACCACTTCGGGGCCGTTCATCCTGCGACCGACTGGCGCGCCGGTATGGAGCATGCCGAAAAGATCGGCCTTGGCAGCAGAAGCTATGAGCTGGTGCGCATTTAGGCTTTTTCGGGCAGTCCGGCGCTCGGCTGCGGCCGGCCGCCGGTTCTGCAGGGCCGGCAGATTGAAAGAAAAAATGAGGGCTGCCTGCTGTTTTTAAAAGGGGATGCCCCTGCGAAAAACAGGCGGCAGGGGAAGGATGTGGCAGATGGATTTCACGCAGGCGCAAATGCGGGCGGAAAAGCTGCGCGAGCAGCTTTCCTACCACAGCCGGCTTTATTATATTGAGGATAACCCGGAAATTTCCGATTATGAATATGATCTTCTCTCCCGTGAGCTGCGCGCGCTGGAGAAGCAGTATCCGCAGCTCGACCGCCCGGATTCCCCCACCCATCAGGTGGGCGGGCAGGCGCTGAACACCTTTGAGAAAGTGCCGCACGAGGTGCCGATGCTTTCCCTGCAGGATGTGTTTGATACCGGGGAGATACGCGCCTTTGTCAGCCGGGTGCAGGAGGGAATGCCGGAGGCGCTCTTTGTCGTTGAGCCGAAGATTGACGGGCTTTCGGTTTCTTTGGAATACCGCGAAGGGCGGCTTGTCCGCGCCTCCACCCGCGGAGACGGGCGGGTTGGAGAGGATGTGACCGGCAATATCTTAAGCATCCGATCGATTCCGCACCGACTTTCCGGTGCGCCCGCCTATCTGGAGGCGCGCGGCGAGGTATATATGCCGCGCGAGCGCTTTTTGCAGCTCTGCCAGGAGCAGGAGGATGCCGGCGAGACTCCCTTTAAAAACCCGCGCAATGCGGCTGCCGGGTCGCTGCGCCAGAAGGACCCGCGCATCAGCGCAGGGCGGGGACTGGAGCTGCTGGTTTTTAATCTGCAGCGCATAGAGGGCAAGGAGCTTTTTTCCCATGCCGAGTCGCTTGACTATATGAAATCGCTCGGCCTGCCGGTCAATCTGCGGTATAACCGCTTTTCTGAGGCGCAGGAGATTATCGAGGAGATTCTGCGTATCGGCGAAGAGCGCGGGCAGTTCCCCTTTGATATTGACGGGGCGGTCGTCAAGGTGGACAGTCTGCTGGAGCGTGTCCGGCTGGGCGCCACCTCCAAATTCCCCCGCTGGGCGGCCGCCTTCAAATATCCGCCAGAGGAGAAGGAGACGGTGCTCGAGCAGGTGGAGATACAGGTCGGCCGCACAGGGGTGCTCACCCCCACCGCCGTTTTCTCCCCCGTTTTGCTGGCAGGGACTACCGTTTCCCGCGCGGTGCTGCATAACCAGGATTTTATCAATGAAAAGCAGATTTCGGTCGGCGACCGGATTGTGGTGCGCAAGGCGGGGGAGATTATCCCCGAGGTGGTGCGCGTCGCCTGGCACGACCCGCGAAGCCCGGTTTATCAGATTCCAGGGCGCTGCCCCTCCTGCGGGGAAAACACGGTGGCCGATGAGGACGGCGCGGCCATCCGCTGCCTCAACCTGCACTGCCCGGCCCAGCGGCTGCGGGGCCTTCTGCATTTCGCCTCGCGCGATGCGATGGATATTGACGGCATGGGCCCCGCGCTGATAAAGGCGCTGCTGGAAAAGGGGCTCGTTCGCTCCCCCGCCGATTTTTATACCCTTGAGCAGGGGCAGCTCAGCGAGATGGAGCGCATGGGGGAGAAGAGCGCGCAGAATATTCTTTCGGCGCTCGAGCGCAGCAAGGGGCAGGACCTATCCCGGCTGCTCTTTGCGCTGGGCATCCGCGGCATTGGCGCCCGGGCGGCGCAGCTGATTGCGGCGCGCTTCGGCAGCATGCAGGCTGTTATGCAGGCGGATGTTCCGACACTGGCGGCGATCGATACCATCGGCGAGGTGATGGCGAAAAGCGTCGAGGATTTCTTTGCCGTTTCGGAAAACCGCGAGGAGGTAGAGCGGCTCAGGGAGCTGGGACTGAATATGCTCTCGGTGCGGCAGCCTCCCTCCGGGCAGCTCAGGGGTTTCACCTTCGTTTTGACTGGAACGCTCCCGAACCTGACGCGCGATGAGGCCAAACAGCGCATCGAGGCGCTCGGCGGCAAGGTTTCCGGCAGCGTTTCCAAAAAGACCAGCTATGTGGTAGCGGGCGAGGAAGCAGGAAGTAAACTGAAAAAGGCGCAGGAGCTGGAGCTTCCCATTCTGGATGAAGCGCAGCTGCTGGCCCTTTTGGAGGAAAAAGGGGAGGAGCCGGAGACAGAGGCCCGCCCGGAGGATAACGAATAGAAAGAAAATATTCCGGAAAGGAAGGTCGGCTATGAAAATAGATCTGGAAAAGGTGGCGCAGCTCGCGCGGCTGAAGATTGAGCCGGAAAAGCGGGAGATGTTTGAAAGGCAGCTGCAGTCGATCGTTGAGATGGTGGAAAAACTGCCGCAGATGGAGGAGGCCTATGTGGGGGTGGACCCGGCCCATCCGATGCAGCTGCGGGAGGATACCGTGCGCCCGTCGCTGCGCAGAGAGGCGATTCTCGCCAACGCCCCGCAGACTCAGGCCGGGTGTGTGGTCGTACCGAAAACGGTGGAGTAGCCGGAGAAGAGCAAACTTTTCCTTTTCTCCTTAAAGAAGCCGCGGCGGGCCGGATACCGCCGGGGGCCGCGGCCGCTAGAAAGGAACGTGAAAAAGAGATGGAACTGTATGAGTTCAGCGCAGTCGAGCTTTCCCGCATGCTGCGCGCGCGCGAGTGCAGCTCGGCAGAGCTCACCCGCTCGGTGCTCGAGCGGATAGAGAAGGTGGAAAAGCGGGTGCGCGCCTACCTGACGGTTGACCGCGAAGGGGCGCTGGCCGCGGCCGAAAGGGCGGATGAGCGCTTTGCCGCGGGCGAAACGCTGCCGCCGCTTTCCGGCATCCCGATCGGTGTGAAGGATAATATCTGCACTAGGGGAATGCGCACCACCTGCGCCTCCAAAATGCTTGATAATTTTGTGCCGCCCTACAATGCGACCGTTATCGAGCGGCTGCAGAGTGCAGGGGCGGTGGTGACCGGAAAACTCAACCTCGATGAGTTCGCGATGGGCTCCTCCTGCGAAAACTCCCATTTTCAGAAGACGGCCAACCCCCATGATCTCACGCGGGTGCCGGGCGGAAGTTCGGGCGGCTCGGCGGCGGCGCTGGCCGCAGGCGAGGCGATACTGACCCTCGGCTCAGATACCGGCGGCTCCATCCGCCAGCCTGCCGCCTACTGCGGCATTGTGGGCTTAAAGCCGACCTATGGCGCTGTCTCCCGCTATGGACTGGTTGCCTTCGCCTCCTCGCTCGATCAGATAGGGCCGATGGCGCGCACCGTTGAGGATGCGGCGCTGCTCTTTTCGGCCATCCGCGGCGCGGACAGCCGGGACGCCACCTGCGCGGCGCGGGAATATGCCCCGCTCTCCCTTTCTTCGGATGTGCGCGGCATGCGCATCGGCGTTCCGGAGGAATATTATGGCGACGGGGTGGAGGCGGCGGTGAAGGCGGCCGTCCATGCGCAGCTGCAGGAGCTGGAAAAGGCCGGGGCGAAGCTTATCCCCATCCGCCTGCCTAGCACCCCCTATGCGCTCTCCGCCTACTATATCATTTCCTCGGCCGAGGCTTCCTCCAATCTTGCGCGGTATGATGGGGTACGCTATGGTTTTCGCAGTGAAAGGGTTGAAAACCTGGAGGATGTTTACCTCAACACCCGCAGCGAGGGCTTCGGCGATGAATGTAAGCGCCGGATTATGCTGGGGACCTTCGTGCTCAGCTCCGGTTATTATGACGCCTACTATAAGCGGGCAAAGCTTTTGCAGCAGCGGATTGCCGCCGAGTTTACCGAGGCCTTTAAAAGCTGCGATGCGATTGTTACCCCCACGGCGCCGGACACCGCCTTCCCCTTCGGCGCGCACAGCGATGACCCGCTCAAGATGTATGCGAGCGATATCTGCACGGTAACGGTCAATATCGCCGGCCTGCCCGCGGTCAGCATCCCCTGCGGGAAGGATGCGCACGGGCTGCCCATCGGCATGCAGATTATCGGCGGCAAGTTTACCGAGGAGAAGATTCTTTCGCTGGCCAAGGCCTGCGAGGAGATGGCCGGCGGCTTTAACAGGCTGCCCGCGCTCGACTGAAAAAAGCCCGCCGGAAAGGAAGGTTAGTGAAAATGGAATTCGAGCCTGTCATCGGTCTGGAGGTCCATGCGGAGCTCAGCACCGAGACCAAAATATACTGCGGCTGTAAAAACGAGTTCGGCGGCGAGGTCAACTCCCACTGCTGCGAAATCTGCACCGGCATGCCCGGAACACTCCCTACTTTAAACAGCAGGGTAGTGGACTATGCCATTAAAATGGGGCATGCGCTGCACTGCAAAATCAACAACGTCTGCAAGCAGGACAGAAAGAACTATTTCTACCCCGACCTGCCCAAGGCCTATCAGATTTCCCAGGCGGATATCCCGCTGTGCGAGCATGGGTATGTGGATGTTCTGCTCGATGAAAGCTGCCACAGCAAGCGCATCGGCGTCACCCGCATTCACATTGAGGAGGATGCGGGCAAGCTTCTGCACGATGAGAGCTTTTTAGGCTCGCTCATTGATTTTAACCGCTGCGGCGTGCCGCTTATCGAGATTGTTTCCGAGCCGGATATGCGCTCCTCCGAGGAGGCGAAGGCCTATCTGGAAACCATTAAGGGGATTCTCGGCTATCTCGATATCTCTGACTGCAAAATGCAGGAGGGGTCTATCCGCTGCGATGTCAACGTTTCCCTGCGCCCGAAGGGGAGCGAGAAGTTCGGCAACCGCTGCGAGATGAAAAACGTCAACTCCTTCTCAGGCGCGCAGCGGGCGATTGAATATGAGATAAAGCGTCAGAGTGAAATTTTAGGGAAGGGCGGCACCGTTTCCCAGGAGACCCGCCGCTGGGATGATGCGAAGGGCCAGAGCTTCCCGATGCGCAGCAAGGAGAATGCGGACGATTACCGCTATTTCCCCGAGCCGGACCTCGGCACCATCGTCGTCAGCCCCGAGCATGTGGAAGAGCTGCGCGCGCAGATCCCCGAGCTGCCGGGGGAGAAGCTGCAGCGCTATGTGAAAAAATGCGGGCTGGCCTATTTTGATGCCAACCTGCTCTGCGAAAATGTGGAAAAATACACCTTTTTTGAAAGGGTTATCGAAATAGGGGGCTGCTCGCTGCAGGCGGCCGCCAACTGGCTCAACGGCGATGTGACCCGGCTTTTAGGCGAGCGGATGACCACCCTTTTCGCCACCTGCCTGACACCGGAAAAGCTTATCGGCATGCTGCGCCTGATTGAGGGCGGACAGATTTCCAACACGGCCGGCAAAACGGTCATTGAGGAAATCATGTTTACCGAAAAGACCGCCGAAGAGGTGGTCAAAGAGAAGGAGCTCATGCAGATTAACGATACCGGCGCGCTGGAAAAAACGGTGCGCGAGGTGATTGAGAAAAACGGGAAGGTGGTCGCCGACTACCGGGGCGGCAAGTCGAATGCGCTCGGCTTTCTGGTCGGTCAGTGCATGCGCGCCTCGGGCGGCAAGGCCAATCCGGCGGCGGTGCGCGAAATTCTTTTAAAGCAGCTGGGATAAGCGCCGGCTGCCAACGCCCTTTACCGGCCGGGTTAAAAGCGGCCGCCTGTATCTACTGAAAAGAAAGGACAGATGTTTTGATGGAGTATACCTTTTCCTCGAAGATTGCAACGGTGAAACCGTCGGCAATCCGCGAAATTCTGAAGATGTCCTCCGATCCGTCGGTCATCTCGCTGGCCGCCGGCAACCCTGCTCCCGATGCCTTCCCGGTCAAAGAGGTGGAGAAAATTACCGCCGATATTCTGCGGGAGGACCCGATTCTCGCGCTGCAGTATTCGGTGACCGAGGGCTACCCGGCGCTGCGCGATACGCTGCGCACCTTCGCGCGCAACCGCTATGACGTGATGGGTGCAGAAGATGATCTGATTGTCGTTTCCGGCGCGCAGCAGGGGCTCGAGCTCAGCTGCAAATGCCTGTGCAACGAGGGGGATACCATGCTCTGCGAGGACCCCTCCTTTGTCGGCGCGCTCAACGCCTTTCGCTCCTATAATGTTCATCTCGCCGGCATCCCCGTCGAGGAGGACGGTCTCTCGATAGAGGCGCTCGAGAAGGCCTTAAAGGAGCAGAAAAATGTGAAGCTTCTCTATACCATCCCCAACTTCCAGAATCCCTCGGGGGCAACGATGAGCTGGGAGAAGCGCCAAAGGGTATATGAGCTCTGCCGCCAGTATAACGTAATGATTTTGGAGGATAACCCTTATGGCGACCTGCGCTTTGAGGGGGAGAGCGTTCCGGCCATTAAAACGCTCGACGAAGAAGGGCGGGTTATCTACTGCGGCAGCTTCTCGAAGATTCTTTCGCCCGGCCTGCGCGTCGGCTTTGTCGTTGCCAATGAGGCCGTTCTGCAGAAGCTGGTGGTTGCCAAGCAGTGCGCCGATGTGCATACCTCCATCCTCTCGCAGCTCATCTGCCTGCGCTTTCTCAATGACTATGATGTGGAGGCGCATATCGGACGGCTCTGCGAAATCTACCGGCGCAAGAGCGCGCTGATGCTCGGCGAGATGCAAAAGCACTTCTCTCCCGAGGTGCGCACTATCCGCCCGCAGGGCGGCCTCTTCATCTGGTGTACGCTGCCACAGGGGAGCGATATGCTCGAGTTCTGCCGCCGCGCCGTTGCCGATTACAAGGTAGCGGTGGTGCCCGGCACCGCCTTCACTGCAAAAGAGGATGCGCCCACCACCTCCTTCCGCCTCAATTTCTCCACCCCGACGGATGAGAACATCGTCAGGGGCATTGAGATTCTCGGGCGGCTGACCCACGAGTTTATCCGCTGACCGGCTGCTTGAGCGGCCTTTATAAAACGGCCCTGAAGAAGCACTTTTTTACAGAGAGCAGATGAAAGGATATCGTACCATGGATGAGAAAAAAATTATGCTTTCCGGCATCAAGCCCAGCGGAGACCTGACCCTGGGCTCCTACCTGGGAGCTATCAGGAATTGGGCGGCACGGGCGGAGGAATTTGACTGCTACTATTTCATGGCGGACATGCATGCCATCACCGTGCGCCAGGACCCTGCCGCCCTGCGCCGCCGCACGCTGGCCCAGCTGGCCCAGTATATTGCCTGCGGCCTGGACCCGGAGAAGAATACCCTCTTTATCCAGTCGCATGTCCACCAGCATGCCGAGCTGGGCTGGGTCCTCAACTGCTATGCGATGTTTGGCGAGCTTTCCCGCATGACCCAGTTTAAGGATAAGTCCCAGAAAAATGCCGATAACATCAACGGCGGCCTTTTCACCTATCCCTGCCTGATGGCGGCGGATATCCTGCTCTATCAGCCGGACTTTGTCCCCGTCGGGGAGGATCAGAAGCAGCATGTGGAGCTGACCCGCAACATCGTCCAGCGCTTTAACGGCATTTATGGCGAGGTGTTCAAAATGCCGGAGCCCTATATTCCCAAGGTGGGCGCCCGGATTATGAGCCTGACCAACCCCGCTGCCAAAATGAGCAAGAGCGAGAACGACGATACCGGCCGGGTGACCCTGATGGATGCGCCGGAGGTCATCATGAAGCAGTTTAAGCGCGCGGTTACCGACAGCGACACCGAGCGCTGCGTCCGCTATGACCCGGAGCATAAGCCCGGTGTGGCCAATCTGATGACCATCTACTCCGTCATCACCGGCAAGAGCTATGCGGAAATCGAGCGGGAGTTCGACGGCCTGGGCTATGGGAAATTCAAGCCCGCCGTCGGCGAGGTGGTGATCGATCTGCTGCGTCCCATTCAGGAGCAGACGCGGCGCATTCTGGAAGACAAGGCCTATCTGGAGAGCGTCTACCGCGCAGGCGCGGAAAAGGCCTCCCGCGTGGCAGAAAAGACGCTGCGCAAAGTCTACCGCAAGGTCGGCTTTGTCGCGGCAAAGTAGGTTTTCCGGCAGACTGAGGCCCGCCCGCAGGATACAGGGTATTTTGCGGGCGGGGCTTTTTTCTTTTCAGGAAATATCAGCGGGGATGTGCCGGAGCCTGCAGGGTCAGCTGCCTGGGGCGCCTCTCGGGAGAGGGAGGCTTTTACTTCTCCAGCCGGCAGAGGGTGGCGCCGGTATAGTAATGGGCGAGAATCTCCCGGTAATCCGCCCCCTGGCGGGCCATATAGTCGGCCCCATACTGGCTCATGCCGACCCCATGCCCATAGCCGGTGGCCGTAAAGATAAAATTCCCGTTTTGATAGGCAATCTGCAGGTTGCTGCTGCGCAGCGAAAAGAGGTTGCGCAGCTGCTGCCCGGAGAGCGCTTCTCCTGCCAGACGCAGTTCGGTGATATAGCCGGACTCGGAGCGGGTGATATCCTGAAACCACCCGGCGGGGTTGTCGGGAAGCGCCTCTGCCCGCAGGGCGGCCATCAGCCGTTTTCCGGTTTCCTCCTGAGAAAAGGTGGTTTCGGTCTCGTAGTCCGGGGCCAGTCGGTCGCCCGGGCTTTCGACCGGCACCAGATAGGAGGCGCTCCCGCTCCAGACCATATCGGCCGCTTCGGTTTTTCCCGCGCTGATAGCGTGGTAGGCGGCGACAATCGGCTCCTCCCCATCCACCAGAATCTGGTTTTCCACGCTGGCCACCGCCTGCTTTACCACCGGATAATAGATGGAAAAATTTTCTCCATACATCTCCCGGACGGCCGCCTCGCTGACATACCCCTTGTGCGCGGCGGTATCCACCTCCAGATAGGCGCCGCGCAGCGCCGGGTTGGGGCTCTTTTTCTCCTGATCCCGGCAGCGCAGCAGATAGCTGTGCGCTGCCACTGCCTGAGCCTTGAGCGCCTCCGGATGGAAGGAGGGAGGCATCTCGCTGCAGACGGCGCCCAGGACATATTCCGCCGGATGAAGCCGCAGAACCTGTCCGGCTGCCCGGTCATAAAGCAGCACCCATTCGCTCATAGTAGCGGCGCTGCTCACCGGAAGAGAGTCCTCCTGCTGCAAAGGCTGGCTGGAGGAGGGTAAGGGCAGGGCGTGTCCCTCTTTCGCCTGCTCCTGCGGGGAGGAGGAATCCGTTTCTGCCTTCTGCCGGGGAGCAGAAGAGAGAGGCGGCGAGGGGAAAGAGAGCTGCCTCTGCCCGGAAGCAGGCTGCAGCAGCGGAATCCCCGCCATCAGACAGAGCAGCAGAATAGCCAGAAACAGCCGGTATCTCATATGTGTGTATCATCCTTTCTCTGAGGGGCTGTCCGCCCATCCTTTTCAGGTTTTCCATCCTGTGTGGCAAAGCATCCGGTAAGGGGCAGGGCCCTCCGGTTCCGGTCTTAAAAAGCGGCTGCAGCCAGATAAACTTATAAAATGCAGGATTTTTTTCTTTCACCTGCATAACAGAGAAAAAGAGGAATTTTTGTATGCACCGCTGCTTTTTCGGTTAAAATCGGGAAATAGGCGCAATATCTTCCGGAATCATTGAAAACGGGCTTGACTTCTTGCATAGGCTGAGATAAAATAAGAGATAATGATTCCCAGATGGCGCGCTGTTTTGCATGTGAAAGCGATTAAAAATGCAAAATTCAGCCCGCGCACTGGTGGAAAAGGAGTGGAAGCCCCATGACAAATGAAACTGCCGGCTCCATGCCGTCCAAAAATCCGTCCAGCCAGCGCGCTATTCAATCTCTATGCGAGGAATTTCGCCAGTATAACCAGATTGACCCCGCTTATTATGATGTTTATAATGTCAAGCGCGGACTGCGCAACAACGATGGGACCGGCGTTGTTGCGGGGCTGACCCGCGTTTGCAACGTGCATGGCTATGTGCTGGATGAGGGAGAAAAATCCCCGGTGGATGGCGTTCTCACCTATCGCGGCATCAGGGTCAGCGATCTGGTGGAGGGCTGCATTCGGGATGACCGGTTCGGCTTTGAGGAGGCCATCTGGCTGCTGCTCTTCGGGCGGCTGCCCACCAAAGCGCAGCTCAGCTCCTTTCGGGAGATTATGGCTGCCCAGCGCGAGCTGCCCGCCTCCTTTTTTGAGGATATTATCCTCAAAAACCCTTCCCGCAATCTGATGAACATGCTCGCGCGTTCGGTGCTCGCGCTCTATGCCTATGACCCGAACCCCGATTCGAATGAGCTTGAAAACCTCATCCGCCAGTCGATTTCGCTGATTGCCCGCATGCCGGTCATTATGGTGGCCGCCTATCAGGTCAAGCGCCGCGCCTTTGAGCGGGAGAGCATGTATGTGCATGACCCGCTGCCCGGCTTTTCGATTGCAGAAAATATTCTTCATTCGCTGCGCAGCGATATGCAGTTTACCCGCGAGGAGGCGAAGCTTTTAGATATCTGCCTGATTCTGCATGCCGAGCATGGCGGCGGCAACAACTCCGCCTTTACGGCGCGCTCAGTCTCCTCCACCGGGTCGGATACCTACTCGGCGATAGCG
Source organism: Provencibacterium sp. (assembly GCA_022792175.1). GTDB lineage: Bacteria > Bacillota > Clostridia > Oscillospirales > Ruminococcaceae > Harryflintia. The sequence goes on from JAAWAN010000026.1 coordinate 25,580, forward strand.
GCGGCTATCGGCTCGCTCAAGGGCCCGCGGCACGGCGGCGCGAACTTCAAGGTGATGGAGATGCTCGGCTTTCTGGAGCAGGAGGTCCGGAACCCGGATGATGACGCACAGGTGAAGGATTTCCTTGCCCGGCTTATCCGCGGGGAGACGGGGGACCGCTCCGGCCTCGTTTATGGCATGGGGCATGCGGTTTATACCAGGAGCGACCCGCGTGCCGTTATCCTCAAAAAATATGCGATGCGCATGGCGGCAGGTACGCCGATTGAGCGGGAATTCCAGCTGCTGGATGCGGTAGAGCGGCTGACGCCGGAGGTATTTGCCGCCATAAAGGGCTCGAAAAAGGTGGTCTGTGCCAATGTGGATATGTATTCCGGACTGGTTTATAAAATGCTGAAGATTCCATATGATATGTATACCGCCCTGTTTGCGGCGGCGCGCACCCCCGGCTGGTGTGCCCACCGGGTGGAGGAGGTCGTCTATGGCGACCGGCTGATGCGCCCGGCCTATAAGTCGCTGGCAGCAGACCAGGCATATCTGCCTATGGGGGAACGGACTTGATAGAAACGATTCTTTTTGCTGTTCTGTGTGCGGCGCTGTGCACGCTGCGCGCGCTTGTTTCTCTTTGGGCGGTCGACCCGGCGACCGGGTTTTATGAGGGGCATGCACCGCTTGTTTTTGCGCAAAATGCGCTTTGGGCTGCGGAAATTGCCGTTTTTCTCCTCCTTTCGCTGCTGCACAAAAAAGACCGGTGGAGCTTTCCGGGCCGCTTTCTGCGCGGCATACCGCTGGCGGTAGCGGGCGCCGCTTTTATCGGCTGCTCATCGGTTATGCTGATAGAAAATCTGCTTCGCTTTACCGAAGGAGATTCTTCGGTAAAACTTTCCGGCATCCTGCTGCAGGTGATTGGGATTGCAGCAGGGCTGGTCATGGCGGGCGCTTCTCTTCGGCTTTGCCGCGGCAGGAGGAATGGCAGCGGCATTCTTCCTGCGGCCTTTCCTGCGCTTTATATGGCGCTGGCAGCTGTGCAGAGCTTTCTTTCCTATCCAACGATTGCCAGTATCTCTGACCAGCAGCTGGAAATCTGCACACTGAGCGCCGGCGCTTTCTTTTTTCTTGCTCATGCGCGCGTTCTTTCCGGGGAGAGAGGAACTGCTGCTGTTTCCTATGCGCGCGGATGGGGTTTCTGTTTTGCGCTGAGCGGCCTTTCGCTCTGTCTCGGGCAGCAGCTGGCCACCGCTTCAGGCGATTGGAGGATGACGGTGGCAGAGCGGCTGCTGCTGGCCCTTCTCTCCCTCTATGCGGCGGCGTTCAGCTGCCCCCTTCACATTAGCCAAAGACAAAACGGGTATATAAGCCAGTAAGCAGTTTTATCAAATTCCGGTTTTTGCATACGAAAAACATTGGCTGCTCGATAAAAGAGAAAGTACTTTGGCTGGCGGGAACCGGGAAAACGTTCAGGCGCTTTGGCAGAAAAAGACCAGCGGAAACAATTTTTAAAAAGAGCCGCCTGCGGGAGACTTTATCTGTTCCCGCAGGCGGCCGCTTTAGCTGGAAGAAAGAACGGCGACATTTGTATACCGCTTTTTTTCAGAGATGATTGTAACGGAAGAGAAAAAATAGTATAATAATCACGAAACCCGCCGGCAGCGATCCTGGGCCGGCCCGGGATACTGTTTTTTGGAAAAAAGGAGTGATCGGGATGACACGCAGCGCCGCCTGGCTGCTTATTTTTGCCCTTTTTCTTTCTCTTTGCGCCTGCGGACTGCCATCGGAAGACTCCTCGCAGGGCTCCCAGCCCTCCTCCAGCCAGCCGGCGGAAAGCGGGACGGCCAGTCCGGAAGCAGTCACATTGAGCGAGGAGCAAAACGGGCAGATTGCCGAAATAGTCCTGCAGAATGCGCAGCTGATTTCCGATCCCTATTCGCGCGGGGAGGATATTCCTGCCTATTCTCTGGCCCGCTTTCTTTATGAGCGCATGCGCGCAGATGGAATTACCGACAGCTTTGAGCGCCGGGAGAACAATGCGGTGGTCCTGCTTCCGAAGGAGCAGGTTTGGGAATATGCCAGAACCTGGTTTGATATGGAGAACGTAGAGGTGGATTTTTATTCCCAGCAGTATTTTGACGGACAGTTTTTTTCTATCCCCAATCCCGAGCTGGAAAACCGGCAGCTGCCTTATGAGCTGGCCATTCAGAAGATTGAGGCCCGCTCCAGCCGCATTCAGGTAACCGTGAGCTTTTCAAGTGGGGGGGTAGCCTATCAGCAGTGGACCTATACGCTGCGCCCGCGGGAGGACGGAAGCTTCTTTTTTGTGTCGATGATCAAGCGCCCGGCGGAATATGGGCTATATGCGATTAACCACGCTTCGGCGGTGATTGATGAGCTGATGGACATCCCGGTCAATGCAGATACCATCGGCCGTTTTCGCTTTTTCCCCTTTGGCGAGCATCTGCTGGCCAGCTATTTCAATGGCCGGGATATGCGTTTGGGGATTTTGGATATGAGCACCTACACAAGCGACCGGTATATTTCGATTGAAGGCGGCGGGAAAGAGTCGCAGTCCTTCCCCGTTCAGGTAGCTGGTGAGCACATCTTTGTTTACCGTTCGGACAGGCTGACCGTTTATGATGAAAACCTTCTGCGCGTGCAGGATATCGTTTATTCCTCTGAACTGCTCGCGCTGTGTGATATGTATACAACCGGGTTCTTTCTTTCTCCGGATATGCACTATATCGCGCTGACCAACGCAGATGGGCTTTATTTTTTCAACGTTCAGTCCAACAATGCCCATCTTATGCGCAATCATCCCGCCAGCCCTACAGCGCAGACAGGGGACGCCCCTTCCATGTGGGAGCCGGTGGCCTTTAATGAGTCGACCGGCCGGCTGCTCGGCCGGCTGACCCGGGATGGGCAGGCCTCCTCTTTCGGTATTTTTGATATTGACAGCGGTTTGGTTTCCACCATCCGCCTGCGCACGGGGAAGGATACCGTTTATTCGGTGCATGACGATCTGTTAATTGCCTTTGCGCCTGTATCAGTTGTCGCCGGCTCGGTCAATCGCGATCAGGATCCGGCACTGGCCTCCAGCTTTGCGGAATATGACCTTTTAAACGGCGTCGCGCGCGTGGAGCCGACCGGCTTTGTGATACGGGATGAATACGGGGAACTGGAAAACTCGGAACGCATGTTGCTGACAGACCGCTATATTCTGCGCGTTTCCTCGATGAATGTGGGCGAGGACCTGGTTTCCTCCAGCTATATCCAGGCCTATGACAGGCAGACGGGGCGGCTTTCCAACCTTTCGTTTGGCTATGTGGACCGGCGCGGCCAGACAAAGCTGCAGGCCGCTACCTCTGAGAACAAGGTTCTTGCTGCCTGCAGCGGAATGTTCATCCAGTCTTTTGCCGTGTTTGGCTAAAGAGCGCTTCATGAAAGCGAAGCCTTCTTTAACAGCATTGACGATGAAAAAGGACTGCCGTGAAGATATGCAGAACGAAGGGTTCTTTGCATATCTTCACGGCAGCCCTTTGCAAACAGCTTTTTTCAGACTGCGGCGCCGCAGGAGGCGATGACCTGCTCGCACCAGCGGTCAAACTCCGGATCCGGCCGCTTATATTCCGGATGGTCTTTTAAATACCGGAGCACCCGGGCAACCCCCTGATCAAACCGGACGAAGGCGGTAAAGCCCGGAACCAGGCGCTTGAGCTTGCGGTTATCAAAAACAATGGAATTGGCCTTATCGCCAAGAAGCGGGCCGCGCAGGGAGGGGTCATAGCGAATAAGGCAGTCGGAGGAGATATGGCAGATGAAGGGCGAAACGCCCAGCTGCCGGGCAATGATATGGTAAGCGGCGTCCCAGGTGAGCGATTCATCCGAGGTGATGCCGACCGCTTCTCCGATGGCATGCGGATTGCCGATAAGGCCATAAAACCCTGCGGCGAAGTCCTCATTGAAGGTGAAGGTCCAGAGAGACTGCCCGTCTCCATGCAAAATGACCGGTTTGCCCTCGAGCATGCGCTGCAGAACCTGCCAGCTGCCCTTTTTTCCGTGGATGGACACCGGCACCTCGTGCTCATCATAGGTGTGGCTGGGACGGATGACAGTAATGGGGAATCCGCTCTCCCGGTAGGCCCGCATCAGCCGCTCCTCACAGGCAATCTTCTGCCGGGAATATTCCCAGAAGGGGTTATAAAGCGGCGTGCTTTCGTCCACCAGATAATGGCTGAGCGGTTTTTGATAGGCGGAAGCCGAGCTGATGAAGATATACTGGCCGGTTTTTCCGGAAAACAGACGAATATCCCGCTCTACATCCTCCGGCCGAAAGGCAATAAACTGGGCGACCGAGTCGAACCGTTCATTTTGGAGAAGGCGCTGGATATTTTCTTCATCCGCAATATCCCCCGTAATGACGCGTACCCCCTCAGGCAGCTCCTGCGTGCGGCTGCCCCGGTTGAGTAAGACGACCTCGTCTCCCTTCTGTACAGCGAGACGGGTGCAGGCCATGCTGATTTTGCCGGTGCCGCCGATAAACAGGATTTTCATAAAGCTCCGTCCTTTCTTTTTGCAGTTATTTGATAAACGCCGCCGGGATCAGAGAGCGGCGGAAAGCCGGCGGGCTTCTCTCCTTATTTTACACATTTTTCTTTTCGGCTGCAACTCTGCCGGAGAGAAAAGCAGCAGCCTGCCGGATTTTCAGCATGCCATCCACCCCGCTTCAGGCAGGGATAGACATCCCATTTATGGACCGGATGAGTATCAGAACGCTCAGCCGCGCTGCCGGTCGTTTTGGAAACAGCGGCTGCTGTACGGCAATAATGTTCCTGAAAGGATAAAAATATATTTTCTATTCTTTAAGGAAAATACGTTGCTGACGATGTCCTATTGCCAGAAGGCGGATAATCTGCTACAATGCAGATAGAAGAGGAGGCATTGTCAATGGCAGCTGATTAGGAATTGCTCGCGGCGATACAAAATATCATTGAAAAGAACAACCAGGTTTTGCGCGAGGCAATGGCGGCAAATGATGGATGCCAAGCTGGAGCCGGTTCTCCGGCAGCTGGATGGCATGCAGGCGGATATCGCCGAGCTGAAAGCGGGGCAGCGCGCGGCTGTCGAACGGCTCGACAGGATAGAGGAGAATGTCGTAGAAATCCGGGAGGATGGCGAAATTATCCGAGAGGCGGTGAACCGTCTCCTCTGCTGGGCGGAGAAGGTCAGTATAGACGTTCAGATCCCGCTTCTGGGAAAACGGACGGAAGATGAATAGCGGTTTATGGGACGGCGCCGGCATCCTCCTCCGGTGCCGTCTTTTCAGCGGTTATCCCTAGCTGCCTTTATATGGTTGTTTTTGAAAGGGGAAATACGATGAAACTGCTTTTTAAACAGCGTTTCTTTTCGTGGCTGGACAGCTATGATATCTATCGGGAGGATGGCTCATCCGCCTATACGGTTCAGGGAAAACTCTCCTGGGGGCACAAGCTGGTTATTTTCGATGATGCGGGCAGAGAGCTCGGTGTGGTGAAGGAGGAGCCGCTTACCCTTCTGCCGCGTTTTTCCCTCTGCCTGCAGGGGCGGGAGGTTGGATGTATCCGGAAGGAATTCTCTTTTTTCAGGCCGGTTTTCCATCTGGACTGCCTGAACTGGAAGATAGAAGGGGACTTTTTCGAATGGAATTATACCATTGCCGATACCGCGGGGATAGAGATAGCGAGCATTTCCAAAGAACTGTGGAAATGGACCGACACCTATGTTCTGGATATTCGGGAGGAGCGAAACGCCCTCTGTGTTTTGATGATTGTGCTGGCTATTGATGCGGCGAAATGCTCTTCCGGCAATGGCTGAGAGCAGAAAGGATGAAAAGTATATGGAGCTTTGGGATTTATATGATGAAAACCGCCGCCCGCTGGGACAGACAATGGCGCGCGGCGAACCAGTGGAGGCGGGATGCTTTCACCAGACTGTAGAGATTTGGACGATAAATACGAACAGGAAAATCCTGCTGACCCTGCGTGACCCGGATAAACCGGAATACCCGAACCTCTGGGAGTGCACCGGCGGCTCGGTGCTGGCTGGAGAAAGCAGCCTGGATGCGGCGGTTCGTGAGCTTTTTGAAGAGACGGGGATTGCTGTGCAGAAAAGCGAGCTGACCCTGATCCTCTCCCGCCGCAAGGGAGAGTGTTTTTGCGACAGCTATCTGCTTTTAAATCAGCCGGTGCCGCAGCTGCTCCGGCTGCAGCCGGGAGAGACGGTCGATGCCCGATGGGTATCGATGCCGCAGCTGGAGGAGATGCTCGAGGCGGGCCTTATCGCCCGGCCGGTGGAGGAAAGCCTGTTTGCCGTTCGGGAGCAGCTGGAGCGGGTTTTAGCCGGGGAGCCGGCCGGAGGGCCGGAAAACAGCCGGTAAAGGGGCGGGCAGCCCTCGCAGGGAAAGGAAGGAGGAAGCGGCATGATTTTGTCAGGCAGAGAGATTGAGCGCCGGCTGGGGAAGGATATCATCATAGAACCCTTTTCCCGCAGGCAGCTGAACGCCAACAGCTATAACCTGACGCTGCATAACGAGCTGCTGGTTTATGAGGATGCGGTGCTGGATATGAAAAAGCCGAACCAAACGCGCAGGCTCATTATTCCGCCCGAAGGGCTGCAGCTGGAGCCGAACCGGCTTTACCTGGGGCGCACGCGCGAATATACCCGCACCGAAAAAACGGTCCCAATGCTGGAGGGGCGCTCCTCCACCGGGCGGCTGGGCCTGTTTATCCATGTGACAGCGGGCTTTGGCGATGTTGGCTTTGCCGGCTATTGGACGCTGGAAATCTACTGCATCCAGCCGGTAATTATCTATCCGGGTGCTGAAATCTGTCAGATTTATTATCATGATATTTTGGGCGACTATGAGCTGTATCACAGTGAGAAATACCAGAACAATGCCGATATTCAGCCGAGCCGGATGTACCTGGACTTTCTTCAGGAAAATGCCGGTGCGGCGGAGGGGGAGAAGAGATGAAATCCAGAATGCCGGTCAATGAGCGTGTACTCTGTTTTCATATGGGGGAGCAGGCAGGCGGATTTACGGCCCTTGAGAAGGCGCTGGAGAGCCTGTCTATCCCGGTAAGGAGGCTGGACGGCTCCTGTTTGGATGAAAAACTCGGCGTGCTGGCATCCCCTTCCTTCGTGCCGTCAGAGGGAAGCGGCACCGTGCAGGAGGAAATCCTTCGCGATGCGCTCATCTTCTGTTTTCTGACCCGCGCGCGGCTGAATGAAGCGCTGGATGCCCTTAAACGAGCGGGGGCAGAAAGCGGGGCGCTCAAGGCGGTGCTCACCGAGCATAACCAGAATTGGAGCCTCCGCACGCTGATAGGCGAGCTGGAGAAGGAGGATGCGCTGATGAGCGCTTACCAGCAGCTGCATACGCTGACGAAAGAGTTGCTTTCCGTCTTCGAGCAAAGCCCGAATGACCGGCTGGCCGCGGCGCTCGAGCAGGCGCAGGCGGCCTTAAAAGCCCCTTCTCCCTCTTTGCAGGCGCTGCAAAAGGCGGAGGCAGAGCTGAGAGCGGCGTTTTAAAGAGACCATGCCATCGGCCCGGGCAGTTTTTGAAAGCTTTGCAGCGCGGCGGAAGAAGGCCGGTTTTTTCCTGGAAGGTTTTGCCGGCCCGGCTTTTTAAAAGCTCTGCCGCTGAGGGATCGAGGCCGGGCTTGCAGCTTTTTTGGATACGCATTATAATAAGCAGGGAGACCGGCACCAATATCCATGACAAAAGGGGGAGCTTATTTTGATTATCGAGCCGAAAATCCGGGGCTTTATCTGCACCACTGCCCATCCGGAGGGATGCTTTGAAAATATCAGGCGGCAGGCGGATTATGCGAAGGCGCACCCGGTGAAGGGCGCGCGCAAAGCGCTCATCATCGGCGCTTCGGCCGGCTATGGGCTGGCCTCGCGCATCTGTGCCGCCTTTGGCTGCGGGGCGGATACGCTGGGCGTTATTTTCGATAAGCCCGCTTCTGGCGGGCGCACTGCCAGCGCGGGCTGGTATAACACCGCCGCCTTTGAGCGCCTGGCGGCGAAGGAAGGGCTGTATGCCGCCACCATCAACGGCGACGCCTTTTCCCGGGAGGTGAAGGAGCAGGCGCTCGAGCGCATCCGCCGCGATATGGGGAAGGTGGATCTCGTGCTCTATTCGCTGGCCGCGCCCCGGCGCACCCTGCCGGATGGCACCGTCTGCTCCTCGGTGCTTAAAACGGTGGGGGAGGCGTATACCAACCGCACCATCGACCTGAAAAGGCGGGAGCTGGCCGAGGTCTCCATTTCGCCTGCCAGCGAGCAGGAGATTGCCGATACCGTCCGGGTGATGGGCGGCGAGGACTGGGGGGACTGGATAAAAGCGCTGGCAGAGGCGGGCGTTCTGGCGGAAAACGCCATCACCGCCGCTTATTCCTATATCGGCCCGGAGATGACCCATCCCATCTATATGGAGGGCTCGATTGGCCGCGCAAAAGAGGACCTCTATCAGACCAGCCGCCGGATAGGGGAGAGCTTCCCCCATCTTCGCGCCTATATCTCGGTGAACAAGGCGCTGGTCACCCAGTCGAGCTCGGCCATCCCGATTGTGCCGCTGTATATCTCCATCCTCTATCGGGTGATGAAGCAGATGGGGCTGCACGAGGGCTGCATTGAGCAGATGAGCCGGCTCTTTAATGAGCGGCTGTATGCGCCCAATCTCCTGCTGGATGAAAGAGGCTGCATCCGGCTGGATGACTGGGAAATGCGTCCGGATGTGCAGGCGAAGGTTAATGAAATCTGGGAGCGAATTGACAATGAAAATCTGGAGCAGCTGGCGGATATTGACGGCTATTGGGAGGATTTTTATCAGATGTTCGGCTTTCATATCCCCGGCGTTGATTATGAAAAAGAGGCCGATCCTGCCGTCTCTATCCCCAGCATCGGCTAGACAGGCCTGCTTTCAGGTTTCGCTTTGACCGAAAGTATTTAAAACGAGGCTGTTCAAAAACGTTTGCGCTTTTGAACAGCCTCGTTTTTTACCAAAGCTCGGCTAGCTCCAGAATCAGCCGCTCGGTCTTCTCCCAGCCCAGGCAGGGGTCGGTGATGGATCTGCCGTAGCAGCCGTCGCCAATCTTCTGGCTGCCGTCCTCAATATAGCTTTCAATCATCAGCCCCTTGACAAGCCTGCGCACGTCCGGCGAAACCCGGCAGCTGTGCAGAATATCCTTGCTGATGCGCACCTGCTCGAGATAGCGCTTTCCAGAGTTGGAGTGGTTGGTATCGACAATCACGGCCGGGTTCTGCAGCTTTCGTTCATGGTAGGATTCCAGCAGGTGCTGCAAATCCTCATAGTGGTAGTTCGGCATATTGTTTCCGAACTTGTCCACATAGCCGCGCAGGATGGCATGGGCGAAGGGATTGCCGCCGGTTTTGACCTCCCAGCCCCGGTAGAGAAAGGTATAGGCACTCTGCGCGGCGGTGATGGAATTCATCATCACCGAGATGTCGCCGCTCGTCGGGTTTTTCATTCCCACCGGGATGCCGACGCCGCTGGCGGTCAGCCGGTGCTGCTGGTCCTCCACCGAGCGCGCGCCCACCGCCACATAGGAGAGCAGATCGGAGAGGTAGGGGTGGTTTTCGGGATAGAGCATCTCATCCGCGCAGGTGAAGCCGGTCTCCTCTACCGCCCGGGTGTGCATTTTGCGGATGGCGATGATCCCCTTGAGCATATTCTCCTTCTGCCCGGGGTCCGGCTGGTGGAGCATCCCCTTGTAGCCGACGCCGACGGTGCGCGGCTTGTTGGTATAGATGCGGGGGATGATGAGAATGCGCCCGGCTACCCGCTCCTGCACCCGGCGCAGCCGGTGGATATAGTCGATGACCGCCTCCTCGTTGTCCGCCGAGCAGGGGCCGATAATCAACAGCAGCTTGTCCGAAGCGCCGGTGAAAATATCGCGGATTTCCCGGTCGCGCTGCTCCTTGAGGGCGGCTATCTGCCGGTGAAGCGGGAACTGCTCTTTGATGCTTTCGGGCGTGGGCAGATGGTGTATAAACTGCATGTTCATTTTTCATCGTTCCTTATTCTGAAATTTTGGGGGATGGCGGGCAGAGCTCATTTTCCATCAGCCTTTTTTCCATAATCATAAAGGAGGCGCCGGAAGAAAGAGCATGAATCTCCCGCTTCGGGAGAAACCCGGCGCGCAGATAGGCGCGCAGGGCGCGGATGTTAAAGCAGGCGACGGAAAGCCGGAAATGGGCGGCCCCGAAACGGCAGCGGGCGAAACGCAGCGCATCCAGAAGAAAGCCGGCGCCGCGGCCTTTTCCGCAGAGATTTGGCCGCAGGCCCAGGCCGATATCCAGCGGGTCATCCCTATAGGCATCCGGCTCTGCGGCCGGGATGCGCGCGGACTCCCCAAAACAGGCAAACCCTGCCGGATGGCCCTTTTCATCCAGCCGGACGAAATATTCCCCGTTCAGCCATTCGCCGGGGCCGTCCTGCGGCTGCGGATTATAGGCACTGTAAGGCTCGGGATACTGCCAGGCGGCAATTTCCTGCGCATGGGATTTGGTCATGGGCAAAAAGGAGGCCTCTTCCTCCCTGTAGGCTTCTGCCGGCTGCTTTGGCCGAAAGGAGCTGCCGCCGCTGTCATCAATCCGGTAGCGCTGGATAACAGCCCCGGAGCTGTCGCTGAAAAATTCGGCCTCCAAAAGGCCGCCGCAGTTTTTGATAACCCCGGCGGAGGCGGGGTTATCGCGGTCGCAGGAGATAAAAACGGGGCCGCCGATAAGCGGCTGAAAGAAGTCGAGCGCCTCGCAGAGCATGCGGGAGCCATAGCCCTTTCGCCGCTCGGAGGGGCGGATGGAATAGCCGATATGCCCGCCCTCCCGGCGCAGGTAGTTGTTGAGATAGAGCCGGAGGTTAATCATGCCGATGATCCGCTCATCCTCCTCGCGCAGATAGAAATAGGTGAAATCGGGAACGAACCCCTCGGGAACATTGGCAATATCCGCCTGTGCCCGCACATGCTGCAGCCAGGCGTCATAGCCCTCCTGCCGCAGATAGCGGTCGAGCGCGCCGCTTCCGTTGATGGCGGAGCCGCGAAATTCCTCGATATATTCTATAGCCCTTTGCTTATATTCCCCGCTGGGGAAAACAAATTTCATGGTGTTGTCCCTCCTGAGCGCCGCGCAGCGCCCGTCCGCAGTCCCTGCGAAATACCCGGCACAGGGGATGGCGCTGTACTTCCCGGTTTGTTTTTCCCCCAAAAAGCGCTTTATTCCTCCGGGGTGTTTTCTGAGTTCTTTTTTGCAAAAGGCGGGCTGGGCTGGTCCCCTTCCTCTAAAAAGGGCAGAATCTGCCGGTAGCTTTCATAGAGTGCTTCTATGGAACAGGTGCAGTTCGCCGGACTGGTGGAGGGCAGCGAAAGGGCCGCGATGCCCGTCTGCGGCTGGCAGAGCCGCCGGTAGAGCGCGGCCGCCTTCTGGCCGGTGGTAAATATCGCCCGGATATCGGCCTGCCCTAAAATCAGCGAAAGGTCGTTTGGAAGCGGCCGGCGGATGCTCTCATCCGCAGCCCCTCTGATTTCGCAGCGCTGTACCACATCCCAGAGGGCGATATGCCGGGAAAGCAGCAGCGCCCGCTTCCCCTCGGGGGAAGGGGGGATTTCCTCCCTCAGCAGCCTGCCGAGCACCGTCCAGAAGCGGTTGCGCGGGTGGCCATAGTAAAAGCCCAGCTCCCGGCTTTTGGGGGAGGGGAGGCTCCCCAAAATCAGAACGCGGGAGCAGGAATCAAAGACCGGCGGCAGCGTGTGAAAAACGGTCTTTACCGCCGCCACTTTGCTTTCCTTTGGGAAGGGGCTATTTTTCGGCATGCTCCACCCCCTGCAGGTGAAAATCGGGAATATATTCTTCCGAAGCGGAGGAAAGCTCCTGCAAATACCCATCCTCAAAGCCGCTGCAGAGGAGGTATTCCTCTACCCGGTGCTGTTCCTCCTCTAAAAGCGGACGGTCAAGCCCGGGCATCTGCTTTGCCCGCCCGCAGGGGAGATATTGCCCCATCAGGCTTAAAAGCACCGTTTTGGGCGGGAAGCTCTCCTGCACCCAGTCGATGGCATCCAGCGCGTTTTCCACCTCCCCCGGCAGAATCAGGTGGCGGATAAGAACGCCCGAGAGAAGCATTCCCTCTTCATTTAGCCGGACAGGCCCCACCTGCCGGACCATCTCCCGAATGGCCGCCTTTGCCATATCCGGATAGTCGGGCGCCTGTGCGCAGCGGGCGGCCAGGCCGGGATTTAAATATTTGAGGTCGGGCAGATAGATATTGATTTTCCCCTTTAGCCGCCGCAGCGTTTCTATCCTTTCATAACCGCCGCAGTTATAGACCACCGGGACGGGCAGCGGCTCTGTCAGCGACTCTGAAACCGCATCGGTAAAATGGGTGGGGTTTACGAGATTGATGTTGTGCGCCCCCGCCGCGATAAGCTCCCGATAGATTTTCTGCAGGCGAAAGACAGAGACCGCTTTTCCAAACCCGCCCCGGCTTATCGGCTCATTCTGGCAGAAGACACACCCGAGCGCGCAGCCGGAAAAAAAGACGGCGCCTGACCCGCGTTTGCCGCTGATGCAGGGCTCCTCCCAATGGTGCAGCGCCGCGCGGGCGATAAGCGGCGTCAGCCCCATTTTGCAGAAGCCGGAGCCGCTTTCAGGGGTGCGCGGCGCGCCGCAGTTGCGCGGGCAGTCGCGGCAGATTTTTTCGTTCATGAAACAACCTCATAGTTGCCCAGAAAATGCAGTCCGGAGACCTCCCCCTCGAGCGAGCAGAGCAGGTCGCGCACCTTCTCCTCGCGCACCGAGCCCTCGAAATCAAAATAGAAGAGAAACTCGAAGTCGGTGCCCGGCAGCGGGCGGCTCTCGAGTTTAGTGAGGTTCAAAGAGCAGAGGGCGAACCGGGAAATCAGGCGGCAGAGCGAGCCGGTCACATGCGGCAGGGTGAGCGAGAGGCTGATGCGGTTGGCCCTTTCGGGTATCTGCAGGCTGCGGGAGACGACGATAAAACGGGTGAAGTTGTGGGCCGAGTCCTGAATATCCTCCTCGGCAATCTGCAGCCCATAGAGCGGCGCGCAGGCGGCGCTGGCGATGGCGGCGGCCCTCCGGTTGCCCGATTCGGCGAGCGCCTTGGCCGCCGCGGCCGTATTGGAGGCGATATGCGCCTGATAGCCCGGATGCATACGCAGATATCCGCTGCACTGTTTGAGGCCCTGCTCGTGGGAATAGATATCGGTGATTTCGCAGGAGCGCGCTCCCGGCAGGGTCAGCAGGCAGTGGCGCACCGGCAGCACCAGCGCGCGCACGATGGAGAGATGACGGCTGCACAGCAGGTCATAGACGGCGCCGACCGAACCGGCGCTGGAATTTTCAATGGGAAGAACGGCATAGTCCGCCTCCCCGTTTTCCACGGCGGCGGCCGCCCCGGAAAACTCCGGATAAAACTGCAGCTTCGGGTTTTTAAACAGCCGGCTGGCTGCCTCGTGGGAATAGGCCCCGGGAACGCCCTGGCAGGCGACCCGCCCCTCCTCCGGAAGCTTTCCGGGATGGGAGAGTGCCTTTTCCAGCTGCTCTCTCAGCTGCCCGCCGCAGCCGCGGGCGGCAAGCAGGCGGTGCTGGTGCGATTTGCTGATATCCATCAGCGTCGTGTAGAGCATGCGCGCTCCTTCGCCATAGGGCTCGCCCGCTGTTTTTTCCACCCGGTCGAGCACCTGCTGCTCGCGCTCCGGCTGGAAGACGGGCAGGCCGTTTTCTATTTTGTACTGCGCCACCTGCCCGACAATTTCCATCCGCCGGCAGTAGAGCGCAACGAGCTGCTCATCCAGCTGGTTTAACTGCCGGCGTAAGCTGTCAAGATCCATGAAGAGCACATCCTTTCCTTTTCGTGAAAGCTTGTCCGTTGTTCAGAGAAACAGGGCGGCGGTTGACTGCCCCGCAGATTTTCGCTAAAGCAGCAGCTCTAAAAGCCCCAGCGACACCGCTGCCTCCACGCAGGGGACGGCCCGCACCGCCAGGCAGGGGTCATGCCGCCCCTGCACCGAGAGAAGAGCATCGGTCTTTGCGCGGTAATCGACCGTCTGCTGTTCGCGTGCGATGGAGGGGGTGGGCTTGAAGGCGGCGCGCAGCACCAGCGGCATGCCGGAGGTGATGCCGCCGAGTATCCCGCCGTGGTGGTTGGTGCGGGTGCGGACCGTTTCCCCATCCATATAGAAGGGGTCGTTATTTTCCGAGCCGGAAATGAGCGCCGCGCCGAAGCCCTCGCCGAACTCCAGCCCCTTTAAGGCGGGGATGCCGAAGAGAAGGGAGGAGAGGACATTTTCCACCCCGCCGAACATCGGGTCGCCGATGCCGGCAGGCAGCCCCAGCGCGCCGCATTCCACAATGCCGCCCACCGAGTCGAGCGACAGGCGCGCCTTTTCAATCGTTTCCCGCATGCGCCGTTCGCTCTCCTCGCTGAGCGTTGGGAAGGGGCGCTCCCCGGCAAGAAGAAGCTCCCTCTCGGTGAGCGAAACGGGGTCAAACGGCCGGTCGCGCTCAGCTCCGCAGCAGAGCAGGTGCGCCCCCACCGTAACGCCGCGCCGGGCCAGCAGCTGTCTGGCTATCCCGCCCGCCAGCACCAGCGGGGCGGTCAGCCGGCCGGAAAAGTGTCCGCCGCCGCGGATATCGTTATACCCTTTGTAGCGCAGAAAACCGGTGTAGTCGGCGTGTCCCGGGCGGGCGAGCGACTGCATCTTCTGATAGTCGCCCGAGCGGGTGTTTTCGTTTAAGAGGATGGCGCAGACGGGCGCGCCGGTGGTAACGCCCTCTAAAAGGCCGGAAAGAAAATGGGGCTTATCCGTCTCCCGGCGGGGGGTGGAGGTTTTATCCTTTCCGGGCGCGCGGCGGGAGGTAAAGCGCCGGAGCTCCTCAAAATCGATAGCCTCCCCGGGCGGCAGCCCGTCGAGCACCATGCCGATGCCTTCGCCGTGCGATTCGCCAAAGATGGAGATGTGCAGCTTTTTTCCCCATTCGGAGGACATGGAAAATCATCCTTTCCTTACTTCAGAATCCGGGGCCTTTCAGTCTACCCGTTTTAGCGGCCTTTTCTGCAGCCGTTCAAACTGCATAAAGAAATCGGGGTAGCTTTTTTCAACAGCCTGCGCGCCGGTAATCGTAACCGGCCCCTCGCAGCAGAGCGCCGCGATGGCCATCGCCATCACAATCCGGTGGTCGTTATAGCCCTCTACCCTGCCGCCGGAAAGCGGATGGCCGCCAAAAACAACCAGCCTCTCCTCCTCTTCCTCTACCCTTGCCCCCAGCCGGGTCAGGCAGTCGGCGACGGCATGCAGCCGGTCGCACTCTTTGAGACGCAGCCTGCGCGCGTTATAAAAGACCGTTTTTCCTTCGGCAAAGGCAGCGGTGACGGCCAGCACCGGGAAAAGATCGGGAATGGGCGCGCAGTCAATCTCGATACCCTGCAGCTTTTGCGGGGTAATAGAAACGCGGCCGCTCTCGACATATACCTTTGCCCCCATCCTTTCCAGAATGGGAAGCACCGCCCGGTCGGGCTGCAGCGAGCCTTCCGAAAGGCCGCTGCAGAGAAGGGGGGAGCCGAGCGCCGCCGCGCACAGCCAGAAGGCGGCATTGGAAAAATCTCCCTCAATCGTTTCTTCAAAGGGAGAAAAGCGCTGCCGTCCCGGGATGAGCAGCTTTTCCTCGGTACATACTGCCTGCACGCCGCTTTTTTCGAGCGCCTGCAGCGTCATTTGAACATACCCGGCCGATTCGAGCGGGCGGGTGAAAACGACCTCGCTGTCCCCGCCGAGCAGCGGGAGAGCGAAAAGCAGCCCGGAAAAGAACTGGCTGGAGACGTTTCCCGGCAGCAGGTAGCGTCCGGGATGCAGCTTGCCGGAAACGGTGCAGGGGAGCCCATCGGCGGTTGAAAAGGCTGCGCCGTGCCGGATGAGCTCATCGGCCAGCAGGCCGATGGGCCGCTCGGGCAGCCGGCCTTTGCCGGTAAAGGTTGCCGTTTTTCCGAGCGCCGGGAAAAGCGGCAGCAGAAAACGCAGCGTCGAGCCGCTCTCCCGGCAGTCGATGGTGCAGGGGGCAGCGCTTCTATCCAGATAGGGGACGCCGACACCATGAACAGAAACCGTCCCCCTCTCTTCATCGGCCGCTATGTTGGCGCCCAGCGCCTGCGCCGCGCCGATGGTCGCCCGGATATCCTGCGAGAAGGCGACCCCCCGCAGCCGGCTTTCCCCGTTTGCCAGCGCCGCGCAGAGAAGGAGGCGGTGGGCCGCCGATTTGGAGGGAGGGGCGCTGATCTCCCCCGAAAGCCTGCCGGGATAGATAGATATCTCCATGTTGATAAAAATCCTTTCTCAGTTTCTGCAGAGGAAGTCCCCGGCTTTGTCTGTGTCGATATCAGTTAAAACCGCGCGGCCGAGCGCCTGCAGGGTAATAAAGGTAATCTTTTTGCCCTGCCGCTTTTTGTCCCCCAAAATGGCAGGGAGAAGGGCGGAGGGCTCCCCGTCATACCGGGTGGGCAGCCGGTAGGCGGCAAGCGCCCTCC
Source organism: Provencibacterium sp. (assembly GCA_022792175.1). GTDB lineage: Bacteria > Bacillota > Clostridia > Oscillospirales > Ruminococcaceae > Harryflintia. The sequence continues at coordinate 42,168 of JAAWAN010000026.1, forward strand.
TGAGCCTCTCGGCGCAGCCGGGCTCGGTCAGCCCGAGCGCCTCAGTGCGCCGGGTAATTTCGACCATTCCGGCCGCGACGCCGCGCCCGTGCGAAACGGTGAAATGCGAGAGCTGTTCAATGGCATGGCCCAGCGTATGCCCGAAGTTTAGCAGCTGCCTTCTTCCGGTATCGCGCTCATCCTCCTCGACAACGGTGCGCTTCCAGTCGATGCAGCGGGCGATAATCTGATCGAGCCGCGTCCGCGCCTGCCCATCCTCCAGCAGCTCCAGCAGCTCCCGGTCGAAGATGGCGGCATATTTAATAGCCTCGGCCGCCCCGTCGGCAAAGTCGCTTTCCGGCAGTGTGTCGAGAGTTTCGGGGTCGCAGAGCACCAGCGAGGGCTGCCAGAAAGCGCCGACCAGGTTTTTTCCGGCGGGGATATCCACCGCCGTCTTCCCGCCGACTGAGGAATCGATAGCGGCAAGAAAGGTCGTCGGCAGCTGGATATAGCGCACGCCGCGCAGCCAGGTGGCAGCCGCAAAACCGGCCAGGTCGCCGCAGACGCCGCCGCCGAGCGCGATGACAATATCCTTGCGGGTAATCTCGTTTTCTGAAAGAAACGCATAAAGCCTCTCAGCCATCTGCAGGCTTTTCGACTGCTCTCCGTGCGGGAAAACATGGGAAACGGCGCGTATCCCGCTTTGAGAGAGCGAATCCATCAGCGCTTTGCCATAATAGCGGTTGACGTTATCGTCGGTAATAACGGCGGCTGAGGCGCCGGGGAAGAGGGAGGAAATCCGCTCTCCGGCTTCGGCGAGCAGCCCGCTGCCGATAAAGATATCATAGGGAGCATGGGTGTGAACGGTAATCTGCTGCATCGTTTTCTCCTTTCTGCCGCGCGGGCCTATTCGGCAGCGGGGAGGCTGCCCCCCATCTCCCGGCCCATGAACTGCGCAATCGAGCGGATTTTGGGCATCAGCCGGTCAAACTGGTCGGGGGTGAGCGACTGCGGGCCGTCCGAAAGAGCGTGCTCGGGGTCGTTGTGCACCTCGATAATCAGCCCGTCCGCCCCGGCGGCCACCGCGGCCAGCGAGAGCGGCTCCACCATCCAGCTCAGTCCCGCCGCGTGACTCGGGTCGACGATAACCGGCAGATGGGAGAGCTTTTTAATCATCGGCACAGCGGAAAGGTCGAGCGTATTGCGGGTAGCGGTTTCAAAGGTGCGGATGCCGCGCTCGCAGAGGATGACCTTCTCGTTGCCGCCCGCCATGATATATTCGGCGCTCATTAAAAGCTCTTCAATCGTGTTGGCAAGCCCGCGCTTTAAGAGGATGGGCTTATTGAGATGCCCGAGCTCCTTTAAAAGCTCAAAGTTCTGCATGTTGCGCGCGCCGACCTGGATGATATCGACATCCTCAAACAGCGGGATATGGCTGGTATTCATGATTTCGGTGACAATCGGCATGCCGGTCTTTCTGCGGGCATGGCGCAGCAGGTCGAGCCCCTCGGCGCGCAGGCCCTGGAAGGAATAGGGGGAGGTGCGGGGCTTGAAGGCGCCGCCGCGCAGCAGCGTTGCGCCCGCCGCTTTCACGCGCGCTGCCACCTGCGCAATCTGCTCCTCGCTCTCCACCGAGCAGGGACCGGAGATAACATGGAATTTTCCTGCGCCGATGGAAAAAGGGCCGACCGGAACGAGCGTATCCAGCGGATGAAACTTCCGGTTTACCTTTTTGTAGGGCTCCTGTACGCGCACAACCTCCTCCACAATGCTGACCTGACGAATGAGATTGATATCGAGCTTGGCCGTATCGCCGACCAGTCCCAGGATAACGGTGTGTACTCCGCGGATAATTTTTGCCTCAATATCCTGATCATTCAGCCACTGGATAAAATCGTTTAACTGCCTCTCCTGTATATTGCTTTTCAGGGTAACAACCATGTCGCTCTCTCCTTTTTTCATATTCCCGGCCGCGGATGCGCGTTTTTTAACGGGAACTGCGGCCGGCAAAATAAAAGCAGCAGGCGTTCTTTTCCCAAAGACGCCTGCCGCTCATTTTCAGCAGTACTACCTTTTTAAAATGCCCCTTTTAAATAGGCGGCAGCATCTTTGAAGAGCCTATCCGATTGTCGCAGCAAAAAAAGCCCGCGCTAAAGAAATAGCTCAGGCTGCCGGTAAAGAAAAATCGATGCTCTGCTGCGCGGTTTTTCATAGGTTTCAAAGCTCCAGACTGTTTAATCATCCCGAGAGGGCAGAAGCTGCCGTATCGGGTTTTCAATTAATATACCGTCTGCCGGGCGTTTTGTCAAGGGTATGCCCGGGATTTGATGAATAGCATATAAAGATTTTTCATATAGGGGAGAACTTCCGTAAAAAAGATGGACAACAGCAGTTACCCCTTTCAGCCCTCCGCCCAGCTGCGGATGGCGGCTGCCAGCGCGGGAATATCGATTCTTTCAGGGAAGGTGGCGTCCACCGTCAGCGTCTGCCCGAAATGGAAATCGGCCATACCGCGCCGGGCAATGCCGGAGAGAAACTGCTCGCGGGTGAGCGGGGAGGGGGCGGGCGCGCCCGCAGGTGGCGGATAGCTGGTGTTATGGATATGGCCGGGGTGACGTTCGGGGCTTTTTTCCCGCTGCAGGTAGCGGGCATAAAGCGCATCCGCCGGAGCCTGCAGCAGCAGGGTGAGCGTCCGGCAGCCGCGGGGGGCAAAAAGCCTGCTTAACCCCTCCTGCGAGCTGCTTTCGAAGTTGTTTTCCAAAATCACCGGCTGGCCCGCATCGAGCAGGCGGCCGGCGAAATAGTAAAGAATCTGCTCGCTTCCCCGGCCAAGCGCCACCTTTTCCTCCCGGGAGCGAAAGCCGGCAGCATCAAACAGTAGCTCCTTGATGTCATCCTTCGAGACGGCGGGGATGCGGAGCTCTCCCGAAAGGCGCCGGGCCAGTGTCGTCTTGCCGCAGGCCGGCGCGCCCGCAATCAGGATCGCATACATGGTTTTTTCCTCCCTAAAAGCCCTCCTGGCCCTTTGGGGGCAGATAGCCCTCGATAATCTCCAGAATGCTGTCTTTGCAGATGTTGCCCCCGAGAAGAGAGCCGTCCGGCGAGACGCAGAGCGAGCGGATATCCGAGGGGTCCTGCTCGTAGGGGTTTGCAGGTGCCTTTTCCCCCTCGAAATATTCGCTGAGATAGGAAAGCGCATTGCCGCTCAGGAAGATGAGGTTGCCCTCCGAGGCGGGAATGCCCATCTCTTCAAACTCCCGCAGGATTTCGGCGGTCCTTTGGTCATAGGGGTTTTGCGCCTTTTCCCCTTTAAGCCAGGCGGGGTGCGCTTTTAGCAGGATGCCCTCGGCTTTTACCGCCCCGGCAAACGCCTTCACCGGCTGCAGGGGGATGCTCTCCTGATGAAACGCATCCACCGACAGAAGAACCGCATTCACGCCGCTTTCGGCAAGCCCCTTTGCAACCTCTTTGATTTTCTGAATATCCCGGCTGAAAAATCCGTTGGTGATGAGCTGCCTGCTGGGGATATTCATCTGCCTGGCGGCGGTATGGACTTTAAAGACCTCCTCCGGATAGAGCAGCGGCTCCCCGCCAAAGGTCATCAGCGAGCGGATGGCTGTTTTTTCGCAGAGCTGGCGGACCGCCCGGGCGGCCGCCTCCCCATCGATATGTCCGCCGCCCGCCGCATGCTCGCCCTGCGAGCAGTGCCTGCAGCGTCCGGTGCAGGCGAGGGTAATCAGAAATTCCAGGCGATTAAGGTTTTGCAGATACCGGTTCATCCCAGCTCCTCCTTGCCGACTTCGTTTTCCGCTAAAAAAGCGGACGGGCTACCCGACAAAAAACGGCCCCGGCGCAGCCTCTTTTGAAAGCGGAGGCCGCATCGGGGCTAAAGAAAGAAGGGGGTCAGCTCATTATATCCTTCAGCTTGTCGAAAAAGCCCTTGCGTTTTTCATAGTTGCGGTCGTTCATCAGCTTTTCAAAGTCGCGCAGCGCATCCTTCTGCTTGCCGGACATGTTTTTGGGCACTTCGATGTTCACCCGCACATACTGGTCGCCCCGTCCGCGGCCGCCGACATATTGAATGCCCTTGTTGCGCAGCCGGAAAACGGTGCCCGGCTGGGTGCCGTCCGGCACGTTGTAGCTGACCTTGCCGTCAATAGTGGGAACGGTAATCTCATCGCCGAGCGCGGCCTGGGCAAAGGTGAGCGGGATATCACACCAGACATCGAACCCGTCGCGCTCAAAAAGCGGGTCGGGCCGCACTGAAACGGTGATGTTGACATCTCCCGCCGGGCCGCCGTTAAGGCCGCTGTCTCCCTGCCCGCGCAGTACAAAGGTCTGCCCGTCGTCGATACCGGCCGGGACGCTGACCTCCAGCTTTTTCTGGCGGCGCACCCGGCCGAGCCCGCGGCAGTCGGGACAGGGCTGGGTGATAATTTTGCCCTTGCCGGAGCACTTCGAACAGGGCTTCACTGTTTGAATAACGCCGAGCGGCGTGCGCTGGGAAACGCGCACCTGGCCGCTGCCGCCGCATTCTGAGCAGGTTTCGGCATGCGAGCCAGCCTTCGCGCCGGTTCCTGAGCAGGCGGAGCACTGCTCAAGATGCGGAACGCTGACCTCCTTTTTGCACCCCTTGGCAGCCTCCATAAAGGTGAGCGCGAGGCTGATGCTCACATTGTTGCCGCGGATGGGCGCATTAGGATCGCGCGTGCGGGTGGAGCCGCCGAAGCCGAAGCCGCCTCCGAAAAAGCTGTCAAAAATATCGCCGATATCGCCGAAATCAAAGCCGCCGGTGCCATAGGCCGCGCCGCCGCCCCCGCCATAGCTCGGATCAACGCCCGCATGGCCGAACTGATCGTAGCGCGCGCGCTTCTGGGAATCGGAGAGCACCTCATAGGCCTCGTTTACTTCTTTAAAATGGGCCTCCGCTTCCTTATCGCCGGGATTCAAATCGGGATGGTATTTTTTGGCCATCTGCCGGTAAGCCTTTTTCAGCTCATCCTCTGAGCAGCCCTTAGATACACCGAGCACCTCATAATAATCTCTCTTGTCCGGCAAGGTATCACCCTCTCGTTACCAATTTAAGTCTGGATGGGCCTGTCAACATGCCCTTTGATTTTAAAAAAATTGCGTTTTTATCCGGCCGCGGCACAGAGCCCCGACCGGGTTTTGAAAACCCCTTTTCAGCAAAAGACACAGCCGCGCCCTTTACCCCAAAGAAGAGGGGAAGGGGTATTGCGCCCCGTCCCCTCTCTCAGGCATGTCTTTATTTGCTGTCATCTACCTCGCGGAAGTCGGCATCCACATAGCCGTCGTCCCCGCTGCTGCCGCCCATATCCGGGCCGGGTCCGGCCTGCGGATCCTCTGCGCCCGGCTGCGGGCCGGCCTGCTTATACAGCTTTTCGCTCAGCTCATAGAAGGATTTCTGCAGCTCATCCGAGCGGGATTTGATGGCGTCGGCATCATCGCCCTTGAGCGCTTCCCTGAGCGCATCAATCTTGCCGTTTACCTCGCTCTTCTCGCTTTCGGAGAGCTTGTCGCCGAGGTCGGAAACGGTCTTTTCGCACTGATAGCAGAGCTGTTCGGCGTTGTTGCGGGTTTCGACCGCCTCGCGGTTTTTCTTATCCTCTTCGGCAAACTGCTCCGCTTCCTTGACGGCGCGCTCGATATCATCCTTCGACATGTTGGTCGAGGAGGTGATGGTGATATTCTGCTCCTTGCCGGTGCCGAGGTCTTTGGCCGAAACATGAACGATGCCGTTCGCATCAATATCAAAGGTGACCTCAATCTGAGGAACGCCGCGGCGGGCAGGGGCGATTCCGTCGAGGTGGAACATGCCGAGCGTCTTGTTGTCGCGGGCCATTTCGCGTTCGCCCTGCAGCACATGCACCTCAACCGAGGTCTGGTTATCAGCAGCGGTCGAGAAAATCTGCGATTTCTTGGTCGGGATGGTGGTGTTGCGGTCAATGATTTTGGTGAAGACGCCGCCGAGCGTTTCAATGCCGAGGGAGAGCGGGGTTACATCGAGCAGCAGCAGACCCTTGACATCGCCGCCGAGAACGCCGGCCTGGATGGCCGCGCCGACAGCGACGCATTCATCCGGATTGATGCCCTTGAAGGGGTCCTTGCCGGTGATGCCCTTGACCGCCTCCTGAACGGCGGGGATACGCGAGGAGCCGCCCACCAGCAGAATCTTGTTGAGGTCGGAGGCGGAAACACCCGCATCGCTCATCGCGCGGCGGACCGGGCCCATCGTCGCCTCCACGAGATCGGCAGTCAGCTCATTGAACTTCGCGCGGGTGAGGGTGATATCGAGGTGCTTCGGGCCGGTGGCGTCGGCCGTGATGAAGGGGAGATTGATGTTGGCGGTGGTCATGCCAGAGAGTTCAATTTTTGCCTTCTCGGCCGCCTCCTTGAGGCGCTGCATGGCCATTTTATCCTGCGAGAGGTCGATGCCGTTCGACTTTTTGAATTCGGCAACCAGGTAGTTTATCACCCGCTCATCGAAATCGTCGCCGCCCAGGCGGTTGTTGCCGGCAGTTGCGAGAACCTCCTGAACGCCGTCGCCCATCTCGATAATCGAAACGTCGAAGGTGCCGCCGCCCAGGTCGTAGACCATAATCTTCTGGTCCTGTTCCTTTTCAATGCCATAGGCCAGTGCGGCCGCGGTCGGCTCGTTGATGATGCGCTTAACATCGAGCCCGGCGATGCGTCCGGCATCCTTGGTGGCCTGGCGCTGGGCATCGGTGAAGTAGGCGGGGACGGTGATGACCGCTTCGCTCACCGTTTCACCGAGATAGGCCTCTGCATCGCTCTTGAGCTTCTGCAGAATCATGGCGGAAATTTCCTGCGGAGTGAATTTCTTGTTGTCGATGGCGACATGGTAATCGGAGCCCATGTGGCGCTTGATGGACATCACCGTGCGGTCCGGGTTGGTGATGGCCTGCCGCTTGGCGACGGTGCCGGTCATCCGCTCGCCCTCTTTGGAGAAGGCGACAACCGAGGGGGTCGTGCGCGCCCCTTCGGGGTTTGCGATAACGACGGCCTCGCCGCCCTCCATCACGGCAACACAGCTATTGGTAGTACCCAGGTCGATACCAATGATTTTTCCCATAGTAAAAAAACCTCCCGATTTATCAATTCGATGTTTTTATAGAATAAGACTTATCTGTTTTGGCCGTTTCAGTTGGCAACCGTTACCATCGCGTAGCGGATAACCCGGTCGCCGATGCGGTAGCCCTTCTGCAGCACCGCCGAAACCACGTTTTCACCGAGTGAATCATCCTCAACGTGCATGACGGCGTTGTGCAGGTTGGCATCAAAGGGATCGCCTGCCGCGCCGATTTCCTCCACCTTGAGATCCTTTAAAGTAGCAAGCAGGCTGTCGTAGATCATAACAATGCCCTTTTTGAATTCGGCATCGGCGCACTCAAAGGCGAGCGCCCGCTCAAAGCTGTCTACAACCGGGAGAAATTTCTCCACTGTTCCCGCTACTGCCGAGGGATAAACCGCTTCCTTCTCGCGCTGGCTGCGTTTGCGGAAGTTGTCGTATTCGGCGAGCGTGCGCAGGTAGCGGTCGTTGAGCGCATCGTATTTTCTGCGCCGCAGCTCCTCGAGTTCGTCCTCCTTCTTTTCCGGCTTCTCTTCGGCAGCCGGGGTCTCCCCGGCTGCCGGCTCTTCCACTTCAGCGGCCGGCTCCTCCGGCAGAATCTCCTCCTGTTTTTCCTTTTCGTTCAACTGCTTTATTCCCCTTTCGTCTGCTGGGGGGCTGCCCCTGCGGCCTTACCGCGCTAACTATGAAATTCCCTCCGGCAGCCATTTTCTAACGGCTGTAGGTATCCGAAAGGAGTTTGCCCAGCGTAGTTGCAAAATAAGCGAGATGCGGCATCAGCCGCGCATAATCGAGCCGCACCGGGCCGATGACGCAGATAGCGCCCACGCTGTCATCGGTAATGCGGTAATGGGCGACAATCACCGAGCAGCGGCAGAGCTCCTGCTCACGGTTCTCCTTGCCAATCATCACCCGGATAGCCTCCTCATCCGAGCAGAGGACCGAACGCATGCGTTCGCGGGAGGAGAGAAGATTAAACAGGTCATAGGCCGAGTTCCAGAGCTCGGGATAGGAGAGCAGGTTCCCCTCCCCGCTGTGGCAGTAGGGCCCATCGAAAATTTCCTTGCACAGCTCGAAGATGGCGGCCAAAAGCGGCGTAAACAGCCGCGAATATTCGCCCATCGAAACGGCGACCGCGTTGATGAAGCTGAGTGAAACCTCATAGAGTGAGCGCCCGCTCAGCCGGGAGTTGGCAAACTTGGTGAAAAACCCGCAGATGTCCGGCGTTACCCGAAAATCCACCCGGCAGATTTTGCTTTTGATAACCCCGTTGTTGGCCAGCACCATGATAACCACCGTTCGCTCGTCGGCAGGGATAAGCTCCACCCGCCCGACATAGACGCTTTTGGCGGTAATCGTGGTGGCGGCGGCCGCGCAGCCGGTATACTCTGCCAGCCGCTCGGTCGCATCGGCGATCAGCCGGTCAGGGTCGGGGTCGCCGACGTTAAAGCAGGCATCCAGCTCATCGCGCTCTCGGGGGGAAAGGATTTCGGGAGCCATCAGCCGGTCGATATAGACGCGGTAGCCCAGATGGGAAGGGACCCTTCCCGCCGAGGTATGCGGCTGCTCCAGAAGCCCCATATCAAACAGGGCGCTCATTTCGTTGCGCACAGTCGCCGGGGAAACGGTGATGCCCTCCATCGTGCAGACGGTCTTGCTGCCGACAGGCTCCCCTGAACGGATATACTGCATGACGATGGCAGCCAGGATTTTCAGCTTTCGTTCATCCAGTTCCACCGCCGCGCCTTCTTTCATTTTTCTGTTTTAGCACTCATGTATCTCGAGTGCTAAATATAATGTATCACGCGCTTTCGGGATTGTCAAGAGGCTTCATAATTTATTTACATAATCCTGGGATTTTCCCTTCAGGCTTCTGCCGGCTCATCCGGAAAAGCGGTATTTTTGGCTTGACAGCCGGGCGGGATGCTGGGATAATCGAAGATATGGAAAGTCTTTTTCCCGGCCGCTGCGGGCGCCTCAGGGAGAGGGCCGCAGCCGCAAGTTTTTTGGAATGGAGAACCGATGAAAATGCATATAGGAGTATCGACTGCCTGCTTTTATCCCGCCCCTACCGAAGAGGCGCTGCTGCTGGCTGCGCATTCAGGCGCACCCTGCACGGAAATTTTTATCAATGCCGATTCGGAGTTTCGCCCCGGTTTTTTTGACCGGCTGGCAGCCTCTGCCAGGGAAAGCGGGATAGAGGTCGTTTCCATCCATCCCTTTACCTCGGGGATGGAGCCCATTTTATTTTTTTCCGATTACCCCCGGCGGATGCAGGATGGGCTGGAGATGTACCGCCGCTTTTTCGGGCTGGCCGCCCGCATCGGCGCGCGCTATTTTGTGCTGCATGGCGCACGCGCCGAGTCGGCACTGCCGGATGAGGAGCTTTTCGAGCGGTTTATGATGCTGCGCCGGCTGGCCGCCGGGGAGGGGGTGCGGCTGCTGCAGGAGAATGTTGCCCGCTGCAAAAGCCGATCTCCTGATTTTATCCAAAAAATGCGCGACTGCCTGGGCGGGGAGGCAGAATTTGTGCTGGACACCAAGCAGGCGCTGCGCTCGGGTGTTTCTATCGAGGAGATGCGCCGGGCGATGGGGGAGGGCCTGCGGCATGTGCATATCAGCGACTGCAGCGCGCAGAAGGACTGTGTACTCCCCGGCAGGGGGCAGCTGGATATTGCCGGCTTTTCCCGGCTGCTTTCCGGGAGCGGCTATCAGGGGGATGTGATGCTGGAGGTTTATCGGGACAGCTACGATGAGGTGCAGGAGCTGTTTTCCTCCTATCGCTATCTGGCCGGGCAGATGCGGCAGGGAGAAGAGGTTTTTTAGCAAAGCCGGGTGTTCTTTTGAGAGAAAAAGGGGACAAAACCCGCTTGTTTTCCGGAATTTTTTAGCAGTTCGGGTTGTATAACCGGGCGGAAAATGCTATGATATAATTAAGTAAATTCAAAATAGCAGCGCCGTTTTGAAGGGCAGGCACAGCCCGCCGGCAGAGGGAATTCACCGGATTTCAGGGCGTCTTTTCAATCAGGGCCGCCGAAGGCGGCCTGTTACAAGAGTAAACGCCGGCAGCATTTGAAAAGAATGCGGTTTCTTTTCAGCCGCTCTGGTTATAAAGCGGTTGAAAAAAGTCAAGGCCAAACAGCAGCCGGTGCCGCAGACCCTTACATCAGCATGAAGGAGGAAAGCGGATGAAGTGTCCCTATTGTTTTTATCAGGAAAGCAAGGTGGTTGATTCCCGGCCGACCGATGAGGGGGAGCGCATTCGCCGCCGGAGGGAATGCCTGAGCTGCGGCAAACGTTTTACCACCTATGAGGTGATAGAAACAACGCCGCTGATGGTCGTGAAAAAGGACCGATCCCGCGAGCAGTTTAACCGGGAAAAGCTGTTGACCGGTCTGTTGCGCGCGTGCGAAAAGCGGCCTGTTTCGCTCAAAACGCTGGAAGGCGTCGTCGACGACATCGAGCTTTCGCTGCAAAATTCCCTGGAACGCGAGGTCTGTACCGAAAAAATCGGTGAGATGGCCATAGAGCGCCTCAAGGGGATCGATGAGGTTGCCTATGTGCGCTTCGCCTCGGTCTATCGCCAGTTTAAGGATATTCACTCTTTTATGGAAGAGCTTAACGCAATCCTGCGGACAAAAGAACAGGATTGATCAAAGGAGCTGCAGATGGAGCAAGCAACCACAAACGAACGCACCGTTTTTACCTTTATGGTTTTGACGCACGAGAAGCTGCTCAAGCCCTATATGGATCACTTTCGGGAAACGCTTAGCCCCATGCAGCTGAGCGTTTTGGGGCTGCTTGAGGCCTATGGAATGATGTCGATGACCGAGCTCTCGGAAAAGCTGCACACCACCCGCCAGCAGATGACACAGATTGTGGCGCGCCTGTTTGATATCGGCGTTGTAGAGCGCCATCCGGATGAAAGGGACCGCCGGCTAATCAAGATACGGCCGACCGAGAAGGCACAGGCGCTGCTTACAGAGGGCGCGCGCAGCTTTGTTCGGGAGGTGCTCGGCATGGCCGGAAGGCTGGGGGAGGATGAGCAGCAGCTGCTGCGGGCAATGGAAACAGCCAACCGAATTCTGCCGCGCCTGACGAACGGCGCTGTGGAGTCCGGCGGCTCCTCCTGCATCCCCGGAGAGTGAGAGGCTTTCCGGCCCGCTTTTTGCGCGGCTGTGCGGCCGGAATTTCTGGCCTCCTTTTATGAAAAATCATTTAAACAGCGCTCCGGCAGGTATTGAACCCCGCTGGAGCGCTGTTTTTCTGCCGCCTTTTTTATTCTGAGGAAGGGTAAAAAAATATTCCGCTTTATTCCTCCCGGTGCTCCAGAAAACATCCTGTTTCATGGGAATAGATAACCCCCACTGCCTGCAGATAGGCATAAATAATGGTGGTGCCCACAAATTTCATCCCGCGCTTTTTAAGGTCTTTGGACAGCGCATCGGAGAGCGGCGAAGAGCTTTTGCCCTTTTCGTAGAGGACGCGGCCCTCTGTCCAGCGCCAGAGATAGGCCTGAAAGCTTCCGAATTCCCGCTGAATCTCCAAAAACACCCGGGCGTTTATCACTGCCGCCCGGATTTTCAGGCGGTTGCGGATAATACAGGGATTATTCTGCAGGGCATTCAGCTTCTCCTCCCCGTAGGCGCAGACGGCCTTTGGGTCAAAGCCATCAAAGGCCTGGCGAAATGCTTCCCATTTGTTCAGAACGCATTCCCAGGACAGGCCCGCCTGAAAATTTTCTAAAATCAGCATCTCAAAGAGCTTTTTGTCCTCAAAAACCGGTACGCCCCATTCACAGTCATGATAGTGGATATAGCGGGGATTGGCGGGGTTCGCCCAGCAGCACCGCTTTTTCCCGTCCGCCCATTTCATTTTTTGAAAGCTCCTCTCCTTTATGTGGCCCTTTGCGGCCGTTATGCGATAGATACCGGCGCCTGTTAAAGGGCCGTGCCCTTTTTGGGAAGAAAAAACGGCCGCATATCCACTCCCTCATGGGTGAGAAGGCAGACCTTTTTCTGCAGGCCGCCCGCATAGCCGGTCAGGCTTCCGCGGCTGCCAACCACCCGGTGGCAGGGGATGATGATGGAAATGGGGTTGTGCCCTACGGCCCCGCCCACCGCCTGAGCGGACATATGGGCAAGGCCACGGCGGGCGGCTATTTTCTGCGCAATCTCCTGATAGGTCGTCGTTTGGCCGTAGGGGATTTCGCAGAGGATTTTAAAGACCTCCCGGCGAAATTCGCTGCCTGCGGGCGCGAGAGGCAGTTCGCCGGCAGCGGGCCTTTCGCCCGCAAAATAGCGGTCGAGCCACCGTCTTGCCTGCAAAAGCAGGGGGGAATCCGGCCGATTTTGGCATTCCTCCCGCAGCGAAGAAAAAAAGTATTTCTGCCCCTCTATCCAGAGTCCGGCCAGGGCGCCGTTCCTTTCGGCCAGCGTCAGCATGCCGACGGGGGAATCACATTGCAGCGTGTAAACCATCCTCTTCTCCTTTCAGGCATCCCACTGATATTTCTTCAGGGAGACGTATGATCTGTCTTCTAAAAAAATGCCCTCCCGCTCGAGCAGCGCTGCCTGCTCTGTCCAGCCGGGGACCAGCCTCCCCGCATGGTTAACGACCCGGTGGCAGGGGTATTTGCCATAGAACTCGGCATTACTGAGCACCTTTCCCACCAGCCGCGCATTTTTCTCCCTGCCGATCAGCCGGGCAATCTGCCCGTAGGTGGCGACCCGCCCTTCCGGGATTTCCTCAACCACCGCGAGAATCTCATAGCACAGAGCATCGTTTAAAACGCTTCCCATCCGTTGCCGCTCCTTTCTTCGTGGCTGTCTTCTGCTTATTATACAGCATTCGCCGCCGAAAATCTCTTCTTTTCGACAGCGGATGCTGAATTTTTTAAGCTCTTTTCCGCCATCCGGTTTTTTATCGCAGGCCCTTGACAAGGAGGGCTATAGCGTATATACTGTATATGCTGTATATATACACAATAACTTTGAAGGTGAAGCGTTGAACATCATCATCAGCAACTCGAGCGGGAAACCCTTTTATGAGCAGATTGCCTCTCAGATCCGCGGCCTGATTTTCAGCGGAGAGCTGGAGGAGGGGGAGGCGCTGCCCTCCATGCGCGCGCTGGCCAAGGACCTGCGCATCAGCCTGATTACCACCAAGCGGGCCTATGAGGACCTGGAGCGGGAGGGATATATTGAAACGGTGCCGGGCAAGGGCTGCTTTGTGGCGCAGAAAAATATGGAGGTTATCCGCGAGGAGCAGCTGCGCCTGTGCGAGGGGCAGCTAAAGCTTGCGGCGCAGGCGGCGAGAAGCTGCGGCATAGAGCTGCGGGAGCTGATAGAGATTCTGAAGATTTACTACTGCGGGGAATAGCTGCCGGGAAAGGGCCGCAAAAAAAACGGCAAAAAGGGGAGAGGAATATGAAGACAGATAGCTGCCTGTCGCTTTGCGGCGTGCGCAAGCGGTATGGGGATTTTGAGCTGGATGTGAGCTTTGAGCTGCCGGCCGGCTGCATCATGGGCTTTATCGGGGAAAACGGCGCCGGCAAAACGACGACCTTCAAGCTGATTCTCGATTTAATCCGGCGGGAGGCGGGGGAAATCCTCTTTTTGGGGCGGGATATCCGCGAAAGCGGACGGCTTGCCCGCGAGGAGATCGGCGTTGTGTTTGATGAGTGCAGCTTTTATGAATCGCTGAGCACTTACGACATCGGCAGAGTCCTGGCCGGTATCCATCCGCGGTGGGATCAGCAGCTGTTTGAGGGCTATCTGACCAGGTGGGGGATTCCGCGAAAAAAGCCGGTGAAGTCCTTTTCGCGCGGCATGAAGATGAAGCTTTCGATTGCGGCGGCGCTCAGCCATCATCCGCGCCTGTTGCTGCTCGATGAGGCAACCAGCGGGCTGGACCCCATTATGCGCAGCGAGGTGCTTGACACGCTGCAGGAATTTGTGCAGGATGAGGAGCATGCCGTGCTGCTTTCCTCTCACATTACGAGCGATCTGGACCGCATTGCCGACTATGTCACCTTCCTGCATGCGGGCAAGGCCATTCTTTCGGAAAACAAGGATACGCTGCTGTTTACATATGGCATTCTCAAGGGAAGCGAGCAGCAGCTGGCAAGGCTGCCGGGAGAGCTTGTTCTGGGCAGGCGGTGGGGGGCCTATGGGTGCGAGGCGCTGGTGTGCGATATCAGCCGGGCGCAGCGCCTCTGTCCTGAGGCGGCGGCCGACCGGCCGAATCTGGAGGAAATCATGATTCTGCTCAGCGGGGGACAGGAATAAAGGCGGCTTTTTCCCGCCGCAGCCGGGCTTTCGCCCTTTGCAGATAAAGCGGCTGCCCCTTGCGCCGCAGGGCCGGAGGGTATGGCGAAGGGGGCGGCACAGCCGGTCTATATCAGCCTGCCGGGCACCCGGCAGAGAACGGAGGAAAGTATGAAGGGACTCATTCTCAAGGAATTCATCTATGTCTACCATCTTTATCTGAAAGTGATTTTAATCATGTTTGGCTTTTATCTCTTCCTGGCGATAGCCGCCTCCGGGGAAAGGATGGATAACTACACCATCGCCAGCGCGCTGACAGCGCTTTTTGCCGTGCTTCCCCTCGCCACCTTTTCGCTGGATAAGGCCTCCCACTGGGACCGGTATGCCCTTTCCTGCCCGCTGGACCGCCGGATGCTGGTGCTCTCCAAATATATCTTTTCTTTTTTGTCCATCCTGATGGGGACGGTTTTTGCGCTTGTGTATATGGCCATCATCTCTCTGGTGCAGGGGATGCCCAGTGCGCAGGAGCTTTCGGAGATAGGACGCTTTATTTTCTATTTTTCGCTGGCCGCCCTGCTTTTCAGCAGCTGCATGCTGCCCTGCATCTACCGCTTCGGGCCGGACAAGGCGCGGCTGTTTACCTTTTTGCTGATAGGCCTCCCGTTTGTGATAGGAATCGCGGTCAAAAAGCTGCATATCGCGCTGCCCTCGGGGGAGCAGATGGAGACGTTGGCAGTTTTTGCCCCGTTTCTGGTTTTGCTGGCGATCTATCTTTCCTACCGGCTTTCGCTGCATATCTTTTATCAGCAGGAAATCGACTGACAGGAGGGGGATTTTTTGATGGATGTACACAGGGCAATCCGGCAGAGGCTCTTTTATTTGTGCAGGCAGCGGCATATGACGATTGCCAGCCTGTCGGCCCATGCGCAGGTCCCGGCCTCTACCATTAAAAATGTTCTGTATGGGCGCAGTCAGAATCCGGGCGTTGGAACGCTGCAGCAGCTCTGCAATGGGCTGGATATCAGCCTCTTTGATTTTTTTGACAGTGCAGAATTCCGCAGAGACGAGAGAAAGCCTGCCGGATAAAAGAGAGGAGCGGGCGCAGGAGGCTGGTAAGATAAGAAAACATTTTAAGTAAGGGCCGGCGCAGCGTTAAGCTGCGCCGGCTTTCGCATTATTTTTGTTTTGGGCAGTCTGGGATTGCTCCCGCGCTCCCCAAAAATCAAACGCGCCAATGAAATGACAGACAGTCTCAATCTCCCGGATTTTCACCTGCTTCTGCTGTTCGTCGGTCGTGCAGGTATTGGACACTCTGATCTGTTTCACGGACTCACGCAGGATAGTGGCGTCAAGCTGGGTCGTGTTCGTGTATTTCTTCACCACCACCGTTGTCAATATCCCTAAACAGCGGGAATACCTGGGACATACCGCTAACTTCAAGACCTGCAGACATTTTAAGGACAAGAAAGCCACCATGTTCCAGAGGACGAATGGATTTTTTGAGGACACCCATAACCACCATCGACCAGGAAATCCTTGACAATGTGCAGCGTATCTAATTGAAACCATCCAAGCGGAGGAGGTCTGCTTCAATTTTATCGGCAGGTACATCCCTCCGGCATTTCGGGAAGTGGAATTGCCCCCGAAGGAACAGGGGCTATTCGGAAAGAAGGGGAATTGAAAGACCGGCGGCATCAGGCCTATCTCCGGCGCAAGGCCAGCGGTTGAGCAGCGGCAGTATGAGGAATGCATCAGGGCGGCGAAAAGGCCAGGATTGGCGCAAAGAAAGCGGCTATCCGGCAAGAGGATATGGAACGGGGCACATATTCTTCTGTGTTGCTGATCTGCCCTGCCGGGAACCCGGGAAAGCGACTATGCAAGTCCAGACCATGCTGTGCAAGAAAGGAGAGCGTTACCATGAAAATCGGACTGGACTTAGTGAAAGTGGGCGATTGCTATCTCCCCGGCCTGACGCTGGCGCCGCCTAACCGCAGTTTGGGCAAGTATGGCCTGTTGCGGTTGCGGTATCTGAAAGAGCATCGGCCTATCGTTTGGGCCGAGTTGGCGATGGGGGGCAGGCTGTGCGCCCATCTGCTGGAAATCGAGGATACCGCCCAGGATCTGCTGGACAGCACAATGCCGGGAATGGCAAAAAAGACCGGGGTAGCCGAGGCTTTGCAAGCCCACGCCCTATGCGCCGGGCAGGGCCGATGGGGTAAGGTACAATAAGATGCGCAAATAAAAAGAGACATGGTTTGCAGAACTCTGGTAGAATGAAGTAGCGACACACCATTCAGAAAGGAGACTGTAAACCATGTCAGAGAAGATTGTACAGCTAAACGAGGAAGTAATCAAGGGGCAGCTTAAAGAATTGGTCCGGGGCAGCGTGGAAGAAGCCCTCATCGAGATGTACCTGGCAGGAGTAATCCGTCCGCCGGATGGAGGACATCACGGAGGCTCTGTGGGGGGAGCAAGGTATCTCCATCGACGATCAGCGAACTGAACAAAAAAGCATATGTCCACATTGAGGACTGGCGGAACCGTCCCTTACAGGGCGGAAGATACACCTATGTCTATGTAGATGGCATCTACCTGCGTCGGAACTGGGGCGGAGAGTTCAAGAATGTAGCTGTTCTGGTGGCAATTGCGGTAAATGGGGACGGATACCGGGAGGTTTTAGGCGCTGCCGAGGGCATGAAAGAGGATAAGGCCAGCTTCAGCTTCTTTCAGTGGCTCCGGGGCCGCGGTCTGGACGGCGTAAAACTCATCATTGGAGACAAGTCTCTAGGGATGCTGGAAGCGGTGGGGGAAGTGTTTCCAGAAGCCAAGTACCAGCGGTGTACAGTCCATTTTTACCGCAATGTATTTTCCGTGACGCCGCGCTCCAGGGTGAAGCTGGTGGCGAAGATGCTCAAAGCGATCCATGCCCAGGAGAGCAAAAAGGCGGCCCGTGAAAAGGCCAGAGCTGTGGTGGTTGTTGTTGGATTGCCGCCTTATTCCTCAGCGGCTTCGGCTTCGTTCGACAGATCAATTTTGTAGAAATCAAAAGTTACTACCTGCCCGCTGCCTGCGGCGTATGGCGGCAGGATACCTGTCCACGGCAAAAATATTTTTTGGTGCTGGCGTCAGAGAGGCAGAGGATAAATTTTTTGGAATATCAGGTTCCTTCTTATCCATTGCCCGAATGACCCCAACGGTCTCTTCATCCGTCTGTATCAGATAGAAGTGAGAAAAAGGATTCAAAAGCCGTACAGCGGCCTTTTCCGACGGGCCCGGCAGCCGGGGCCTGGTTTCGGTATCCGGATATTTTTGACAGAGGCCCGCGAAAGCCGGCACCTGCATGCGCCAGATACATTCTGCCCCCTCTTTGCCGGCCCGGATAAGCTTCAGCTCCATTTTTCTTCTTCTCTTTTAACAGCTACTCTTTGAGATTGCCCTTTCGGATGTTTTCCTCTATAATCTGCTCGGTAATTTCGAACAGCTTTTCTGAACCCAGCCGGGTCTTTTTCTGCCGCCCATAGACCTGCCCGGCGCTCACCTGGTGCTCCCGCCAGTCCCCGCCGCCGTTGGCGTTATTTAAAAGCAGCGGCTGCAGGTTATCCATCGCATGCGCAAATTTCGCTTCCGCCGTTTCGCAGTCCTCGAATTCATCAAAGAGGGCAACCAGCTCCTGCTTCTGGTCCTCCGGCAGCAGCGAGTAGATTTTTTCCTTTGCGGCATCCTCCCGGGCCTTCTGGGTCTTTTTGGCCTGCTCGTCATAGGCGTAGGTATCTCCTGCCTCGATTTCGATGATATCGTGAATCAGACACATCAGCATAACCCTGCCGATGTCCACCTCTTCGTTGGCATATTCTCTGAGCAGATAGGCCATAACCGCCATGTGCCATGCGTGCTCGGCATCGTTTTCGTTTCTTCCGTGCCCGGAGAGGTGGGTCTGCCGGAAGATGTTCTTTTCCTGATCGATTTTCAGCACAAAACGCAGCTGCTGATAAAGCCGTTGCTCCATTGGGCGTTCCTCCGGTTCTTTTCTGCCTGTCCCCCGGGACAGCAGGGCTACTCCTCCTGCTCCCCTGAATTTTCTTCCTCCTGCTCTTCTGCAGAGGAGGAGGCGCTCTCCTCCCCGGCGGCGCTGCCGGCGGAGTTTACATTGGCGGCGGTGATGGCCAGTTCAAGGGATTTTTTGAGCTGGGGGTCGGTTTCCAGTGCGAACAGGAGGTTTTCCGCCGTTTTTTTATCGGTCGCGCTGATGAGGTCGGCCTGATCCTTAGTGACCTTGACCTCAAAATCCGGCTTAACGCCGATGCCGTCATAATTCGGGCTGGTGGGCGGGTTGTATTTGGCCACGGTAACGCTGATGGCCGAGCCATCGTTGAGCTGCAAAAATTGCTGCATGGTGCCCTTGCCGAGCGTTGTCAGGCCGACGAGCTGGGCCTCAGCCTTATCCTTGAGCGCCTGGGCAAAGAGCTCTGCGGCGCTGGCGGTCTTTTCGTTCATGATGACCACCATCGGCAGGTTGATGCAGGCGGGATCGGAGGTGGCGAGCACCTCGGTCGTCCCATCCTTATAGGTGGCGGAGACGATGGTGCCCTGCGGCAGCAGCTTATCCAGAATGCGGGTGACCGGCTCGGTTTTTCCGCCCTGGTTATTCCGGACATCGAAAACGAGCGCCTGCGCCCCCTCGCTGACCAGCCGGTCAACGGCGCGGGTGAACTGGTCGGCGGTATTGTCGCCGAATTCGAGAATCTGCATATAGCCGATTCCCTCCCCGGTCATGCAGGAATAGACAGACGGCTTTTCCACATCGCGCCGGGTGAGCGGATAGGGGGTATCGGCATTGTCGCGGCGGATGGTGAGGTCAATCTGGGTGCCGGCGTCGCCAAAGATAGCCTCGCTCATCTCCTCGGCATTGTCGGCGGTGACATCCGTTTCATCGATTTTAACAATCAAATCTCCGGCGGCGATACCGGCGGCAAGAGCGGGGGAGTCGGGATAGACCTCGGTTATCAGGATATAGCCGGTCTCATCCAGCTCGGTCACAATGCCCACGCCGACCGATTTGGAGGCCCCGCTCTGATTTAAGCGGGTGTATTCCTCAACGGTGTAATAGCGGGCATAGGGGTCGCCCAGCCCGGCGATATATCCCTGTGCGATACTGTCGTTTAAGGTATCCTCATTGATGGTTCCGAAAAATTTCTGGCGGGCCCATTTATCGATTTCTGCCAGCTTGGAGTAGGTCGCCTCCCGCTCCTTAATATTCAAAATGGTGTTGTTAAAGGTCTGGCGGGAGTAAACCATCGTGATAGAAAAGGTGGCGGCGGCCACAATGGCGAGCATCGCGAGAGCGGCTCCCAGAGAGATTTTTTTATTCATAGGCGGTCCCCTTTTTCATAGTCTTTTGAGCTTTTTTTCCTCCGGGTCCGGCGGGCTGCTTTTTGCATAAGGAGAAGGCCGGCCGGCTGCCTCCCGACAGGGCGACAGGAAACCGGATTCGCCGGTTTTTGTTATGATTATAGCATAATCTTTCCGGTTTGTCATGTATAGAGTATGAAAATCGAACGGCTTCGGCAGGATCCGGCTGTTTGGGGATTTTCAGCACCGCCTGCAACTTTTTCCGAACGCTTCTTGCATTTACTTGCTCAATATTATATAATCAGTTGCGTTCAATAGAATTTTCCTTCGTTGTTTTGGAGGAAGGGCTGGGAGAGGATTAAAAAATGTCTGATAGCTTTTCGACGCTGCAGCGCCGGGTTCTGCTGGGGATAGTCATCGCCTACAGTGCGGCCTATCTCAACCGGCTGAACCTTT
Source organism: Provencibacterium sp. (assembly GCA_022792175.1). Taxonomy (GTDB): domain Bacteria; phylum Bacillota; class Clostridia; order Oscillospirales; family Ruminococcaceae; genus Harryflintia. Next base: position 62,331 of record JAAWAN010000026.1, read on the forward strand.
CCGCCGGGCTCGGCAGCCTGATGGATGCCTTTGGCGTTTCCGCAGCGGCCGCCGGGCTGCTGCAGACCGCTTTTGCCATCATCTATGCGGCGGGGCAGTTTATCAATGGCGCGATTGTCGACCGCATCAGCCCGGTGCGCCATATCCTGACAGGCATTGTCGGAACGGGAATATGCAATCTGCTGATGGGGTTTGCCGGAAGCTATCCTGTTTTCATGGTGCTGTGCATGCTCAACGGCGCTTTCCAGTCGATGCTCTGGACGCCGATCGTCTGCCTGGTGGCCCTCTGCTTTCACACTGACAGTGAGCGGGGGAGAGCGAACTTCGTCTGCTCGTTTACCATCGTCTTTGGCCATCTGAGCGCCTGGGCAATCTCCGGTGCGCTGATCGAGGCGGTTGGCTGGCGGCTCTCCTTTATCGTTCCCGCTGTGCTGATGATTCCTGTGCTGCTGGCTGTCCTTTTCCTCTTAAGGGATATCCGCGGGGCGGGCACCGGGCGTGTACAGCAGGAAAGCGCAGAGGATACGCCTGCGCCCGCGCGCGTTCCGGCGCTGAAGGCCTTTATGCAGACCGGCTTCGGGTTTATCCTGATTGCCTGCGTTCTTTCCGGTTTTGTGCGGGATGGCATCGTGACCTGGACGCCGGAAATCCTGCGCGGATATATGCGCGGCTCTTCCCTTTCTTCAACGGCCTTTTCGCTCATCATCCCCTGCGTGAATGCGCTGGGGATTCTGGCTGGCTACTGGCTGAGACGCAACACCCGCAATACCCGAAAAATGGTCAGCTACATGCTTTTTATCTGCACCGGCTTCTGCCTGCTGCTCCCTGTAGGGCGCGGCATCCTCTCCTGCTCGCTGCTGATGGGATTTGCCTGCGCCTGTCAGTTCGGCATCAACCCGATGCTGACAACGCTCATCCCTCTCGAATATGACCGGCTCGGGCGCACCGGCCTTGCGGCGGGCCTTATCGACAGCTTCATCTATATCGGTTCGGCGCTGGCCGGCGTTATTGATGGCGGCATTTATGAAGCGAGCGGCAGCGGCATGCTCTTTTTTACCTGGGCGGGCTCAGCGCTGCTCAGTGCGGTGGTTATCTATCTGGCCGGCACAAGGCGGCCCATGCGGGCGATGGAGCAGCTGGCGACGGCAGGCAGCGGAAAAGGGGAAGCAGAATAAACTTTATTGCGGTGGCCTGCCTTAAAACAACCGTAAAAAAACCGTCCGCGCGGGGGCTCTTTAGAACCTCCTGCGCGGACGGTTTACTTATAATCCGGATGCTTATTCCCCGGAAGCCCGGCTCTCTGCCACCATCATGTCTTTAATCTTCATCAGGCGGGAGAGGTTGCCGCGCTCGTTTTCCTCGAGCTTCATGGTAATGTGCTTAATCGTTTCCTGAAGCATGGGGATCTGTACATACTCCAGTGCGTTGACGCGGCGGCGGGTCTTCTCGATTTCCTCCGCCAGCAGCTGGGCGCTTTTCTCCATCTGCGCAAGCTGCAGCAGGTAGGGGAGCACATCCCGCAGAGCGGCAACCGAGCTGTCCAGCTCGCCCGAGGTGAAGTTAAAGCCATAGGAGTAAATCTCCTGCAGGTGCTCCACGTCGGTGGAGAACTGAAAGACCGGCACGTTGACGCTCATCACGTTGCGTGTCTGTACATCCAGCTCGACATTCTCCTTCGGCAGCATCAGCGCCTCTTCGAGCATTTCGGGGGACATGACCGCGCTGGCCACCGCAAAGCCGGAATACATCCGCATAACCTTCTGCTCCACAATCTCGCGGAACTCCTTGTTCTTGCGGACAAGCTCGAGGAACTTTTTCATCAGGTCATCGCGCTTGTCCTTCAGGAGCTTGTGGCCGCGGGTCGCAGTTTTCAGCCGCTTTTTCAGGCGGGTGAGCTCCATGCGGGTGGGGCTGACGTTCATTTTGGCCATGGCCGTTCCCCTCCCTTACGCGTTGGTCGGAAGATACTTATCGATATATTCCGGCTTAATGCGCTTGAGCTCGGTGCGCGGAAGAATGGAGAGCAGCTTCCAGCCGATTTCAAGCGTTTCGGAGATCGGGCGGTCGGTGGCGAAGCCCTGGGAAACATATTCCTTTTCAAAGGCATCCGCGAACTTGGCATACAGCTTATCGGAGTCGGAGAGCGCCGCTTCGCCGAGGATGGTCATCAGCTCCTTGGCGTCCTTGCCGCGGGCATAGGCCGCGAAAAGCTGGTTCATCGTGTTGGCGTGGTCCTCGCGGGTCTTGCCGGCGCCGATGCCCTTATCCTTGAGTCGCGAAAGGGAGGGAAGCACATCGATAGGCGGCATGACGTTCTTGCGGTACAGTTCGCGGGAGAGGATGATCTGCCCTTCGGTGATATACCCGGTCAGGTCGGGGATGGGATGGGTCTTGTCATCCTCCGGCATCGACAGGATCGGGATCATTGTGATACTGCCCTCAGAATCGGTCTTGCGGCCCGCGCGCTCATAGATGGTAGCCAGGTTGGTATACAGGTAGCCGGGATAGCCGCGGCGGCCCGGCACCTCCTTGCGCGCGGCAGAAACCTCGCGCAGCGCCTCGGCGTAGTTGGTGATGTCGGTCAGGATGACGAGCACATGCATATTCTTCTCGAAGGCCAGGTACTCGGCGGCGGTCAGCGCCATACGCGGGGTGGAGATGCGCTCGATGGCCGGGTCGTTCGCCAGGTTGATAAACAGCACCGTGCGGTCCAAAGCGCCGGTTCTTCTAAAGTCGGAGATGAAGAAGTTGGCCTCCTCAAAGGTGATGCCGATGGCGGCGAAGACGACTGCGAAGCGGCTGTCGGTGCCGAGCACCTTCGCCTGGCGGGCGATCTGGGCAGCGAGCTTGGCATGCGGCAGGCCGGAGCCGGAGAAGATCGGCAGCTTCTGCCCGCGCACCAGCGTATTCAGCCCATCGATGGCGGAAACGCCGGTCTGGATGAACTCATCCGGGTAGTCGCGGGCGGCGGGGTTCATCGGCACGCCGTTGATATCGATGCGTTTGTCCGGGATAATCTCAGGCCCGCCATCGATCGGCTCGCCCATGCCGGAGAAGACGCGTCCGAGCATATCCTCGCTCACCGGCAGCTCGAGCGAGTGGCCCAGAAAGCGCACCTTGCTCTGCTCCACATTGATGCCCGAGGAGCTCTCGAACAGCTGGACGAGGGCGTTGTCCCCATCCACCTCGAGCACCTTGCAGCGGCGGATTTCGCCGCTGGGCAGCTCAATCTCCGCCAGTTCATCATAGGTAACGCCTTCCACGTCCTTAACGAGCATCAGGGGGCCGGCGACCTCATAGATCGTGCGATATTCCTTAATCACTGCGCCTGTGCCTCCTCTTCCTTCGTCAGCGCGGCGAATTCCTTCTCCATTTCGCTGACGGTATCTTCATAGTAGCGGTTAAATTCGTTCTCCGGGATGAACTTGGCGCGGGCAATGCGCTCGCGCACCTCCATCGCGAAGAGGCTGTCGATGTGGGCGCCGTTATCGAGCGCATCCTTCGCCCGATGGTAATAAGAGAGCACCAGCTTTAGCAGGTGGGTCTGTTTGTGCAGCGAGGCGTAGGTATCCACATCGTCGAAAGCATTCTGCTGCAAAAAGTCCTCGCGCAGCGAGCGGGAGGATTCAAGAGTCAGCCGGTCGGGGGCAGACAGCGAGTCATAGCCGACGAGCTTGACAATCTCTTCGAGATCGGCCTCCTCCTGGAGCAGGCGCATCATCTCTTCATGGTGGTTAAGCCAATCGGGATCGATGTTTTCGTTCATCCAGACGCCGATATCATCGAGATACAGCGAGTAGCTGTCCAGCCAGCCGATAGCGGGGAAGTGCCGCTTATACGCCAGATCAGAGTTTAAGCCCCAGAAGACCTTGACGATGCGTAGCGTCGCCTGCACGACCGGGTCGGAGTTATCGCCGCCGGCCGGGGAAACGGCGCCGATGGCGGTCAGGGTGCCCTCGCGTCCGTCGCTGCCCAGGCACTTGACACGGCCGGCGCGCTCGTAGAACTGCGCAAGGCGGCTGGTCAGGTAAGCGGGGTAGCCCTCTTCGCCGGGCATCTCCTCGAGGCGGCCGGACATCTCGCGCAGCGCCTCGGCCCAGCGGGAGGTGGAGTCGGCCATGATAGCGACCGAATAACCCATGTCGCGGAAATACTCGGCGATGGTGATACCGGTGTAGATGGAGGCCTCACGCGCGGCAACCGGCATGTCCGAGGTATTGGCGATGAGTACCGTGCGGCACATGAGCGACTGGCCGCTCTTGGGGTCCTTGAGCTCCGGGAATTCGAGCAGAACGTCGGTCATTTCGTTGCCGCGCTCGCCGCAGCCGATGTAGACGACGATATCCACATCCGACCACTTTGCCAGCTGGTGCTGAACGACCGTCTTGCCGCTGCCGAACGGGCCGGGGACGGCGGCAGTACCGCCGCGCGCGATCGGGAATACCGAGTCGATCACCCGCTGGCCAGTAATCATCGGGCGGTCAGGGGGCATCTTCCCGGCGTTCGGGCGCTGGCGGCGCACCGGCCAGCGCTGCATCATCTGCACGGGCACGGTGGAGCCATCCGCCTTTTTCACGGTGGCGATGGTGTCGGTCACGGTGAACTTGCCGCTTTCTATGGTGGCAATCTCCCCTTCAAGGCCATAGGGCACCATGATCTTCTGCTCGATGAGCACCGTTTCCTGAACGGTGCCGATGATGTCGCCCGCCACGACCTTGTCGCCGGGCTTTACTGTCGCCTTAAACTCCCAGAGCTTCTCGTGGTCGAGGGAGGTGACCTCCACGCCGCGCGTGATATTCGAGCCGGTAAGCTCCTTGAGCTTTTCGAGCGGGCGCTGAATCCCGTCATAGATATTTGTCAGCAGGCCGGGGCCGAGCTCGACCGAAAGCGGGCTGCCGGTAGAGACGACCTCGTCCCCCTTGCCGATGCCGGCCGTTTCCTCATAAACCTGAATGGAGGCGCGGTCACCGTGCATCTCGATGATTTCGCCGATCAGCTTCTGACGGCCGACGCGCACCACGTCGAACATGTTTGCATCGCGCATGCCCTCGGCGATGACCAGCGGCCCGCTGACCTTTACGATTGTGCCTTGGCTCAAATTATTTCACCTACTTTCTTAGTCATTGAAGAGGATATCCGCACCTACAGCGCGTTCCACGCTGGCTTTTACGTTGCGGATTCCGAGCCCCAGCGTCCCATCCTTTGAAGGGAGGGGAATAATGGCGGGGATTTTATCGTTCTTATATTTTTCGAGGATATCAACGATTGGGGAGAGGGTCTGCTCGGTGATGAAGATAACTCCGTAATCATCCTTCGCCAGCCGGTCAACCAGCGTCCGGTCCTCAGCCGGGGAAGTGCTGATGAAGGTATGAAAGCCGACCGCTTTATAACCGAGAACGCTCTCCTTGTCGCCGATGACGGCGATTTTTTTGCGCATAGGGTTCTCTCAGCCCCCTTTTTGAAAGTTTTGCCTGCTTTGGCGGTTTTGCGAACCGGCTTCACGGTAAAGCAGCCGCGAAAAGCCGGAGAAAGGGTGCGGCGCTTCAGGCATAGGTCTCCCGCAGCCGTTCGCTGATTTTTTCCCGCTCCACGCCGGCCGCCTTGGAGGCGAGCACGATGCGGATCTGCTTGCCCTCGTTCTCCTTGGCAAGCAGGTAGGAAAGAACCGGCTCAAAGCCGAAGGAAACAAGGCGGCTGCGGCGCAGCAGAAGGACCTGGTAGTTATCCGCGCCCCGCTCGAATTCGGTCAGCGGCTTGCGGGGATTTTGCAGCCCTTCGAGCAGAGGAGCGAAGTGGCCCGAATATTCGGTTACGAAGAGCACATCCCGCAAAGCGTCAAATCCCTCGGCGGGATAGGCCTCAAAGAGCCGGTCGAGCGGCAGCTTGCCACCCTCGACAGCCAGCTGCCGAAAGAGGCCCACATCGCGCCCGATTCTTTTCAGGCGCACCGCCGTGCGCAGGTTTTCGATATCGATATAGGTGCGCACAATATCGGTGAGAAAATCGAAATCGACTTCCTTCGCCTGGGAGAGCATTCCTTCGAGCACCGCCCGGTCGATGAGAACATCCACTTTCTGCGGGTCGCCCGTTTTGGCGAGCGCTTCGGCCGCTTCGAGCGTGGCCTCTTTGAGCAGGCCAGGGAGAAGATCCGGCTTCTGCTCCCGTTCGCGCCAGGCGGCAAGCAGCGCTTCCGGCGCCAAAGTGCCGAGTGGGGAGAGGAGAGGGAGCGGGTCGCTTCCGAGTGCCTGCGATTTGATGATGGTCTTGAGGTTGTGCCCGTCATATTTGATGCGGAAGACATCGAGCGCCGGGCTGTTCCCGGTCAGCTCGCTGACCAGCGCCCAGCTGCGGGAAAGCATGTCGGCAATCGCCTGCTCATAGCGGGTGGCCGGCAGGGAAGAATGCAGCGAAACATCGTTGGCCGTTTTGTAGCTTTCCTCGAGAGTCGCGGCATCCACCATCTTCTGGAAATCGCGTGCGGAGAGCATCTCCCGCTCGAGCGCACGCAGGCGGGCGGTCGCATAGAGATAGTCCACGTCTTTGATTCTTTTCAAATCTCCAACCCCTCCCGCCTAAAACTGGAGGAGCTCGATGACCTTCGGCTCAAGCTCATGGCGCATCCCTTCGCAAAGAACCTCAACGGTGCAGTTGGTATCCACATCGCCCTCGCGCAGGATGAGTCCGCCTTTAAAGGAACCTACCTCCGAGCTCAGCGAGCAGGTAGGCGCGCCTGCGCCCGAGAGCAGAGCGGATAAAAGCTCCCCGCCGACCGCTTTTTTGTCGCGTGCGTTGAGAATGATTTCCGCCGTTCCGGTCTGATATTTCTTCACCAGCTTCGCGAGCAGCGCAACATATTTTTCCTTCGGCATCGAGGCGATTTCATCGGCTGCCAGCTCGAAGGCTTCGTTAATCATCTCGCGCTTCTGGCGCAGAAGGGCATTGCGCTCCTCAAGAGCGGACTGGCTTTGGGCGCGGGCAATAATTCCCTCCGCTTCCCTGCGGGCTGCCTCGGCAGTTTCTGCGCGCAGCGCGTCCGCCTGCCCCTGCTGCTCGCGCAGCAGCTCTTCGACCTTTTTGCGGGTGCTTTCGGCAAGCTCCTGCGCATAACCCTTGGCGTCGCTTTGGATTTTATCGGTCAGGTTTTGAAGCCCGTTCAACATGAAACACCACCTTTGCTTTTAATCGGGCCTGCCTGTTTCTTTGGGGGGCCGCTTAGAAGTTCATGTTGAAGATGAGCAGCATCGAGATAAGGAAAGCGAGGATGGCGTAGGTCTCAACGAGAGCCGCGGAAACCATTGCCTTGGCGACCTGGTCGGGGCGCTTGGCAACGATCGAAACACCGGCCGCCGAAACCTTGCCCTGATGGATACCGGAGACGAGGCCGACAATGCCGACAGGCAGGCAGGCCGCAAAAACGGCGGTGCCGGTCGCAAGGTCGAGGCTGATGCCGCCGCCCATCATGCCGGAGTTGAGCATAACGATGAAGCCGATAAGGAAACCGTAGATGCCCTGGGTGCCCGGCAGCGCCTGCAGAACCAGCAGCTGGCCGAACTTATCAGGGTCCTCGGTGATAACGCCGGCAGAGGCCTGGCCAACAAGGCCAACGCCCTTTGCAGAGCCCATACCGGAGAGGATAACCGCAGCTGCTACGCCGAGATACGCCCAGAAATTACCGTTCTGAAGAAACTCAAACATTTAATTTTCCTCCTTGCTTTCGATGAGATTGTATTTTGTTTCAGGTTTAAAGGGGGTAAACGGCCTTCCGCCGCCTTCATAGAACTTGCCGAAAAACTCAACATACTGCAGGCGCGAGGTATGTACATAGGAGCCCAGCGCGTTGATGGCGAGGTTGAGAAAATGCCCGAAAAGGAAAATAACCAGAAAGAGCACCGCTCCGATGATATTTGCGCCCGGCAGCGTAGAGAGAATGTTGACAACGCTGGCGATAACGCCGGTCGCAAGTCCCAGTGCCAGAATACGTGAGTAGGAGAGGACATCCGAGAAATAACCCGTGATGTCGTAGAGGCTCATCACGCCCCCGGTGATTTTGCCGATGATGTTCGGCTTCTGCCGCCCCTGGGTGAGAACGAGGCCTATGGCGCCGATAATCGCCATCCATTTGCCGATTTCGAACGCTGTGCCGCCGAGCAGCATCAGCGGCAGGCCGATGAGCACCAGATACCAGAGTCCGATATCGAATATCGCACCCTGCCAGTCCCCCTGACGCAGGCACAGATAGGCCTTGACGCCCATGCCCACAAACAGATGGACAGCGCCGAAGATGAAGGAGATGATCATAATTGTCATCGGCTGCTGCAGCGGGTCGATAAGCTTCGGGACGGTGACATCCAGTCCGAAGAAGGTCTTCGAGAAAACGGTGATAATGTCGCCGAACCAGCTGCCATAAAGGGCACCCCAGATAACGGTTGAGATGCCGCACAGGCTGATAAGGCGGAACATCTTGTTGCCGAAGGTGCCTTTGCGGCTCATCTTTGCTGCAAAAAATCCGGCAATGGCCAGCACCAGGCCGTAGCCCGCATCCGAAAGCATCATGCCGAAGAACAGGAAGAAGAAGGGGGCAATGAGCGGATCCGGGTCGAGGGTCTGCGGATTGGGCAGGCCGTACATTTCGGTGATGACCTCAAACGGCTCGACGAGCGCATTGTTTTTAAAGCGCACGGGCGGGTTTTCCTCTGCCGCAGGCTTCTGGAATTCATAGCAGCAGGTAAACGGCTCAAGCGCCTTTTCCACGCGCTCCTTGTCTACCTCAGCCACCCAGCCGCAGACAGCGAAGGAACGCTCGGTGAGAAGCAGGTTCTGCTTGGCGCGCTGGGCACCGATAGCGGTGGAAAGCTGGTCAAAGGCAAGCTTTAAGAGCTTAGTGGACTGTGCCTGCTGCTGAAGAGAATCGGTCAGCACCTGAATGTTTTTCTCATACTGCCCGTTTTTCTGCTCGAGCCGCGCAATATTTTCCGCCGCCGTGCCGGTAAGCTCGGGGAGTGTTACAGGAAGACCTCCGCGCTCTTTAATGAGCGAAGCGGCCGCCTCCCGGTCCGCCTGCAGGGAGATAACGGCGATATATCGCTGATCAGCATCGGCAGAGACCTCCTCGAGAGGGGCGCGCAGGTTATCCAGCTCCTGGCGCAGCTCATCCAGATTGGCCGTGAGAGGCAGGGTGTAGAGTGCTGCGGAGCAAAAGCGGGTGGAAAGGTGCTCGAGCGCAAGATCGAACCGCTGCCAGGGCAGAAGCATCTGCCGGGTGAACTGATCGGCAGACTGGAAAGAGCGGACTTCTGCAATATTGGAAATGATTCCCTTGACCGAGGCCGCAATTTTGAGGGCTTCTTCGGTGGAATCGAGCGCTAACATGCTGTCGAGCGAAACCGAATCCTTTTTGGCAAAGAGCTTTGCCTTGGGCTCATACTCTCTGAGTACCCCCAGCGCAGAGGAGATTTCTGAGAGCTTGCCTTCATATTCGTAGATGGCGGGGGCGTCGCGTCCAGCGAGGGCGCCCAGCTCCTCAAAACCATCCAGCTCCTCGGGTGGGACCATCTGCACGCAGCCAAGGCCCATAAGGCGGTCCATAATGGACTGCTTATCTTCGGAGAGGGCATAGAGCATGAGCTTTTCCATTTTGAGTATCATACGCTATCCACAATCCTTTCCATTACAAACCGCGCAGCAGCCCGGGTTTTTTCCCGACCCTGTTCTTTCAGGAGCGCCGCCTTTTTTAAAGCCTCAGCGGTGGCTTCTTTCTGGAGGGCGGCTGCCTGCGTTTCAGCAGCGGCTACCGTTTTGCGGGCCTCTTCCATGGCCTCATGCCGCGCCTTTTCAATGAGCTCCTTGCCCTGACGAAGCGCCTCGGCCTGTGCATTTTTGGCGGCCTGCTGTGCATCGGAGCGCATGGAAAGCGCCTGCTGTTCCGCATCCACGATTTTCTGCATGATTTCCTGCAAAATATCACCACCTTTATTTCCAAAATAGTTGCATGGGCACGCTGGATTTCACCATATCTGGCCGCGTCAGACAGCCGGATACAGAGCCTGCAGGCTGGGAAACAACACTTTCTTATTCCCGGATGCTAACTGCGCCCGCCGCCCTCTTAAAAACAGACGGCAGAGTTTTTGCTGCTGCCTTTCCCTCCTTCTTTATGCCGCAGCTGGCATCGGATGGGAGCGGCAGAAACCGGTTTGTTAAAGCTCCGCATCCTCTTTCTGCAGTTATATTAATAATAGTAAAAAAAACCAGATTAGTCAACCGGCTTTGTAGATTTAAAGGCAGTTAAATTGAAAGTTAAAAAATTAACGATCCGATTTTCCGATCGCCCCGCCCGCCTGCCAGAACCGTTTTCAGGGGAAAGTCATAGGATAATACCGGCAGGGAAAACAGACCTGCCGGCAGGCGGCCATGCAAAACGGCCTTCTCCTTTGCATGGCCTTCCAAGGAATACAGCGGGCGGGGGCTTTTATCATGGTGGAAAAAAAGGGTGCGGCGGTTTTTGGCGGGGATCTTCGCCAATGCTGCCTCTGCAATCTTCTGGCACAGGAGGAGGGCGAGGTTTACGCCCTGTATTTTGACCAGTGCGGGGAGCTGGATAAGCGGGTAAAGCGGGTGCAGCCGGATGAGCTGCCTGAAATAGGGCTTGCAGTCTTTCCGCTGCCGGCATTCTGCGGCGGGGAGAGGCTGAATGCGCCCTTCTGCCCGTCGCCTCCGCTCTGGGAGAGCTGTCTGGACTACATAAAGCCGGGCGCATGGGTGCTGGGCGGAATGCTTCCCGCGCGCTTTTGCGAGCTGGCAAAGCAGCGGGGACTGCATGTGGCAGACTATTATATGCGCGAGGAGCTGAGTGTTCTCAACTGTATCCCGACTGCGGAGGGCGCGCTGGAAATTGCCATGCGGGAGACCTCTCGGACGATTTTCGGTGCGCGGGCACTGGTAACAGGCTTCGGACGGGTAGGCAAGGCGATGGTAAAGCTGCTTCTCGGCTGCGGCGCAAAGGTCACGGTGACTGCGCGCAGGCAGGAGGACCTGGCCTGGGCCCGCATGACGGGAGCGGCTGCGGAGCCGATGGAGAAGCTGGCAGCTGCAGCGGCGGACGCAGATTTGATTTTTAATACGGTGCCGGCCTGCCTTTTTGGGCGGGAGATATTGGCGGGGCTGCCAAAAGAATGCCTGCTGATTGATCTGAGCTCCAAACCGGGCGGGGTGGATTTTGAAGCGGCAAAGGAGCTGGGGGTCCGGGTTATCTGGGCGCTCTCGCTCCCCGGAAAGGTTGCCCCGCTCACAGCGGCGGAGATTATCCGGGATACGATTGATCATATTCTGGAGGAATGGGAGTGAGGCCCGTCCGACATCCCCAAAAGTCTGCCTGTATCCGGCAGACAGCCGCTTTTTCAGAATCACAAAAAGGGCGGAGACCGCCGCAGGAGGGCAGTCTCCCGGAAAGGAATGAGGATTGAAAATGAACAAAATCCGGTTGGGCTTTGCCATGTGCGGCTCCTTTTGTACCTTTGAGCGGGTGCTGCCGCAGATGGAAAGGGCTGTGGAGCTGGGCTATGAGGTACAGCCGGTGCTCTCGGAATTTTCCTACAGCACCGATACCCGCTTTGGGAAGGCGGGCGATTTTGTCAGACGGATTGAAGAAATCTGCGGGCGGCCGGTGATTCACACTATCTATGAGGCCGAGCCGATCGGGCCGAAAAAGCTGCTGGATATTCTGCTGGTAGCCCCCTGTACCGGCAATACGCTGGGCAAGCTGGCAAACGGTATTACCGATACATCGGTAACGATGGCGGTGAAGGCGCATCTGAGAAACCAGCGTCCGGTCGTAATCGCCGTTTCCACCAATGATGCACTGGGAGCGGCCGGGAAAAATATCGGTATGCTGCTGAACCAGAAAAACATCTATTTTGTTCCGATGCGGCAGGATGATCCGGTGCAGAAGCCACAGTCGATCGTCGCTGATTTTACACAGATTCCGCAGGCAGTCGAGTGCGCATTCAAGGGCGTTCAGATGCAGCCGGTTATTAGTTGAAGAAACCTTTAAATACTATTTGCGATATTGCTTAAATGTTTTACAAAAAGTTAAAAACAGCCGGGTGCAGTAATGCTCCCGGCTGTTCCCTATTTAAATTTCAACAGTTTATGTGAAAAACACTTCTTCTGGGAATCATTTTTTGCAGGAGAAGCGTCTGATACGCATCAACCCAAAGAAAAATCCCGGAATCTGCACCGCTGCAAACCCCGAGAAGTGGAGCGGGTGATGGGAATCGAACCCACAACCTCAGCTTGGGAAGCTGATGTTTTACCACTAAACTACACCCGCATATCACTGACAGTATGATTATTATACAACAGCCCTTTCAAAATAGCAAGAGGGGAAACAAAATTTTTTTGGCAGGCCTTTTTCAGGATACCGCCCAAATCTGAATGTAAATTTGGGCGGTATCCTTGGCCGGAGATTATCTTTTTGCCTCTTCCCGCAGCGCCTCCAGTGCGCGGGAGATGGGGGAGGGGAGAGAAACGCCCATCAGGCCGGCATTTTCGGTGATGGAGATGAGCTCGTTGCAGAGGTAGGCGGTTATCACCCCATCGCGGACGAAGCTTACGTCAAGCACAGCATCCAAACGCGCCGCCACCAGGACGACAAGCAGCGTCGCTCCCTTGCGGCAGAGGCCCTTCCAGCCAGCGCGGGATTCCAGCCTGCCGCCCGGACTCTTTTGGCTGTTGCCGAATACGCCAGCTACCAGCAGCCCGGTGATATAGTCAACCGCCATGAAGAGGCAGAGCGTCTGCAGGGCCAGGCTCCACCCCCCAAACCATGCGGAAAGTGCGGCGCCTGCAGCGCCTGCGCCCGCTGGCAGCCATTTCAGTTTAGGCATCCGCTTCCTCCTTTTTTGTCAGTTTTTCTGCCTGCTGCCCGCTCAGCCATCCGGCGGCAACAAAGCCGGGCAGATCGTCTTCAAAAAAGAGCAGGCCAAAAAAGCTCCGGATAAATTCAGCCATCCTTTTTCACCCCCTGTATCTTTAACAGCGCCACCTCGCGCATGAGCTGGGCGAGCGCTGCATCCTGCGGGCTGGCAGCTTCCGGCTCGGGGGCAGGATGCAGCAGCTCCCACTCTTCAATTTCGGAGGGGGAAGCGGCCTCTGCCCAGCAGCCGTTTTCCAGGCAGGGGCGGATAAAGCCGTGCGCGCCCGCGTGCGGGCGAAGCGGGGGAGGGGGAACATCGACCGTCTCTTCCCCCTCCTTTAATTCATAAAACTGAGGCTCTCCGTTTATGAGCGCTGTATAGTTCACATAGCTTCCGTGTTCATCTACAATGCAGGCGTAATCGTTCATTCTTATCGCTCCTTTTTCATATTTCATAGACAGGCCGCTCGAAGGGTTCAGCCACCTATATAAGAAAAGGTTATCTGCATGGCGGTATTCGCATTTATTGGAACCGAGCACTGAACAGAACCGGAGGCATAAAAGAACAGGGTGCAGGCCGATTCATTTCCGATGCAGGCCCGGACAGCGCATCTTGCCTTCGGGCGGTATCCTGCGGGGAGAGCGATGACATCCGTCCATGCAGAATAGTCAGCGCTGGTCTTTATGGACATAAGAACGGATACGATATTCCCCTGACGGCAGATATATGATTTTTCATTTGCAAACGCCGGGGAATAGCTCCATCCGGAACTGAGCGGCGGGTTTTCGATGAAGCCATACTGCATGGCAAACGGAACCCATGGTTTCCACTCGCCGCTGCTGTAGGTAGAAACGTAAGTGGAGCCATATTGGGCAGCCGTTCCTGTGCGGTAGGTAAGGATAACGCGCTTGGTGTTGGAAGGTGTTACTTCCAGATAGCCCGAATAATAGCTGTTGGCAAAAGGCACCCCTGTTTTCATAACCGGGCCTATCTCAAATGCGCCTCCATATTCCTGAGCGTCTGCCCATTCATGGAAATCCGTATATGTGGATGGGACGCTTAATCCTTTCAGTACACCATTCGCACTCACTCCGCCGAGGGCGGCTGCGCTTTCGGCCTGATCGGCCAGGCGTGCCGCCGGGTATTTTCCCTGCTCATCTGCCGCCGGGCGCGCTGCGATGGCTGCATCCATGACAGCATATGCTGCGTTCATGTCCACGCGCTGCAGCTTGTCGCTCCCTTCATATTGCGGCAGCCCCAGCGTGGGGGTTCGGTTTACATACATAGGGGTTCTCCTTTCCAGATTTCGAACTGGTCCCAGGTCATGCTCAGCAATTCAAAGGTATCCCAGCAGAGCTCCAGCGCATCCCAGTCCGCCCAGCAGATTCCTTCTGAGTGGTAGCGGAGAATGAGCGTAAAAATAAAGTCCAGAATCTCCTGCAGCGTCATTCTTTTCCCATTCCAGGCATTGCGGTAGAGCAGGGCTTTTATCCGCTTTTCCGCTTCGGCAGCCTGTTCGGCGGCAGCAGCAGCCTCTGCGGCGGCCTCTCCGGCCTCGTTTCCGCTCTTTTCTGCTGCCGCTGCGAGCTCTGTCAGACGGGTCAGAAAAGCATCCAGAGCGGATGGCTCAGTCGGAATGGCCGGCTTCCCGGCCAGCTGGCGGATGATATAGACCGGCGCCTCCGCCGTCTGCCAGTCAAAATCCTTCCCGGTCGCCCAGAGCTGCAGGGTGAGCTTTCCGCTGCAGGAGGTCTGCGGGGGGCAGAGCACCCACTGCATCTGCAGCCTGTCTTTCAGCACCTTTGGAAACAGCGCGACGGCGTCATATTCCCCCCGGCTGTTGACGGTGCGCAGGAAAAAGCCGCATTGCGAAAGATCCCGCTGCCCGAGCCGGCGCGGACAGAAGATATCCACCGACTGAGAATTCCGGTCGTTTTCTACGGCGATATACTGCAACGCAGGCGGAATGTGCAGGCTGCGTCCGATAACGGTCATGGCGGGCCGGCAGCCGCTCTGCCTCTGCTGCGGGTTATCCCCTTTTGGAGGAGCTGTATCCCTCTCCCCGTCCATTTTCGTTTCATTCATGTTAAACACCTCTTTTCCCGGCGGCTTTGCGTTTTATCCGGCGGCTGCTTTTGGGCGCTCCCCATATTCCTTCACCATCCAGGCCAAGGCGCAGGTTATTTCCAGAATTTCCTGCTCCAAAATATCCAGCCTGCGCAGCGCCTGAAAATATTCCCTTCCGCGCAGCCTCCCCTTCTCTGCTCCCAGCTGCTGTTTTCTCTCCTCCAGCATTCGCAGCTGCACCCGATACTGATCGATCAAATCCTGCATGCCGATATCCTTTCCTTTCCTTGAAAGCCCTGCCATTCCGGCAGAAAAACCGCTGAAGCGGCGGGCAGGTCCTTTTCATCACCTCCCGGGCTCCGTCACCTCTGCACTCCCGGAGGCAGGGATGGTGACAGCGAACAAACATATGTTCTAATTTTATTATAAAAACATTTGTTCTTGTTGTCAACCCCTCTGACTTTCGGGAGGGGCTGTTTGCCGGGGATGCAGCAGGGAAGTCCTCCGGTATTTTGCAGATAAAATGCGTGTGCCGCCTTGACTAGCTTTGGAATTGTGGTATCATAAGGAATGGCAGCAAATTTTGACAGAATGCGGCTGAAGGAGTTCGTTATGCACCTGCTTAAAAAGTTTTTGAAGGAATGGGTGATTCCGTTTGGACTGGAAGTGCTCATTCTTCTGTTTTTGCTCCGCTATGTTTTTTTTCTGGTCATGGTCCCCACCGGTTCGATGAAGCCGACGATTGAGGAAGGGAGCTGCCTGTTTGCCACCCATCTCTATCTCCCGGAAAAGACGGTGAAGCGGGGGGATATACTGGTTTTCTGGAGCGATGAGCTGGAGGAAAAGCTGATCAAGCGGGTAGTCGGCCTGCCAGGCGAGCACATTGTGCTGGATGAAGAGGGGAATCTGTTTGTCAACGGTGAATATTTTGCGGAGGAATATGTCCGTTTCCCCTCAAATCAAAGCGGCGAGTGGCAGGTACCGGAGGGAAAATACCTTTTTATGGGGGACAACCGGGATGCTTCCTTTGATGCCCGCTACTGGGAGCAGCCCTATATTTCCGGTGATGAAATTTCCGGCAAGGCGTGGTTCGCACTCTGGCCTCCCGGCTGCTTCGGCCCGCTGCACTGAGTTTTGTTAAGGATCCGTTTTTTATTTATGTGAAGGAGGAGACAAACGATGAGAATCGGTATTACCAGCATCGACCAGGCGGCGGCCGCCGCGAAGATGGGCTTTGACTATCTGGAGGTCAATGCCTCGGCTATCTCGAAGCTTTCGGAGGAGGAGTTTGAGAAAACGCGGACGCGTATTCAGGAGTCTGGTCTGCCTGCGGAAAGCTGCAATGTTCTGTTTCATGATATTCAGCTGCTGAGCGAGGAAGGGATGGGCCGCGTAGAATCCTATCTGCGGGATACCTTCGGGCGGCTGCAGCGTTTGGGCGTTAAGCTGGCTGTTTTCGGCAGCGGCGGGGCGCGGCGCAAGCCGGATGAGCTTCCCTTTGGCGAAGCCTGGAGAAGGCTCTGCGAGGTCACCCGCATTATCGGCACCGTGGCCGGGGAATATGGCATTGAGATCGCCATCGAGCCGCTGCGCTGCGGGGAGACCAACATGGTGAATTCGGTCATCGAGGGTGCAGCGCTGGCCGCTGTCACCAACCTCCCCAACGTCTGGACGCTGGCGGACAGCTATCATATGTTTATGGATGCGGAGCCGATGGAGCACATCCGCACGGTCGGCCGCCTCAACCATGTGCATGTTGCGCTGCGGGATGGCCGGAGCTATCCGACCTATGCGGATGGGCAGCTGCGCCTGTTCATGAATGAGCTGCATGCCATCGGTTATGACGGGCGTATTACCATTGAAGCGGGCACCAACTGCTTTGAGCATGATGCACCTCTGGCGCTTGCAACGCTGCGCGCTCTTTAAAAATGTCTGCTGCCTATCGTCCCGTTATGCGGCGGGGCAGCGGGGGAGAAAACGGAAAACCGCCTGCAGGCTGAAAAGCCCGCAGGCGGTTTTTATCTGTTTCTCTGCGGCCCTGCCGCTTTACAGTCCCAGCGTGCGCAGGTATTCGCGGCTCATGCGCACCGCTTCCATCGGCGGGCGGCCGACCGAGCTGTCCTGCTCGACGACGAAATACTGCGCGCCCGACTCTTTGGCGGCCGAAACGATGGCGGGCATATCCTGCATGCCGTGTCCGACCGGGCGGAATTCGAAAACACCGGCCGGCTTCTCCTTTTTCTCCGCCTGTATGCCGATGAGCTCATACATATCCGCTGTCTGGCCCTCTTTATAGAAGTCCTTGAGGTGAACGACCGGGCAGCGTCCGGCATATTTGCGGATATAGGCGGCGGGATCCTCCCCGGCGACCTTTACCCAGCAGGTATCCAGCTCGGTCTGCAGCTGCGCGGGGGAGAAGCGGGCATAGAGGTAGTCGAGCGCATAGCTCCCATCCTCCATGCGCACAAATTCGAAATCATGGTTGTGGTAGAGCAGGGTAATGCCCTTCTCGCCGAGCGCCTCGGCAAAGGCGGGGATGCCGTCGAGCACCTGCTGAAAGCCGGGCTCGCGGGGGCGCAGGTCCTCAGTCAGGTAGGGGATAGCCACATAACGGCAGCCGATGACGGCATAGTCCCGCGCCGCACGGACAATATCATCGGCCAGCTCGACAAACGGAACATGGGCGGAGAGGGCATACAGTCCGCAGTCATCCAGTGCGCGGCGGATTTCCTCCGGCTGCAGGCCATAGAGCCCTGCCAGCTCGACAAAATCGTATCCCATCTCCTTCACCTGGCGCATGGCGCCGGCGAAATCCTTCTGTGCATCGTCGCGAATCGAATAGACCTGAAGTCCAACAGGAATAGACATGGTGGTTCCTCCTTCAAATATTTCCAGTCTGTCTTCACTTTAAGCCATCGGACAGCCTTTGTCAAGGGTTTAGCCGCATTTGGAGTAACCGCAGAAGCGGCAGGAGACGCAGCCGCCCTCGTGCTCGAGCGGCTGGCCGCATTCCGGACAGGATCCGGAATTTCTGCTTTCTTCCGGGGCGGCCGAAACCGGCTGGGAAAGGGCAGAAGGCAGGGGCGTTTCGGCCTCAAGTATGCCGCGCACCTTTTTGATGACCCGGGCGATCGCATCCGGGCAGGAGGTGCAGGACATTCCCTCCCGGCGCACGGTGGAGGGGCAGCGGATGCCGCTGAGCTGTACGAGAATTTCATCAATAGCTACGCCCGAACGCAGCGCGATGGAGATAAGCCGCGCAGTCGCTTCGCTCTGGGAGGGGCAGCCGCCCGCCTTGCCGGTGGAGGTGAACACCTCGCAGATGCCGTTTTCATCGTAGTTAACGGTTACATACAGGCTGCCGCAGCCAATCTGCATCTTTTCGGTGATGCCGCACACCGATTCCGGACGCGGCCGGGGAACTACCGAGTTGGGGGCTGCCGGCCGGGGCCCGTCCGCCTCCGCCTTCGGGGCGGCCGGGCCGATATTGAGCACCTGGTTTTCCCGGCTTCTGTCCCGGTAGATGGTGACCCCCTTACAGCCGAGCTGGAAGGCGAGCCGGTAGACCTCGGCAACCTCTTCGCGGGTTGCCTCATGGGGGAAATTAACCGTTTTGGAAACGGCATTGTCGGTGTGCTTCTGGAAGGCGGCCTGCATGCGGATATGCCAGAGGGGGGAAATATCGTGCGCGCAGACAAACACCCGCCGGATATCCTCCGGAATGGCGGAAATATGCTGCAGAGAGCCCTCTTTGGCAATCTGCAGCATCAGCGCTTCCGAGTAGAGCCCGCGTTTTTGCAGCAGCTCTTTTAAAAGGGGATTGACCTCCACCATTTCGGTCTTATCCATGACATTGCGGATGAAGACATAGGCAAAGACCGGCTCCACACCCGAGGAGCAGCCGGCGATAATCGAAAGAGTGCCGGTCGGGGCGATGGTGGTCACAGTGCCGTTGCGCAGGGCAGGCAGCCGGCGGTGGATGCTTTCGGAAAAAAGCGGGAAGCTGCCGCGCTGCTGCCCGAGCTCGATGCTCTTTTTGCGTGCCGTCTCGTTAATGAAGCTCATCACCTTTTCGGCAAGGGCAACCGCCTCCTCGCTGTTATAGGGCAGGCGAAGGCGCAGCAGCATATCGGCGAAGCCCATAACACCCAGGCCGATTTTGCGGGTAGAGAGCGTCGTCTCTTCAATAATGGGCAGCGGATAGCGGTTTACGGCGATTACATTATCCAGAAAATGGACGGCCAGCCGCACGGTGGCGGCCAGCTTATCAAAATCGACCGCATAGCCGTTTTCCGTCTCCCGCAGCATATTATACAGGTTAATGGAGCCCAGGTTGCAGCTCTCATAGGGCAGCAGCGGCTGTTCACCGCAGGGATTGGTGCTCTCAATCTCCCCCTGTTTGGGGACAATGTTATCCCGATTGAGGCGGTCGAGGAAGATGATTCCCGGCTCGCCGTTGTGCCAGGCAGCATCGACAATCTTTTCAAAGACCCTTCGAGCATTCAGTTGCCCGACCGGCTGATGGGTGCGCGGATCGATAAGCGGGTAATCCTTTTCTGCCATGGCGGCCTGCATAAAGACTTCGGTGATGCCGATGCTGATATTAAAGTTGGTGATATCCGCATTATTCTGTTTGCAGTCGATAAACTGGAGAATATCGGGATGGTCCACCCGCAGAATACCCATGTTGGCTCCGCGGCGGGTGCCGCCCTGCTTGACGGCTTCGGTGGCCATATTGAAAACGCGCATAAAGCTGACCGGTCCGCTTGCAACGCCGCCGGTCGTGCGCACAGTACTACCCTGCGGGCGCAGCCGGGAGAAGGAAAAGCCGGTGCCGCCGCCTGATTTATGGATGAGCGCTGCCTGCTTGACCGCCTCAAAGATTTCATCCATGCTGTCTCCTACCGGCAGCACGAAGCAGGCGGAAAGCTGGCCGAGCGGCCGGCCGGCGTTCATCAGCGTCGGCGAATTGGGGAGAAAGTCCAGCTGTATCATGCTTTGATAAAAGCTTTTCGCGGTGCTGGCGGTATCTGCCTGCGGGTCAAAGGTGCGGTCCGCTTCGGCAATGGCGCCGGCAACGCGGTGGAACATTCCCTCCAGATTTTCGATGAGCTGGCCCTCTTCATCCTTCATAAAATAGCGCTTTTGCAGTACGGTGAGCGCATTTTGGGTAATTCCCATTTTTTTGTCCTTCCCGGGGCGCTGCGCCAAAGGCCGGCCGACAGCTGGATTTTTACAGGCGGCGATCCCCTTATTTAGTTGCTTTCCTTTTTAATATAAATCAAAAAGCACTAAATATTGTATCACAAAGTCTCCCCTTAAACAAGGAAAAAACAGGGAAATGAAGAGACGGGCGATAAAATTGCGGGGATATTATTCTCCGCTATCCCGTGCCGGCGGCAGACCTTCTCAGGGCGGAAAAAAGGGCCGCCCCGCGCCGGCATAGCCTTTCATATGTTCCTTATCCGACGGCGTTTTTATGCAGAAAACAAGGGAAGGGGGAACGCTTTGTGCGTTCCCCCTTCCCTTGTTTAAGCCGCTTAAAAGCAGCCGTTTCTTACTTGTGGTCTACAGTGCTCATGTGCTGGATGAGCATCAGAACCTTGTTCGAGTAACCCCACTCGTTGTCATACCAGGAAACAAGCTTGACAAACTTGTCGGTCAGAGCGATACCGGCCTTCGCATCAAAAATCGAGGTGCGGGGATCGGTAATAAAGTCGGAAGAAACGACCATATCCTCGGTGTAGCCGAGAATGCCCTTGAGCTCGTTCTCGCTGGCCTTCTTGACCGCCGCGCAGATTTCCTCATAGGTCGCGGCCTTGCTGAGATTGACGGTCAGGTCAACAACCGAGACATCCAGCGTCGGAACGCGGAAAGCCATGCCGGTCAGCTTGCCGTTGAGCTCGGGAATAACCTTGCCGACCGCTTTGGCAGCGCCGGTCGAGGAGGGGATGATGTTGCCCGCAGCAGCGCGGCCGCCTCTCCAGTCCTTCTTGGAGGGACCGTCCACCGTCTTCTGGGTAGCGGTGGTGGAATGAACGGTGGTCATCAGGCCGTCAACAATGCCGAAGTTGTCGTTGATAACCTTGGCCAGAGGAGCCAGGCAGTTGGTGGTGCAGGAGGCGTTGGAAACGATATCCATATCAGCCGTGTACTTATCGTTGTTGACGCCCATAACGAACATCGGGGCATCCTTGCTGGGGGCAGAGATAACGACCTTCTTCGCGCCGGCCTTCAGGTGGGCGGAGGCCTTCTCAATGGTGGTGAAAACACCGGTGGACTCGACGACATACTCAGCGCCGCAATCCTTCCACGGAATCTCCTCAGGGTTCATCGCCGCATAAACCTCAATGGCCTTGCCGTTAACGATGAACTTCCCATCCTTCACCTCGCAGGTGCCCTCGAATTTGCCATGGATCGAGTCATAAGTGGTCATATAGACCATATAATCTTTGTCGATAAACGGATCGTTGATGCCTACCACTTCAAAAACATCGGGCTGAGCCATCGCCGCGCGGAAAACGAGACGGCCGATGCGGCCAAAACCATTGATACCAACTTTAATTGCCATTGGAATCTACCTCCCATATTTTTGGACTACCTATATTTTATACCAAAATATGCCGGACTACAAGACGGTTTCCAGACTTTTCACTCTATTTTTAAAAATTTGTTACAACTCCTAACTTTTTCCCTCTTTATTGCATGGCAAACATACAAAAGAGTAAAGAAACCCCATTGTCGAATATTGTCGAAATGTGGTATAATAGCAACCACACATTAAATTGGTTCGAATGCTCCGCCTGTGCGGCCTATGGTTTCACTGCCCTTTCTATATCTATATGTTCATCAAAAAAGCCGGAGCCTCTCCCGCAATGGGCGCTGCTATCCTTCTTTGAAGCTATATGGCCTGCGCCCCTGCGGCAGCATTCTCCACCTTCTCACATATCCGCCTGAAACGAATATTTTAGAGGCCGGCTTGGAAAATTAATTTGGCTAAAAGCAGGCAGCCAGAGTGAGTGGGGATATTTATGGAAAATTGGAAGGAGCAAATGATTGCCGACGTGGAAAGGCTCTATGGAAGTTCCGACCAGCCGGCTGCCGTTGTGGATAAGGACCTGATGATCGTCTGGGTCAATAAAGCAGCGCTGCAGCATTATGAGACCCTGCGCATGCCGGATGGAATCCGCACTCTCGTTCCCGGAGAATATGTTCTGCGCACTATGGAGGCGCTCGCCCGCAGGCAGGCACAGGTGATTGCGCGCGAGGAGATCCCTCTTTTTTCCGCCTCTCTTTGTTTTACCCCGCTTGGACGGCAGCCGCAGCCGCTTTTATCCCTTGTCAACTTTCAGCCGCTGGCTGCGGGCGGCCCCTATTCCGACAGCGGAGGCGCCAATCGGATGATTGCCGCATTTTCGGGAAATATCCGCGGGCCGCTGGGGCTCATTTTTTCTGCTCTCTCTTCGCTGTCGCGCAATGCGGCCATCCGCCGGATGCCCGCCCTGTATAAGCCGCTGCAGCTCATCAGCCGGCAAAGCTACCAGATTCTGCGCCACTGTGTGAACCTGACCGAGTTTGCCCGCTTCGGCAGTGCGCTCCACCAGCCCTCCCTGCAGGTCTGCGACCTGAAGCAGCTGCTTTCCGAGCTGTGTGAATCTGCCAGGAAGCTGACGCAGGATATCGGCATTCCTCTTTTTTTCTCGGCTGAGCAGAAAAATATTCTCTGCCTGTGCGATGCCGGCATGCTGCAGACGGTATTTTTCAATCTTCTCTCCAATTGCTGCCGTTATACAAAAGAGGGAAATGTTATCCGCATTGCGCTGCAGATCAGGGGAAAGCGGGCGTTTATTCGCATTTCTGACCGCGGAACGGGGATTCCGGAGGAGTTTCTGCCGCGCGTTTTTGAGCCCTTTTTTTCCCTGCCCGGCAGGGATGGCAACGCTGGCTGTGGCCTGGGCTTAACGGTTGCCAGAATGTGCATGGTGGCGCAGAGAGGTACCCTCTCCATTCAGTCCAAGCAGGGGGAGGGGACTGCTGTTGCCCTTTCGCTGCCGCTGGCCGCGCCTTCGGAGGAGCCCATGCTCCGGGCCCCCGCCGCGGTGGATCTGCTGTGCGACCGCTTTTCTTCCATGTATATTCTGCTTTCGGATGTATGCAGCCCGCCGGATCCCTGAAAAACGGGAAAGCAGCCGGAGATCGGGGATATAAGCGCTCCTCTTTTCAGCAGAGGGGCGGATAGCCGCCCGGCAGAGGATGGCCCTGAAGGCCTGGTAATGGCGAACTGCCGCTAAAGCCGAAAAAAGGGCGATGGCGGCCGCCCTTCGAAAACGGAGCTTTCAGATGCCGCAGAAAAGGGAGAACACCAGAAGAACCGCCAGAAAGCCGAAATTGGCTGCAGTGAAGTATCGGAAATAGGCGCCCTTTATTGCCCTCTCCTCCCGCGCGATGAGCTTATAGGAGATGAGGCTGGCCATCGAGGCAATCAGCGTTCCCAGCCCGCCGAGGTTGACGCCTATGATCAGGGGGGCGAGCCTGTCGGTAAATCCGGAGAGCAGCAGTGCCGCCGGAACATTGCTGATTATCTGGCTTATGATGATGCCGGCCGCCATCTCATGTCCGGCGACCGTCTGCTGCAGCAGACGCGAGAAGGCCGGAAGCCGCTGCATATTGCCGATGAAGATGAAAAAACCGGCAAAGGTTAAAAGCAGGCTGTAATCAATGCGCAGGAAGATGCCTTTGTCCATCACCGCCAGCGCGATGACTGTAACGGTAAAGGAGAGGGCGCAGGGAACCATCCGCGCCACTGTCAGCAGATTGAGCACAAAGAGGAAGCTGTAAGCCGCGAGCGAAGCTTTCTTTTTTGAAAGCGCTTCTTTTTCAGTAAAGAAGACAGCGATCGCAGCGGGATATGTCCTTGACTGCTTCAGGCTCCAGAGGATAAGAGCGGCGAGTGCGGCGGAGGTATACGGCAGCATTAAAAGGACAAAGGAGCCGAGTGAAATTCCGGCTTTGCCATAAAGATAGAGGTTTTGCGGATTCCCAATGGGCGTCAGCATGCTGCCGAGGTTCGCGGCGATGGTCTGCAGGACGACGATGGGGATGATCAGCTGCTTTTTTGCCTGTGGCCCAATCATGTTCAAAACGGTAAAGGTAAACGGCACAAAGGTGATGAGCGCAACGTCGTTAGTCAAAAGCATGCTGGAAAAAAAGCAGAGAAGCACGAGGATGAGCACCAGCTGCCGGGCCCTTTTCACCCGGCTCAAAAGCGCCTGTGCAATCCACCGGAAGAGGCCGGTCTTCTGCAGGCCGGCCACGATGCCCATCAGGCAGAATAAAATGGCAAGCGTGCGAAAGTCCAGATAGGTGATATATTCCGCATCCGGAGCAACCAGCAGCATGGAAATGGCAGCCAGAAAAAGGGCGGCACACAGCACCGTTTCCTGTTTTAAAAGGCGGATTATTTTTTCTTTCATCATTCGTTTCCCCCGCAGCGGATGGCAATTTTGATTACGCCCTCCTTCCGGCTCTCGAAGAGCGCATAGGCTTTTGCAATTTGATCAAGCGAACAGGTGTGGGTAATCAGCGGGGTGGTATCCAGCTTTCCCTCTTCAATCAGCGAAAGGATTTCCCCGCACCGGCAGCCATCCACGCCGCCGGTTTTGAAGGTCAGATTTTTTCCGTACATATCCGGCAGCGGCAGGCTCTGCGCCTGATCATACAGGGCGACCACCGTTACAACCGCATTCGGCCGCGCGCACTGCCAGGCCAGGCGGAAGCTGTCCGCTCCGCCGGCTACCTCCAGAACGGCGTCTGCGCCGCCGTGGCCGCTGTTTGCCCGTACAAATTCCGGCAGCTTCTCCGGTCCGGCAGTCAGCACCCCGGGATACTGCTCCTGCACAAAGGCGCGCCGCCGGGGATCCTTCTCGCAGACGATCACCCGCTTTGGCCTCTTCAGCAGCACGCACTGCAGTGTGCACAGGCCAGTCGGTCCTGCGCCGAGAATCAATACGGTATCTTCCGGAGTAATCTCCGAAATATCCGCGGCCCAGTAGCCGGTGGCCAGAAGGTCGCCCACAAACAGCGCCTGACGGTCGCTTACCCGGTCCGGAATCCGGTTCAGCCCCTGGTCGGCATAGGGAACCCGCACATATTCCGCCTGTCCGCCGTCGATGCGGCAGCCCAGCGCCCAGCCGCCGTGCGGGTCTGTGCAGTTGTTGACCCAGCCATGCCGGCAGAAAAAGCACTCCCCGCAGAAGGTTTCTACGTTTACCGTCACCCGGTCGCCCGGTCGCACCGTTTGAACGGCGCAGCCCGTCTCCTCAACAATGCCGACCATTTCGTGCCCTACCGTAACGCCCGGCAGAGCACGGGGAACGCTGCCATATTTGATATGCAGATCGCTGGTGCAGATGCTTGCCAGTGTGACCCGAACGATGGCATCCCCGCTGTCCTTTAAAACAGGCCTTGGTTTTTTCAGAAGCTCAAATTTTCCCTGTTCGATATAGGTATAAGCCAGCACGGCTCTCCCTCCCTCAAATAATTCTTTCCGTGCTTTTCAGTATAGCATAATTTTCCCGCGGTGCGCAGGAACATTTTTCTGCCGCGGTCAGCCGGCGCGGCCGGGGAGAAAGCTGTGGGAACGCTTCAGTCAACCGGCAGATCTGTGAAGGTGCGAGAAAATGACAGAATATCTGAAAGCAGCCGGGAGCGGTATTGGCTCCCGGCTGCTTTCGTGTGTAAAAGCGGGCGCGTATAGCGCTTTTGCTGCTTCATTCCTCCAGGTATCAGAATGCAGCCATCATCCCCGTCTCTTCCCGCTGCGGGTCCGGCGAAGCGGGTCGCGGTGAAAAGCGAAGTCCCCGCAGCAAATCCCTCCCGCGGCGGGGGGCGATTAAAATTTTTTGCAGCCCGTTACAGGTTGGCAAACACATCCATCTGCCTGCGGAGTTCCTCGACGATCTCCTGGTTGGTATTCATGCGGACGGTAATACCGGCCATATCATCCACCAGGATGCGGGTATTGTCGGCGGCGCCGGTGATGTCGGAGACCGCGCCATCGATGGCGCCGGAGATGCTGGAGATAGAGCCGGCAATCTCATCCATGGAAGACTTGAGGCGGCCGGTTCTGTCGTTGAAAGCCTCCATGGCGCGGCCGATATAGTCGGAGTCCTGATGATACTGCCGGCCGGCCTGGACAGAACGCTCCAGTTGGGAAAGGGTGGTCTGGCTGAGGTAATCAGCCAGCTCCCGGGCACTGGCTGAGAGGTAGGTTACGGCCCCTGTGACCACCTCGCTGACCTCCCGGATATGCTTGGCGGTCTGCGCGCAGGAGTTGGCCAGCTTATGGACCTCCTGGGCCACGACGGAGAAGCCTGCCCCGGCAGCTCCCGCCCGGGCCGCCTCGATGGAGGCATTAACGGCGATGAGGTTGGTAGAGTCGGAAATGTCCAGAATATCCTTGGTAAGGATGGTAATCCGGTCCACACTGCGGCTCTTCTCGATGGCCTGGTCCAGCGTAGCCATGATCTCATCGGTTCTGGCCCGGACGGCCTGAGTTTCCGCCAGGGCGGACTGCTCCATCTCCTCTGCCCGGCCCCGCATCTTTGCGGAGTAGGCGGTGATAGCGGCGCATTCCTTCGCCATGTCCTGAGCTTCGGACTGGGTGTCCTCAGCGCCGCCGCGGATGGCAGAGGTACTGCTGGCGA
Organism: Provencibacterium sp.; assembly: GCA_022792175.1. Taxonomy (GTDB): domain Bacteria; phylum Bacillota; class Clostridia; order Oscillospirales; family Ruminococcaceae; genus Harryflintia. The sequence continues at coordinate 89,014 of JAAWAN010000026.1, forward strand.
TCTCCTCCAGGGCGGCGGAGATTTGCTGGGTGAGGCCGGACAGGTCCCGGACGCTGCCGCTGGAAGTCTGAGTCCGCTGGCGGACCTCCCGGGTCACGCCGCTGATTCGCTCAGAGCTGCCCTGAAGGGTGCCCATAGCATCGTGAATGGGGGCAATCACATGCCTTTGGATGATACGGAAAGCTGCCGCCACCAGCAGAATTCCGGCGGCGAGAGCAACGGCGCTGATGGCCAGGGCCGCGATGTAAACGAAGGTGAGATGGCTGCGTGCGGCGTCTGCCCGGCCGCTGACGGAGGCGTACAGGGCATCAATTTGCTCCTCAGTGGCAGCGCTCCAGGTAGCCACGTCGCCATTGGCCATGTCATAGGCGGCCTGGGTCTTGCTGTCGGCACTGGCGCAGACCAGGTAGACCAGAGCGTGCTTAAAGCTGTCATAGCTCTGCTGCATGGCCTGATAGTGGGACTGGTCCTCTCTGGTCACAAAGGGGGCATAATCGCTGAACTGTTCGTCCAGGTCGGCCTCCTGCGCCTTGATCTCCTGAACCAGCTGGATCATCGTGGCATGATCCGATGCCACGATGTGGGACAGGGCCAGACGGTGGATGTTCATCAGGGAACGCCGAATCTTCTCCAGCTTTTCCTCGCTGAGCATGTACTCGTCCACAATGGTGCCGGCGTTGGCATGGACGTTGTTGATGCTGAACACCGCCAGGACATTGGACAGAAACGCCACCAGTCCCAGAAGGACAATAGGTATGATTAACCGCTGCTGCAGCGTTAGTTTGCCTCTCATCTTGCTCTCCTCCTGCTTTGTATATCCTACCGGGCGGTAATGCCTTCTACCATGCTGTCCAGCTGGGACTGAAGGGACGCGCCGGAGGGGTTGCCTGCCGCCATATTCTGGGCAAATTCGGTGATAGGATCCCAGAATTTTCCGCCCACCCGCTGAAGCTGGGAGAACTCCGACTGCTCCAGCAGGGCGGCAATGGCCGGGGCGGCCTGAACCTCGGGGGAGGCGGCGGCGCTGGCATTGGCCGGGCCCTGGCCCCGCTGCTGGAAACGCAGGCGCTGATTTGACTCATTGGTGATCCACTCAGCCAGCCGTGCTGCCCAGTCCGGATACCGGGAGTAAGCGTTCACGCCGATGAGCTTGCAGCCGGAGAAAGAGGCCATTTGTATCTGCCGGCCTGCACAGGTATAGGTAGGCAGCCGGGCCGCGCCCATATTCGTACCCCAGGCCTCTTCAATGGCTACGGCGTTCCACACACCGCTGACGCCGGCGATGATGGAGCCGTTTTTTACCCCATCCATAAATTCGGTGTCCGTCCTGTCAGCAAAGGCGGGACTGCCCGCAATGTCCAGCATGGCCTGGGCCACGTTCACCCCGGTGATGGGGCCGTCGGCACTGTTCCATGTGCAGTAGTTGGTCAGACCGTCCTCGTTGAGTCCCACCTTCAGGCCGGTGTTGCCGAAGAAGGAGTAGACATACCATGCGGAAGACCAGTCCATGGCCACCTGCCGTCCGGCCCGGGCGGCCACTGACAGGATCTGATCCAGCGTCCGGACATCCTCCTGCGAGAAATAGGCCTTGTTATAGTAGAGAAAGTAACCGTTGTCCGCGGTCAGGGGATAGGCATAGAGGGTGCCTGCCACGCTGGCCGCCTCCACTGCTGCCGAGAGACTGGCATTGCGGACAAGGGCGCTGTCGGGGATGGGGTCCAGCCCGCCGGCAGCGGCCAGAGCGGCCACCTGATCGTCGGCAAAGGCGAAGACGTCTGCGCCGTTTTCCAGATCGCCCAGCAGGGCATCTTTGCAGTTGGACTCGCTCTGGGGCTGATAGGTGATCTGGAAGTTGGCCTGACCGGCATATCGGGCTTGGAAGGAGCTGAAAATTTCCCGAAGAAGGGCCTCATCCTCCTCTGCCCCCCAGACCGTGAGCTGGACGTTTTCCATCGCCGGCCCATCAGTGGGAGCCGGCTGTTCCCGGCTAAAGCAGCCGCTCAGCAGGATCAGTGTCCAGACGGACAGGGTCAAAAGAAAGGATCTCTTTTTCACAGACATCAACTCCTACGATGGATTCGGGTATATTATAGCATTCCCGATTCGGAATTTCAATTTGAATTTCCGGTGCTCTACACATAAAGCACAAGTATGCATTAAAAACGCCGAAAACCCGCATAAATCCAAAGAAAAATCCCGGAATCTGCATGTTTGCAGACTCCGGGATGTGGTGGAGGCGAGGGGAGTTGAACCCCTGTCCGAAAACCCATTCACACAGACCTCTCCGAGTGCAGTTTATCCTTTAAAATTCCCGCCGCCCATCGCCGATAAACAGGCTATGAATGGCGGTAGCTTCTAATACGTTATCCCCGCCCGAAGCAAAGCGAAGAAACGTTGACCGCTAAAATGACACCCAAACCGAACCCGCGGTGAAATCCGGCAGGATGGGCCGCTGTACCAGCGACACAGCAAGCTTCAACTAGGCAGCCATGACCGCCATGTTGTTGAAGTTTACTTTTCTAACGTTATTGTTAGCGTTTATTTTTTTTGCGGCTTTTTAACAGGTTCCGCACCTGTACTCGCTGTCCGTGCTTCAAAATCCCCGTCGAAACCGGTACGCCCCCAATTTTAAGGCTGCTCTGCAAAGAGCTGCTTCTTTATTATACCACAGATTTGTGAATAAAAAAGAAAAAGATGGACGATTTCTAAAATTTTCGATGGAAAATAAAAGATCAGCAGAGGCGGCCTTCACTTTTGGGCGGGCCGCCTCTGTTCTCCTGCATAAACTGCTGCAGAAAAGCGGATGGGCAGCCCTGGCCGCTTTCTTTACATCCGCTGCTTCATCGCCCGGTCAATGTCCCTTTTGGCATCCCGCCGGGCAATGTCCTGCCGCTTATCATAGAGGTGCTTGCCTTTGCACAGGCCCAGCTGAACCTTTACCCGCGCATTTTTAAAGTAGAGCGAAAGGGGAATCAGCGTGTAGCCCTGCTGCTGCATTTTTCCAAACAGGGCGAGAATCTCCCGCTTGTGCATGAGCAGCCGCCTTGCGCGCAGGGGATCGCGGTTGAAGATATTTCCCTTTTCATAAGGGGAGATGTGCATCTGCCGGACAAAAAGCTCGCCGTTTGCGATATCGCACCAGCTGTCCCGCAGATTGACCTGCCCGGCGCGCAGACTTTTAACCTCGGTGCCATAAAGCTCGATGCCCGCCTCATAGGTTTCTTCTACAAAGTAGTCGTGCCGCGCCTTTTTGTTGAGTGCAATGGTTTTGGTCCCGCGTTCCATGCCGCTTCTCCCTCCCTGTCTTTAAAAATACCGTTTGCATGAATTTTTCCGCCGTTTTGGATCCTTTATAACTCGCTGCGCCCTTCCAGAGCGCGGTAGAGGGTGACCTCATCGGCATATTCCAGGTTTCCGCCCACCGGGATTCCATAGGCCAGCCGGGTGACCTTGAGACCCATCGGCTTTAACAGCCGCGCCATATACATGGCGGTCGCCTCTCCCTCTACGGTGGGGTTGGTGGCCATAATAATTTCCCTGCAGCTGCCATTCGACAGCCGGGCAATAAGCTCTTTAATATACAGCTGGTCAGGGCCCACCCCATCCATCGGTGAAATCAGTCCGTGCAGCACATGGTAAAGCCCATGGTATTCCTGGGTGCGTTCAAAGGCGACCACATCCCGCGGGTCCTCTACCACGCAGATGGTGCTGCGCTCCCGCTTTTCATCCGCACAGATGGGGCAGAGCTCCGAATCGGTCAGGTTCTGGCAGATTTTGCATTTTTTAATGAGCCGGTGCGCATCCAGAATGGCCCCGGCAAACTCCTCGGCCCGCTCGCCCGGAAGGCTGAGCATATGAAAGGCCAGCCGCTGCGCCGTTTTGCGTCCGATGCCCGGAAGGCGCTCGAACTGCTCGACCAGCTTCTGCAGCGGGACAACGTTATAGCCCATCGCTTACACAATCCCGGGGATATTCAGCCCGTTAGTGATGGAGTCCATTTCCCTGGAGGTCGTTTCCTCAATCTGGCGCAGCGCCTCGTTGACGGCGGCCTTGATAAGGTCCTCCAGCATCTCCACATCCTCCGGGTCGACCGCCTCCGGTTTGAGGCTGATTTTCTGCACCTGTTTGTTTCCGGTTATCACGACCGAAACCGCCCCGCCGCCTGCCGAAGCGGAAAATTCCCGCCCGCTCAGCTCCTCCTGCTTTTTTTCCATTTCCTCCTGCATTTTCTGTGCTTTACGGATCATGCTCTGCATATTCCCGGCTCCGCCGCCGAAGCCCTCCGGTAATCTCGATTTCATAATAAAACTTCCTCCATTTTGTTGATATCATTATTTTAATCGTTGTATGCCATCGTATGCCGGTACAACTTTAGAATGGCCTGCAAATCCGGTGGGGGAGTCCTCCCCTTTCTGCAATTCTGAAGGCCGGCTGCCCTATCTGTTTAAGCCCCGGTTGTCCCCGCTTTTTTATTTTTTGGCCTAAGGGGTGCGCCGCAGCCAAAGCCGGCGGCAGAAAAGCAGACAAAAAATTCACTTTTCCTTCACGGTAACCTCTACGCCGAGATTATCCGCCGTCTGCAGCAGCGTCTCCAGCGGGTCCTCCGGCTGCTCTTCAATGCGGTAAAGCTCCGACTTATAGGGGCCTATCCGATGTTTTTTTCCGGTGGTTTCAATAATGCACTCATGGATATGCTGGCGGGCATAATCATTCTCCCGAATCAGCTTGATGAACAGCGCGTTGCGTGAGTCGATAAGAATCAGGTCGTCCGCCAGATAGGCCTCCGAACCGGCCAGGGCGCCATACAGTGCGCGGTTTTTATCCTTTAAGCGTTCCAGCACATCCGCCCAGGCCCTGAAGGGAAGCGCACTCTTGCGCAGATCCTCTGCCGTCTGCGCCGATGGCGGCGGGGCAGGGGAAGCGGGCGAAGGCAGGGGAGAAGGGGAGGCGTCTGCAGCAGAGGGCTTTGGCTTTTGCGCTGCAGGGGCCTCTCCCGGGCGCAGCAGCGTTTCCAGCCGGGCGACACGGGCCTCCAGTCCTCCTGTTTCCCGCAAAAGGGAGGGGGAACTGATGCGGATAAGCGCCATCTCCAGCTCCAGGCGGGGGTTAACAGTGCGGCCCATCCGGCTGTGCGCATCCTGCAGCTGTCGCAGCGCGCTGAGAATCTCTTCGAGCGGCGCGGCGGCCGCGGCCCGCCGGTAGCGCTCCAGCTCATCCGGCAGGCAGACGATGAACTCATCCAGCTGGTCGGTGCATTTGGCCAGCATCAGGTTGCGCAGGTGGTGAATCAGCTGCTCGCACAGCCGTGGGATATCCACGCTGCGCCGGCAGATTTTTTCCATGCAGGTAAGGGCTGCCGCCGCATCCTTTGCCAAAGCGGCCCCCGAGAGGAGAAACAGCTCTTCGTTATCCGGCAGGCCTGCACAGTCGGCGACCACCGAAAGATCGATGGCAGAGGAATGGGACCAGCACTGGTCCAACAGCGAAATGGCATCGCGCATGCCGCCGTCTGACAGGCGGGCAATCAGCAGCGCGGCCTCCCGCTCGATGGAAAAGCCCTCCTGCCCAGCGATATAGCAGAGCCGGTCGGCAATATCATCCGGCTCGATACGCTTAAAATCAAACCGCTGGCAGCGGGAGGCGACGGTGGCCGGCACCTTGTGCGCTTCGGTGGTTGCCAGAATAAATAAAACGTGCTCGGGCGGCTCCTCCATGATTTTGAGCAGGGCATTGAAAGCCTCGGTGCTGAGCATATGCACCTCGTCAATAATATATACCCGCTTGCGGCACTGTACCGGGCGCATGAACGCCTGCTCGCGCAGCTCGCGGATATAATCGACGCCGCTGTTGCTGGCGGCGTCGATTTCCATCACGTCGGTGACAGCATCCCGGTCAATGCCCCGGCAGATTTCACAGCTGCAGCAGGGATTGCCGTTTTGCGGATTCAGGCAGTTCACCGCTTTGGCAATAATTTTCGAGCAGGTGGTCTTTCCGCTTCCGCGAAGGCCTGTAAAGAGATAGGCATGAGAGGGCTTGCCGGCGGCCAGTTCGTTTTTCAGCGTGGAGATGATGGCGGACTGACCGCAGGCATCGTCAAACGTCTGGGGACGGTATTTGCGGTAAAGCGCCTGATACATCTCTGTGACCCCGCCTTTCTTTCAGAAGCCGGCCGCTTCGGCAGAAGGGCAGGGCCTTAAAGGGATGCTCTGGCCGGGCCTTCACCATCTGCCGCCGGATTCTTTTTTAAAAGAGAACAGGCACTGTCCCATGCCCTCTCACGCAGATATACAGGTTTGCCTGCGGCGCACAAAGCAAAACTGCTTAATGCTGCTCGGTTCCCCGCCTGACATGGTTCACAGCGCCTTGCCGCACAGGGCCCGTATATCTGCGTGACAGAACACAACCACATGCCTGCCCCGCCCATGCGTTTATAGCCGCATAGCTCTTTCATTATAATCGATTCCCGCAAAAAACGCAAGAGGGTAAAAGGGGTTTCTGCATTTTGCGCCGCACGGACCTGATTTTACCTGACAAAAGCTCTTGAAAAATCCGCGTTTCCTGATACAATGGAGATATGTGCGCATGCCTCCCCCTCTCTCCCGGCAGCTCCCCCCCTACGCTGCCGGTGTCCGGCTCGTGCGCGCAGGGAGCATTATCTTTAAAGACAGGGCACTCTTTTCCCTTCTGGTCCCGTTGGGAAAAGGGGCGCACGGGAAAGGCAACACCATGAACAAAACATCAACCAAGAGCAGGCTACATCTGATTGCCGCCTTTTTGAAGGGGCAATGGCATCTCTTCTTTTTTGCATTGCTGCTTTCGATGGGCGCAACCCTTTTTAACTCGCTGATGCCGCAGATCATCCGTCTGACGGTGGACAGCGTCATCGGCAGCGAGCCTTTAGCGCTGCCCGGGCCGCTTCGCGCGCTCGAACCTTTTTTTACCTCCGGATCGTTTGCGCAGGGCATCTTTCTGTGCGCGGGGCTGGTGGTTATCACGGCCGTCTGCGCGGGGGTGTGCGGCTATATCAGCCGCATGTCGCTGGCCAAGGGCAGCGAAAACATGCTCAAGAACCTGCGCGACCGGCTCTTTGAGCACATTCAGCATCTTCCCTTTTCCTGGCATGTCAAAAACCAGACCGGTGAAATTATCCAGCGCTGCACCTCGGATGTTAACGTCATCCGGGGATTCATCAGCGGGCAGATGGTGGAGGTTTTCCGCACCGTTTTCCTCATCGTGCTCTCGATGGGAATCATGTTCTCGATGAATGTGCGCATCTCGCTCGTTGCGCTCATATTTATCCCGATTGTCGCCCTTTATTCCGGCATTTTCTTCTCCATCATTGCAAAAAAATTCCTGGAGGCAGATGTTGCGGAAGGGGCTCTCTCCACCGCCGTTCAGGAGAATCTGACCGGCGTGCGGGTGGTGCGCGCCTTCGGCCGCGAAAGCTTTGAGGTGGAGCGCTTTGAAAAGCGCAACCGCCGCTTTGCCGATCTCTGGATTCGTCTGGGCCATATCCAGAGCTACTATTGGGCCATCGGCGACCTGATTACCGGCCTGCAGATTATGACCGTTGCCATCTTCGGCGTCACCGAAGCGGTAAACGGTTCCATCTCGCTGGGCGAATTTCTGGCTTTTATCTCCTACAATACCACCTTGGTCTGGCCGGTGCGCTCGCTCGGGCGCATTCTCTCAGAGATGAGCAAGGCCGGTGTCTCCATCGACCGCGTTAACTATATTCTGGAGTCGGAGGAGGAGCAGGACTCTCCGGCTGCTCTCGAGCCGCCGATGGATGGCGACATCTCCTTTAAGAATATCACCTTCCAGTATGAGGGGATGCAGCCGGTTCTGCGGGATATCGACTTCACCATCCCGGCCGGGAGCACCTTTGCCATTTTGGGCGGCACCGGCTCGGGCAAGTCGACGCTGATGCACCTTTTGACCCGGCTGTATGACCTGCCGCCCGAATGCGGACAGATCACCGTCAGCGGCATCGACATTGCGCAGATGAAGCGCGGCTGGGTGCGCAAAAACATCGGTATGGTGCTGCAGGAGCCGTTTCTCTTCTCTCGGACGATTAAGGAGAATATTGCCGCGCCGCGTCCGGAGGCCTCAATGCCCGAAATCCGCCGTGCGGCAGGCATTGCCTGCGTGGATGGGGCGATTGACAGCTTTACCGATGGATATGATACCATTGTCGGCGAGCGGGGGGTCACCCTCTCGGGTGGGCAGAAGCAGCGGGTTGCCATTGCGCGCATGCTCATGCAGAACGCCCCTATCATGATTTTTGACGACTCTCTTTCCGCCGTTGACGCCGAGACCGATGCCCAGATACGCGCCGCGCTCAGGGAGCAGATGGGCCGCTCTACCGTTATCCTTATCTCTCACCGGATTACGACGCTCATGCAGGCCGACCAGATTCTGGTACTTGAGGATGGGCGCATGGCCGAGCTTGGCACCCACCAGCAGCTCATCAGCCGCGACGGCGTTTACAGACAGATTTATGACATCCAGATGAGCAGCGACGACCGCGCGCTCATCGCTTCGCCCAAAAAGGAGGGAGAAGAAGATGCCGGCCATTGAAGAAAAGGAATATAGCGAGCAGTTTGACCCGGCCGTATGGAAACGGCTGCTGCCCTTTGTAAAATCCTACCGGGGAAGGCTGTTTTTCATCGTTTCGCTCAACCTGATAACCGCCGGAATCGATATCGCGCTGCCGCTTTTCCAGCGCACCGCCATCGACCGGTTTATCGGGGAAAAGACTCTGCAGGGCCTGCCGGTTTTCGGCCTGTGCTATGCGGCGGTCATCACCCTGCAGTGTATCTGTGTCATCCTTTTTACCCGCAATTCAATGCGGGTGGAAATGGGGATTGGCCGCGACCTGAAAAGCGCCTGCTTTCTGCACCTGCAGAAGCTTTCCCTTTCCTACTATAATGTGACACCTGTCGGCTATATCCTCTCCCGGGTACTCAGCGATACCAACCGCATAGCCGAGCTGGTTGCCTGGGGGCTTATTGACGTGATGTGGGCGCTCAGCTATGTGCTGGGGGTATTTGTGGCGATGCTGCTGCTCAACTGGCAGCTGGCGCTTCCGGTTATCCTCATCGTGCCTGCTCTGGCTGTAGTGACCACCTATTTTCAAAAGCGCATCCTCTTCTGGAACCGGCGGGTGCGCCGGGTCAACTCCCAGATTACCAGCGCCTACAACGAGGGGATTATGGGGGCCAGAACCTCCAAAACGCTGGTGATTGAGGATCAAAACTATGAGAGTTTTCAGGGGGTGACCTCTGAAATGCGTCGTTCCTCTATCCATGCCCAGCGCCTGAGCGCCGTCTATATCCCCATCGTCATGTTTTTAAGCACGATGGCGACCGCCATTGTGCTCGCGCGCGGCGGCTTTATGGTGCGGGAGCATGCGCTGCTCATCGGTACCCTTTCGGCCTTTACCACCTATGCCATCGGCATCTTCGAGCCTATCCAGCAGCTGGCGCGCACGCTGGCCGAAATTATCTCGGTGCAGGCGAACCTCGAGCGGGTGGGCGGCCTTCTGATGGAGGAGCCGGGCGTTACCGATTCGCCGGAGGTCATCGAAAAATACGGGGACGTTTTCCATCCCAAAAAGGAAAACTGGGAGCCCATCCGGGGGGATATCGAGCTTAGGGATGTATCCTTCCGCTATCCGGACGGAAACGAGTACGTGCTTGAGCACTTCAGCCTCAAAATACCGGCCGGGACGACGGTGGCCATCGTCGGCGAAACGGGGGCGGGAAAATCCACGCTTGTGAACCTCTGCTGCCGCTTTTTTGAACCAACCTCCGGGAAGATTCTGATTGACGGCCGGGACTACCGCGAGCGCAGCCAGCTCTGGCTGCACGCGAGCATCGGCTATGTGCTGCAGAATCCCCATCTTTTTTCCGGAACGGTGATGGAAAACATCCGCTATGGCCGGCTGGACGCCACCGATGAAGAGATTTATGCCGCGGCCAAAAGCGTTTCGGCAGATACGGTGGTGGAAAAGCTGGAAAACGGCTATCTGAGTGATGTTGGCGAGGGAGGGGACCGGCTTTCGACCGGCGAAAAGCAGCTTATCTCCTTTGCGCGTGCCGTTCTGGCTGATCCGCGCATTTTTGTGCTGGATGAGGCCACCTCCTCGATTGACACATTGACCGAGCAGCTGATTCAGTCGGCTATCTCCCACCTTCTCAAGGGGCGCACCTCCTTTTTGATTGCCCACCGGCTTTCCACCATCCGTCAGGCAGACCTGATTCTGGTAGTGCGCGATGGCAAGATTGTCGAGCAGGGCAGGCATCTGGAGCTGCTCGAAAAGAAGGGGTATTACCACGATCTCTACAGCAAGCAGTTTGAGGAAGAATCCGCGATGGATGCGCTGGAGAAGAGCAGAAAGCGGTAAAAAATGAAAATGCGGCAATTCTGAAAAAAGGGATGAAAACAACAGGATGAAAGAGATGGATACCGAGTTCTATGCCCAGCGCATCCAGTGCAGCCGGACAGACAAGCAGGATTTGCTGGACGTTGTCTGGCAGCTGATGGAGCTGGGGCATGTCCGGCACAGCTTCGGGCTGCTCGACCTGGACCGGCGGCTCAATGCCGAGCCGCTCAAATACAGCGACCCTTTCCTTCGAAAGGCGGCGGCGCTCATCGTCGATTATGAAAATGAGGACCGCATACGGTCGGTGCTCTATAATTACATCCTGGCCGGCAACTATTCCGGACCGCTTTTTTTGAAGAGCATTGTTATTACCGAAACGTTGCTGGCCATCAAGAAGGATCTGAGCATGGACTATATCTTTATTTTCCTGGTTCCTTCTCTTTTTGGTATGGATTGTGAATCGTTCATCCTCAATCTGTATGATGAGTTTAAAGCGGCACGCGGCAATTTTCCGCCGGTTCCTGACTGAGCCGCCAAAATATGCAAAAATGGGTCAAGGGCGGTTGCAGAATACTATTCTGCAACCGCCCTTCTGAAAAAAGGCTTTTGAGGCAGGCATGCGCCCCGAATTTTGCGCCTCCCAGCGTAAAACTGCTTTTTTTCGGTTTCTGCAGGTCGGAATAAAGATTTTGCAGCAGGCCCCTTGCTGATTAAAAAGGCTGCTGGCCACCTGGATTCTTTTCGACCTACGAAAATCGCGATTACTGTTCTGCCTCTTAAAAAACTTGTAATATCAGGTGTTTTCGCCTGTCAAACCATCAAACCGTATGTACTTTCTCTTACGGGCTGAAACAAGGGAAAGATTTTTTACTCCCCGTTGGCCACCTTATCCAACAGCCGGGCGGAGTTGCGTTTCGCTTCCCTCGTAAAGTGGGCATAGATGTTCATCGTGGTACTGACATCCGAGTGTCCCGGCAGTTCCTGCACGTCCTTTGGAGCGGCCTCATTGGACAGAAGGTTGCCTGTGAAAGTGTGACGGAGCATATGGAAATGGAAGATGCGGGAGCGTCGGCGGCCCGCCGAAAAAGAGCAGCCCCCGGAGCCGAGAGGCGTCCGGGAACGCCTGCGGCGGTTGCAGGAAGAGGGCAGAAGGAAACAGCCGCCACGCAGGAGGGGCGTTGACAGGAACAGCAGATGATAAAAACACCGCATGGTCGCTCGGCCATGCGGTGTTTTTCTGTGAAATTTTATACTTCATTAGGGAGTATCAGACCTGGTATGGGCGGTTCTATTGTTCCATTAATTGGATACTGTCCATCAGATCACATGATATTCCTTCAGCAGCTTTTCGATGTCGGTACCCTGCGCCTTGCTCAAAGCCTTATGCAGAGCAAACTTTTCAATGAGGTTCAGGCTCATGTCGGTCAGGGGCTTCCCGTCCCGCAGCTTAACGGAGGCATCCAGCAGGTCGCGGATGTCATAGGTGCTGCCCCATACCTCGGGCACGCCCCGATCCACGTTCAGCAGGGTGTACACCGCCTCCATGCCGGTGCGCATGGAATACTCGGTGGTGAAGATGGTGTCTCGGGCGGTCTCGGCAAACTGACCCAGGAAAGCGAAGTTGACAGCGCCGTCAGGCACGACCTTGGGCCGGTCGGTGTCGTTGCGGGGCATGAAGAAGGCGTCGATATAAGGCATCATCACGGGGACAGTGTTGGCGGAGTGTTCCGCCAGCTCCTCGATCTGATCCTGGGGCACGCCGATATGGTACAGCCACTCCATGCAGATCTCCTTGCCGGTGCAATCCCGCATGGGCTTCTTCACATAGTCGCCGGGTTTATCGGTGAACAGGGAGTACACCCACACCAGGCAGTGATCCCGGGGCTGGTCCCGGAAC
>JAAWAN010000027.1 GCA_022792175.1 Provencibacterium sp.
CTAAAAGTATACCATTTGTACCGCACCACTCAAACCCTTCCGGCCGAAAATGTATAATATTTAAACGTTTATATGAAATTTTTTATATATTTTTTCAAAATACTTCATGGTATGATAAGCACACGGCCCAAAAGGCCATGCAGACATGGACCAGAGACCATTTGCTATTAAGGAGGGTATGAACGAATGAACCAAAAGAAAAAAGCGCTACTGTCGGTTCTGCTTGCCGCCAGCATGCTGACGGCTGCCGGCTGTTCTTCAGGCTCAGGCAGCGCTTCCAGCGCGGCCCCCAGCAGCACCGCCACTTCCTCTGCCGCCCCCGCCAGCAGTGCGGCGGCCTCCTCTGAGGCGGCCCCGGCTGCGGCAGAACCGGAGGAGCTGACGCTCCCGATTACGACGGAGGATATCACCCTCACCTTCTGGGCGGATATCGGCAAGGCCGCCGGAGCGGTCAAAACGCTCAACGACAACCTGACCTATCAGGAAATAGAAAAGCGCACGGGTGTGAAGCTGGAATTCCAGCATCCCCCTGTTGGCAGCGCCAAGGAGCAGTTTAACCTGCTGATTGCCTCGCGCAACCTGCCCGACCTCATTCAGTATGACTGGCTGACCGTCCCCGGCGGGCCCGGCGCATACATCCGGGATAAGGTCATTATCCCGCTCAACGAGCCGGTCGCCCAGTGGGCGCCCAACCTCACGAAGGTGCTTGCCGAAAATGAAAAAATCCGCAAACAGCAGGAGATGGATGACGGCACCTACTATGTCTTCCCCGCCGTTTATGCCGACCGCGAGCTCGCAGTGAGCAACGGCCCCACCATCCGCTATGACTGGTTCCAGAAGCTGGGCATTAATAAAAAGCCCACCACCATTGATGACTGGACCGAAATGCTCCGCAAGGTCCGCAGCACCGACCTCAACGGCAACGGCGCGGGCGATGTACAGGGCATCTTCCTGCAGGGCAAGGAGTCGCTGGATGGGCAGCCCTTCATCATCGGCGCCTGGGGCATCCGCCAGGAGTTTTATAACGACAACGGCACCGTGAAGTTCGGCGGCATCCAGCCGGAGTATAAGGAATTTCTCGCCGTGATGAACAGCTGGTACAACGAAGGGCTGATCGATCCCGAGTCGCTGGCCGGAACGGCAAAAATTCAGGATACCAAGCTTTCCTCCAACAAGCTCTTCGCCTATATCGGCGGCATGGGCAACGGCATCACCCGCTATACGGCCATGATGAAGCCGGAAAATCCCGACTTTCAGCTGATGCCTCTGCCTTATCCGGTACTTAATGAAGGCGATGTGCCCACCGAGGGCCAGGAGCAGCCCGCCTTTAATAACGGCGGCGTCGCCATCACCACCGCCTGCCAGTATGTCAGGGAAGCGACCAAGCTGTTTGACTACAACTACAGCGAAGAAGGGCACATCCTCACCAATTGGGGTGTCGAGGGCGTCACCTATGAAACAGGACCGGACGGCAACCTCAAGTATACCGACCTCATCCTCAACAATCCCGACGGGCTCTCCCGCGAGCAGGCGATGGCCAAATACACCATCTGGCAGACCAGCTCGGCCGTTATGAAGTATAAGGATGTTCTCAACCAGCGCGATTCGCTGCCCGAGCAGATTGAAGGGCGCAAGGAGTGGCTGGCCTGCACCAACAGGGCACTGCTGCCTCCGCTGACTCCCACCCAAGAGGAGAGCAGCGAGTATGCCTCGCTGATGAACGAAATCCGCACCTACACGACCGAGATGTTCAACCAGTTCGTTTCGGGCAAGACCTCGCTCGACAAGTTCGATGACTATGTGCAGACTCTCAAGGGCATGGGCATCGAGCGGGCCATCGAGCTGACCCAGGCGCAGCTGGACCGCTATGACAGCCGGCCCTGAAGGAAAAGGCACCGGCCGGGAGCCTGCTTAAAGTGAAAGCAGGCCCCCGGAAATACCGGCATCTCTCCGGCATGTTCAGTCGCTGCACACCGCCGGCGGGCAGAAGGGTCTGTTGCAAAATGCAAGCATTTTGCAACAGACCCTTCTGAAAAAGGACTCTTGGCTCCTCCTGAGTCAAATTTCGCCCGCATATCGCGGGCGAAAGCGCCCTTTTTCCGCTTCCTGCAGGCCGGAATAAAAATTTTGCAGCGCGCCCGTTTCGTTTGCAGGGACATCTGTTACCATAAGGGGGGTTATCCATGTTAAAATCAGCGGCCAGGCCGGCGAAGCAGGCGTCCTCCGGCGCGGCGCAGCGCGAGGGATTTTTTGCGGGAATCCGCAAGGATTTCCGGCGCAACCGGCTCATCTACCTGATGATTCTGCCTGTGCTCATCTACTATCTCGTCTTCCACTATTTCCCTATGTATGGGGCGACCATCGCCTTTAAGGACTTTAACGCGCTCGACGGCATCACCGGCAGCCCCTGGGTGGGCTTTAAACACTTTAACGAGTTTTTTTCCAGCTTCTATTTCTGGCGGCTGCTCAAAAACACCGTTTTGCTGAGTGCTTATGGCCTCGTCTTCTCCTTCCCCATGCCCATTGTGCTGGCGCTGCTGCTCAACGAGGTGCGCCACAACGGCTACAAGCGGGTGGTGCAGACGATTACCTACATCCCGCACTTTATCTCGATCGTCGTCATCTGCGGCATGATTATCGACTTTGTCAAGCAGGATGGCGTCATCACCCACATACTGACCTACCTCGGGATGGAGAACAATAACCTGCTGCTCGAGCCGGGCAACTTCCGCAGCATCTATATCATTTCGGATATCTGGCAGCAGATCGGCTGGAACTCGATTATCTACCTGGCGGCGCTGACCGGCATTGATACCGAAATGTTCGAGGCCGCGCGCATCGACGGCGCGGGCAAGCTGCGCCAGATTATCAGCATCACCATCCCCTCGATTCTGCCCACTATTGTCATTATGCTCATCCTCAAGGTGGGCACTGTCATGAACATCGGCTTTGAAAAGGTGATGCTGCTCTACAACGCGAGCATCTATGAAACGGCGGATGTCATCTCCACCTTTGTTTACCGGCGCGGCATCCTCGAGGCGGCCTACAGCTATTCGGCGGCCGTCGGCCTCTTCAACTCGGTCATCAACTGCACGCTGGTTATCGTTACCAACAAGTTCAGCAAAAAATTCACCGAAACCAGCCTGTGGTGAGGAAAGGAGCAACTGCGCTATGGCAATTCAAAGAACCCGGGGCGAAAGAATTTTTGATGCGGTCAATACCATCGTCCTGTTTATCCTCTCGGCAATTACCCTCTATCCGCTGCTTTATGTGCTGTTTGCCTCGGTGAGCGAGCCCGGCCCGCTGATGAGCCACCGGGGACTTCTGCTGGCGCCGCTGGGCGTTCAGTGGAGCGCCTACCGGCTGGTTTTCCAGAACCCCATCATCCTCAGCAGCTATGCGAACACCCTTTTATATGTCACCGCCGGCACGGCGCTGAGCCTGGTGCTGACAACGCTCGGAGCCTACGGCCTCTCGCGCAAAAACGTCAAATGGAGCACGCCGCTCATGATGCTGATTGTCTTCACCATGTGGTTTTCCGGCGGCATGATCCCCCATTTCCTCAACGTAAGCAATCTGGGAATGATGAATTCCCGCCTGGCGCTGATATTGCCCAAGGCGGTAGCCACCTATAATCTGATTGTTATGCGCACCTCCTTTCAGGCGCTGCCGGACAGCCTGGAGGAATCGGCCAAAATAGACGGGGCAAATGATTTCACCATCCTGCTGCGCATCGCCATCCCGCTTTCGATGCCGGTCATCGCGGTTATCATTCTTTTTTATGCCTCCTCGCAGTGGAACGCCTGGTTTGATGCGATGCTCTTTCTCAACAGGCGCGAGCTGTTCCCGCTGCAGCTCATCCTGCGCGAAATCCTCGTTTTGAACAGCACCGACAGCATGATGGCCGGTTCTGCCGCCCAGAGCGACCAGATTCAGATTGGCGAAACCATTAAATATGCCACCGTCATCGTGGCAACCGTCCCGATTCTGTGTATCTATCCCTTTTTGCAGAAATATTTCGTCAAGGGTGTTATGGTGGGTGCCATCAAGGGCTAGGGCCGATAGCGTCCGTCACCATGAAAGGAGACTGATTTTTTTGAAAAAATATCTGGAACCGGCCAGAGAGCTGGACATATACGGGGAGTATGACGTTATCGTTGTCGGCGGAGGGGTGGCCGGAATGTCGGCAGCCATCGCCGCGGGACGCAGCGGGGTTAAAACGCTGATTATCGAACAGTTCCCCTACTTTGGAGGCACGGCCACCGCCTCGCTGATGGCCAATATCGTCGGCTACCGCAACCAGGTGGAGCCCAACAGCGTGCAGACTACCAGGGGCATCGGCGAGGAAATCATCCTGCGCCTTATCGATATCGGCGGTGCGGTCAAGTCCCGCAACGCCTATGCCTCCGAGCCCCGCAGCGATAAAAAGGGAGACCTCTCCTACAACTATGCCTTTGATACCGAAAAATTCAAGCTGGTCGCCCTGCAGATGGTGAGGGAAGCGAAGGTGGATATCCTCTTTCACACCTATTTCTGCGATGTTATTAAAGAGGGGGAGGCGGTGTGCGGCATTCTCTTTGAAAACAAGTCCGGCCGCCAGGCAGCCTATGCCAAAACGGTCATCGATGCGAGCGGGGACGGGGACGTCGCTTTCCGCGCCGGGGTGCCCTACTGGCAGGTAAAGGGGGACGAAGCCCCCCGCCTCAACGACTGCCTGATGTATAAGATTGCCGGCTTTGACCCGGACACCAGGGCCCCCGGCTGCCTGATGGATGATACGATGGTCGTCTGGGGCCCGACCCCCGGCCCCACCAACGGGGCGGACGGGCAGGAATTAAGCGACGGGGAAATCAGGGTGCGCCTGGCCGTATATGAGGACCTGGAGAAGAAAAAGGCGGAGCATCCCGACCTTGCGGGCGCGCACATTATCGATACCGGCTCGCTCATCGGCATCCGCCAGACGCGCTTTTTTGAGGGGGATTACAAGATTACCGGAGACGACGTGCTCGAGGGCCGGCAGTTTGAGGATTCGATTGCCATGGCCGCCAACCCGGTCATCAACTACTATGGCTACCGGCGTTTTCTGACCCATGTGGGCTATGACATCCCCTACCGCTGCCTGTTGCCGAAAAAGGCGGAAAACCTGCTGGTCGCCGGCCGGTGCATGTCCTCCGACCAGATTGCCTATGAGTCCTGGCGGGCGATGGCGCATATCTTCGCCATCGGCGAGGCGGCGGGCGTCGCCGCGGCCCAGAGCGCGCAGGAGGGGGTTCCCGTGCGCCGGATCGATGTGAAAAAGCTTCAGCGCGAGCTCATCGCCCGCGGCGCCGAAATCGGGCAGGGGCGCGGGGAGGCGGCCGGGAAATGAAAATCTGTGGGATAGAAACGATCGTTTTGCAGAAAAAGGTAGAAAACCCGGTCTCCGATTCGCTGCACACCTATAACGTGGGCGGACATCTGCTGACCCGCATTATGACCGACGAGGGAATCTGCGGCAGCTCGCTCATCAACTTCGGGCGCATCGCCTCCGGGATGCAGACGTTAAAGCTCATCATCGACCGCGAATTCGCGCCGCTATTGATGGGGCGGGACCCGGACTTTATCCGCCAGATCAGAAACGAGCTGTTTGTCGCGACCGAATACTACGGCACCGTCGGGGCGGCGAACTTTGCCATCGCCGCGATAGACAACGCCCTCTGGGATATCAAAGGCAAGGCCGCGGGCCTGCCGGTGGCCCGGCTGCTGGGCGCCCGCAGAAGGGCCATCCCCGCCTATGCGATGGTGGGCTGGTACTATGAGGGCGGGGAAAAGGAGTTTGTCCGCCAGTGTACCGATGCCGCCGAGGAGGGCTTTACCGCCGTCAAGCTCAAGGTGGGGCGCGACAGCCTGCAGGAGGATATTGCCCGCATCAAGGCCATCCGCGCAGCGCTGGGGGAGGATTTCCGCATTATGGTGGACGCCAACTGCGCCTTTGACGAATCGGAGGCGCTGCGGCGCGGCAGAGCCTATGAGCAGCTGGGTGTTTTCTGGTTTGAGGAGCCGCTGCAGCCCTATCTGCGGGACAGCCATGCCCGCCTGCGCGAAAAGCTGCGCGTTCCGATTGCGATAGGGGAAAACTACTATACCCGCCACCAGTTTTATGATATCATCAAGGCCGGCTGCGCAGACATCGTGCAGCCGGATAACCGCCGCGCCGGCGGGGTCACCGAGTGGATGGACATCGCCGCCATTTCCGAGGCGGCCGGCTTAAAGCTGGCCAGCCATGGCGGCGGGCCGGGCAATGTGAACGCACTCTGCGCAATGGAAAACGCCATCTATCTCGAGACCGGCAGTCTAAAGCACGAAAACGCCATGCTCAAAACCCAGCTGAAGATGGAAAACGGCGCCATCCCCTTCCCCGAAACGCCCGGCATGGGCACAGAGGTGCAGGAGGATTATATCCGTCATTACCGGGTAGAGCTGTAAGAATGGCGGCGTCTTTATCCACTTTTTTGAGCGTCTGTAAAATATCGCTGCCGGCGTCCCTCCAATCAGGGGGACGCCGGCAGCTTTTTTCTGCTTCGAGGCTTCCGAACAAAATTTGCGCGCCCTCTTTATTCTCCCGCGGCCTGCTGCAAAAACCGACAAACAAAATTTTCAAAGGGCCGCTGATAATTTTGTTTGCCGCTCGAAAAATTTTGAGCGTTGCAAAGAGGAGGATTTATATGATAACGTATGTATAAGATGGTCTGCCGGGTTTGCCTATATCCGGTATAGGCAAACATAGCTAACCATCAAAATGGATATCTATGCTGAACTCACTGAGAAAATCAGTGGAAAAATAAGTGAAAAAGTGATATAATGGCAGAAATTTTATATATATAGGAATTACAACTGAAAGGTGAGGAGTTATGGCAAGATATACTTATGCATTACGTCGGGAAATAAGACATCAGGGTTTAAATAAATATCGGGTAGTTACAGCTCGAAATAGATATGAGTTAGAGCAAAAAATTGCAGCTATTCAAGCACAATGGGACGAACAATGGAGAAGGAAATGCGAGATAATGGCACGTAAGCGGGAATTAGAATCCAGAAAGAGAGATAAGGAACAGCAAAAGCGAGATATAGAAAAAGCTGTCAAATTGGCCGAAGATATGACAAAAGATGCGGCTGACAGTTTGGAACAAATAGAAAATATATTAAAAATTCAAATAAAGCCTCTAAAAGCTTGTGATATGTATGATAAAAGCAAGTTTACAAAAAGCGCACCCGTTAGGCCAATTCCAAAAACTTTTTCCAGAGAACCTCTTCGTGAAGACGGTATATATAATCCAAAAATGCCTTTATTTACAAGTATTTTAAAAAAGAAAAAGCAGAACTTTATAGAAGAAAATGATGAAAAATTCCATCTTGATTATAAAAAATGGCAGGAAGAATGTGATAAAATATCAAGTGATAATTCTGATGCTGATGCTTTATATAACGAAGAACTCGAAAAATGGGAAAAAGAAAAGAATGAGTTTTTACGAAATAAAGAAAACTTTAACAAAGGAATTGACGAACTATTTGCTGCATATAGAGAAGGTGATAAGGAGGCATCAGAAATATATTATGCAGAATTGTTAGAAAGAATAAATCTTCCACTTGAATTTGGAAATGAAACAAAATGTGAATATAATCCTGATAGTAAAATGTTAATTATTGATATTACATTGCCAACCGTTGATAATTTGCCCAATTTAAAGAAAGTAACGTATGTTAAATCTTCTGGAGAATATAAGGAATCATATCAGTCAGATGCCTTTATGAAAAAAATATATGACAAAGCGATTTATGATATCGTTTTATTAACATTAAAAGCAATATTTGACGCAAATGATCCAAATATAGAAGCGGTTGTGCTTAATGGTAAAGTAAATACAATAGATAAATCAACGGGTAAGGCAATTTCACCATACATATTATCCGTAAATATCTCAAAAGAAAGTTTCAAAGAACTTAATTTAGAATATATTGATTCAAAGGAATGGTTTAAGAGTTCAAAAGGAATATCGGCCGCAACATTCACGAAAATTACACCTGTTGCTCCTGTGGTAGAAATAAGCAGAGAAGATCCAAGATTTATTGATGGTTATGAAGTGGCTGATACACTAGATGAGTCTGTAAACCTGGCCGCTATTGATTGGCAAGATTTTGAAAATTTGATTCGTGAGGTATTTGCTGAAGAATTTAACTCAAATGGTGGAGAGGTAAAAATTACTCAAGCAAGTAGAGATGGTGGCGTTGATGCGATTGCATTTGATCCAGATCCAATTAGGGGCGGTAAAATTGTTATCCAGGCAAAGCGCTATACAAATGTTGTAGGTGTATCGGCAGTGAGGGATTTATATGGAACCGTAATGAATGAAGGTGCAACAAAGGGAATTCTTGTTACAACCTCTAATTACGGAAATGATGCATATGAATTTGCAAAGGGAAAGCCCTTAACGTTAATGAATGGGGCGAATCTATTGTTTTTGCTTGAAAAACATGGGCACAAGGCTAAAATTGATTTAAAAGAAGCCAAAGAACTGAATAGTCAAAATAATTCTTAAGTATTGATTAGTTACCGGTGCCAAAACAGTACCAAGAAATTACGCAAATAAAAACAGCGGATTTTATGGCGTTTTCCATAACAAATAGAAAGCACCATAAAATCCGCTATTCCAATACCCTCTGAACGGTTGGACAGAGCACCCTTTTTAAAGCTTATCGAGCGTTTTCTGAAGCTGGGCGGCAAAATCGCTGGCAGAGGCGCGCAAGCTGTCCACCGCGTCATAAAGCTTTTCCTCCAGTTCATGTGCAAAGCCGGAGGAAAAGTGATCGCGGTTTTTGGCCTGCGCATATTTACGCACCGCCTTTTTGAGGCGGTCTGCCTCATATTCGCTCAGCTTCTGCCCGGCATGCGCCGCGAGCTGGGTGAAGAGGTCGCCGCATTCGTGCAGCAGCGCGGCATATTCCGAATCAGACTGGCGGCGGAATTTCTCTATCAGCGCCGCCTCATCCCGGGGATTTAAAAACCGCAGCTCCACCAGCTGCGCCTCGCCGCCCAGTTCGACAATGCGCTGCTGAAGTCGGGAGAGACGCGCACTGTTTTTCCTGTTTCCCGGAAGGATGGCCACCCCCTGCTTAAAATATTCCGCGCCCAGCTCCTTGAGCTTTCTCCAGACATAGACCCGGTTTCGGGAAGGGTTAATGGGAAGGCTGTAGCCGAGCGCCAACCACTTTTTAGAAGAATCCATGGCCATGACCACTCCTTTCTCTGGGCAGACCCCATCCGGATGGTTCCGATTGTGCCTTTTATTATTGTAGCAACGGATACAAAAAAGGTCAACCACAAATCCTCTGGAAATAGAAACTCTTCCCTGGCGGCTGAAAAAATTTCAGCTTCCTCTCTCCTTTTTGAAGTTCCGCTCTTGATTTACGCATATCCCCATGATAGGATAGGGAAGATACCGCTGCCATCAAAAAAACGGGAAAGGGGGAAGCGGAGAAATGGCGCAGGGAACCAAAGATATGACCGAGGGCCGGCCTGCGGGGCTGCTGCTCTCCTTCGCCGTGCCGCTGATGATTGGAAACATCGTTCAGCAGCTGTATATTATTGTCGATACCGCCATTGTCGGCCAGTTTATCGGAGTGGAGGCGCTCGCTGCGCTGGGCGCGGTGGAGTGGCTGCTCTTTCTGGTGCAGGGCTGCGTTGCCGGATTCACCCAGGGCTTCTCCATTCTGACCGCACAGCGCTTTGGCGCGGAGGATACCGGAGGGCTGCGCCGCTGCTGCACCGCCTCCCTCCTGCTGACTGGGGGCATCACCCTGCTGACAATGATAATCAGCCTTTTGGGGCTGCGTCCCGTTCTGCGCTTTATGCGCACGCCGGAAAACATTTTTGAGGATGCCGTCTCCTACAGCATGGTCCTTTTCGGCGGGCTCTTCGCTTATGCCGGCTATAATCTTCTGGCCTCCATTCTGCGTTCGCTGGGCAACAGCCGCACTCCGCTGCTGGCAATGCTCCTTGCCGCCATTACCAATATTCTGCTGGATCTTCTTTTTGTCGTAGGCTTTCACTGGGGGGTTGCCGGGGCGGCTCTGGCCACCGTTCTGGCGCAGGCGCTCTCGCTGCTCTTCTGCCTGATGGTGGTGCGGCGCATTCCGGTGCTCTCCCTGAGCGCCGAAGACTGGCGGCCTCAAAAAAGCCTCTGCCTGCGGCTGCTGCGGCTGGGCTTTCCGGTGGCGTTTCAGAATATCGTCATCTCGGTCGGCGGCATGGTCGTTCAGGCGGTTATCAACGGCTTCGGCTTTCTCTATGTGGCCGGCTTTACCGCGACCAACAAGCTCTATGGGCTGCTGGAGGTAGCTGCCACCTCCTTTGGCTTCTCGGTAGCCACCTACTCCGGGCAGAATCTGGGTGCGCGCCGCTATAACCGTATCCGGCAGGGAACGCGCAGCGCCGCTCTGATGGGGATTGTTACGGCGGCAGCCATCGGGACGGCCATGCTGCTGCTCGGCCGGCAGATCCTGCGCCTGTTCGTCTCAGGAGAAGCGGGGGAGGCCGCGCAGGTACTGGAGATTGCCTATTTCTATCTCGCCATTATGAGCTATGGGCTGCCCGTTCTCTACCTGCTTTATGTTTACCGCTCGGCGCTGCAGGGGATGGGCGACACCCTCACGCCGCTTCTTTCCGGCGTTGCGGAGCTCATCTTCCGCGTCGGCGTTATTCTGCTGCTGCCGCTGGCGGTCGGGGAAATCGGCCTGTTCTTCGCGGAGGATGCCGCCTGGCTGGCCGCCGCCATTTTGCTGGCCGCCGTTTACTACTGGCGCGCCGCCCGCCTGCCGCATACGGACGGGGAAGAACTGTAAAAACCGTATAGGCTGGCCGGGGCATCCTCCTTTGTACAAAAGGAGGATGCCCCGTTTTTTTATCAAAAAACCTCTTTCGCTTTTTTAATGCAGCATCACCGTTTTCAGCGCTGCGCCCGCGCGGCAGGCGGTAATTTTCAGCCGCCACTGCCGGGCCGTTACCGGCTGCGAAAAGGGGACAATCCGCTGGTAGCCGACCGTCTCCCCCCGGCAGACGGTATGCCAGCCCTCCCCGTCCTGCGCCTCGAGCGTAAAGCCCTCTATCCGCTGGCTGAGGGCGATTTCCTCCTGAAGACGCAGATAGCGCGCGCAGACCGGCTGCGGCGCCGTTATCGTGAGCTCGGCGGCCGGCTGTGTATCGGGCACTTTCCAGTAACCCCCGTCCTCGGAAAGCAGCGAGGCCGGATGATTTTTTTCCTCGCAGGAGGAAGAAAACTGCGCACCCTTTAACAGATCCACAGAGAGGGAGGCGATAAAGTCGCCCATCTCCCGAAGCCGCTGAACGTCCGGTGCGGCCAGCAGCCCCTCCCGGTCGGGCGGGATGTTTAAAAGCAGCACCGCGTTCCCGCCCACCGACTGCAGGTAGATATCCTGCAGCGTTTCCAGCGATTTTACCTGAAGGTCCTCCTGCGGATGGTAAAACCAGCCCGGACGAATGGAGGTATCCACCTCGGCCGGATACCAGACGAGCTCCTTCTCCCCTTCGAGCGCCCGGCGGCTGCCGAGGTCCTCATCCTGCGAAGAGATGGGGCACTGCCGGAAGGCCTCGCTGTCCTCCTGCTGGCTTTTTTCGCTCACCCGCTCAGCACTCTGCAGCGCCGCGGGGACAACGCTCCACTCCGCCCTTCTGCAGTGGCCAGCCTCGTTGCCGCACCAGCGCACATCCGGCCCGCAGACCGAGATGCAGGCATTCGGCTGATGCGAACGGATCAGCCGGTAGTAGCGCTCCCAGTCATAGCGCTGACGCTTTCCGTTTGCTCCTTCGCCGCAGGCTCCATCAAACCAGAGGCAGTAGAGCTCCCCATAGCCGGTTAAAAGCTCGGTCAGCTGGGCGCAGAAGTAGTCGTTATAAGGCTCCCCCTGCCCATAGCGCGGCTCATGCCGGTCCCAGGGGGAGAGATAAATCCCCAGCTTCAGTCCATATTTTCTGCAGGAATCAGCCAGCTGGCGCACGATATCCCGCCCATAGGGGGAGTGCATCACCGAGTGCTTCGTCTGCTTCGTATCCCAGAGGCAGAAGCCGTCATGGTGCTTGGCGGTGAGAATCGCCGCCCGTATCCCCGCGCTTTTAAGCGCCTCGCACCACTGGTCGGTGTCGAGATTTCGGGGATTAAAGATGCCCGGGTCCTCCGAGCCATCCCCCCATTCCCGGCCGGTAAAGGTGTTGACGCCGAAATGAAAAAACGCGGTAAACTCCAGCTGCTGCCAGGCAATCTGGCGGGGATGGGGGGTGACCGCTATCAGGCGGCTGACCTGCTCATCCATCAAAATCCTTCCTTTCTCTGTAGCCTTTTGGCCTGTCCGAACGCCGGGGAAGAATTTCTCCCAGGCCCGAGGAGGGCTAAAAGCCTCCCGCGCCTTTTATCGCTTTTCTTCCCCTGTTAAAGCCTTTTTAAAATTGAGCTGCCGTTTTTCCTCCTGATAGCCCTGCGCGCGGTAAAAGGCGTGCGCACCGGTGCGGCTTTCGCCGGAGACGAGGCGGACGGCCGCGACCCCCGTCTCCCCTGCCCGGCGCTCCAGCTCATTCATCAGCGCCGCAGCAATGCCCCTTCTTCGCCAGTCCGGCAAAACGGCCAGCCCGAGGATGTTCTTCATCGGCGGCGCATAGAGCACCTGGTAATCGCAGGCATGCAGATAACCCACCACCCTGCCCTGCATTTCGGCCACCAGAATGCACTGTCCGCATTCCGGCAAAAGCGCCTGCAGGCGCTTTCCCACCTCTTCGGGGGAGGAAGGGTAGCCCATCGCTTCGCCGCAGAGCCGCGCGATAGCCGCCGCATCGGAAAGCGCCGCCCGGCGAATGATCAACGGCCCTGCCTGCCCGGCGGGAGAGTGCCCTCTTTCCATATGCCGCACGCCCTTCCTTCATCAAAGCTTAGCGCACATCTACGCTGAATATCCGCACCCTTTCCCCTCCCCAGGAGGCTATGGGACGGATTTTAAGCCGGGTAAAGGGCAGCGAAAGCGGGATAACCACCAGCCGCCGCCGGTTATTTTCCGTATGAAAAATTTTCTGCCACTGCCCGCTGCCGCTGTCGGCATAAACGGCAAAGCTGCGCAGCAAAGTGCCGGGCATGGTAAGCGGCGCTTCATCCAGATAGAGGTTGCAGCGCATCGGGAACAGCCGCAGATATTCGCGGCGGTCTCCCCAGCTGCGGCGGTTTAAATCGCTGTCCAGAAACAGGCGCAGCGCGCAGGCCTTCGTCTCTTCCCCAAAGTCCAGAAGGATTTCCTCATCCGGTTCCCCCTCCCAGCAGTTTTCATTTTCTCCGCAGGGGCGGTCCAGCCCGTTTCTCAGCAGCTCTGCATTGCCGGAGGGAGCCGAGAGCCTTGCCCGCCGCAGCGGCGCAGCCGGTTCCCTCCCGTGCAGCGGGAGAAAGCAGTCGTCCAGCATCAGCGTCTGCTGCAGCTCGGGAATAGCCTGCTCATAAACGCCGCGCGGGGAAAGCCCCTCCCGGATGGCAATCGAGGCGGCCGTTCCCAGCGCCTGCCCCAGCAGACCGCAGGTCGCCATCACGCGGCAGGAGGAAAGCGCCGTATGGGTGGCGCTGATATTGCGCCCGGCAAACATCAGGTTTTCTATGTTCCTGGAATACAGGCAGCGGTAGGGGATACCAAAGGGGGAGGGCGCCGGATGCCAGACGGTCGGCGGCTCGGTGGTGGCAAAGCCCATGGGGTGGTGGTCGTCCATCGTCCAGCCGCCGTAGGCCACCACGTCCTCAAATTTTCCTTCGCTGCGCACATCCTGCTGGCTCAGGATATAGTCGCCCACATAGCGGCGGCTCTCCCGCTTGCCGGGCAGCATGCCCAGCCACTCCAGCTCCCAGTTGTCCGCCTGCACCTCGCCGCTGTTTTTAATGAAATCCCAGGTGCCATAGGCAGTTTTCAAAAGCTCATCGCGCAGCTGCTCGGTGTCTGCGATGCTGTCCTGCATCCCGCCCAACTCGAGCCACCAGAAGTTGTCCTGCGCCCATTCGACCGGGGAGGAGAAATCAATCTTGTTTTTAAAATCTTCTTTTTTGAGCTTGTAGGCCCAGTCAGGCGGAATAAACGAAACCGGTCCGGCGGTTTCCCGTGCCTGGATAAGGCAGGACATGCCCATCGTATGCTCATCGCTCTGCAAAGGGGCAATATCCTCTCCAAATTCCGAGCTGGCCTCCCGGCCCATTCGGAACTCCGCGCCGGTCAGCGGAGCCAACACGCTGTCGCCCGAGCAGTCGGCAAACAGCTTTGCCGTCACCCGGTGCCAGCTCTGGGTGGTCGTCTGCCAGCCGGTGACCGAAAGGATGCGCTCTTTCTGCATCTGTGCCTCGCAGCAGGAACAGTTTAACAGCAGCTCGATATTCTCCTGAAAACGCACCTTTTCATAGAGAATGCTGTCCCAGATGGAAAAATTCATCCGGGGATTGCGGTAGATGTTTTCCAGCGCCAGCTCCTCTAAAAGGCCGGTTTCCCGGTTGTTCTCCCCGTGCGCGCCGCGTATCCACATGCGGATTTCACTCGAGGCATTTCCGCCCAGCACCGGCCTGTCCTGCATGAGCAGAACCCGGCAGCCGTGGCGGGCCGCCGAAACAGCGGCGAACATCCCCGCCAGCCCGCCGCCCACTACGCAAAGGTCCGCCTCATGGGAGAAGGTTTCAAACCCGTATTTTTCCTGTTTATGAATCATTCTGATTGGCCCTCCCTTTTCCTGCCGCAAAAGCGGGCTCTGAACAGCCCTTCCGCTTTACCTGCAGAAAATAAAAATCCTATGGTATAATAGCCACTCTGTGGCTATTATACCATAGGAAAGCCGGTCAAAAAAGCCTGTAAGGCAGTAAATCAGATTTTGCCGCCCAATTTTCCGGCCTGTAAAGCCGGAATCCCTTTTCCTACTCGGAGAGATAGGCCAGAGCCCGTCCGGCATAGGCCCCGGCGGCCTCCTCGGCGCTGCACTCCCCCTCAAAGAAGGGCAGCGCCTCCTCGATTAAAAATCCCAGCAGCGTCTCGTCGGCCAGTGCGGGAGCGGTGAGCGAGGAGAAGACCGTGAGAAGCGGCAGCTGCGCCTCTGTCGGCGCCAGCTCCTCATACAGCTCATTGCCCTCCGGGTCGCGCATCGAGCTGCTCCAGTTTCCGGCTGTGTCCACCGAGGCGGCAAGCGCCGCAGCATCCACCGCCAGCCCATCCTGCAGGCTGACGCTCTGCACATCTTCTGAAAGCACCGTCCTTAAAAATTCGGCGGCCAGCTCCTGCTCCTTTCCTGCCGCGTTGATGCCTAAAATACAGCGGGGGGTGAACACCCTTTCCCCCATCCCGGGCAGCGGGAGCAGATATTTTGGGGTCTCCTCCGGCGTGGGCGCCCTCCCCAACCGCACACTGAGCGCCGAATAGGGCACCCGGAAATCGGAAAATCTGGAAAACTGAAACTGTATCGGGAAGCTTTCCGTCCTCCCATAGGCCATGCGGATGGGGGCAAGCCCCTCCTGCATCTCCTCGTAAAGCTCATCGTCCATATAGGCCGGCATCGTCCCGCCAAAAAGGCCGGCTACATCGTCCGGGAAGTTTTCCCCGCCTGTATTTTCGGTGAGTGTCTTTAAGAAGGTGAGAAATTCGCAGAGCTGCTGCGTATCGATTTCCCCCTCCTTCGTAAAGGCGCAGTAGCAGGAGGGATAAAACAAACGGATAAGCGCCCGCGGCTCAAGATTATAGAGCACACGGCTCTCTGGATGCTCCTGCGCCCAGCGGGCGATATCCGAAAGGCTCTGCCAGCCTTCGTGCTCGAGCGGAACGCAGAGCATCGGAACGGTAAAGCGGGCGGGGACAGCATACATCCCCTTTTCCCCTGCAAATGCCCCGGCAATGTTAGAAAGCAGCTTTCCGCTTTCCATCAGCGGCAAAACCGTTTCGGAGAGATCGGCGAGCACCCCCTTTTGCTCATAGGAGGAAAAGGGCAGCCCATCCAGCGCCAGCAGATCCGGCCCGCTGCCGGCAAGCAGCTCGGTATGAAGGGCGCGCAGCACATCGCTTTTCGTCATCGCGCTCTCTTCGTCCCACAGAATGCGAAGGGTGACCAGCACCTCGGGATGCGCCGACTGAAACTCGGCCGCAGCCTGCCGCAGCGTCGGCTGCTCTGCAAGCGAGGCGATGGTAAGCTCCCTGTCCGCATAGGCCGGGATATCCGGGTTATAGGCATAGTGGCACAGATAGGAGGCATTTCCGCTGTCGGTAAAGCGCACCAGAAAGCTGCCGTTTTCCCCGGCGGCGCAGTCCATGGCTGTCATCGAGGGCTTGCCCAGCGAGCAGGCGCCGCCATCCATCAGCTGCTCGAAAAGTGAGCCGCCGGCGGCCAGCCGGAACAGCCCGGCCGTTGAAACGATAAATAGTCCTTCGCCGTCCGCCCCCAGAAGCGGATAGCCCCCGCCGGAGAGGACGGCGGCATCCACCGGCGTTCGCCCGGCCTCTTCGCCGGTTTCCAGATCGCAGAAGATAATCTCCCTGCTGCTCCCTTCGTAGGCGGCGATCTGTCCGGGCAGCGGCGTGCCAAAGGAAAGGCCGGGGTAGCGGCCAAGATATTCCCCCTGGGCCGAATAGCGGTAGGTGGTCTCCATCCCGTCCGCAAAAAAGAGGGTCCCGTCCGGCCCGAGCGTGAGCTTCTGGGGGAAAAGGGTATCCCCCGAGGCCGACCAGTCGATTGGCAGCGTCTCCCAGCCATCCCCATTGCTGCGCTGTATGCGCATCTGCTGTGTCCCCTCATCAAAGGCCATCAGAAAATACTGGCCCTGCTCTGTCCAGTCAAGGCCGTTCGCCCATTCCC
Organism: Provencibacterium sp.; assembly: GCA_022792175.1. Classification (GTDB taxonomy): domain Bacteria; phylum Bacillota; class Clostridia; order Oscillospirales; family Ruminococcaceae; genus Harryflintia. The sequence continues at coordinate 16,892 of JAAWAN010000027.1, forward strand.
CACTGTCGGCTGCCTGCAGCAGTGTGGCGTCTTTCTCTTCCCAATCCTTCCCGTTTTCCGAGTGAAACCGCCGGAAAACACCGCCGTCGGACATCCCCAGATCATAGCCGGTTCCCTCCGGCTTTATCTGCAGAATATAGCTTTCCTCCGAAACCGGCGGAAGGCTCCATGCCGTTTCCACATAGCGCCCGAGAGGAACAGGGCTTTGCGTATCGCTCGGTGTTTCGGTGAGGCTTACCCCCTGCTGCTCTCTCACCGCGCAGCCGCCAAACAGAACGGCGGCCAGCACCACAGCCAAAAATTTTTTCAAGCTATCTTCTCCCTTCCAGCTCTTTCTTTTTTCAGGATACCCGCTGTTTCTGAAAGCAGTCCTGAAAAAAGGCGCTTTCTGCTTCATGCAGTGCACCTCAAAAAAATCAAAGGGGAGAAGGCGGTGCACCGCCGGCCGGAAAATTTCCGGCCGGCGGCGCACCCTTTTGAAGACTCGGATAACCATCCTTTAAAACAAAATCCAACACAGGCGGCGCCTACCTGCCGACCTGTTTACGATGGATATATACCTGCTTCCCAAAGCTGCCGGTATAGCAGATTTCCTCCCAGCCGCGGGAGGTTAGCTCCCGGCAGGGAGACATATCCCTCTCGGAATCGCCGGGGCAGTTTAAAAGCCATCCGCCGGGACGGCAGACTCTGGTAATTTCCGCAAGCTCATTCTCCCAGTCGTCGCCAAGAACATGTCCGGACATTACAATATCAAACGTCTGGTCCGGAAAAGGGATTTCTGTCACCAGCCCATCCAGTACGCGGACATTTTTGATTCCCTGCTCTGCGATTTTATCGCGCATGAACTCGCGCAGGGTCCCTACCGGCTCGCTGGCATAGACAAAGTCCGCCTTCTCTGCAGCCGCAAAGGTCAGCCGGCCGGAACCGGCGCCGACATCCAGCACCACCTTCCCCGCAAAGTCTGCCAGCTCAAACAGCCGCTCGCTGCTCCATCCACGGATAAAGTCACAGCTCTCTGCCATCACCTCCGGGGTGGTATAGGCGGTAAAATCCTCTACACCCTGCAGGGCATAGACCTCAGCCTTTCGAACCTGCTGCGGGCTGGCCGTTTCGGGGGCGCTTTGTATCAGCTCCGAAATTTCCGGGGCACATTCCGGGCAGCGGTGTATGAGATACCATTTGACCGCCGGATTTGCGCGAAGGGCAATGCCCATGCTGCGCTTCCACTCTGCAGAGTCGTTTCGCCAGCCGCTCCACTTCATCATTAAACGGATTTGAAACCGCTCCATGAGAAGAAAGGCGTTGAATGAATAGTCGTTCGGGTCAATCCAATGAAGAGCCATAAATCCTCCTGCACTCCGGAGGGTTACCGGTTTGTTCCCCTCCCTGGTTTATTCGATAAAACGGCTGACGCTGTATATTTCATCTTCAGCACCCTTTCCTTGTCCAATTTAGCCTATCGCCAGGCGGTGATAGAAAAACTAAGGCCAAAGCCTACGGCTGATTATAGCATGCCGCCGCTTCAAATGCAACCGCAGGGCGAAAAAGGGCAGGCCGCTCTGCCGCAACCTGCCTTTTCATCCGTATAAAAGAAAAAGGGCCGTCAAAGGCCCTTAAGGAATCCAGACGCCCTTTCAGCAGAAAAAATTTCCACAAGACGGCTATTTTTGCAGACTGCCCTCTAGTCTGCCAGCAGCACGACCGCATGGCAGGCGATTCCCTCCCGGTGCCCGGTAAAGCCCAGGCCCTCCTCGGTTGTCGCCTTCACATTGACCGCATGCTCCTCGCAGGCCAGCAGATGGGCAATCACCGCACGCATCTGCCCGATATAGGGGGAAAGCCGCGGAGCCTCGGCAATAATCGTAATATCCAGATTGCCTATGCGATAGCCGGCGATGACCATTGCCTGAAAGACCTTGGAAAGCAGCACCTTGCTGTCAATATCCCTGTATTTCGGGTCGCTGTCGGGGAAAAGGGTGCCGATATCGCCGCGTCCCAGCGCACCCAGAATGGCATCCATAACCGCGTGCAGCGCTGCGTCCGCATCCGAATGTCCCAAAAGACCCAGCGGCGAAGGAATCTCTACGCCGCCCAGAAACAGTTTTCTTCCGGGTACCAGGCGATGTACGTCATACCCGTGCCCTATGCGCATCATGTTTTTTTCTCCTTTAGGTTTTCAAAAATCTCTTCCGGCGGATACCCTCGGGGCGCAGCCGGATTCTGCCGGGCAGATCTCGCCCGCCGCAAGGGCCTGCGCCAGGATAAGGTCCTCCGGGGTAGTAATTTTAAAGTTCAGGTAGCTGCCGGGGGAGAGAAAGCAGCGCTCCCCCAGCGCCTCCACCAGCTGGCAGTCATCGGTGTACTGCCGGCCAGCCCGCTCAGCCTGCTCCATTGCCGCAAAATAGAGCGCGCGCTCGAAAATCTGCGGCGTCTGCGCGATAAAAAGGCTTTCGCGCGGCGGCGTTTCGGCGGCAAAGCCCTCATCATCCGCCCGTTTGATGGTATCCTTCACCGGCACCGCCGCCAGCGCAGCCCGGTGCTTTTGCGCGCAGGCAAAGCAGTCCGCAATCACCTGCGGGCTGACAAACGCCCGCGCCCCATCATGAACCGCGATATATTCGCACTCGCCCAGGCAGCGAACCCCCGCAAAGACCGATTCCTGCCGGGAGGCTCCGCCGGCCACAATCTGCGAAACCCTGCGGATTTCAAAGCGTCGCAAAAGCTCCCAAAGCGCCGGTATCTCCTGCTCCCGGCCGACGAGCACCATTTCGCTCACCTGCTGCAGGCTCTCAAACGCCTGCAGCGAACGGATAATGACCGGCAGCCCCTCCAGCTCATAAAGCTGCTTATCCACCCCGTTCATCCGGCTGGAAGCACCCGCGGCCGCAATTACGACCCCCAGACGGGCCTGCTCCTTCCTCCCCAGGCGCATGCTACTCCTCGTCCTCCTCGCTTTCGGGAATCAGCCGTTCATCCGAGAAGATCTTCTCCTCCTCGTCCTCATCCTTCGGCTGCTGGGGGATAATCATATATTTTTCAATCCGCGGATAGGCATTAAAGGTCGAAATAAAGCTGAGGGTGGAGCAGGCCATAATGGCAATAAACAAAATCGTAACCGGGAAAAAGAGAGCCAGCAGCGCAATCAGCACACCGTTGATGACCACGGTGATCAGATTGGGAACCACCCCCAGCACCGAAAAAATGAAAGCGTTTTTCAGCATCTGCCGCAGCGTCATGCGGAAGGTGACAATCATCGTATACATATAGAAGTTCATAAAGGTAACAACTAAAAAGCAGGCCAGCGAGAGGACCAGAGGCAGGTAATAAAATTTGCTCTGCGAAAGCTGGCGGAAATAGAAATAAGAGGCGACCAGAATGACTGCCGTTACCGCCGTGTACAAAAGGTTATAAAGGGCGGCCTGTTTGAAGTTTTCCTTAAACTTATCCTTAAAATCGGAGAAGACGAAGGCATGCTCCTCGCGCACAAAGTTGCGCAGCACATAGGTCATGCCGGCGCCCGCCGGTCCGAGCAGAATAACCGAAACCAGAATGAGCAGCAGCGAAAGCAGGTTCAGACCGCCAAACACCAGAAAATAGATGCCGACCGCAGCCGGAATCCAGAAAATGACATATAGAAAGTTTATCTGCACCAGCTTCCAGAATTTGCGGAAATAGATATCCCAAAACAGGAAAAAACGTTTTTTCTGCGGCGCATTTTTATCAACGCCGGGGCCTTCCTTTGTGTAGTTCGCACCAAACAATCCCATCTTTTGATTTTCCCCTTTCATCAGCCGGGGCCTGCCAGCTCCCGCCCTTTACCGCAATCAGCCGCCTGCAGCGGCAAAAACCAGCTCATATACCCAGTCAAACAGCACATCCAAAAGCGATATTCCCACGCAGGCCGCCGCAAGGCCCAGATATTTCCCCCCATAGGCGGCGGGCAGCGCATGCCGCTCCACAGGCTTCTGCGAAAATACCGATTGATAAACATAGCAGGAAAGCTCGAGCGACTGCCGGGCACAGACTAAAAGCAGCGCCGCAGAAAGAAAGGCGCCCGGCAGAAATTTCAGCCAGAAAAAGGCGGAAAACGGCGAAAGCAGAGCGCTGTTTGCCGCCGCCACCAGCCCGAAGCCCAACCCCTTCGCAAAGGGGAGAAGCAGAATAACCGGCTGGCTGATGGCACAGAAGCCACACAGAAAAAGCACCGCCAGCAGCCCCAGATTCACCGCGAGCACCGACTGAAAGACGCTTGCAAAAGAAAAGGGCTGTCCGCCTGCATCGCCGGAAAGCAGATAGAGCAGAGTGTTCGCGGTCTTTTCCTCCATCGTTCGGTAAAGCCCGCTGCCGCAGAAGGCGCCCCCTAAAAACAGCGCACCCAGAAAAATGAGCGGCAGATTCTGCTGCGTCTGCCGGGCAAAGCGCCCCATCTCCCCCGACAGCTGCATCCTTGTCCGCATCAAAACCCATGCATCCCCTTTCCCGGCGCCCCCAAAGAATCGGCCCCGGTAATCAGTATATGCCCGGTCCCCCGTTTTTATGTCGGGTCGTCCAGCATGCTGCATTTGAGCATAATCGCACACTCCAGCCGTTTCTTTTCAAGCGCGCAGCTAAGGCGCGCCGGCGTGCGGATGCTGCCGCCATACTGCAGATTGTTCGCGTTGCAGCCGCCGGAGCAGTAAAACTTTGCCCAGCACTCTCTGCACTCCGGTTTATCATAAACAGTGGATTTGGCAAAATCCGCTTTCATATTCCAGTCAATGGTGTTTTCGAAGATATCCCCCATCCGGTAATCCTCCATGCCCACAAACTGGTGGCAGGGATAGACCTCTCCATCCGGCGTGATGGCCACATATTCGTTTCCGCAGCCGCAGCCGCGCAGCCGTTTAATGGCGCAGGGCCCCTGGTCGAGATCGAGCATAAAGTGGAAAAAGTTAAACCTTTTCCCGGCCCGGCGGTATTCGATCATCTTCTGCGCCAGCCGCTCATATTCCTCATAGATAAGCGGCAGATGCTCCTCGGTCAGCGAATAGGGGGCGCTCTGCGGCGCCACCACCGGCTCTATTGATATCTGATCGAAGCCCTCCCGGTAGAAATGGAGCACATCCTCCGAAAAATCCAGATTATAGCGGGTGAAGGTGCCGCGTATGTAATACTGCCCATCCCCCCGGCGGCGGACCAGCTCCTTAAATTTCGGCATAATCTGCTCGTAGCAGCCCGAGCCATCCACCCGGTGGCGGATACGGTCGTTTACCTGCGGACGCCCATCCACCGAAAGCACGACGTTATACATCTCCCGGTTGATGAAATCGATCTTCTCATCATCCAGCAGAACGCCGTTGGTGGTAACGGTAAAGCGGAAGCACTTGTTGTGCTCCTTTTCCAGCGAGCGCGCATAGGCGACCACCTCTTTTATCAGCGGAAAGTTTAAAAGCGGCTCCCCGCCGAAAAAATCCACCTCGAGGTTATGGCGCCCCTGCGAGTGGGCAATCAGGTAATCAATCGCCTTTTTTCCCGTTTCCACCGGCATCACTGAGCGCCTGCCGGAATAGCTGCCCGTTCCGGCAAAGCAGTATTCGCAGCGCAGGTTGCAGTCGTGCGCCACATGCAGGCACATCGCCTTGATGGGCGAAGGAACCATCTTGTCCGCAAAGCGGGCATAATCATCCTCCGAAAAGAGCTGGCCCTCCTGCTGCAGCTGATAGAGCTCCTGCCAGGTTTCGGCAATCTCCTCCCCGGAAAAGCGGTCTTTTAAGGCGGCCAGCGTTTCAGCCGGGCATTCCGGCTGCATGGGCGGGGTAATCTGCTCGATAAGGCGCATACCGATTTCATCGAACAGATGCACCGCGCCGCTGTGTACATCGAGCACGATGTTGTAGCCGCCAAGAGAATAAGCGTGTATCATTTTCATTTTCCTTCCCGATATATAGCCCAAAGGCCAAAAGAAGAGGTCTGTTCAGAAATGCTTTGACGATAAACGAAAACCCCGCTGCCCCTTTCCTGCAACAGGCGGAGAGCGAGGTTTGCCGCCCGCCGGCGCAGCTTCTTTCCCTTCTCCTGCCGGATAAGTTCCGCAGGCGATGGTCAGCCGCGCCGCAGGCAAAAAGCCGCTTACTTACTTCTCACACTTCTGGTTGGCAACGGTGCAGGAAGTTTTGCAGGCAGACTGGCAGGAGGCCTGGCATTCGCCGCAGCCGCCCTTTGCCGCGCTCTGCTTGAGGTTCGGCTTGTTCAGCGTTTTTACGTGCTTCATCTGAAATCCCATTCCTTTCCTTTAATGAAACCCATCCTTCGGGTAATCTGCAAACAGTCTAACATATTTTGCCCTGCAATGCAACCGTCCGCCGCTATTTGCGCCGGGTGCGCAGGTTAACCCCCAAAACCCCGCCGGCCGCCCCGCACAGCAGCATGCTGAAAAGCTTGACCGGGAGCAGGGTGGTAAACTGGCCGGCCGTCAGCGGCAGGCCGCACAAAAGCAGCAGCAAAAAGAACGCACCACTGCAGGTAAGGCCGACCCACAGCCCCTTCTCCCGCGCCAGGCGGGCCGAGAGACAGCCGCCCGCAAAGCAGGAGAGAGAAACGGCCACAATCATGATGGGATCGATAAAACGCAGCGGCACATCCCGCAGGGTTAAAATCCCCGATAAAAGCAGAAGCAGCAGCGCACAGACCGCGGCGGAAACCGCCAGCCCCCAGAGAACCGGCTTCAGGAAGAGCTTTTTCAGTCCCTCCTCCAGCCCATAGCGGCTGTTGGACATAAGCAACACCTCTCCGTTTTTCCTTTTTGGATACAAAATTTTCCCTATCCAAACAATATTCCGAAAAGGGCGCCTTTATGCGGCCCGGACACGGGAAAGCCGTTATTCCGCCGTATCGTCATGAACGGTGTTGTTCGTCTGCACGGCCCAGCGCGCAATGCGCAGCTTGCTGCGGTCGGAGCCGGTTTCAATCACCAGCGTATCCTCCTTGAGGCTGACCACCCGGCCGATGATGCCGCCAGAGGTGACCACCTCATCGCCCACCTCGAGGTTCGAGCGCATTTTCTGAATCTCCTTATCGCGCTTCTTCTGCGGGCGGATGAGCATAAAATAGAAAACAACAAAAACCAGCACCAGCGGGAGCAGCTGCGCAATCATTAAAACAGCGCCGCCTGCCGCCTCACTGCCCTCGGCTCCCGCCTGCAGCAGATAATTCGAAAACATACTTAATACCTCCATTTTTCGCACAACACTTCCGGCCATGCAGTTTGCAATACTATTCATTATATCATGCTTATGCCGCCGGTTCAACGGGTTGCCGGAATTTTGCCGGAAAATCCTCTAAAAAATCCGCTTCCTGCTAGATTCTCTGCGAGAGAATGGGGATATACTCCCGGCAGAACGCCTCATACCGCTCCTGCAAAATTGCCTCGCGGATTTTTTCCATCAGTGTGTTATAAAACCAGAGGTTGTGCATAACAAGCAGGCGCATGCCGAGCATCTCCTGCGCGCGCAGCAGGTGGCGCAGATAGGCCCGCGAAAAGCTGCGGCAGGCCGGGCATTCGCAGCCGGGGTCGAGCGGCTGCGGGTCGGTCTTGTATTTTTCATTGTTGAGGTTGCGGATGCCCTGCCAAGTGAAAATATGCCCGTGCCGGGCATTGCGGCTGGGCATTACACAGTCAAACAGGTCGATGCCCCGGCGCACCGCCTCCAGAATATTGGCCGGAGTGCCCACCCCCATCAGATAGCGCGGCTTGTCCGCCGGCATAAACGGTTCGACCGCCTCGATGATGGCATACATCTCCTGCGCCGTCTCCCCCACCGCCAGGCCGCCGATGGCATAGCCCGCGCACTCAGTCTCCCGGATGCGCTTCATATGCTCAATGCGGATATCCGCATAGGTGGAGCCCTGGTTGATGCCGAAAAGCAGCTGGCGGGGGTTGATCGTATCCGCGCAGGCATTCAGCCGGTCGAGCTTCTGGCGGCAGCGAATAAGCCAGCGGGCGGTGCGCTCGGCGGAGCGCTGCACATAGCCGCGCTCCGCCGGGTTTTCAATGCACTCATCAAAGGCCATGGCAATGGTGGAGGCGAGGTTTGACTGCACCTGCATGCTCTCCTCCGGCCCCATGAAGATTCGCCGGCCATCGATATGCGACTGAAACTGAACCCCATCCTCGGTAATTTTGCGCAGGCTGCTCAGCGAAAAAACCTGAAATCCGCCCGAGTCGGTCAGAATGGGGCCCTCCCAGCCCATAAAGCGGTGCAGGCCGCCCATCGCCCGCACCACCTCGTCCCCCGGGCGCAGGTGAAGGTGGTAGGTGTTGCACAGCTCCACCTGGCAGTGCAGCTGCTTTAAATCGAGCGAAGATACACCGCCCTTGATGGCCGCCGCCGTTCCCACATTCATAAAGGCGGGCAGCTGCACTGCTCCGTGCGGCGTTGTAAAGCTGCCCAGCCGCGCGCGGCCCTCCTGTTTAAGTAGTTGATACATAAGTCTTTGCGGGAAAAGCCTCCCGCTCCTCCTTCAACATTGATTTTCCCGGCGGCCCTTTGCCGCCGCCCTCAGTCCAGATGCCGGAAGCCCTTGCCTAAAACATCGCTCGCACTGCAGCCGACAATAAAAGATCGAGGGTCGGCCTGCAGCGTCAGATCCCTTACCCGGAAAAACTGGCTCTTGGAGACCACACAGAAAATAACATTCTTCTGCGAATGGCCATAGCCGCCCTCCCCTTTGAGAATGGTTACCCCGCGATGCAGCTTTTCCAGAATCCCCGCTTCAATCTCCGCGCTGCGGTCGGAAATAATAAAAAGCAGCCGGTTGGTGTTGAGTCCATAAACCATCTTGTCCATCACGATGGTGGAGGTGAAGATGGCCAGCGCCGCAAAAAGGGCGGTATCCAGATTGTGGTAGACAAAAACCGCCAGAATAACGACCGTAAAGTTGGCCGCCATTAACAGCTTGCCGAGCGAAAACTGCGGAAATTTTTTCTGCAGCAGCGCGCCGATAATCGCCGTTCCGCCGGTTGTGGAGTTGGAGAAATAAACCAGCGCATTGCCCAGCCCCATCAGCGCGCCGCCAAACAGCGCCGCCATCAGCGGGGCCAGGGGCGAGGCGCTCTGATAGGGGGTAATGATGGCGACCAGCGCGCCCACCGCATCGGTCAGAAGGCTGAAGCAGGCGGTTGAAATCAGCGTCCGGATGGTGAAACCCTTCGAGATATGCCGCCAGGATAAAAGCAGCAGCGGAAAATTGATAAGAAAAGTCATGATACCAATCGGGAGTCCCCACAGAAAGTTCATAATCGTCGCAAAGCCTACTACGCCGCCCGGGGCAATCTGGTGCGGCGCAGTAAAATACTGTACGCCGAAGGCATAGGCGCCGGACCCTGCCACATTCAGCCCCAAAAAAGACATCGCCTGTTTTCTGGAAATGCTTTTCATCATCCCTGTGACCTCTTTCTCTGTCTCTACAGCAAAAATTGCAGATGAATGAATTCCTGCATTCCTTAGTATACACATGAGGCCGCTCCTGCGCCAGCCTTAAAGGAAAATTTTTTTTAAGAAAGCCGCCGTTTTTTTGATAAGCCCGCCCGCCGAAACGGGAAAAGCACTCTGAAATGCGGCGCTGCCCCTGTCTTTTGCGGCAGAAAAGGTTGAAGCTTTTCCCCGCTCGCATTATAATAGAACCAAACGCTAACAGAAAGGGTGCTTTGCCGTATGTCTTTAAACATTGCCCACCGCGGCTTTTCCGGCCGCTTCCCGGAAAACACCATGCTCGCCTTTAAAGAGGCCGAAAAAGCCGGCTGCGATGGAATCGAGCTGGATGTCCACCTCACCAGCGATGGCGTTCCGGTGATTATCCACGATGAAAACGTCCGCCGCACGACCAATGGGGAGGGGCTCGTATCCTCCTTCACCGCCGCCGAGCTGGGCGCTCTTGATGCTTCCGCCGCCTGGAAGGGAAAATACCCGAAGCAGAGCATTCCAACGCTGGAGGAATATTTTGAATGGGTAAAGAATACCCGCCTTTTTACCAACATCGAGCTTAAAAACAGCGTTATCGACTATCCCGGCCTGGAGGAGAAGGTCATCGCTCTCATCCGGCGCTATTCGCTCGAGGAGCACATTCTCTTCTCCTCCTTTAATCACTATTCCATCCTGCGCTGCAAGCGCCAGGCGCCCGAAATCCGCTGCGGGCTGCTTTACAGCTGCTGGCTGGCAAACCCCGGGGCCTACGCCAAAAGCGTTGGAGCCGAATGCCTGCATCCGCATTTTTCGAGCCTTATCCCCGAAGCGCTCGCGGAAATCCGCAGCCAGAAGGTAACGGTGAACACCTGGACGGTCAACGAAGAAAGCGATATGCGCCGGCTAATCGGCGAAGGAATCGAGGGAATCATCACCAACTTCCCCGACCGGCTGCATGCGCTTCTTGCCTGAAGCGGACGGCCCTTTATCCATACTTGCGTTTGCAGCAGTGCCTGCCGCAAAAGGCTTTGCCTTTCGCGGCAGGCACCTGTTTTTTTTTGAGAAAAAACGGCTTAAACGGCGGCTCGGCCTTCTGGCTGAAAAGCGAAATGCATCCGACCCGTTACTTTTTCAGGCTCAGCGCCTGTTTAGCCTTTTCAGCAATATTCTCTGCCGTCAGCCCGTAAATCTTCAAAAGCTCCTCGGCCGGACCGGAAACGCCGTAAACATCATTCACGCCGACGCGCACCACCGGCACCGGGCAGGCAGCACAGACCGTTTCGCAGACGGCGGCGCCGAGGCCTCCGATGATGCTGTGCTCCTCGGCGGTAACAATGGCGCCCGTCTCGGCGGCGGCCGCGAGAATCAGCTCTTCATCGAGCGGCTTTATCGTATGGATATTGAGCACCCGCGCATCGATCCCCTCCTTCTCGAGCAGCTTTGCCGCCTCGAGCGCGAAGGGCACCGGCAGCCCGGTCGCCGCGATGGTCACATCCTTCCCCTCGCGAAGGACCGCGCCCTTGCCGATCTCAAAGCGGTAGCCCGCCTTATCCGAAAAGACCGGAACCGCCAGCCGCCCGAAACGCAGATAGACCGGCCCCTCATATTCATAGGCCGCGCGCACCGCCGCCTTCGCCTCCAGAAAATCGGCGGGATTGATAATCGTCATACCGGGGATGGTGCGCATCAGCGCAATATCTTCATTGCACTGGTGGGTCGCCCCATCCTCGCCTACCGAAATGCCGGCATGGGTCGCGCCGATTTTTACATTGAGGTGCGGATAGCCAATCGAATTTCTCACCTGCTCAAAGGCGCGCCCGGCGGCAAACATGGCAAACGAGCTCGCAAACGGCACCAGCCCAGTCGTGGCCAGGCCTGCCGCAACGCTCATCATATTCCCCTCTGCAATGCCGCAGTTGATAAAGCGCTCCGGACATACCTTCAAAAAAGAGCCGGTTTTGGTGGATTTGGAGAGGTCTGCATCGAGCACCACCAGCCGGCTGCACTCGGCGGCCATCTCGGCGAGCGCCTCGCCGTAGCCCTCGCGGGTTGCTTTTTTTATGACGTCAGCCATTGTAACGACCATCCCTTCTTCATCGGCTTTTTGCCCTATTCGTTTTCGCAGCGCTGCAGCGCCTCGGTGAGCTCCTGCATCGCCCTGCGGTACTGCTCCTCGTTCGGCGCAGAGCCATGCCAGCCCGCCTCGTTTTCCATAAAGGAAACGCCCTTGCCCTTGACCGAATGGGCGATGATGGCGGTCGGCTTCTCCTTTTCCGCCCTCGCCAGCGTAAAGGCGGCCGCAATCGACTCAAAATCATGCGCATGGATATTCAGAACATTGAAGCCGAACGCCTCGAATTTGCGGTCAATTGGGTTGGGCGAACAGACGGTATCAATATCCCCGTCAATCTGCAGGCCGTTGTTATCCACGATAACGCAGAGGTTATGCAGCTTCTGGAAGCCCGCGAACATCGCCGCCTCCCAGACCTGGCCCTCCTCCAGCTCACCATCGCCCAGAATGGTATAGACCCGGTAGCTTTTGCCGGTCAGCAGCGCCGCCTTGGCAATGCCGCAGGCGGCTGAAATGCCCTGCCCAAGCGATCCGCTGGACATATCCACCCCGGGGATCCCCTTCATATCCGGGTGCCCCTGCAGAAAGGAGCCGACCTGGCGCAGCTTTTTGAGCTCCTCCCCCGGGAAAAAGCCGCGGTTGGCAAGCGCCGCATAGTAAGCGGGGGCGCAGTGGCCCTTCGAAAGCACAAAGCGGTCGCGCTCCTCCATCCTCGGGTTCTGAGGGTCAATGTTCATCTCCTGCGTATACAAAACGGCCAGCAGGTCCGCAATCGAGAGCGACCCGCCCGGATGCCCGCTCTTCGCATGGTAAACGCCCTCAATCGCGCCGATGCGCACCCGGGCGGCGAAGGCAGCCAGCGCTTTTTTTTCTTCGCGTGTCATCTGATTTTCTCCTCCCATAATTTGATAAAAATATTGGAAAAGCTTTTTAAAAGCGGCGCCGGGCCCGAATCAGCCGGCTTCGCACCGCTCTATCAGCTCATCAATCAGCATGCCGAGAGCCCCATCCATGCAGCAGCAGAGCACCCGGTTCACCCGGGCGCGCACGGCCGGTGCGGCATCCGCCGGCGCAGCGGAAAAGGCAGCGGCCTGCAGCAGCTCAAAATCGTTCTCGTTGTCGCCGATGGCGACCGTGTTCTCCATACGGATGCCGAGCCGCCGGGCAACGGCCAAAAGCCCCCTGCCCTTATCGACCTCCTGCGGAATCAGCTCCACCAGCCGCTCCCCGCTGACGACGACGCCGAAGCGGCCGGAGAAAATTTCCATCTCCTCCCGCAGCCCGGCCGTCTGCTCCGGATTCTCCGCCAGAATCAGAATTTTATGGCAGCTATTCGGCGCCTCCTCTATTTTGCAGGGATCGGTATGTACCATTGGATGGGTATAGGCAATCTGCCGGCTCTTTTCAGAAGCACTTACCGGGCAGTAGAAATCCCCATCATCAATAATGACCGCCGCCCGGCCGTCAAAAAGCGCTACCAGCTCGCGCGCCGCCTCGTGTACCCCCTGTGTAATCTTGTGCTCCTCCAGAACCCGCAGGCTGCCCGGCTCGCAGAGCATCGCCCCGTTGGCAGCAATAATCGGCGCATTGATGGCAAAGTGCTCCGCCGCCTCCCGGACCATGTAGGGCACCCGGCCGGTGGCAAAGGTAAAGCGGCCGCCAAGAGAGGTAAATCGGCGCACCGCCTCAATATTCCGCGGCGGAACGCCCTCAGACCGGCGCAGAGCCGTTCCGTCAATATCGCTGCAAAGCAGCAGCTCGCTCAGCTTTGGCATGGTTGTCTCCTCCTATCGCTACAGACTGTTTTTGCGCAGAAACTCGGTAAAATATTCCGGCAGCGGACAGTCAAAGCGCAGCATTTCCCCACTCAGCGGATGAAGGAAGCCCAACGTTTTGGCATGCAGACACTGCCCCTGCAGAGAGGTAATCACCCTTTTCGGCCCATAGACCGGGTCGCCCGCTACCGGATGGCCGATGGACGCCATATGCACCCGAATCTGGTGGGTGCGCCCCGTCTCCAGCCGGCAGGCGATATGGGAAAAGCCATCAAGCGGCTCCACCAGGCGGTAATGGGTGCAGGCGGGTTTGCCGTTTTTTTCGTTTACCGCCATGCGCTTGCGGTCGGCAGGGTGGCGGCCAATGGGGGCATTCACCGTTCCCTCCTGCTCTTTCAATGCGCCATAGACCACGGCGCGGTATTCCCGCAGAAAGCGGTGGGCGGCTATCTGCTCCGCCAGAGAGCGGTGGGCGGCATCTGTTTTGGCGACGGCCAGAAGTCCGCTCGTATCCTTATCAATCCGGTGGACGATGCCCGGACGCAGTACGCCGCCAATCCCCGAGAGTTCCCCCCGGCAGTGCCAGAGCAGAGCGTTGACCAGCGTCCCATCCGGATTGCCCGGCGCGGGATGCACCACCATCCCCTTCGGCTTATTGACAACGAGCAGCGCCGCATCCTCATAAATAATATGAAGCGGCAGCTGCTGCGCCTGCACCCGCCACTCGACCGGCTCCGGACGGATAAGGGAAAGGATGTCCCCCTCCCTCAGCCGGGCGCTGCTCCTGGCCGGGCGGCCGTTAAGGCAAACGGCCCCCGCCTCTATCCAGCGCTGCACCTCGGTGCGCGCCGCGCTGCAGAGGGCCGCAAGCGCACTGTCCAGCCGCGCGCCCTCCTGCTCAGGCCCTGCCCGGTACTGCTCTTTATCCATCAGCAGCCGCCCCGCTCTCCCGGCGCGGCTCCACCACCAGAAAGTAGAGAAGCATCAGCCCCGTTCCGATGACAACGCAGCAGTCCGCAAAATTGAAGACCGGAAAATTGATCGGCACAAAATAAATATAATCGACCACATATCCCCTGAAAACCCGGTCGATCAGATTTCCGAAGCCGCCCGCCAGAATCAGCGAAAGGCTGACGGTAAAAAGGCGGGAACGCACCCGGCCGCTCAGCAGAAGGCCGAGCAGCAAAAACAAAACCACCGAGGTCACCCCGATGAGCAGAAAGGTCCGGTTCTGCAGAATACTGAATGCAGCTCCCCGGTTCTCCCGGTATTCCAGATGCAGCACACCGGACCAGAGCCGGATGGTCTGCACCGGCTGCAGGACCTGCACCGCCCAGTGTTTCAGCAGCTGGTCAATCCCGATAAACACCGCAGCGGCCAAAAGCGAAAGGGAAAGAAAGGTCTTCGTTTTCATAAGCTTTATGCTGTTCACTCCTGAAAAGGCCTCCCGTTTCGGGGGAAACGCCCTTTGACAGGGTTTGGCGGCGCATCCGACTGTCGGCGGCGCCGCCAAACCCTCTTTTATGTGATTTTACCGGACAACCCCGGCGCAGCGGCTGCAGAGGGTCGGGTGCTCCGCATCCTGCCCGACCGTTTCGCTGTAAACCCAGCAGCGCTCGCACTTTTCTCCCGCGGCCCGGCCGACCGTTACAGACAGTCCCTCCACCTCGCCGCGGAAGGCGCCGTCTTCCGCCTTCTTTACCAGAACAGAGGAAACGATGAAAATATCCTTGAGATCCACCTGAGCGCTGAGAAGCTCAAAGAGCGCATCCTCGCTGCAGCAGAGGGTGACGGCCGCCTCAAGCGACTTGCCGATCTTCTTCTCCCCGCGCGCCAGTTCGAGCGCCTTATTGACATCGTCGCGCACCGCATGCAGCTTCTCCCATTTCTCCATAAAGGCGGGGGACTCGGTGAAGCGGCCGGCCTGCGGCAGCTCGCCGAACATCACCGAGCCGCTGTCGTAGTTTTTATCCTCCGGCAGATACTTCCAGATTTCCTCGGCGGTAAAGCAGAGAATGGGGGCCAGCAGCAGGTCAAGCGTGCGCAGAATGTGGTAGATGGCCGTCTGCGCGCTTTTGCGCTTCTCACCGTCCGCCTTTTCGGTATACAGCCGGTCCTTAATGACATCCAGATAGAAGTTCGAGAGGTCAATCGTGCAGTAGTTATGGATGGCATGGAAAACGATATGGAAATCGAACGCATCATAGGCGGCCTTTGCCTTTTCGAGCAGTTCATCCAGCCGCGCCAGCGCCCAGCGGTCCACCTCCGGCATCCGCTCGAAGGGGATGCAGTCGCTGTTCGGGTCAAAGCCCTGCAGGTTCCCCAGAATATAGCGGGCGGTGTTGCGGATTTTGCGGTAGGACTCGGAGAGCTGGGAGAGAATCTCCTTAGAAATACGGATATCCGCATGATAATCCGAGGAGGCCACCCAGAGGCGCAGGATATCCGCGCCGTATTTCTCGATAATATCGCTGGCCTCTATCCCGTTGCCGAGGGACTTAGACATCTTGCGCCCCTCGCCGTCCACCACCCAGCCATGGGTGACATTCGTGCGGTAGGGCGCCTGCCCCCGCCCGGTGGCGATGGCCGTCAGCAGGGAGGACTGGAACCATCCGCGGTACTGGTCCGCGCCCTCAAGGTAGAGGTCGGCCGGCCAGCGCAGCTCGGGGCGCTCATCAAGCACCGCTGCATGCGAGCTGCCGGAATCGAACCAGACATCCATAATATCGTTCTCTTTGGTAAAGGTTTCGCCGCCGCACTTTTCGCAGCGGGTACCGGCAGGGAGAATATCCCGCGGGTCGGTGGTATACCAGGCATCCGACCCCTTCTCGCGAAAGAGTGCCGAAACGGCCGCAACGCTCGCCGCATTCACATGCTCGTGCCCGCACTTTTCGCAGTAGAAAATCGGGATGGGAACTCCCCAGGAGCGCTGGCGGGAGATGCACCAGTCGCTGCGGTCGACCACCATGTTGGTGATGCGTCCCTGGCCCCATTCGGGAATCCACTGCACCTTTTTAATCGCCTCCACCGTCTCCTGCTTAAAGGTATCGACCGAGCAGAACCACTGCTCGGTTGCCCGATAGAGGATGGGCTGCTTGCAGCGCCAGCAGTGCGGATACTGGTGGATAATCTTTTCGATGGCGAAGAGGTGCCCGCTTTCTTCAAGTGACTTCGCAATCGCCCTGTTGGCCTCTTCGGTCGTCAGCCCTGCAAAGGGGCCGGCCTCAGCGGTCAAAATGCCGCGCGCATCCACCGGCACGACAATCGGAATTTCCGGATAGCCGTTTACGCACACCTCATAGTCCTCAACGCCGTGTCCGGGCGCGGTATGAACGCAGCCGGTGCCGCTCTCGAGCGTCACATGGTCGCCGACGATGATGAGCGAGAGCCGGTCGAGGAAGGGGTGGCGCGCCGTCATGCGCTCCAGCTCTTTTCCGGTGAAGCTGGCGGCAATCTCATAGCCGGAAATCCCGGCCGCCTTCATCGAAGGCTCCAGCAGCTCGCGCGCAACAATATAGGTCTCCTCCCCTGCCCTCGCGGCCACATATTCATATTTCGGCCCCAAGCAGATGGCAAGGTTGCCGGGCAGCGTCCAGGTGGTGGTCGTCCAGATGACAAAGAAGGTCTTCTTCGGGTCGATGCCGGCCGCCGACAAAAGCCCCTTATCATCCTCCACCCGGAATTTGACATAGATGGAATTGCAGGGGTCCTCGTTATATTCAATTTCCGCCTCGGCGAGCGCCGTTCCACAGTCGGAGCACCAGTAGACCGGCTTTAAACCTTTATAGATATAGCCCTTTTCGACCATTTTCCCGAAAATTTCAACCTGCCGCGCCTCAAAGGCGGGCCTGAGCGTCAGATAAGGGTCCTCAAAATCACCGAGTACGCCCAGACGCTTAAACTCCGAGCGCTGGCTGTCAACATACTGCAGTGCGAACTCGCGGCAGCGCTCCCGCAGCTCTACCGGAGAAACCTTGCTGCGGTCGATCCCCAGCTTCTGCAGCGCCTTGCGCTCGATGGGCAGGCCGTGGGTATCCCAGCCGGGCACATAGTCGCTGCGGTAGCCCGCAAGGTTTTTATAGCGCACTACCATATCCTTGAGCACCTTGTTGAGCGCCGTCCCCAAATGGACATCCCCGTTGGCATAGGGCGGCCCGTCGTGCAGAATATACTGCGGCTTTCCCTCGCGGCGGCGGATAATCTCCTTATAGAGCCCGTCCTCATCCCATTTTTTGGCCATCTCCGGTTCCCGCTGCGGCAGTGAAGCGCGCATCGGGAAGTCGGTAACCGGCAGGTTCAGCGTCTTGTTGTAGTCCACCTTTCGTCCTCTCCCTCGTCAAAAAATCTCTGCTATTGCTTCTTACTCTATCCCGGCCCTCTGGCCGCCGGGCTATTTATGGCTCAGGTCAAAGCCCTCGCCGAACTGCAGATCTCCAAATCGGCTCTCCCGTACCGGCTGCACCGGCGGCTGCGAAGCCGGGGGCGCATAGTCTGTCTGCGAGGGCAGCTCCCTCTCCGGCTGGACAGGGGACTCGGCACCCACCGGCGGCTCCTGCGGAAGGAAGGAATCGGCTGTGGGCGCTGGCTCCTCCTGCAGCACCGGCTCCTCCTGCAGTGCCGGCTGCACCGGCGGATTTTTCGCCCCAGGCGCAGCCTCCTGCGCCTCAGCGGCCATCTCCTGACCGGGAATCGAATTGATTAAATCAAGGTGCTGCTTATAAATAAGCAGCAGGCGGTTTTTAAAGTTGGCGGCTTCCTTCTGCACCTTGGTCAGCGCCCCCTGCTCGCGCTCAATCTGGCGGCGTGCGCCATCTACCAGGTGGTCCGCCTCTGCGCGGGCGGAGGCGAGCATGGCCTCCGACTTCTGCTTGGATTCGCGGATGATGCTATCCCCGAGCTTCTGCGCGCCCAAAAGCGCCGCGCGCAGGCTCTCCTCATCCTCCCGGTATTCCTCCACCTTTTCCGCGAGCGCCATCAGCTTCTGCTCGAGCTCTGCCTTTTCCTGCTCAAGCTTCTGATAGTCGGCCGCTATGCGCATGGTGAATTTATCCACATCCTCTGCCCGGTAGCCTCCGCCGAACCCGGCCTTTTCAAATTTATAGCTGATAATATCGTTGTAGGATAACATCCTGCCGCCTCCCTGGTTAGACAAACCGTTTTATCTGGATAAGCTGCCGTCCTTTGCGGGTAACGCGCCCATCGGCCAGCACGATAAACTTCCCCCTGCCCCGCACCGAGATGCGCTCGCCCCCCGAAAGCTGCCGCGTGCATTTTTCCTCCGTAAACCCGTTGACCGAAACGAGGCCCTGCAGAATTTTTTCGGCGGCCTCGCTGCGCGCGCAGTCGAGAAGCGCTGCCACCACCCCATCCAGCCGCAGGGAAGCAACGCTTTTCTCGGACTGCTCAAAGCGCTGAACATAATGGATATCCTGCGCATCGGTCTCGGTAAAGCAAATGCCCGCGCGTCCCGCCTGCCGCAATTCCCGGCAGATAAGCTCGCCCACCTGCGGCAGAGCAAAGAGAACGGCAAACTCTCCGGTAATGAGAATATCGCCCACAACCTCCCGCTTTATGCCGAGCGCAAGCGCAGCGCCCAAAAAATCGCGGTGGGTGAGCGTAAATCCTTTCGGTATCGGTGTACGCAGGGCGGTCAGCGGAAAGGCTTCTGCCGATGGCTCCTGCCCTTCCGGAAAAATCCCCAGCAGGCGGCGGCCTGCCTCTTCATAGCCGCCATACCACATCCACCGGCAGCCCTGCGCCTGCCTGCGCAGAACCCCCTGCGCCACCGACTGGGCGTATTCATCCAGAAAATCGGTAAAGCGGGGAATCCCCCTGCGGCGGACAAAGCCGCACAAATCCTCTATATGCGCGCAGAGCACCGCCTGCCCGCCGTGTCCGGCGGCCGGCATTAAAACACCACACCGCTGGACTCCAGCTCATCGAGCAGATCCCCCATAATATCCACATTATAGGGCGTAATGATATAGGTGCTGTTGGCTACCCGCTTAATCTGCCCGTTGTTGGCATAAGCAACGCCGGAAAGAAAATCAATAAGCCGCCGGGAGACCTCCCGATTGGCCGATTCGAGATTTAAAACCACCGTCCGCTTCTGGTTCAGGTGGTCGGCAATGGAGGAGGCATCATCAAATCGTTCGGGCTTTACGAGCACCACCTTAAGCTGAGTGGTCGCATGAATATTGACAACCTTGTTGCTGCGGCGTGCGCTGACACCGGCCCCTTCAATGGGAAGCTGGGTGGCATCCACTATCGGGCGCTCAGGAGACTGCGGCGCGCTTCCCGGAACATCCAGCTCATCTTCATATTCCTCATCCTCTTCGACCCCTATAAATCCTCTGATCCTGTCCATAATATTCATCGCGTATATTCTCCTTAAAGGCTTTCGCGCGGGTCATTCGGAAACCATGAGGCCTCATGAAAAAAGGACTGTTCCCAACCGCACCAGATTTGCTCCATATTTCACAGCGAGCTTGTAATCTCCAGACATCCCCATGCTCAGGCAGTCTATGTTTCCATTATCCCTGTTTTTCTCCTGAATGTCAACATAAAGTGCATGCATTTGTGAAAAATAGCGCTCTGTCTCAATTTGCGCTGCTCCAAGCGGCAGAATTGTCATGAGCCCCCGCAGCTGCAGGTGCGGAAAGGCCTGCAGGCTTTCGGCAAAGCCGGCCGCCGTCTCCGGCGCAATGCCCGATTTGTTCGAATCCTTTCCAATATTTACCTCAATAAGCACCGGGAGCGTTTTTTCCAGAGCGGCGGCCTGTTTTTCCAGCTCGGCCGCCAGCGCGGGGGAATCGAGCGATTCCACCATATCCACCATGCGCACCACCCGCGCAGCCTTGTTGCGCTGCAGATGGCCGATAAAATGCACCTGAAGCTGCTCGCGCGGCAGCAGCGGCAGCTTCTGGGAGAGCGCCTGCTCGCGGTTTTCGCCGATAAGGGTAATCCCCGCCTGCACCGCGCGCAGCACCGCCTCGGCGCCGACATATTTGGTCACCGCCATCAGCCGCACCTTCTGCGGGTCAAAGCCGCCAGAGAGGGCGGCCGTGCGGATATTCTCGCGAATAATCCCAATGCGCTGGAGCAGTGTATCCTCTGTTATCTCATTGTTTAAGCACTTTACCATCTCTGAGACCATACCCCCCTATAATTACCTCATCGAACCTGTCAAGGCCCAACCCGTCCTTTTTAAAGGTGGTGCTGAGGATGAGATAATCCTCCTTCTCGTTTTCATATAAAATTTCCACCGGCTTAAAACGAATGACCGAGGCCTCCTGCACATAAACGCCCACCTGGTCATTCTGATAGCGCTTGCATTCCAGCGGGAGTTTGTAGCCGCTCATCTCGCTGACCGAAATATCCACCTTGCGGCTGCGCATGTTGGAGAGCTCCTCGCTCATTTCGTTGCACTCGAAGATAACGATCGAGCGCGCGCCGTCCCGCTCGGAAAGGATTTTATGGACCGTCGCCAGAAACGGGCTCTGGTTGGTCATGCCGAAGTCGAGCTCTACCCGGTACCCCTCGGTAAACAGCTGCGCCTGAGAGGAATTGATAACCACCGCATAGTACCAGATATGGTTGGTAATAATCCGGCCGATGCTCTCCCCGTCATTTTCCTGCGGGGCGTTGATATAGTCCACAAATTCATCCACCGTGAGCTCCTCCATCGTTTCAAAGGTGAGAAGCTCCTCAAAGCCATCCACCGTTTTGGTGAAATAGCCGGGCGCGGGCGCCAGAACAGCATTCTCCTCGGTGGTTTCCTCAAGGCCATAGCTTTCGATGGTACGCGTCAGCTGTTCGATGCGTGCGGCAAACGGCTCCTCCTGCTCCTCGCTGCCCGCGCGCGAGGTGGCAAGGCTGCGGCGGTTGAGCTGGGTGAGAATATCATATTTGATATCTCCTGCGCGAGAGAGATTGCCCAGCGCTGCGTTCGCGCTGATGGTGTCAATATCCGCATAGATGCGCTGGGTCACCGTGTCATTCTGCAGGATGAGCACATCCGCCGAAACAGCGACGGCTTCCAGGTTTTCCAGCTCCCGCTGCAGGGCATCGCGCTTCATCTGGTCGTTGATTTCCTCCTGGCTTTTTACAATGCGGGCCACCGGCATTTCCATCGAAACGTGGGTCCCATCCATATAAAGGTAGCTGAGGTCCTCGTGTGCATATCCCTCCAGCACCGTTTCCTCCCGGATGGCAATCCCCTTCGCGCTGACCGACTGACTGATGACATATTCAATGGCCGGCTGGGTTTGATATTCCCTGTGTGTAAAACGCCAATATTGAAAGCCCGCATAACCCAGCACCGCAAGCGCCACTAGGGTGAGCAACATTTTTCCCAGTATACGTCCCATCAGCAGCCCCCCTTTGCCGCCGTCTTCCTTTCAGGCATTCCTCTGCCGTTTTTCGTCATTTTTGGTCTTCCTCTCCCGGCCATGCCCGTAGGGCGGCCGAATAAATCAGCGTATAATAGCCGCTTGCGGCTATTATACCATAGACACAAAGTGGCTATGGTATAATCCGGCCATGCCCGTAGGGCGGCCGAATAAATCGGCGTATAATAGCCGCTTGCGGCTATTATACCATAGACACAAAGTGGCTATGGTATAATCCGGCCATGCCCGTAGGGCGGCCGAATAAATCGGCGTATAATAGCTGCTTGCGGCTATTATACCATAGACAC
>JAAWAN010000028.1 GCA_022792175.1 Provencibacterium sp.
ATGGGAGGGCAGCCGCCCTCCCATCGCCTTTTTCAATGAAAGCTTTTTTTCGATGCGATATTTCAAATCACATACTGGTAGATGGCCAGAAAGTGCAGCAGGCTTCCCAGCAGCACAAACAGATGAAACAGCTCATGAAAGCCCAGCCTTTTCAAAAGATTCGGCTTTTTCACCCCATAAATAACCGCACCGGCGGTATAGGCCAGGCCGCCCGCCGCAATCAGCGCGATGCAGCCGCCCGGCATGCTGCGCAGGGTGGAGGGATCAAAGACGATCGCCCAGCCCATCGCCACATAGAGCAGGGTGGAAAGCCAGCGGGGCGCCTCCATCCAGAGCACTTTGAGGATGATGCCCGCCAGCGCAATCCCCCACATAGCCGCGCACAGGCGCACCCCCGCCTGCCCCTGCGAAAAGCGAAGAAAAATCGGGGTATAGGTTCCGGCAATCAGCACATAGATCATCGCATGGTCCAGTTTGCGCAGCCGTTTTAAAATCTGCGCCGGGCAGTTGACATAGTGATAAAGCGAGCTGGCGGAATACAGCGCTACCAGCGAAAGGCCGAAAACCAGCCCTCCAGCCAGAATGCGCACCGAAAAAGCCGGGTCCTGCAGTGTGCCGAATACCAGAAGGAAGGTTCCGAATACCGACAGGGCCGCACCGATAAAGTGGGTAAAACTGTTGACTGGCTCCCGCGCATGATTAAAGTAGCTGCTCATAACTTCACCTCATATTCTAATAATTGTTATATATAGTATCTGAAACTACTTTATGAAATCATTATACCACATATTGTTTAAAAATCAACCCCTTGCTTGAATTTCCGGCCCTTTTTTGCTATAATCAGCTTGCGCAGATCAATGCAGACTATACGGGGGAATTGCCCATGGCAGATATGAAGGAGGAAATCCTCGAGCTGGTGCTCCGCTCTTTTGCGGATGAGGATATCCGGCCCGAGCAGATACCCAATCTGGACCTGTATATGGACCAGATTATTACGATTTTTGATGAAAACCTCAGGGGCAACAAGCGCTTCCCCGAGGACAAGCTGCTGACCAAAACGATGATCAACAACTACAGCAAGGAGGGCGTGCTCAAGCCGGTCAAGGGAAAAAAGTATTCGCGCGAGCACATTATTCAGATGCTGATGGTCTACAGCATGAAAAATACGCTGACCATTCAGGAGATTAAGCGGGTGCTTTCCGGCGCTTATGCCGAGGAGGGCTTTTCGGCCGAAGAGCTGGAGGAATGCTACCGGCAGTATCTGACCTTCAAGCAGATTGAGCGGGAGAAAATGCCCGAGGTCATCCGCGAGATGTTCCGCGCCTCCCCCATTGAGCTCCAGAGCCGCAAGGATCTTTTAGTGCTGCTGCTTTCAATGTCGGCGATGTCGGTCTATATGAAACGGATGGCCGAGAATATTATCGACTGCTACTTCACAAAGGAGGAAAACTAGATGGTTTTTTGCCGGGTAGCCCCGCTCGAATCGCTGAAGCCCTATAAATATGTGGTCGTTTTCTCGGTCTATAAAGGAGAGCTGCTCTTCTCCCGCCACCGGCAGCGGGAGACCTGGGAAACGCAGGGGGGACACATTGAGCCGGGCGAAACGCCGCTTGAGGCCGCCCGCCGGGAGCTCTTCGAGGAATCCGGCGCGGCAGATTTCGATATCTATCCCCTCTTTGACTACCATGCATGGGATGAAGAGGGGAGCTCAAACGGCGTGGTGTTCGCCGCCCTCATCCGCCGCTTAAACCCGCTGCCCGAAAGCGAGATGGCGGAGATACGCCCCTTCTCCTCGCTCCCGCAGGCGCTGACCTATCCGGGAATTACGCCGGTGCTCTACCGGCAGGCAGAAGCCCTGCTCGATGGCTGGAGAAAAAAGGACTGAGCCTTTAGGCGCTCTGAATCCTCCCATCCGCACTTTACCCTGCTGCAGATACCGTCTGCGGTCCGAAGCCGATTATCCTATCTAAATATCTATTTCTCCTGACCGGGCGCCTCTTGAAAAGGGCGCCCGGTCTTTTTATTTCAGAGATCAATCGGTTTCTGTAATTACTGTTTTAAAATGATTAATTTCTAAATATCATAAAATAATTATTGACAAACAATAATATCAATGCTATCTTAAAAGAGGCCGGAGGTCTCTGCTTAAAAGCCGGCCGCTCAAAGACTTTCAGGAAAGGTCGGATAAAAAATGCAATCAAAATCTGTTCAAACGCTCAGCCGGGTTATGGAAGGGCTGTGCATTTTCTGCATCGGGCTGGGCGCGGCGGTTATTCTGTTTCTCCCCTGGCTCTTAAAAGAGTATCTCCTTTTCTCTTATGGCCGGCTCCTTCCCGGGCGGCAGTATGGCTGCATGCTGGCGCTGCTCTATCTCTCCGGCGCCTGCGCGCTCATTATTCTCTGCCATGGGCGCAAAATCCTGCATGATATCGTCGGCGGAAATCCCTTCACCTTTTCAACGGCGCGGCGGGTGCGGGCTATCTCCTTCTGGTGCGCGCCCATCGGCCTGGGATATCTGCTGGGAACGCTGCTTCTGCCCTCCGTTTTTGTCGTTCTGGTGGGACTGGCCTTCACCTTCGCGGCCATTCTGGTGCTGATTTTAAGCGAGCTGTTTCTTCAGGCGGCGCAGTATAAGCAGGAAAATGACCTGACCATCTGAAGAACCAGAGGACAGAAGCCCGGATAAAAATCTGCCGGAAAAGCAAGGAGGAACACCATGCCCATCATTGTCAATGTAGATGTCATGCTCGCCCGCAGGAAGATGAGCTCGCAGCAGCTGGCCGCAAGCATCGGCATTACCACCGCCAATCTCTCCATTCTGAAAACCAATAAAGCCCGGGCCATCCGCTTTTCAACGCTCGAGGAGCTCTGCCGGGTGCTCGATTGCCAGCCGGGGGACCTGCTGGAATATCTGCCGGAAAAACCGGAGGAAAATGAGGAGGAAAAGCGATGAACGAATATCAAAGGGAAGCGGCCGAAGCCCTGCCCGCCCCTGTTTCTGACTATGCCGCCAGAGCAGCCGAGGCGCAGCGCCGCTACCAGCAGCTGAAAGAGGCCTCTGCCAGCCCTGCCGGCGCCGCCCTTACCCTGGGCGGATTGGCATTCGGGATACTGATGGTGGAGATGACATTGCTATATCCCACCGGGCTTTCGGTGCTGCTGCTGGCCACCGGGCTGCAGGCGCTGCTTTTTTTCCCTTTCAGGGACCGGGCAGGCCGCGACTTTCGCCTGCTGGGGCTTCTGCTGCTGCTGACAGCCGCGGGGTATCCTCTGCACTATACCCCCTCCACCCGCTGGCTCTGCTCGCTGGGGCTTCTCGCCGGCTTTGCGCTGCAGCTGGCCACGCTGGAAGGCGGCTCCCCCTTCTCCTCCGGGACCATCCTCTCCCTTTTGAGCCGGCTGGCGGGAGAGCCTCTTGTTCATCTGGGTCTGCCCTTTTCGGCGCTGGGCTCGCTGCGCTCCACCAAATCCCGGGCGGTGCGCGCGGGGGCGGCCATCCTGCTCGGGCTGGCGCTGGCGACGCCGGTAGGCGGCATTCTGCTGCTTCTCTTCTCCGCGGCGGATGCCGCTTTCGGCGCGGCCATGGAGACCTTTTTCCGCTCACTGCGCCTTACCCCCGCTTCTCTTTTCTGTGACCTTATGCTCGGCGGCACGCTGGGGCTGCTGCTGGCAGCGCGGCTGCTGTGCGCGCGCTTTTTTAAGAGGGAACAGACAGCTTCTGAAAAGGCGGCTCTTTTTCGCATTCCGACTCTGGCCAGCGGCGCCTTTTTAGGCTGCATCTGCGCGATTACCCTCTGCTTTGTCGGCTTCCAGTTCGCCTATCTCTTCGGTGGCGAACAGACGCGCGCCGCTTGGGAGATGACCTATTCGGACTATGCCCGCCGCGGCTTCTTCGAGCTTTGCGCCGCATCGGCGATTATTTTTGGCGCGGCACTGCTGGCTTTAATTTTTACCCGCGCGAAGGAAAACCATCTCCCGCACAGCATCCGAGCACTGGCTCTCACCCTCTGCCTAGGGGATTTCATCATCCTCGCCTCCGCGCTTCGCCGGATGCTGCTCTATATCTCCGTTTATGGCATGAGCATCCGGCGGATTCTGACCCTCTGGGGGATGGGCGTCATCTTTATAGGGCTTATGCTGCTGGTAATCCGCTGCATTTATGAGCGGCTGCCCGTCATCCGGCTGCTGTTTCTTACAGGGTTTTTCGCCCTCTGCCTGATTAGCCTTCTCAATACCGAACGCCTGACCGCCTCCTGGAACATCCGGCAGATGGAAAAGGGGAATATCCCCTTTGACAGCGGCTTTTTTCAGGAGCTCAGCTACACCGCTGCCCCCCAGTTGGAAGAGCTGCACCAGGCATTCCCTGAAAAGCAGACTGAGCTGGAGGCCATCCTGACACAGATGCAGCGGCAATATCAGCGCCGCCACCCGCTCTACAGCTTCTCCCTGGATCAGCTGCAGGCCAAAGAGGTTTTTGAGCGCCTCCTTCCCCCGGAAAACCTGCCCCGGCCAGAGGCAGAGGAGACAGGGGAGTCTGCATGAGCTCTTCTCTTTCAGTAAGAGCGCCTTTTTCCGTTTTAGCCTTTCCCAGTCATTGACAAGTAAAAGCCTGTTCCTTTATAATAGGGGACATGGTGAAAATCCTCTCCGGCCGCACGGCCCTCCCCGACAGTTTCACCACTGCAGGGAGGTGGCCGGGAGCGGCCGGACTTGACGAAAGGAAGGTCTGTCATGCTTAAACATGTGCTATCCATCCTCTGCGCGGCGGCGCTGGTGTTTACCCTCGCCTGCGGCGCGGCTGCCTCGCTCAGCAGCACATCCCCCTCCCCCGAAGATTATTCCGTTCGAATGAAAGACGGAAAGCTCGAATTTTTAAAGGGACAGCAGGTAACGGCAAGCTATGCCATTCAAAGTCCCACCCGCCTTACGCTGCATTCAGATGACGAGGGCGATCTGCTGCTGCTTTTCACCCAGCCGGATGGGCGCAGGCGCAACATCACCCTGCGCAACCAGAAAACCCTTTCACTCGATGGGATATTCGACGCCATCTCGATACGCAGCTCATTTTTGAGCGATATTGCGGTTATCCTTGAACCATCCAGCCGCGTTACGCAGCTTTCTCTTTATTCCGGCTGTCAGACCCTTCTTCGCGGGAAGGCGGAAAATGTCACTGTCGCCGGCCCGGCAAGGCTTTCGGTAGAAAAGGGGGCAACGGCCGGCCTTCTGCGCGTTTTAAATGTCAAAGCACAGGTGAACATCCATAAAAGTGCTTCGGTCAGAGAAGCCTATTCGTCCTCCCCTTCCGCCGTGCAGGGCCTCCCCTCGGTCAGCTCACTGGAAGAGTGGGAAAGCTCCCGCTACCCCTCCGGTTCCGGTTCTGATTCCGGTTCCAGCTCCAGTTCCAGCTCAGATTCCAGCTCCGGTTCTGATTCTGACTCCGGTTCCAGTTCCGGCTCTTCTTCTGAACCTCAGCAGCCGGAGGAGATTAAAATCGTAGGAATCGTTCCCTCGATGGGCAAGGTAACCGTTGAGCTGAGTGCTCCGGTGGAGCTGAACGCCTCTGACTTCTATATCCGCTGCCCCGCGGGAAACGACATGACCATTCTCCGCGCGGACTCGCCCTCCGGGCCACAGAAAAACCGTATCTATACGCTCAGCACCACCTATTATAAGGAAAACACCTACTACCTGCAGATTTCCCTGCCGGATGGGCGGCAGCTTGAGCAGACGTTTACTGTCAATATCCTCTCTCCGGAGCTGCGCGATTTTGAAAGCAGGCGCCTTTCCCCCTCCTGCGCCGAAATCACCTTCATTTCTGATACGGCAGGTCTGCTTTACTATGTGGCTGTTCCTCAGTCTGCAGCCCGCTCGCTGACCGCAGGAAGCGCGCCGCAGAATTCCTGGGAGCTGTATTCCACCGGCGAATCCCGGACATTTTCTGCGGGATCAAACACCTTTACGGTGGAGGGGCTTTCGGAAAAGACCGGCTACTCCTTCTATTTTGCCGCTGCAGACACGGCGGGCGAGAATCTTTCCGGCCTGTTCCTGCCGCTGAGCGTTGACGCAGAACCGGAGGCAGCGCCGGATGCAGAGGGCTATGCCCTCGTCTCTGTCGAACAGATTTCCGATTATGGCTTCACGGTTACGCTGAATAAACCTACCGCTGCTCCCCTGGAGCTCTCTGCTTTTCATGCCAGCTGCCCCACGCAGGCCGCGCTGACTCTCGGCCGGGTGGAAACAGAGGATAACCGGACCTATCGGGTTTACCTGCGTGAAAACTATTATTTCATGAGCAAAAACAACTATCAGGTAGAAATCACCTTCCCGGATGGCAGCAAAGCAAGCGGCCGCTTTTATGCGGAGACCTATCCGGCTATCGGCATTATCACCGCCGAACGCACGCCGGATGGGACGCTGCGGGCAGACTTCAGCTCGGATAAACCCGGCACCGTCTACTGTATCACGATGAGCGAAGAGGAAAACAAGCCCTCTGTTTCCTGGATGCTGCAGAATGCCCGGGAAATGGAGCTGGTTGCCGGCAGCAATCAGCTGACCCTTACCGAAGTTCCCGAAAATCACACGCGCCTTTATCTGGTAGCGGTTGACCGGAAGGGAAATACCCCGGAATTTGTGGACAGTGCCCGTATTACCCAGGTGGATGCCCTGCCCGAGCAGCCGGAAGAGACCAACGCCATCACCGGCGTAACGGTGAGCAATTCCTCCGGCCGTACGACACTGGAGCTGGCTATCCGCGAGCCGATTGATTCTATCGGACTTGAGCCTGCTGTTACCACCCTCTCGGGCGGCGGCAACAGCGCACCCCGGCTGGTCAGCGTATGGGGAAACAATGAAATGTTCAGCACGATTATCTATCTCTCGCTGAACATTCAGCTTGAGCCCGGCGAATACCGGGTCAGCCTTCATCCTGATGGCGGGCTGCTTTCCTATACTTTTCAGGTGCAGTAGTCTCTCCGGTTCAAACGAAAGCCTGGCCCGGAAATGAGGCGCCCGGTAAAAAACGAAAGAAGGAAGAAAATGACCGACAGGGAAAAGGCCGAAAAGCTTAAAAAAATCAAATGTTTTGTTCTGGATATGGATGGTACCATCTATCTGGGAGACCGGCTGTTCGACTTTACACCGGAATTTTTGAAAACGGTGGAGCAGTGCCAAAAGACCTACTGCTTTTTTACAAACAACAGCTCGAAAAACGAGCAGGCCTATCTTCAAAAGCTCGCCCGTATGGGCATCCATATCCCCCGGGAGCGCATGCTGATTTCAAACGGCGTTATCATCGACTGGCTGTTAAAAAACCGGCCGGGAGAGAGCGCCTACCTGGTCGGCACCCCGCTGCTTGAGGAGGCCTTTCGCCAGGGCGGCATCCCCTTAGGAGGGGAGGAGGCCGACTATGTTGTTCTCGGCTTTGATACAACGCTGGCCTATCAAAAACTGGTGATCGCCTGCAACATGGTGCGCGCCGGAAAAACGATTTACGGCGTGAATCCCGATTTTAACTGTCCGGTCGAAAACGGCTTCATCCCCGACTGCGGCTCAATGGCGGCGCTTATCAAAGCCTCCACCGGCGTTCAGTGTGAATTCTTTGGCAAGCCCTCCCGGGAGACACTCCGCTACCTGATAAAGCACACCGGCTGCCGGGAGGAGGAGCTGGCCGTTGTCGGGGACCGGCTTTATACTGATATTGCTGTAGCGGATAAGACCGCCGTTACCTCCATTCTGGTGCTCAGCGGGGAAACAAAGCTGCAGGACCTTGCCGGCAGCTCCCTTTCGCCGGACATGGTCTGCCAATCGCTGGAGGAGCTCACCCGGCTGCTTAAAATGCAGCGGGACGCTCTCTAAAAGCAGACGGCGCCGCCCGCCCCGGCGAAAGACAGCTTTCGGGCAAAGCAAAGCGCCCGCTTCATCCGCCAAATTGCTGTTGACAACCCGCCGGGCCTACAGTAATATATAAGGGAGAAAAACAGGTGGCCCTGCGGATATCTTTTTCCCGGGCCAGCCCTGTCAACAACTGAAAAAGGAGAAACGACAAAAGATGCCTGACCCTGACAGTAACCCTGCCACCTATCTCGTCCTTCTGATTTTTTTCCTTCTCTGCAGCGCCTTTTTCTCGCTGAGCGAGGCCGCCGTTATCTCTCTCAACGATGGAAAACTGCGCCGGATGGCGGAATCCGGCGACAAACACGCAAAGCGCATCCTCTTTCTGGTTGATGAGCCCTCCCGCTTTCTCTCTACCATTGAGGTGGGCTCCACCCTCTCAAAGCTGCTGACAGCTGCAGCCGCGGCCAGCTTTTATCTGCCGCTGGCCGGACTGCTGAGCTTCATCCCCCTGCCTGCAAGAGGTCTGCGCTTTCTCTCGCTGGTGCTCATCAGCCTGCTGCTCTGTCTGCTGCTGGTGGTGTTCGGCGAGAAGGTCCCCAAGCGCTTCGGCATACTCTATGCGGAAGGGATTGCCTTTCACCTGTCCGGCATCCTGATGGCCTTATACCGCATCGAGCGTCCCTATACCCTGCTGATGGATGCCGCTGCGAACGGAGTTCTGCGTCTGGCCCGCATCAATCCGGGTGAGGAGCCGGAGCATGTGACCGAGGAAGAAATCCGCATGATGGTGGATGTCGGCAACGAAAAAGGAGTCATTGAGCAGAGCGAGAAGGATATGATTGATAACATCTTCGAGTTCGATGACCGGACTGCCGGGGATGTGATGACCCATCGCACCGAGCTGCTCGCCGTGGAGGCGGATGAACGGATCTCCCGGATTTTGCCCAAAGTGGTGGAGCACGGCTTCTCCCGTCTGCCGGTTTATGAGGAGAGTATCGATAATGTAATCGGCATTCTTTATGTAAAGGATATTTTGCCTTTTATCGGCCGGACAGACTATGACAGCGTAGCCATCAGTTCGATTATGCGCGAAGCGATGTATGTACCGGAAACCAACAGCTGCAAGGAGCTGCTGCGCGCCTTTCAGGAGAGCAAGGTGCAGATGGCCATCGTCGTCGACGAATATGGCGGCACCTCCGGCGTTGTAACGATGGAGGACCTGCTCGAGTCGATTGTCGGCAATATTCAGGATGAATATGACAACGAGGAGGAGGAAATTCAGAAGGTCTGCGAGGGCCTTTACAATTTCAGCGGCTCGGTTTCGCTCGATGAGGTCGGCAAGCAGATGGACCTTGAATTTCCGGAGGATGCCGACTACGATACGCTGGGAGGGATGATTATCGACATGCTCGGGCATATCCCCGGCGAACGGGAGCATCCGAGCGTTCAGGTGGAGGATGTAGTCTTCTCGGTGCTCAAGGTTACCGACCGCAGAATCGCCAAGGTGCAGGCGGAGCGCATTTTCCCGCCGCAGGAGCCGCCTGCCGGAGAGAAGGAGCATGTCCGGGAAAAGGATCCGAAGGAACAGCGGTAAAAATGGGTATACCGGCCGAAAAACCGGGCATACTGTAGACAGAAGCTGGCCGTTCCTATTGACAAGTATACCTATTTGGGGTATATTGAAATTGAAAGAAAATTCATCAAAATATAGAGGAGGATTTTTTAAGATGAAATACGTATGCACTGTCTGCGGATACATTTATGATGAGGCAAAAGGCAGCCCGGAAAACGGGATTGCCGCCGGCACCAAATGGGAGGATGTTCCCGAGGACTTCGTTTGCCCGATGTGCGGTGTTGATAAATCAATGTTTGAGGCTGCGTAAATAAAGCCTGGGCTGCCCATGAAGAGGCCAAAAGAGCTTGCGGTATTTTGCGGGCAGCCTTTGATATGCTGCCTTATCCGCCCTGAAAAGTGCTGTTCCCTTGTAGGGCGCGGTTGTTGTCTGCCTTTTTTTGCGAACTGGCCTCTGTTTGGGCTGGTAAAAGTGGAAAATACCCCTTTCCGCTCTTTTTAACAGGGCTGCTTCATAAAATATATAAAGAGGGATTTTTTGTGATAAAAATTTCTGATTCCATCTATTCGGTAGGGGTACTTAACCCGAACATGCGCGTTTTCGACATCGTTATGTACACCGAATACGGCACCACCTATAATTCCTATCTGGTCCGCGGCGAAAAAACCGCGCTCATTGAAACCTGCCACGATACCTATTTCGATGCATTTCTGGAAAATATCCGGGAGGTCTGCAGTCCGGAGGAAATCAGCTATATTATTCTGAACCACACCGAGCCGGATCACAGCGGAGCGCTTGACCGGCTGCTGAACGCCGCTCCGCAGGCGCAGGTCATCTGCTCGCAGGCGGCCTCCATCTATCTTAAAAATATCACCAACCGCCCAGACCTTGTCCCGCGCGTTGTGAAGGATGGGGAGACGCTCGACCTCGGAGGCGGCAAGCTGCTGCGCTTTATCAATGCCCCCTTCCTGCACTGGCCGGACAGCATGTTCACCTGGCTGGAATCGGAAAAGACACTCTTTTCCTGCGATTTCTTCGGTTCTCATTATTGTGAGCCGCGGATGGTGGACGTCCATATCACCTATCCGAAGGCTTATGATTCGGCACTTGAAAACTATTTCGGCGCCATTTTCGGGCCGTTTAAACCCTATGTACTCAAGGGGCTCGAAAAGATTGCCGGACTTCCCATTGAGCGCTGTTGCACTTCACATGGACCGGTGCTTACGAAAGAGGGCCTGCTGCCCGAGGTGATGGAGAAATACCGTGCCTGGTCGCAACCCGTATCCAACGAGCATCCGCTGATTCCGATTTTCTACTGCTCGGCCTACGGAAACACCGGCCGCGCCGCGAAAGCCATTCGGGAGGGTATCCTTTCGGTGAAGCCGGAAGCGGAGGTTACCCTCTACAACATCATTGAGCACGACATGGGCACGCTCGGCGCGCTGATGGCCCGTTCGGATGCCTTTCTCATCGGTTCCCCGACACTCAACCGCGACGCGGTTCCGCCTGTCTGGCAGCTTCTTTCCCATGTAGACGCCATCAACATGCAAAAGCGCCCGGTAGCCGTCTTCGGCTCGTTTGGCTGGAGCGGCGAAGCGGTTCCCGCCCTCATCAGCCGTCTGAATCAGCTGAAGCTCGCCGTTTTCGGCGAAGGGCTGCGCTTTAACTTTGTTCCAAGCGAAAGCGACCTGCAGAATGCCCGCCGATTCGGCGAGGACTTTGCAAAGACACTTGCATAAGCTTCCCCTATCCTGATTTTCTGAGGAATAACCGCAAGGAGATTTGCAGCTGCATCAGGGCCGTCGCTATTACCCGACGGCCCTGTTTTCTCTCTTTCTCTCTCCTTTCCCCGTGCGGCGGGATGGACGGCTGATAAAACCATCCGCCCGTCATGGCTTCCCGCATATACCGGGTATTATCCGCGTTCAGAAGGCAGCTTCAAATATAAAAGACTGGCAGAGACAAAAAGTATTTTAATGAAAGGTTGCAGAAATTCTGCATTTGAGCAGCATAGGGAGGGTTTTATATGGATGCCGAATTTGTGTGGCAACAGGAATACAATATCGGAGTGGAGATTATCGATAAAGAGCATCAGCGGCTTTTTAAGATTATCAACAAACTTTTTACTCTCAGGAAAGAGGAGAAGGACAGCCAGTGGGCCTGTCAGGAGGGCATCAAGTTTTTCAAAAGCCATACGATGAAGCATTTCACCGATGAAGAGGCATATATGAAGTCTGTTTCCTACGAGGGACTTGAGCAGCACAGACGCATACATAATGGGTTTCGGGAGATTACCCTGCCAACGCTCGAACAGGAGCTCGAACGGGCCGCCTATTCTCCGGATGCCGTCGATCATTTTCTGGGCATCTGTGCCGGCTGGCTGATTGGACACACTCTGACAGAGGATCTCGCCATTACAGGAAAGAGCGAAAGAAAATGGGAAGCGCTTTTGCCGGGAGAAGAGCTGACTGCCATAAAAAAGGTCATCGTGCAGATTGTTTTCGATATGTTCCATTTGGAATCGCAGATGATCAGCGATGCCTATAACGGGGAGCGCTTTGGCCGGGGAGTTTATTACCGTTTGATTTATGGAACCGATCAGAGCAAGGAAAAGCAGGAGATTGTTCTGGTCTTTGAGGAAAAGCTGCTCATCAATACGGTCGGAAAGGTCATGGGCATTAAAACCAACAAGCTGGATAATATGCTGGTGCATGCTACCCGGTATACTGCCCGGCAGTTCGTAGAGCGTGTTATCAAGCATTTCCCCGCGAAGGATTCCTATGAGCTGAAGGAAGAGAACCTTTTGACCTATGAAGAATTCCAGAAGGTCTTTCAGGGGGAAAAGCTGCAGGTCAGCCTGCTGTTTAACACCGGCGGAGCAGGATATTTCGCTTTTTGCGCCATCGCGCCGCATCTGCTTCAAAATGGCATCGGTACGCCTATTGAAGCGGGAAACGCCATGAGCGAGGTTGAAAAATATCTGGCGGAACGGAAAAGGCAGGAAACAGCAGAGGCAAAGCCGAAGGTGCTGGTGGTTGATGATTCTGCTACCATTCTGCAGGGCATGAAGCAGCTGCTGAGCGGCGATTATGAGGTCGCACTGGCTGAATCCGGCGTGGCCGCCATCCGGATCATTACGCTGAACCAGCCGGATCTGGTTCTGTTGGACTATGAGATGCCGGTCTGCAACGGCCGGCAGACGCTGGAAATGCTGCGCTCGGAGAAGGAATTTGCAGATATCCCGGTTATTTTCCTGACCAGCAGAAGAGACAGGGAGAGCATGATTGAAGTGATGCCTTTAAAGCCGGCAGGCTATCTGCTGAAAAGCACAAAGCCGGCAGATATCAAGAAGGAAATCGACAAATTTTTTGCCAAGAAAAAAGCCTGAGGATTTTCTGCGCCGGATTGAAAGGCAAAGGACCTATAAAGCAGCGCTCTGTCTTCAAAAAGGTAAAAAGACTTTTAAAAGGGGCAGCCGACAAAATTGCCGGCTGCCCTTCAACACATTTTTCTCTCTTTCGTGATCACATCAGCGAAGCGATGGCGAAGGCATCAAAGCCGCCCTCCTGCTCCTCTTCGCTGTTTCCGGAAACCTCGCTCATGCGCCGCTGGGCCTGCTGAATCATCGCCTTCACCTTATCTACTTCGGCCTGGTCACACATACCGTTCTCCAGGCCATATTTGCAGTCATCCAGATCCTGGCGCAGCAGGCTCAAAACGGCCTGCACCTGCGCGCGCGATGAGGCGGCCGCCAACTGCCGCGCGCGTTTGGCCGCATTAAAAGCAACCGCACCGCTCTGCCGCTCAGACTCCTGCTCTTCCTCCTGCATTTTTTTCGGTTCAGCGGCTTCCAAATTTTCCTCTGCCTTCGTTTTCGCTGCCTGCACCGCCTGTATGAGCTCCTTTGCCAGCTGCCGGTTTTCTTCTGCAGATGACAGGCCCTGCTGCACTGACCCTTGAGAAAGAACAATTCTGTCCCCGGTTTTATCCCACCGTATTCCACCGGCCGGCTTTTCATCCACCAGTGAGGTGATACGTCTATCCGCAAAAATTTCATCCAGCAAAACATGGGAAACCGGCTGTCCCGCTGTCCAGCCGGGAATCTTCTCCTGAATAGAGCGGGTAACGATTCCCGAAATTTCCAGGTGCAGCTGATTCAGTGTCCAGGCCGCGGAGAGGCGGTCCTCCACCTTCAGGGTTTTATAGTACTCGTTCAGCCCGCGGGCATAGGCCTCCCACTCTGCCTCGTTATCGCCGGACATCCCGTTATATTGGTAATAGGCTTTTTTTACATCCTCCAGAACATGCTGTTTCATCTCATCCGATACGTCTATAATCTTTCTCCAGTTTTTGCGGCCGGTGACACACATTCCCTCTACCCCGTAGGAATTTTTATAGTGTCCGGAAAGCAGGTCCTCCAGCGTATTCACCCCGGCAGGTGCCTTTCTTTTGCCGGAGGAAATGGTGCTGTTCAAAGTACCCCTCCCCTGATTCGCCCCTCTCAAAAGCGGCGTATAGCCTGAATAGAAATTCCCTATGCGCATAGATAGTCCTCCCAGCTGTATTTATTCCTTTTCCTGCAGCAAAAGCGTTATACAGAATTCCTGCCCCTGCATCGTTATCTCCATTTCCCCCGCATATTTCTCCGCCGTTCGCCGCACACCCGGCAGACCCAGCCCATGCGGCTCCTCCCCCCGCTTGATGGTGGCAGGCAGCCCATCCTCTTCCAGCGCCGCCTCCCTTGCAAATGGGTTTTTAACCTCCAGCAAAAAGAAAGCACCCTTCTGCCGGCCGGTCAAAACAATGTATCGCTGCCCGGCCTCTACCCCTTCGCAGGCCTCCAGCGCATTCTGTAGAAGGTTGTGGAGGATAACGCCGATATCAAACGCGTCATAACCCTTTGAGGATGGATAGCAGAAATCCGCCTTAAAATCAATCTGCAGCTGCGCGGCCTGCTGCCGCTTATCGTTGATGACTACATCGGTAACGGCGTTTCCCGTTTGGATACCTGGCTCATAACCGCTGAGCTGCGCATCCATCCGGGCGATATAGGCATCTATCTCCTGATAATGCCCGCCCTGCGCCAGCCCACGGAGGTTGTTGAGATGCCCGCGCAGATCGTGTCTCAGCTGCCGGATATCGGTATTCGTCCGTTCCCATTCCTCCAGCCGCCCGCGGATAGCCTGCGCCTGCTGCCGCTGCACAAAGGCCGCCTCCCGCTCCTCGCGCAGTCTCAGCATCCCCTGCTCAAAGGCGGTCGCAAAAAGCATGCCCAGATAAAAAAGTGCGGCCAGCAGCGGCACCAGCAAAAGAAAACCCGGATGCCGCTCATAAAGAAGAAGCAGCACACCGTCCTTCTCCTCAAAGAGCAGTCCGGCAACCATCCTTCCAAAAAGGATGCCCGCCAAAGGGAGAATGCCCAGGTAGCAGAGCTCTCTCCTGTCGGGAACAAACCACCTTTTTAAGAGCTGCCTTTTTAGAAGATTCAGCAACGCGCCTAAAAGCAGCAGATGCACGAGCAGCAGCAACGCTACTGCCACACCTGAACGAAGCCCGGCCATTTCCGGAGGCACCGCCTCCAGTGGAAAACAGCTATCCAGAACAGAATAGAGGCTTCCCACTGTCAAACCGGCACAAATCTTCGTACAGAAATAAAAGAGAAGCAGAAGAAGGGCGGATGTCCGCTCTATTCCCGCCATATCCCCCGCCGGCAGGATGAACAGCGCCATCAGAGGGATAGAAAATGCCTGCGGAAGCAGGCTGCCGCAGCAGAACCAGCAGAAAAGGTAAGAAAAGAAAACGGGGGCCGCCTTTTTCCACCTTTTCCCCCGCCCGCGGACAAACGGACGGAAAAAGAGGGCCAGGCAGGCGGCATAAGAAAACCCCGCCGCCCCATCCAGCAGCCGGACAGAGAGAGGGAGAGCTACTTCACCCATCAATGAGCCCCCGTTTCATAAACTGCAGATGCGCTCTCGCAAAGCCCGGATATTTATATTTGGAGATGAGAAGCTTCTCCCTGTTTTCCAGCGTCAGCTCAGTTTTGGTATAGGCCCGCACATAGCGGAGGTTGACGAGATAGCCCTTATGGATGCGGTAAAAATCCCCCTGAAGCTCGGCCTCTAGGTCGGCCATGCGCGCATAGCAGGAGAACTCTCCCGAATCGGTGTGCAGAATAACCTGGTGGCTGCTGCTCTCTATATAATAGATGCTCCTGGTCAGCAGGGTATGGCTGCTGCCTCCAAGACGCAGGGTGAGCAGCCCGGCAGGCGGCTGCTTTTCTTCGCACTTCCCGATGCGTGCGGCCGCGCGGGCGAAGACAGCCGCAAATTTCTCCTCATCCACCGGCTTTAGCAGATACTGAAAGGCCTCCACATCAAAAGCATCAAAAACATACCGCTCATAACCGGTAATAAAGACGATAAGCGGCTGGCTCTTTGCCGGCCGCGCCCGCAGCTCTCTCGCCAGCTCCAGCCCATCCTTCCCTTTCCCCAGTCCGATATCCAGAAAAAGCAGGTCGGCTTCCCGGCCGCCCGCAAGATAAGCGGCAGCCGATGGATACTCCGCAATCTCGCAGAGGTAAGGCTGGCGGCGTATCAGCGCCGAAAGATAGTCTCTGCTATCCCTTTCATCCTCACAAATAGCGGCTTTTATCATCATCGCTTCTCTTCACCTACTTTAATTATCGAATGTCCTCCCGCTTTCCAAAGCCTTTCGCCGCAACTGGACGAATCCGCGGCGCAAGTGGACAAATCCGCCGTTTCTGTCTGCCGTTTCTTCCGAAAATCCTCCTCCCTGCCGGGGAGAAGGCTGCTTAAATGCCCCTTTACGGGCAACTGCTGAGAAAAGGGTCTGTTGCAAAACTTTCGTTTTGCAACAGACCCTTCTGAAAAAACGGCTTTTGAGTCCACCAGAGTCAAATTTCGCCCGCAGTTCGCAGGCGAAACCGCCCTTTTTCCGGTTTCTGCAGGCCGGAAAAATATTTGCAGCGGGACCCTTCCCTCAAAAAAACAGCTTACACGGGATGAACCTTCGACTCCTTGTCCGCATGCGCGCCATCTACGCCATACTTTTTCTGCTGGCGCTTCTCGAAGAACTTGGGGGCTACCTGCGGGAACTGCGCCCAGGTGAGCACATCCTCCTCCTGCTCGATATACTGGGCAGGGATATCGGCGCGCAGCTTCTCGAGCTCGGGCTCGAGAAGGTCGGCCGGACGGCACTCGACCGGCTTTTCATCGCCGATAATCTTCTTGCGGAATTCGGGATCAATGGGCGCGGGCGTGCGGCCATATTCGCCGCGCACCAGGCCCTTAAACTCCTTGGTCACCATCTTGTAGCGCTCGCCCATGATGACGTTGAAGACCGCCTGGGTGCCGACAATCTGCGAGGTCGGGGTGACAAGCGGCGGATAGCCCGCATCCTTGCGCACGCGCGGAACCTCCTGCAGAACGGCATCAAACTGATCCTCCTTACCCGCCTGCTTGAGCTGGGAGATAAGGTTCGAGAGCATGCCGCCCGGAACCTGATAGAGCAGCGTGTTGGCGTCAACGCCCAGCACCTTCGGGTTGAGAAGGCCATTTTTGAGATACTTCTCGCGCAGCTTGGCGACATATTCGCGCACGATGTTCAGCTTGTTAAGATCCAGCCCGGTATCATACGGGGTGCCCTGGAAAGCGGCGACGATCGACTCGGTCGGCGCATGGGAAGTGCCCAGCGCGAGCGGCGACATGGCGGTATCGACCACATCTACCCCCGCCTCTACCGCCTTGAGGATGGCCATCGAGGCCAGGCCGGAGGTATAGTGGGTGTGCAGCTGAACGGGAATCTTTACCGCCTTTTTCAGTTCGCGCACCAGCTCCTCCGCCTTATAGGGAGTGATGAGCGCGGCCATATCCTTGATGCAGATAGAGTCTGCGCCGGCCTCTTCAAACTCCTTGGCCAGCTTGACGAACGCCTCGATGCTGTGCACCGGGCTGAAGGTATAGGAGATGCAGGCCTGCAGATGAACCTTCTCCTTTTTGCAGGCCTTGATAGCCGTCTGCAGGTTGCGTACATCGTTGAGCGCATCAAAAACACGCACAATGTCAATGCCGTTGGCAGCAGACTTCTGAACGAAATATTCGACGACATCGTCCGCATAGTGGCGGTAGCCGAGCATATTCTGGCCGCGGAAGAGCATCTGCAGCTTGGTGTTCGGCATATTTTTGCGGATAACGCGCAGCCGCTCCCACGGGTCCTCATCCAGAAAACGGATGCACGCGTCAAAGGTTGCGCCGCCCCATACCTCGCAGGAATAGAATCCGCAGTCATCCAGAGGCTTGAGCATGGGCAGCATGTCGTCGAGCGACATGCGCGTTGCAATCATCGACTGATGGGCATCGCGCAGGATGGTTTCGGTTATTTTCAGTTTACCCATTTACGAGTAACCCCTTTCTATCTGAGCTATGCCCGGTTTAGTTGAGCGAAACGAGCAGGTCGTTGGAGTTGACAACATCGCCCTTTTTCACATGGATAGCCGCAACGGTGCCATCCTGCGGGGCAACAATCTCGTTCTCCATCTTCATGGCCTCGAGAATAACCAGCGGCTCACCGGCCTTAACCGAGGCGCCGACCTGCACCTTGACATCCAGAATGTTGCCGGGCATCGGCGCATTGACCTTGACGCTGCCGGCAGAAGCGGCAGGCGCAGCAGCGGCGGCCGGAGCGGGAGCAGCAGCCGGGGCAGGGGCGGGCGCAGCGGCCGGAGCCGGAGCGGGAGCCGCGCCGGCGGCGATTTCATCTACAGACACATCGTAGGCTTTTCCGTTTACGGTGATTTGATATCTTTTCATTGATATGAACATTCCTTTCCTGGAAGTTTTAAGAACGCGGGCAGATACCGCGCCATTTTAATCATCGCTCCAAAACGAAAGCATATGGATGGGCTTTCCCCTCCGAAAGAACCTGTCTTTTAAAGGGGCAGGTTGGAATGCTTTTTGGGCAGGCGGGTGACCCGCTTGTTTGCCAGCATCTCCAGCGTACGAATCAGGGTATCGCGGGTATCGGCAGGGGTGATGATATCCTGCACAAAGCCGCCCTCCGCCGCCCTGTAGGCAGAGCCTTCGCCCTCGCAGTACTGGGCCTGCACCTGTTCGCGGGTGGTATCTTTGGTAATCTTTTCGCCCTCCAGGAAGGCAACCGCCGCCGCCACCGGCATGGCGCTTATAACGGCACCCGGCCAGGCATAAACGACATCGGCGTTTGCAAGTGCCACATAGGCGCTGCCGATAGCGCTGCCGGTAACGACCGCGATTTTCGGGGTGGTCGCCTCGGCATAGACATGGGCGAGCCGCGCCATATCGCGCACGGCGCCCGCCATCTCATCGGCACCGCTGGGCTTTACGCCCTCGGTATTAATCATCGTCACAACCGGGATCTGGAAGCTGTCGCAGACCGAGACAAAGCGGGCAATGCGCGCCGCGCCGTTGTGGTCGAGCTCGCCGCAGGTGTTCACCATGCCAACGGTGGTGCCGCCGAGGGTAACAAGCGCGGTGTGCGCGCCCTTGCCGAAGTTATTCGAAAGCAGGGTGAAGCTGCCCTCATCTGCAATGGCTTTGGTGATATCGCAGAGCGCCGTATCGCAGAGCTTATCGAGAATGCCGGTGAGAACGGAGGTATCGGCAGGAGCCTCAAAATCAAAGGTAGCTGCGGCGGAGAGGTTGTTTTCCGGCAGCAGGGAAATAAGCCCGCGCACGGCGGCAATCGCCTTCTCCTCATCCTCGCAGACTATCTGCGCAGTGCCGCTGGCCAGCGCTGCCTTCGCATCGCCATAGTCCGAACGGTCCTTCGAGATGGCGGGAGGCGTTAAAAACAGCTCCGCCTTTTCGCTCATGACGACGAAATCAGCGCTGCAGGCCGCCAGCGCGCCCAAGCCCGCACAGCTGCCCAGCACCAGCGCAACCTGCGGAACAACGCCGGAGAGAGAGGCGGCCTTTTCAACAATCTTCGAATAGGCGGCGAGCATTTCGTTGCCCTCGCTGATATCTGCGCCCTTCGAATCATAGATGCCGACGACCGGCGCCCCCATTTTAATCGCCATCTCATACAGCCGTACAATCTTTTTTGCCTGTGCCTTGCAGACCGCTGCGCCGCGCTCGGAGGCATCCTGCGAGAAAGCAAAGAGGGTAGCGCCCTCCACCTCGCCATAGCCGGTGAGAA
The DNA here is from genome assembly GCA_022792175.1 of Provencibacterium sp. Lineage (GTDB taxonomy): Bacteria > Bacillota > Clostridia > Oscillospirales > Ruminococcaceae > Harryflintia. The sequence continues at coordinate 19,602 of JAAWAN010000028.1, forward strand.
CGCCGCTCGCGTCCGTCCCGTTTTTCACAAAAGCATCCAGCTCGACAAAGGTGCCCTCATCGAACAGCTTTTGCAGCCTTTCCCGGGCGGCAGACGCCTTTTGCGTCTCAAGACGAGCGGAGCCCAGCCTATCCAGTTCCTTTTTTTCACTCATCTCTACAACCATTCCTTTCTTTGGGAATTGTACCGGTCCGGCTCTCGCCGGATTTTCGTCCTTCGGACGAAAACCATACAAAACCTGAAAGGCTGAAAAAATTTTCAACCTTTTCCTCCATCATGAGTCCCCGTATACCGGTTCCTTGCAAAATACGCTGCAACACCCCTGCGGCAGCCCTTTGCCGGCCGCAGATGCAAAACCGCGTAATCAAAATATAGTATACACCCTCCCTCAAAAAAGTACAAGCAGTTTTTGGAGCAAATCCGTATTTTTCCCAGCGCTGCTACTTTATTCCGCAGCAAAGCAAATTTTTCTTTTCCTTCCCGCATAAATATGATAAAATAATCGAAGGCAGCAGCTGGGCCGGCGCCTGATAAAAAGGTTTTTCGGCGCAGCCTGCATATGCTGCAAAAACAGAAAAGCCGCCGGCTTTATTTTATTGACTGAAAATGCGAAGGAAACCGGTGAACCCTTTTGGAATCTGCGCCCGCCGCAACAAGGCGGGAGAATGGAGGACACAAATGGCAGGCTATCCCATCCCTGAACGCTATATCCCCCGGCTGGACATTCTGCAGACCGAGCTGGCCATCAAAGCCGCAAAGGATACCTTTGAAAGGGAGCTGGCGCGGGAGCTGCACCTCATCCGCGTTTCCGCTCCTCTTTTTGTCCGCCCCGAAACTGGCCTTAACGATGATCTCAACGGCGTGGAGCGTCCCGTTCAGTTTGATATTCTCGACCTGCAGGCGGATGTGCAGATCGTCCATTCGCTGGCCAAATGGAAGCGCCTCGCATTAAAGCGCTATGGGCTGCGCCCCGGCTCCGGGCTTTACACCGATATGAACGCTATCCGCCGCGATGAAAAGCTGGACAACATCCATTCGGTCTATGTCGATCAGTGGGACTGGGAAAAGGTGATCGAAAAAGAGGATCGCTCGCTCGATACGCTCTATGGCGCCGTGCGCTCGATTGTGCAGGCGCTGCGCAACACCGAAAAGCTGCTCTGCAGCCAGTTCCCGGTGCTGCAGCCCTTTCTGCCGGAGGAGGTCACCTTTATCAGCTCCCAGCAGCTGGAGGACCGCTACCCCTTCCTCTCCCCGCACGAGCGGGAGGATGCTGCCGCCAAAGAACACGGGCTCATCTTTATCTCCCAGATTGGCGGCAGGCTCCGCAGCGGCATTCCGCACGACGGGCGCGCTCCCGACTATGACGACTGGGCCCTAAATGGCGACCTGCTTGTTTACTATCCGATTCTCGAGCGGGCCATTGAAATTTCCTCCATGGGCATCCGGGTGGATGCAGCCTCCCTGCAGCGCCAGCTGCAGGAGGCCGGGTGCACCGAGCGCGCCGGCCTCCCCTTCCACCGTCTGCTGCTGCAGAACCGCCTGCCGCTGACGATGGGCGGCGGCATCGGCCAGTCGCGCATCTGCATGCTGCTGCTGCACAAGGCGCATATCGGCGAGGTGCAGGCCTCCGTCTGGCCGGAGGAGATGCTCGAAAGCTGCGAGGCGCGCGGCATCCATCTGCTTTAAAAAATACGCCGGGATAAAAAAGCGGCACACAGCGGCGCTGTCAAAAAAGCGCAGAAGCCCCCGCACCGCTGGCAGCCCTTACAAAAAGGAGAGCAACGTGGACGTTCGAAAAATTTTTGGCAGCCGGGTATTCGGCGAAGAGCAGCAGAAAAAGCGGCTGGCCCCTGAAATCTATGAGAGCCTGCGGCGCACCCGCGAAGAAGGGTGCGAGCTGCAGCCTGAGGTAGCGCGCGCCGTTGCGAAGGCGATGATGGAGTGGGCCATCGAGCAGGGCGCTACCCACTATACCCACTGGTTCCAGCCGATGACCAATATCACCGCCGGCAAGCAGGATGCCTTCGCCTCCCCCGGCGATGGGATGCAGGTTATCAACGAATTCACCGAGAGCGCGCTCATCAAAGGCGAGCCGGATGCCTCCTCCTTCCCCTCGGGCGGGCTGCGGGCCACCTTTGAGGCGCGCGGCTACACCACCTGGGACCCCACCTCCCCCGCCTTTGTGAAGGATGGGGCGCTCTACATCCCCACTGCCTTCTGCTCCTATACCGGGGAGGCGCTCGACCAGAAAACCCCCCTGCTGCGCTCGATGCAGGCCGTTTCCCGCGAGGCGCTGCGCCTCATCCGGCTGCTCGGCAACACCACCTCCCGCATGGTCTGTCCCACCGTCGGGCTTGAGCAGGAGTATTTTCTCATCGACCGCGCCCAGTATGAGGGGCGGCTCGACCTCAAAATCTGCGGGCGCACCCTCTTTGGCGCCAAGCCGCCGAAGGGGCAGGAGCTCGATGATCACTACTGCGGGCGCATCCGGCTGCGGGTCGCCGCCTTCATGAAGGAGCTCGACCGCGAGCTGTGGAAGCTCGGCGTTCTCTCCAAAACGCGCCACAACGAAGCCGCCCCCGCCCAGCATGAATTTGCCTGCCTTTACAGCACCGCCAACATCGCCTGTGATGACAACCAGCTCGCCATGGAGGTGGCCCGCACGGTCGCCAAAAAGCACGGGCTCGCCTGCCTGCTGCATGAAAAGCCGTTTGCCGGCGTCAACGGCAGCGGCAAACACAACAACTTCTCCCTCTCGACTGACGATGGGAAGAACCTTCTCTCCCCCGGCCCCCATCCCGAGGAAAACGACATTTTTTTAGCGCTGCTCGCCGCCTTTGTGCGCAGCGTGGATAAATATGCGGACCTGCTGCGCCTCTCGGCCGCCTGCGCGGGCAACGACCACCGCCTGGGCGCCTGCGAAGCGCCGCCGGCCATTATCTCCATCTTTTTGGGCGGGCGGCTGACCGGACTGCTTGAGCATATCGCCGAGAGCGGCAAAAAGGATTTTTCGGCCGAAAGCCTCATAACCGGCGTTGCCGCCCTGCCCACCCTGCAGAAGGATGACTCCGACCGTAACCGCACCTCCCCCTTCGCCTTCACCGGCAACAAGTTTGAATTCCGCATGCTTGGCTCCTCCCAGTCAGCTGCGCTGGCCAATACGGTGCTCAACACCATTCTGGCCGATTCGCTGCAGGCCTTCTCCTGCCGGCTGGAAATGGCGGAAAACCGGCGGCAGGAGCTGCGCGAGATTGTGTGCGATACCATGCACGACCATGGGCGGATTATCTTTAACGGCAACAACTATGCCCCCGAATGGCTAAAGGAGGCAGGCCGCCGCGGCCTGCCGAACTGCAGCCGCTCGCTGAAAGCTTTCGATGCGCTGAAAAAGCCGAAAAATATCGAGCTGTTTGCCCGCTTCGGCGTCTTCTCCCCCGAAGAGTGCCGCTCGCGGCGGGAGATTATGCTGGAAAACTATGTGAACGTTCTGCAGATTGAGGCTTCGGCCATGCTCTCAATGGCCTCCCGCCAGCTCTATCCGGCGGCGCTGCGCTGCACGGGCGAGGCGGCCGCCGCCTTTTGCAGCACCCAGCAGGCGGGCGTCTGCCTGAGCAGCGGCAAGCGCCACATCGAACGCCTCTGCTCGCTGCTCGACGGGATGGGAGACGCGCGCGACCGGCTGCAGCAGGACTATGAAAGCCTGCAGGCGCTTTCCGGATTTCCGGAAAAGGCGGCGTTTATCGAGGAGCGCATCCTCCCCGGCATGGAGCGGCTGCGCGCCTTCTGCGACCGGTTTGAGGCCGTTTCGGATAAGTCCCGCTACCCCATCCCCGACTATACCGACCTTATTTACCGGATTTAGCGGGGCTTTGACAGCAGAAAAGGGCAGGATAAAGCTGGCCTGCCATAAAAATGAAAGGCAAGACAGACCGCAATGGTCTGCCTTGCCCTTTTCATATGCTATCATCCGCTATAGTGCATTCAAAAGGCTATCGGCGGGTATAGATAAGCTCTGTTATTCCATTGTAGGACTGCGCCCGCATCAATTTGAGCTTCATTTCTTTATCAGCCTCACCCCAAAGGCGGATACCAGACCCTAAAAGCGTCGGGATAATGGAAATATAATATTCATCAATCAGCTCAGCTTTTACCAAGGGCTGAACGATATTTGCCCCGCCGCAAATCCATATCCCCCGTCCCGGTTCCTGTTTCAGCTTTTGAACAATCCTGCAGGGATCCTCCTGCACAAATTTGATATTTTCTGTAGATGGCAATCTCCTATGCGTGATGATGTAGCTTGTCAGCGCAGAATAAATCCATTCATCAGGGGACAATTCTGTTGCGACCTGATGATAAGTTTTCCATCCCATAACAACGGTATCCATGTCCTTTATAAAAGCAGAATAGGTATCGATATTTTTTTCATCGCCGTCCTGTCCATGCAGCCAATCTACCTTCCCGCTGCTGTCTGCAATGTATCCGTCCAGGCTGGTGGCAATGTATAAGGTTGCCTTTCGCACAAGCAGTCCCCCTATTCCAATGATTCATTGTAAAGAAACAGCCGCTGAAAAGCAGCTGTTTCTTTACAGGTATCAGCTTTCTGCACAGGCCCTCTACCGCTCCCCGCCTTTTCAGCATACCGAGGACTTTCTGGCCAGCTCCAGATCCATCGTATAATAAACGGTTATCTTCCCGCCGTGCTTTTCGATTGCTTCATATATCCCTTCAAACAGCGCCCGGCGGCTCTCCTCCGGCAGCGACATGTGGTTCGGATAGGTCGAAAGCAGCTGCATATACTGGCCGGCTGTAAAGTCCTTCGTTACCGAATAGAGATACCAGCGCGTTTCGATAAACCCATAGCCCTCTGCAAGGCGGGCGAGCTTTTCAGCATCCTGCTTCGTAAACTCCCGGTATTCGCCGCTGCGGGGCATGTGTGCGCTGTAAAGGGCCTCTATCTCCTGCGTGAGGGCGGCGCGTCCCCTGTCCTGTCCGGCATGGTAGGCAAACCGGGCGAAGGTGCCGCCGGGCGAAAGCAGCGCATATACCCTGCGGTAGCCGTATTCCTCCGGAATCCAGTGAAAGGCCGTCGCCGAGTAGATGAGCGAAAAGCATCCTTCTTCGCACTGATATTCCTGCAGCGTTTTGTTCTGCAGCTCGAAATTGGGATAATCCCGGAATTTTTCCTCTGCCAGAGCGGCCAGCTGCCCGCCCGGCTCTACGCCGGTGAGCCGGCAGCCGGTTTTTAAAATGGGGCCGGCCGCCTTCCCCGTTCCCAGCCCGATTTCGAGAACGCGGCTGCCGGCATCCAGCGGCTGATAGGAAAAAAGGTCGCTGTAAAGCGCCGGCGCATACAGCGGGCGGCTTTCGTCATAGGCTTTGGCGGCGTTATCAAAGGTTCTTTCAAACTGCATATGGCGTCCCTCCCTATGTAATGCTTTTAAAAAATTACAGCAGACACAGCGCCTCCAGTGTCAGATAAAACAGCTTCTCTCTGGCAGAGCGATTATTCCACCATTCCCGGTCGTCATAGCTGCCGCTCTCTGCGAGGATATCACCGCTGTAGAGCAGCTGTTCAAAAGCTTTTTCCGAAACTGCGCAACGGCCGCCAGCGCGGCGCACTCCATCTCCACCACCCTGCAGCCCTCCTCCCGGCGGTAGGCGACCATCTCCGGTGTTTCCCGATAAAACCCATCGGTCGACCAGGTGGCGCACTGCACATAGGAAACCCCATATCTCTGCAATGTATGACAGATGGCCGCTATGGGGGCGGACGGCAGCTCGACAAAGCGGAAGGGCAGCAGATAGTGATCCCTGCGCAGCGCGCACACGGGGAGAATGACATCTCCCTGCGGGATATCATCCAGCGCGCCGCAGCAGAGGATGGCCCCAACGCCCCGGCCATACAGCCAGTCAGCCATCATGGCGGCCGAGCCGGAAGCGACTGCCGCCTGAATCATGCAGAGCTCCGTCCCTTTATAGCTCAGCCGGTAAACGGGGAAATCCTTCATCTCCGAGCGATAAGCCCCGATTCTCTCCCCCTGGTATTTCTCTACCGCTTCTATCAGTATCTCTTCAAAAAAAGGTCATCAGGGAAAGGGGGCTCTGGATGCTCCTTTGGATTGATAACCGACTGCCGCTGCGTGCTGTACTCCAAAATCGGATAATCGTTTATGATAATCACCCTCTGCCCTCCTTTTGCCGCCTGTCCCGCCTTTTTACTGTCTGCTGCCCGGCGCTGGTATTTTTTATCCTCTATGGCGCTCAAAGCCGAGATAACGCGTCCCCTGAAAGGTGAGGCGGCCGCGGTCCCCCTGCGCGAGCAGGCCATATTCCTCCCCGGAAAGCGGCAGCTCCATCCGCTCGCCGTTTTCCAGCTCAAAGGTGGCATAATATCTGCTGGAGGCATGCAGGCGAGAGGAGTCCGCCGCCGAATGAAAATGATGGATTTCATTGCGCTTGGCGACAACCAGCGCCTGTACTGTCAATACCGGGGAGCGGTTATTCTTCTGCCAGCGCGCCGCCCCCCTCACCAGCTGCAAAATAATCAGGATGAACACCAGCAGAAAAACGCCGCCCACCAGCAGGGGGACAAGCGCGAAAAAAGGCGAAAAAGAAAAGGATGCAAAAAACATGGCTTCCTCCTTCTGCAAAAGCAGCGGCTAGGATGGTTTTTTGGCGCCGCTGATGGTGCCGCCGCCCGTCTGCAGCGCGACCATGCCGGTGCGCACCATCTCCCGGATGGAAAAGGGGCGCAGCAGCTCCACCATCAGTTCGACGCGCTCAGGCGTATCAGAGAGCTCAATGGTCATGGTGGTGGTGGTAATATCGGCAATCTTCGCCCCCATAATCTCGCAGATGTTGACGATGTTGGGACGCTCATTCTGCCCGGCATGCACCTTTAACAGAATCAGCTCCCGCTGAATGAGGTCGCTCTGCGGAATGCGCCGGACCTTAATCACATCAATCAGCTTGTTGAGCTGCTTTTCCACCTGCTCAGCCGTGTGGCTGTCCCCATCGATGACAATCGTCATGCGCGAAAGCGTTTTGTCCTCGGTAATGCCGACGGCCAGCGACTCGATATTATAGCCGCGCCGGGAAAAAAGACCGGAAATCCGAGAGAGGACGCCGGACTGGTTTTCCACTAAAATGGAGAGAATCTGCTTCACTTTACTGCCCCTCTCTTTTTCAAAATGTGGCGGGCGGCAAAATCAGCCCTCTTTCCCGGCCCCGCCGTCTGCAGGCGGCCAGAGCGAGCGCTCCTGCGGGTCTACCGCACAGCAAAGCAGCCGGGGGCCCTTTTCGTCAAGCAGCCAGCAGAGGGCCTCTTCCATCTCCTCCTCCCGCTCGAGCCGCAGGCCGGGCAGCGAATAAGCGGCGGCAAGCCGGAGAAAGTCCGGCCCGCCCTGCAGCCGCACTGCGCTCAGCCGCCCGTCATACTGCGTCTGCTGCAGCTCCCGCACCATCCCCAGCGAGCGGTTATCCAGTAAAATCAGCTTAATATCCAGCCCCTCCTGGCAGAGGGTAGAAAGCTCCATCTGCTGCATCTGCAGCGAGCCATCCCCGCAGATGACCACCGTCTGCCGGGCAGGGGAGGCGAGCTTTGCGCCGATGGCGGCCGGGAGCGAATAGCCCATTGTTCCCATCCCGCCCGAGGTCAGAAAGCGTCCCCCGTTCAGGCTGAGCCCGCGCGCCGCCCAAATCTGGTTCTGGCCAACGTCGGCGGTGACAACCGCATCCGCCCGAAGCCTCTCCGAGAGCCGGCGCATCAGCCGGTGCGGGCTGATAAAGCCCGGCCGGGCGGGGGGAAGCGGCGGCTGCGGCGCCTGTCGCCTGCGGGAAAGCTCCTCTACCCAGCCAGCGCAGTCCACCCTGCCGGTAGACTCGAGCAGCTGGGAGACGACTGCCTTCGCATCCCCTACAATCGGAATGGAAGCGCCGAGATTTTTCCCGATTTCAGCGGGATCCACATCGATATGCACCACCCGGCTGCGCTTTTCCAGAATAGAAGGGGTGGCCAGCGCCCGGTCGCCCACCCGCGCGCCGATAATAACCAGCAGGTCCGCCGACTGCACGGCGAAATTGGCCGTTTCGCTGCCGAAAGCGCCGAGCATGCCGAAATAGAGCGGATGGATGCCGGGAACAGCGGAAAGGCCCATCATCGTGCAGACCATCGGGATGCCGCACTGCTCGGCCAGCCGGGCGGTCTCAGCTCCCGCACCCGCCGAGAGAACGCCGCCGCCGATGCAGATAAGCGGCCGGCAGGAGTGAGAGAAGGCCTGCGCCACCCGCTTTATCTGCAACGCATTCCCCATCACGGTGGGCTTATAGCCGCGGATACAGACGGTATCCGGGCAGGAAAACTCTATCCGCTCCCGCTGCACATCCACCGGCAGGTCGATGAGAACCGGTCCCGGCCGCCCTGAAGAGGCGATATAAAAGGCCTCGCTCAGAATGCGGCCTATCTGCTGCGGCTGCTTGCAGAGATAGGAATATTTGGTAAATGGCTCCGCCGCGCCGGTAATATCCGCCTCCTGAAACACATCCCTGCCAATCTGGTCGCGGCTGACCTGGCCGGTGATGGCGACCAGCGGGATAGAATCCATATAGGCGGTGGCAAGGCCGGTCAGCAGATTGGTGGCCCCCGGCCCGCTCGTTGCTAAAACCACGCCCGCTTTCCCGCTGATGCGCGCATAGCCGGAGGCCGCATGAACGGCATTCTGCTCCTGGCGCACCAGCACATGATGAATCGGGGAGGCGGGCAGGCAGTCATAAACCGGGCAGATGGCGGCTCCCGGATATCCGAAGACCACTCGGGTCCCCTGCAGCTTCAGCGCTTCGATAATCGCCTGCGCGACAGTGATGTTGGCCATCCTGATTTTCGTCTCTCCTTTTTATTGAGGGGTTGCTGCTTTGCAGCTATGGCATAATCGGCCATGCCCGTAGAGCGGCCAAATAAATCGGCGTATAATAGCCGCTTTACGGCTATTATATCATAAAGCAAAGCGGATGAGCAAGCTTGCCCATCCGCTCCCGGTGCTCTCCGATTATTTTTGTATGCAGGCAGCCTCTTTTGTCCAAAGTTCCTTCAGCTTTGCACACAGATATTCCTGTACCCAGGGTTCACACTGCTCAAACAGGCAGCGCATGATTTCTTCATCTGCTGCCGCGACCTGATAGCATGCGTGGCTTCCGCTCCCGTTTTCCTGATAGAAGCTGACCAGTGCCTGCAGCTCGTTTCCCCAATCGCGTTCATCGGCAAAATAGTGGTGGTGGCCGGTCTTAAACTCCGGCAGTGCGTGAATTTCGGCGCGCAGCGCTGGCATACGCATGCAGCAGAGCTCCTTGAGCTTTTCAGGGGTCAGATAGGCCAGCCCGGAAAGGGCGCGCAGGTCATGCTTTACCGCGCCGGCCAGATGGGTGGGAATGGCTTCTCCGGCTGCGGCCATGCGGGTAAAGAGATTATCGTCATAGAGGGCGGCATGATATATGTAGTCGCACAGCGACAGACCGCTGCGCTGAAGAACATCAAGCAGGCCTGCATAGTGTCCGGCCATTTTACAGGCTGCCTGCGAAGAACCTTCCTCCTCTTTGATGAGGGCGAGCAGTGCCGCAATCCCCTTATCCCGTAATAGGCCGCGGTAGACCGTCATGGCGTTCAGATTAAATAGCAGATGATTCCATTCATTCATTGGCTTTACCTCTCCTGTGCAGTTGCAGTTTATCCTTTGGGTATCCTGGCTTTATTGTACGTTAAAGCGCATTCCCCTGTCAATGAACAAAATGTCCCATCAATGCCAGCAAAACCCTTTTGCCAGGCACTTTCCCGCCTGTCTTCGCGCCTTTGTCCGGTCGGGATGCAAGCCTTGACGCGAGATAAAAAAATAAGGTATAATAACCGCAAAGCGGTTATTATACGCCGATTTATTCGGCCGCCCTATGGGCATGGCCGATGATACCACAATCGCTCTGCGTTTGTGGTATCATAGCCGCAAAGCGGCTATGATACGCCCATTTATCCGGCCCCCTGTTAGACTGGCAGGGAGATGGATGACAGGCTTATCCGAAGAGCTGAAAGGAGGAAAAGGCGGTGAAAACAAGCAGAAGGTGGCTGTGCATCTGCCTTATCGGCCTTCTGTTCTGCGCCTGCAGCCGGCAGCTTCAGAAGGCTCCGGCTTCCTCCCATCCGGAGCCTTCTGAAAGCAGTTCAAGCGAATCGCAAAAAGCAGATCTGAATTTTCCGGTAACCATAGGCGAAACAGTCCTTTCGGAGAAACCAGAACGGGTGGTCTCCCTCAATCCCTCTATAACAGAAATCCTCTGCGATATGGGGCTGCAGGCTGCGCTGGCAGGAATCGGAGAGTTCGATAGCCCGCCCTCCCTTTCCGAGGAAAAGCCCCGCTGCGGCAGCGAAACGGCGCCGGATATCCCGGCGGTGCTTCAGGCGGGCGCGCAGGCAGTGCTTTCAGTCAGCCCTCTCCCTGAGCGTGCGCAGCGCCAGCTAGAAGAAGCAGATATCCCGCTGGTTCGGCTGGACAAGCCGGAAAGGGTGGAAGAGCTGCCCTTTTATTATGAGCAGATTGCCAAAGCGCTGCTGGGCGAGGAGGAGGGGGCCACCGCCGCTGCCGCCTTTTATGAACCGCTGATGGCGCGCTTTCATCTGCTGCTTTTGGCGGCAGATGAGCTTTCCGAACATCCGCTGGGGGCCTTCGCCGCCTTTCTTCCGCTGACGCTGGCCACCTCCGATTGTCTGCAGGGGAGGCTTTTAGAGCAGTGCGGCATCTCGAATGCGGCGGCAGAATACAGCGAATGGCAATATCCGCAGGAGCTGCTTATTCCCTTCGAGCCGGAGGTGCTGGTGGTGGATACCCGCACGGTGACACCGGAGGAGGTAAGCGCCCATCCCAATTACCGAACCACCCCCTGTGCGGTGAACGGCCGCATTTTGGGAATTGACGGAAGCGCGATTGAAAACTGCGGCCAGCGGCTGTTTGAGGCCGCCGAAGAGATGGCCCTGCTGGCGGGCGCGGTGCTGCCGGACTGAGGGCAAAAAATCCTTTAAGAGAGCGCTTATTCTTTACAAGGAAGGCGAATAAAATGACCAGGGAGGAACTGGTTACCCTGTTAGACGAATCTCCGGTAGTGGCCGCCGTAAAGGATGACCCGGGGTTGCAGCGCTGCCTCTTCAGCGAATGCCGGGTGGCCTTCATTCTCTATGGCGATATCTGTACCGTTCCGGCAATCATATCTGCCCTCAAAAAGACGGGCAAGGTTGTCTTTGTCCACATCGATTTAATCGATGGACTCTCTGCGCGGGAGGTAGCGGTCGACTTTATTGCGGAAAACACCCATGCGGACGGTATTATCAGCACCCGCCCCGCGCTGATCCGGCATGCCAGAGAGCAGGGGTTGTTCACCGTTCAGCGGTTTTTCCTGCTGGATTCAATTGCCCTGCAAAATGTTCAGCGGCAGATGGAGAGCGGAAGCGCCGACCTTATCGAAATCCTGCCCGGTGTGATGCCAAAGATTATCCGGCGCCTGGCCGGCTCCTCGGGCAAGCCGCTCATTGCAGGCGGGCTTATCAGCGATAAAGAGGATATTCTGCAGGCGCTGGGAGCCGGGGCGATTGCCATTTCTTCCACCAATGAGGGCGTCTGGTTTATGTAAGAATGCCTTCCGCTCTGCCGGGACGATGAGCCTGTTGCCAAACAAAGGATTACCCGGAAAGCATGCGGACAAAGCCTGAGGCGCCGCCTTTTATCCGCAAATGCGGATAAAGCCGCTGCTTTTCCGGTATCCGCCGGCCGGAAAAATTTTCATTTCTTATCAAGAAAACCCGCCTTTGGCTTCGTCGGAGCCAAAGGCGGGTTTTGCGTTTCTGAGGACTGCGGCTTATCCTGCCGCAGCTCTATCTTTTGGCAAAAGAGAGAAGGGCGTTTTTAGACTTCTTTTTTCTTCCTAAGTCTGCCGCATTCTCAGAAGCGGCCGAACGGGCCGACAAAAAAGGAATTAGAAAATCTCATCCCCATATTTGTCATCGCTCGAAAAGCTGGCAGTATAGGAGGGAGTGTAGGAGGATTCCTCCGAATAGCCGATCATCCCCGAATCCTTCAAGCGGAACTTTTTCACCAGCTCCTTGAGCAGCTGAGACTGGCCGGAAAGCTCCTCAGAGGCCGCTGCGGACTGCTCGGCGGTCGCCGAGTTCGTTTGAACAACACCGGAAATCTGGTCGATGCCCATCGTTGCCTGCGCAATGGCAGAAGCCTGCTCCTGCGAGGCCTGCGCAATCTGGTTAACCAGCTCTGCCGATTTCCCGGAGGCTGCCACAATGCGGTCGAGAGAAGCCTCGGTTGCAACGGCAATATCCACGCCCTCGCGCACTGCCTGAACGGTATTTTCAATCAGCGTCGCCGTGTTCTTGGAGGCATCCGCACTCTTGGAAGCGAGATTGCGAACCTCATCTGCAACCACAGCAAATCCCTTGCCCGCCACCCCGGCGCGCGCAGCCTCTACCGCCGCATTCAGCGCAAGAATATTGGTCTGGGAAGCAATGTTTTCGATCGTCTTGATAATTTTCTGAATCTGGTCGGTCGTTTCGCGAATCTGCTCCATCGCCGCCGCCATGTGGTTCATCTGCTCCTTGCCGGTCTCCAGTTCCTGCATGGAAATCTTCGAGCTTTCATCCGCCTCAGCCGCATTCTGGGCGCTCTCGCTCACCCTCTTGGAGAGCTCATCAAAGGTTGCCGCCAGCTCTTCCACTGCGCTTGCCTGGGAAACAGCGCCCTGGGAGAGCGCCTGGGCACCATCCGCAACCTGGCCGGAACCGCTGGAAACCTGCTCGGCCGCCTGGTCAATCTGAGCGAGCGTTCCGTTAAGCGAAGTGAGAATCTGGTTGCCGGAGGAACGCAGCGAAGAAAACTCGCCGAGATATTCCATATCCATCTCTACGCTCATGTCGCCGGCTGCAATCGAGCTCATCCGGCTGCTGATATGTTCAATATAGGAGGCAAGCGTTTTTAAAACAAAGCGCAGGTTCTCCGCCAGATCACCGAGCTCATCTTTCGACTGATAGATAATCTCGCTGTGCAGGTTGCCCTTGGCCATCCCCTGAATTGCCTTTTCAATTTCCTGAATCGGATAAACCAGACCTTTGGTAATTGTAACGACAACGCCCATTGAAATCAGCAGGCTGACTACCGCCAGCGCAATCAGAATCCAGAAGCAGACCGTTTTGGTGTTCATGCCCGTCTGATAATAGCTCTGTGCCCCCTGGGCAGAGCTGTCGATAACCTTCTGCAATGTATCAGTCAGGACAGCGCAGGCATCGCCATATTCCCCTTCCAGAATGCTCAGCGCCATTTCCTTATTTCCCGACTGCAGATACTGCGTGGCCGCCGCCCGGGGCTCCCGAACCGCACTCATCTGCCGTTCCACGTCAGAAAGCAGCTGCGTATCCCCGTTAAAAACCTTTTTCAGATCGTCTATCGCCTCACTGAGCTGAGCGGCGTAGCCGTCCGCCTCGCTGAGCAGTGCTGAGGATTCAGCTGCATCTGTGCTTGCATAAGCGCGCATAATGGTCATGCGGGTCTTGGTGGTGCATATCTGTGCCTGCATGGCATAAGCTGTTGTCGGATAAGGAATCTGATAGAAATCACTCAGTCCTCCGGAGACAACATTCAGTCCTACCCCCGCAATCACAACTGCAACGATATAAAAGCCCATCAAAATTCCGAACCCTGCCAACAGCTTGCTGCGGACCTTCAGATTTTTAAACATGCCATCCCTCTCCCTGTAATGTTATCCTCTTGCAACAATGGAATCGTCTTTAAGTATACAAACTTTGGCGAAGAAATGCAACCTTTTCTCGGATATATCCGCCCTGAAACCGATAATATTTAGAAAAATCTCTAAATATTATCGGTTTTTAAGAGAAAGTTATCAGCACTTTTCCGCCTCCTCTTTTCCTGCTTCTCCCTCATGTAAAGAACGGCGTTCCTCCTTTTCCCGCCATCTCCGATTTGTGCGGGCGATGTCTATCCGCTTTCCTTTAGGAAGGAATTGAAGCGGCTTTGGCATTGTGCTATAATAAACGCAGATTACATCATAATGAAAACCGGCAACGCCGGCTTTTTCTGCCGGCCGCCAAAGATGCCAGCCGGCAGAAAACAGCGACAGGAGGAATCCATCCATGCCTTCTAAGATAGTGGTAGGCGCCCAGTGGGGCGACGAGGGGAAAGGGAAAATTATTGATATTCTGGCTTCACGCGCCGATCTGGTGGTCCGTGCGCAGGGCGGCAATAATGCGGGACACACCGTAAAAAGCGGCGACGAAGTCTACAAGCTGCACCTGATTCCCTCCGGCATCCTTTATGAAGGGACCCTCTGCGGCATCGGCTGCGGGGTGGTCATCGATCCGAGGGGTATCCTCGAAGAGATAGATGGGCTGCAGGCACGGGGCGTTTCCTGCAAGGGGCTGCGCATCGACCCGCGCGCCCATCTGATCATGCCCTGGCATATCCTGCTGGACGCCATGGGCGAACGAAGCCTCGGAAAAAATAAAATCGGTACAACCGGCCGCGGCATCGGCCCCTGCTATATGGATAAGGCGCAGCGCAGCGGCCTGCGGGTTTATGATTTATGCACCCCGGAGCTTTTCCGGCAGAAGGCTCTTGCCGCCGGAGATCAGAAAAACGAGATTATCACCCGGGTTTATAAACAGCCGCCGGTGGATATCGATGCGGTCATAGAAGAATATCTGCGCTATGGAGAACGGCTGCGCCCCTATGTTGCAGACGTTTCCGTTTTAACCTATGAGGCGCTGCAGGCGGGCAAAGAGGTTCTTTTCGAGGGCGCGCAGGGAACGCTGCTGGATCTGGACCTCGGGACCTATCCCTATGTGACCAGCTCCAATCCCATCTCGGGCGGCGTCTGCACCGGCGTGGGCATCGGCCCGTCGATGATCGGCGAAGTCATCGGCGTTGCCAAGGCCTATACCACCCGCGTTGGAGAAGGCCCTTTTCCCACTGAGCTTACCGATGCGCTCGGTGACACTATCCGCAATCGCGGCGGCGAATTCGGTACGACGACCGGCCGCCCCCGGCGCACCGGCTGGTTTGATGCGGTCATTATGCGACATGCCGTGCGGGTCAACGGGCTGACCAGCCTGGCGCTCAACAAGCTGGATACCCTCTCCGGCATTGGCCCGCTCAAAATCTGCACCGCCTACCGCACGCCGGATGGACGCACCCTGCGCGACTTCCCGCCCTCCCTGGAGGAGCTGGGCGGCTGCGAACCGGTTTATGAGGAGCTGCCCGGCTTTACGGGCGAGCTCTCCTGCTGCAAAAGCTATGAGCAGCTGCCCGCAGGCTGCCAGGAATATGTAAAGCGCATTGAACAGCTCTGCGGCTGCCGGGTATCGATGGCCGGCGTAGGCCCGGAGCGCGAGCAGAATCTGGAAAGATAAAAACTGCTTTAAAAAACATAGCCTTTTGAAGCAGCCTCTGCGGAAAAAACATTTCCGGCCCCATGAAGGCCGGATTTTGCCTGCATAGGCCAGGCAAAGCCGCACTTTTTCCGGTTGATGCCGGTCAGAATCAAAGCGATGTCTCTTTACAAAGCAAACACTTTTTTGCCGCCCGTTTCCTATAAAAAGCACGGTTTCAATGAAAGGACGGATGAACAGGTATGGAAAAGGTCCGGTTCGGTATCATCGGTTTGGGGAAAATCGCCTCCCGCTTCGCCCGGGTGCTCGGCCAGTCAGAAAGCGGAGAGCTCTTCGCCGCCGCTGCACGCGACGCGGACCGCGCGGCACACTTTGCCGGCGAATATGGGGCAAAGCGCAGCTATGGCTCTTACAGCGAGCTCATTCAGGACCCGGAGGTAGAGCTTGTCTATATTGCCGTTCCGCACAATTTCCACTATGATCTGATTAAGGAGTGCCTTCTTAACGGCAAAGGGGTGCTCTGCGAAAAGCCGATGGTGCTCACCCGGGATAAGGCAAAGGTCCTGTGCAGTCTGGCCAAAAAGAAAAACCTCTTTTTAATGGAAGCGATGTGGACCCGCTGCCTGCCCGCCGTACGCCGCGCAGCCGAATGGGCGCAGTCGGGAAAAATTGGCGATATCAAGCTGATAGATGCTGCCTTCTGCTTCCGCTCCGAGTTTGATCCCGCTTCCCGGCTGTTTAATCCGGCCCTCGCCGGCGGCGCGCTCTATGATGTGGGGGTATACCCGCTGATGTTCGCCATGGATATAGCCGGAGAAATCCCCGCCGAAACGGCGGGCTTCGCCTCGATGTGCCCCACCGGCGTTGATGACTGCAACGCCCTGCTGCTGCGCTTTTCAGGCGGCGCGCTTGCGCTGATTCGCAGTGCAAGCAGTGTTTTAATGCCGCCAGATGCTGTTATTTACGGAACAAAAGGCCACATCCGCCTCCCCAATTTCTATCGTGCCGAATCGGCTGAGCTCTATGAAAGCGGGGGCAGGCTGCTCGAATGCTATGAGGCCCCCTTTGTGGATGGGTTTCTCTATGAAATCGAGCATGCGGCGCAGCTTTTCCGGGAGGGAAAAATCGAGAGCGAACGGGTTCCCTGGCAGGATACCATCGCCTGTGCCGGGATTTTCGATGAGATGCGCGAAAAATGGGGAATCGCAGGAGAACGGTGAGCGGGCCGCTTACTTCCCCTGTCATACACCGTTAAAGGGATGAGAACGCCATGAAGAAAAAGGTCAGCATAGCGCTCGGCGGGCTGCAGCGGATATACGGCGACCACAGGGCGCTGGAAATCGCCGCGCAGATCGGCGCCGACGCCGTCGATTTTAACCTGACGGACAGGCAGTGGGACTATCGGGACCCGGATTCGGTTTACAGCAGAAGCGACGATGAAATCAGCGCCTACTTTGAAGGGCTCTGCAGCCGGGCCAAAGAGCTGGGACTGCAGATCGGTCAGACCCACGGACGGATGTGCAGCTATTTCGGCGACCCCGGGCAGGATGAGGCGGCCATTCGAAACGCGCGGCTTGACTGCCTGGCTACCCGGGCGCTGCATGCGCCCTTTTGCGTCATGCACGGGGTTTCCAGCAGCGTAATGGGGCGGGAGGCAGACCCGCAGCAGATGCGCGACACCTGCTTTTCGGTCTTCAGGCAGATTCTTCCCTTCGCCAGAAAATATGAGGTCATTCTCGCAACGGAAACCTTCGGCCACTGTGCAGCGGCCGGCTGCTGCGACTTTTTCGGCAATATCGATGAGTTTCAGGCTATCTATGAGCGTATCTGCAAAGACAGGGAAAACGCCGGCTATTTCGCTGTCTGCATGGATACCGGACACTGCAACCATGCGGTACCGTATGGCAACCCGCCGCCGCAGGAGGTTATCCGCCGGCTGGGGAAAAAGATCGCCTGCCTGCATCTGCATGATAACGACGGGCGAAGCGACCAGCACAAAATCCCGATGACCGGCACCATCGACTGGGAGGCCGTTTTCGATGCGCTCGAGGAAACCGGCTATAGCGGCAGCTACAATCTGGAGCTGCATCTCGACCAGTTCGGCCCCGGCTTTGAAATCGAAACGGCGGCCTTCGCCGTACGGCTGATGCGCAATCTGCTCTCCCGACGCTAGAAGGGACTGCTGCAAAATGCAGGATTTTGCAGCAGTCCCTTCTGAAAAACGGCTTTTGACTACACCAGAGTCAAATTTTGCCCGCGATATGCGGGCGAAACCGCCCTTTTTCCGCTTTCTCCAGGCCGGAAAAATATTTTGCAGCGCGCCCTTTTCAAAAATTTTCTCTTATCCGCAGTGATGGCCGCAGCCGTGCCCCTCATGGGCATGCTCATGGTGGCTGCACTGGATATCCGGGTCATAACGAAGGCTGCCGTTTAGCAGAGCGCGCACCGCTTCATCTGCGCTGCCGCTTATCCCGCCATAAAGCCTGATGCCGGCCTCGGCCAGCGCATTTTTGGCCCCGAGCCCGATACCTCCGCAGATGAGCGTATCCACCCCTTCATTCTTCAGAAAGCCGGCCAGCGCGCCGTGGCCGCTTCCGGCGGTATCCTTCAGCTGTTCGCCCGCTATTTTCCCGTTCTCCACCTCATAAAATTTAAAGCAGGCGGTGTGTCCAAAATGCTGAAAAATCTGTCCCGCCTCATAAGTGACTGCAATTTTCATCTTTGAAGCTCCCTTTCATCAATAGTTGTAAAACGGCCGTGCGCCTTAAGGCCCTGAGGGCAAAAGGCGCCCGCCCTTTTTTTATGTCCTAAAACTCCCGGTCAATCTCCATGCAGGCGCTGGCGTTGAGATCCATATCCGCCGTATAGCCCTTTTGCAGCTGGTAATAACCCTGCGCGCCGATCATGGCGGCATTGTCGCCGCACAGCGAAAGCGGCGGGAGAAAAAGGGAAATTCCCTCCTCCCCGCAGACCTCCTGCATCCGGCGGCGCAGCGTCGAGTTGGCGCTCACCCCGCCCGCCAGCACGATGGTGCGGTAGTTTAACCTTTTCGCCGCGCGCAGCGTGTGCTCACTCAGAATATCCGCCACCCGAAAGGCGAAGCTGGCCGCCAGATCGGCGGCCGGCAGCTTCTCCCCCTTCTGCCGGGCGTTATGCACCAGATTGACAACGGCCGTTTTCAGCCCCGAAAAACTGAAATCATCCTCGCTGCCGCTGACATGGGGGGCCGGCAGCGAAAAGGCCTGGGGATTCCCCTCGGGCGTCAGCCGGTCAATGCTTACCCCGCCCGGATAGGGAAGCCCCATCGCCCGGGCGGCCTTGTCGAATGCTTCGCCTGCCGCGTCGTCCCGCGTGCGGCCGATTACCCGGTATTCGGTATAATCCAGCACCTCTACAATGTGGCTGTGCCCGCCGGAGACGATGAGCCCCAGAAAGGGAGGCACAAGCTCAGGAAAGCAGAGGTAGTTGGCTGCCAGGTGCCCGCGCAGGTGATGGACCGGCACCAGCGGCTTTTTTGCCGCCAGAGCCAGCCCCTTCGCAAAATTGACCCCCACGAGCAGCGCGCCGATAAGGCCGGGCGCCGCCGTGACCGCAACGGCATCCACCGAATAAACCGTATGCCCCGCCTCGCAAAGCGCCCGCTCCACCACCGCCGCTATCTGCTCGATATGCCTGCGGGAGGCTATCTCGGGGACCACGCCGCCATAGCGCCCGTGCTCCTCCACCTGGGTATGCACCACCGAGGAAAGAATCCTTCGCCCATCGCGCACAACGGCGGCCGCCGTCTCATCGCAGGAGCTTTCTATTGCCAGAATATCCATAGCATCCTCCTAACACTCTTCATCCAGAAAGATGGTCATCAGCCGGGCATCCTCCCGGGGAAAATCATAAAATCCCCGGCGGATGCCGACATCCTGAAAGCCCGCCCGCTCGTAAAGGCGGATGGCCGACTGGTTGGAGGCGCGCGCCTCAAGGGTTAAAAACCGCAGTCCCTTTTGGCGGGCATAGTCTACCAGCGCCTCTACCAGCTTGAGCCCCACCCCCTGCCGCCGAAAGACGGGGAGCACAGCGATATCGTTGACATAGCCCTCATCCAGAACGGTGCGCATCCCGCCATAACCGGCAATCTCCCCGTTTACCCGCGCGCAGAGCAGCACCGCATCCGGCCGCTCGAGCTCGGCTTTAAGCGCCGAGGCGCTCCAGGCGCTCTCCCCGAAGGATTCATGCTCAATCAGCGTGGCAAAGGGGATATCCTCCGGCTGCATCGGGCGGATATCCACCTCCCCGCCTGACTTCTGCTGTTTACTTTGCATCATACCAGCTCTTCCCCACATTCAAATCTACTTTTAACCCGGAGGCGAGCGAAAAGGCATTTTCCATCTCTTCCTTCAGAATGGCCGATGCCTGCTCCTGCTCTTTTTGCGGCGCTTCCACAATAAGTTCATCATGCACCTGCAGAATCAGCTGCGCCGAAAGCTTTTCGCGCATCAGCCGCTCATACACCCGGTTCATGGCCAGCTTGATGATATCCGCCGCCGTTCCCTGAATCGGCGCGTTCATCGCCACCCGCCTGCCAAACGCCTGAATGTTTTTATTGGTGGACTGCAGCTCGGGCAGATACCGCCGGCGGCCGAGCATGGTGGTGACAAACCCATCCTTCCCGGCCTGCTCCACCGTCTGCTCCATATACCGCGCAATCCCGTTGTAGGTTTTCAGGTAGCTTTTGATATAGGCATCCGCCTCGGCAACCGAAACGCCGATGTTTTTTGAGAGCGAAAATGCCCCAATACCATAGACAATCCCGAAATTGACCGCCTTGGCGCGCGAGCGCATCTCGTGCGTAACCATTGAAACCGGAAGGTCAAACACCTGCGCGGCCGTCTGGGTGTGGATATCCTCCCCCGTCTGAAAGGCGTGCAGCATGTTTTCATCCTTTGCCATGTGCGCCAGCACGCGCAGCTCAATCTGCGAATAGTCGGCATCAATAAGCAGGCACCCCTCCCGGGCGATGAAAAAGCGGCGCATGGTGCTTCCCAGCGGCGTTCGCACCGGAATGTTCTGCATGTTCGGCTCGGTGGAGGAGATGCGCCCGGTGCGCGTCTCTGTCTGGCGGAAGGAGGAATGGATGCGCCCATCCTCCCCGATAACCTTTAAAAGCCCCTCGATATAGGTGCTCTTCAGTTTGGCAAGCTGCCGGTATTCGAGAATGGCGGGCACGATGGGATGCAGCTCACTAAGGGAATCCAGCACCTTCGCATCGGTAGAATAGCCGCTCTTGTTGCGCCGCCGGGCGGGCAGCTGCAGCCGCTCGAAGAGCACCTCCCCCAGCTGCTTGGGGCTGTTGATGTTAAACGGCTCTCCCCCTGCCAGCGTGTAGATTGCCTCCTCCAGCTTAAAAATCTGGCCATCCAGCTCCTTTCCGAAATCGGCAATCCCCTGCGGGGTCACCAGAAAGCCGGTCAGCTCCATTGAGGCGAGCACCCGGGCCAGCGGCAGTTCGATTTCCTCCAGCACCCTTCGCAGCCCATTTTCATCAATTTCCTTTTCCAGCCGGTCGCAGAGGGCAGGAAAGCGCGCGCTGTCGGCAATCAGCCCGGCAAAGGGGTGCTCCTCCTGCCCCGCCAGCGGCAAAGCGGGAGTCTCATATTCGGCAGCCAGCCGGGAAAGGGTATATTCATTCGCGTTGGGGCTGAGAAGATACCCGGCCAGTTCGCTGTCAAAACCGATGCCGCGCGCATTGACTCCGGCTGCCAGCGCCCAGCGCCAGAGCTGCTTTAAGCCATGTACCCGCTTTTTGGCCGGGCTTTCCAGGGCGGTGCGCAGCAGCCTGTTCATCTCTTCCCCGCCGGAGGCAAACAGCATCACCCCTTTTTGTGAGGGCACTGCAAAGGCCAGCAGCCTGTCTCCATCAAAGGAGCAGAGAATGTCCAGCTCGTTTTCTTTAAGCAGTTCCTGCAGGTCCCGGCCCGTTCCTTCGGTTACCGGCAGGGCGGCGGGGATCTTTGCTGCCTGCTTCTCCGGCACCGCCGGCGCTTTTTCCGTTTCGGGGATTTCCAGCCGGTCGATGAGCGAAAACATCTGCAGGCGGGAGAGCAGCGCGCGCGCGGCGGCATAGTCCGGCGGGGCGGGAACGCAGTCCTCCGGCGAAACCGGCAGCGGGGCGGTGCAGCAGATTTCCGCCAGCGTGCGGCTCATACAGGCGCTCTCCTTTCCCGCAATCAGCTTATCCCGTATGCTGGGGGAGAGCTTTAATTCCGGCAGCCGGCGGTAAAGCTCGTCCACCGTCCCGTTTTCCGCGACAAGCTTTAAAGCGCCCTTTTCGCCGATGCCTTTGACGCCCGGGATGTTATCCGAGGTGTCGCCCATCAGCGCTTTCACTTCAATCAGCTGCCGGGGGGTGACGCCATAGGTCTGCTGTACATACTGCCTGTCGCAGACGGTGGTCAGCGGCCTGCCCTGTTTGGTGGAAGCGAGCAGCACGGTGGTCGTATCAGAAATCAGCTGCAGGCTGTCCCGGTCGCCGGTGGCGATGACGCACTGGTGCCCCCCCTCTTCGCAGAGCCGGGCCAGGCTGCCTAAAATATCGTCCGCCTCATAGCCGGGCAGGGTAACGATACGGTAGCCGAGATAACCGAGCAGCTCCTTGACAAGCGGCAGCTGCATGGCGAGCTCCTCGGGCATCCCCTTGCGCTGCGCCTTGTAGCCGTCATACATCCTGTGGCGGAAGGTCGGCTCTTTAAGGTCAAAGGCGCAGGCAATGGCATCCGGGTGTACCTCATCGCAGAGCTTTTTGAAGATGTTCATATAGCCATAGACGGCGTTGGTATAAACGCCCTCTCTGGTGCTCAGCAGCTTAATGCCATAAAACGCGCGGTTTAAAATGCTGTTGGAATCGAGGCAAAGCAGTTTCATCCGGTTTCCTCCCTCGGCTGAAAAATAAAAAGGCTTTTCAGAAGCCACATAGCATCATGACTAAAAAAATCCACCGTCCGGCCTGTGCAGGCGGTTTTATCCCAAAGTGTCTGCCAGAGCCGCTTTTGACCGGGCGGCCTGCCGGCACACCGGTTGGCCCTGTTCCGCTCCAGCATACCACAAAGTGGTTAAAATTTCCATATCCATCGGCCGCCTTTTTTTGCATGCAGAAGGCTTTCCCAGGCCGGCCGCTCTTTCTAGCCCTTTCGGGTATAGCCGCACTGCGGATAGCGGGAGCAGCCCCAAAAGGGGCCGAAGCGGCCGGCCTTTTTAACCAGGCGGGCGCCGCACTCCGGACACTTTGGCTCCGCTTGCTCTATAGCCGGTCCCCTCCGCCTGTCCTCAAACGACAGCGGTTTTTTCTCCCTGTTCAGAACTGCCTCCCGATATTTCCAGGTATAATCATGAGGCTCGTCAGAGTGCCACTCCAAAATGCGGTGCGCTACTATTTCCATACCCTTTTTAGAAAGGGGTGTCTGCCATCTCCGCTGGTTGCTTTCTTTGATATACCGCACCAGCTGATCTGCCCGGATGACCTGTTTGCGGATATCCTCCGGTGCACCGGCAGCATTCAGAACCGATTTGGGGTTGGCAAGCACCACTACAAAGCGGTTGAGATAATGAAAGCTTTTTAAATATATCGCTCTTTTAAGCATGCCCATCCGTTTGGCGTTCCACGCTTTCACAAGCTCCATATGCCGCTCATTTTGTGTAATGGGAGAATAAATCCCCTCCCGAAGCGTTTTTCCATCATAGCACATCGTCCGGGTAAAGCCACCGTCAGCGTCAATATGAATATCGCCAAACAGGTTTTTGCACTCCAGAAAAAAGGTGATTTTGGGGGTGATGACAACAAAATCGATCTGTGCGCTGAGCTCTCCATCCCGGATAAACAGGTCATGTAGCACATACATGGGCAGGTGGCTGCTGCGCAGCTCAAAAAGAATCTGCCGCTCCCCGGCAATACCTGCCTTCAGCATCCGAATATCCCGCTCGAGTGGTTCCCGGTAAGCTTCCCCCGTTTTTTCCAGCAGCGCCTCAAGCTGCAAGAGCTGTTCCTCAGCAGCGCTCCCCTCCTTGAGAAAGACAGGCTCCCCCCGTCCGCCATAGCTGCCCATGCTTCTCCCCCTTTCGCTGTCTTTCCCTATTATACCCCTTCTTTTTCCATCCGGCAACTGCTCTGTCCGCCGGACAGGACTTTTCCTTTTCCCGGAAGGAGCTTTTCAGAAGCCGCTGCCCGTTTTCTTTCTCCTCCCTTGCTTTTATCTGCCGAAAAGAGTACAATAAGGCTATTGCGCCCCGCTTATCCGGGGCCTATTTCAATGCAAAAACGGAGGAGGAGGCCTTTGGTGCGTATCGGTTCGATAGAAATAAACGGCCCGGCCGCACTCGCGCCGATGGCGGGAGTGGCGGACAGGGCCTTTCGCACCCTCTGCCGGCAGTATGGCGCGGCCTATACCGTCAGCGAGATGGTCTCCTGCAAGGGGCTGCAGTATGGCGACCGCAAAAGCGGCCAGCTGCTGCAGCTGGGAGAAGCAGAGCACCCGGCCGCTGCCCAGCTCTTCGGCTGCGACCCCGCTCTGATGGCCGCCGCCGTTATCGATGCCAAACGCGCGGGGGCGGATGTCATCGATATCAACATGGGCTGCCCGGCGCCGAAAATCGTCTCCTCCGGCGGCGGCAGCGCGCTGATGCGCTCTCCCGCGCTCGCCGGGCGGATTATCGAGGCGGTGGTAAAGGCGGCGGGAGAAACGCCGGTCACCGTCAAACTGCGCAAGGGGTGGGATGAGGAGCACATAAACGTCTGCGAGCTGGCCAAAATCGCCGAGAGCTGCGGCGCGGCGGCCATCACCGTTCATGGCCGCACCCGGGAGCAGATGTATGCCGGGCAGGCGGACCTCGCCGCTATCCGCTCGGCGGTGGAGTGCGTGCGTATCCCTGTTATCGGCAATGGAGATGTCGTGGATGGGCCCTCTGCCGGGCGCATGCTGAGGGAGACCGGCTGCAGCATGGTCATGGTCGGGCGCGGCGCGCTCGGACGCCCTTGGGTATTTTCGCAGATTGCCGCCTATCTTTCGGATGAAACGCTGCTGCCGGATCCGTCCTTTTCTGAGCGCATGCAGGCGCTGTGCGCCCAGGCGCAGATGGCCATTTCGGAAAAGGGGGAGCGCATTGCCATGCGGGAGATGCGCAAGCATGCCGCCTGGTATTTCACCGGCGTGCGCGGTGCGGCGGCACTGCGGCGGGAGGCAGGCACCCTCTCCTGCCTTGCCGACCTTTACCGCCTCTGCCAAAAGGCCGAAGCGATGTATGAAGAGAGCTCTCCGAAAGCTTCCCTCTAAGGAAAGAGCGCGACGGCATTCCGGCAGAGGAGAGCTGCTCTGTGGCAGGGCGCGGATAAATGCGGGTGATGCAGTCCGCCGCCCTTATGCAGAGAAAACAGGTTTTTTCGCGGCAGTCTGCCTTTTTATCGCCAAAGGGCGGCAGGCCGTTATTGTAATACGGAAAGGGGAATACGCATTGACGCAGAGGGCCGAAAGGCCGGCGCTGCTGAGTTTGGGAAAAACGCCGGTGCACACCGTTTTGCTGCTCGCCTGGCCAGCTATTATCGAGCAGATTATGCTCTCGATGGTGCAGTATGTCGATACCGCCATGGTCGGCGCCATCGGTGCCGAGGCGACGGCCGCCGTCGGCATCACCTCCTCAAGCATGTGGCTGATTAACGGGGTTCTCAGCGCGAGCGGGGCGGGATTTTCCGTGCTGGTTGCCCAGTATATCGGATCGGGGAATTTTGAGAAATGCCGTCAGGTCATCCGCCAGGCGGTGCTCTGCACCGGCCTGCTGGGCCTTTGCTTCAGCCTTTTCTGCCAGCTGATTGCCCGCCCGCTCCCTCTTTTGCTCGGAGCCGAGCCCCATATCGCAGAGAATGCGACGGGTTATTTCCGTATTATCACGAGCGTACTCATGCTGCAGATGGGTTCGGCGGTCTTTTCCGCCATTCTGCGCTGCGCGGGGGATACCCGAACGCCGATGATTTTAAATCTTTCCACCAACCTGCTCAACATCCTGCTCAATACTTTCTTTATCTTCGGGCCCTCTGCCCATGAGACCCCCTTCGGAACGCTGCGGCTGCCGGGGCTGGGCTTAGGGGTGCAGGGAGCGGCGCTCGCCTCCGCCATTTCGATGGGAACGGTGGGTATTCTGCTGCTGCTGGCCATCTTCCGCCAGCCTGGGGAGCTGCGCATCCATCTTCGGGAAAGCTGGCGGTTAAAAGGCGCTATCTGGCGGGAGGCTGCGCACTATGCCATTCCGGTCGTCATCGAGCATGCCACTGTCACCTTTGGGCAGATTGTCTTCACCGCCATGGTTTCCCGCCTCGGCACCGTCGCTCTGGCCGCGCATACGCTGGCCGTTTCAGCGGAGAGCATCACCTATCTGCCGGCCACCGGCATCTCCTATGCGGCCACCACCCTGGTCGGGCAGGCGAAGGGGGCGAAGCTTCGCGGGGAGGCGGAGCACTTTGCGCGCATCACCATGTGGATGGGCATCGGGCTGCTGGGACTGACCGGTCTGCTGCTTTTCTTCTTCTCCGGACCGCTCGTCTCTATCTTTACCCGCGATGCGGCCGTCATCGCCTTGGGAGCAGGGGTGTTGCGCATTGAGGCGCTGGCCGAGCCGTTTTTCGGCGCAAAAATCGTTCTCTCCGGCGCCATGCGCGGAGCGGGCGATGTGCGCTTCTCGCTCTATGCAGGGCTTGCCAGCATGTGGCTGGTACGCCTGACGGTTGCCTATCTGATGGCCTTTGTCTTTCATCTGGGATTATATGGAATCTGGTGCGGCATGGCGGCCGATATCACCGTAAACGGCCTTCTTCTCCTCTGGAGATTCCGCTCCGGCCGCTGGTATGAGCAGGGCCCGCGCCTGACGGCTTAAAAGCAGCAGAACGCTCAAAGCGCTGCGAAAGCAAAAACTGTTTACAATCCCTTGATTTTTTGCCGCATATCCTGTGATATACTGACAGTAATGAGTATTCGGGCGGAAAGGGCTTTCCGCCCCTTCGGGGAGGTGGCTCCACATTCATTCCTATATCGCGTCCCGCTTTTTTGCCTGGCGGCAGGTCTTTTTCTCTCTTTCCTGTTTTTTCTGCCCGGGGCCGGACAAACGGACGGATGAATTCACCTATGTAGAAGGACTGGGCTTTGCCGATCCTTCACTGGGAAGGCCGCAGAGGAATACAATCCGTATTTATGGCAATGCCATCGGCTATGCGCTCATCCTCTTTTTGCTTTTACAGAATATCGCGCCCTATGCGGTTGTCGGCGGGCTGCGGCTGCTGTATCCGGCGATTCGGGTTTACCGCGGAAAATTCCTCGCCTCGGAAGAGACGATTTTGATAATCAATGTATTTTCGAGCATTATCTGCTATTTTCTGCCGGTCATGCTGCTGCGCAGAGTGCTGAACCTGCCGGCAGCCGCCGCCTTTCCCCGGCGGCGGCTGCCGCCGGGAGAAATGCTGCCGCTTGCCGGCATCGTTTTAGGCAGCAGCGCCATCGGCTCCACCGTTTCCCTTATTCTCTGTGCCCTGCTCTCGCTCGTTCGCCTTTCCCCCTCTGCCCCGCAGCTTTCTGTCCCCGATTCCCTCGCCAGCTTTCTGCTTCTGGTGCTGACAGCAGCGGTGCTGCCTGCCCTTTTCGAAGAGCTGCTTTTTCGGGGAGTGGTGCTGCAGAGCCTGCGCCGGTTCGGCGACCTGTTTGCGCTGAGTGTGACCTCTATCCTTTTTTCCCTGCTGCACCGCAATCTGGTGCAGATTCCGAACGCCCTGATTACCGGAACGGTGCTCGGTTACATCGTTTTGCGCACCGGCTCGCTTCAGGCGGCGATTTTCTGCCATTTTATCAACAATCTTCTGCCGATTCTTCTGCAGACGTTCGGCTCCTATCTGCCGGAGAGCGCCCTGAACCTGCTGTTTCTGCTGCTGAATTTCCTCTATATCCTTCTGGGGCTGGGAGGGCTTATCTATCTGCTTTCGGCGCATGGCGGCTTTTTTGCCCCTGTCTACCGGGAAGGAAAAAAAAGCGAGCGCTACAAATACCGCTCCTTTTTCAGCAGCCTGCCCATTCTGGCAGTGATTATCTCGCTGAGCATTTCTGTGCTCATCAATATGCTGTAGGGGGAAAGGTTATCAACCGGGAAGAAGCGTTTATGCGCCTGGCCCTGGCACAGGCGAAAGAGGCCGCCCTGGAGGGCGAGGTTCCGGTCGGGGCGGTGGTCGTGCGCGGGGAGCAGGTCATCTCGGCCGCCCACAACCGCCGGGAAAACGACCGCAGTGCCCTGGCGCATGCTGAGCTGCTGGCTATTGAAGCGGCCTGCCAGGCTTTAGGCGGCTGGCGGCTCTGGGAATGTGAGCTGTATGTCACCCTCGAGCCCTGCCCGATGTGCGCGGGCGCAGCCATCAACGCGCGGCTGCGGCGGGTGATATATGGAGCACATGACCCCAAGGCCGGCTGCTGCGGCTCCATACTTGATTTGTTTGCCGCGCCGTTTAACCATCATCCAGAGATAACAGGCGGGCTGCTGGCCGAGGAAAGCGCGCAGCTGCTGCGCGACTTTTTCCGGAAGCGCAGAAAAAAGCAGGCCGCAGAAAAAAGCTCACGGCAACACTATTTCCTATACCGCACCTGAAGTCTGCAAGAACGGCATGCTTTTCTGAAGAGAGGAAAAACGGATGAGACGCTACGCTGTCCTAATCGGATGCCTGCTTCTCTTCACCCTTCTCTTTCTCTCCTGCGGCACGGCCAAACCGGTTTCGGAAAAGCTGTCGCCCTCCATCGGAGAACCGGAGGTCTCCCCGAAAGAGGACAGCGGTGCATCCTCCTCATCCTCAGCTTTTTCGGAGAGAAAACCGTCCGCAGCGCCGCAGGAAGCAGACGGCGGCGATCCGTCCTCTGAAGTGGATGGCTCTCCAAAGCCGGACGCTGCCTCTTCTGAAAAAAGCGGCGGCAGTTCCTCTCCCGCGGCTTTTTCGGAGGGGAAAAGCCGCCCCTCCACCGAAAAGGACGCCGCATCGGACGAATCCGCGCAGAATCAGGCGGCGGGCGATTCAGCGCAGGGCTTTCCTCATTGCGAACAGATGGGATCACTCCAGGTCTATCTCGCCGACGGAACCAGCCTGATGTATGATTTAAGCGCCTACGACGCGGGCGCCTTTTTCTCCTCCCTGCCGATGGAGCAGTTTATTCTGCAGGAAAGGGAGAAGGAGCTGAGCACCATTGATATGAGCTCCGGCCCGTTTGTCCGTCTTTCCGGCGATGAAAGGAGGATGCTGTTTCTTTATCAGCAGGGAACGCAGGCCCTGTTTGAGTATCTGGATGGAACCACAGAATATTATCAGGTGCCGGAGGGGATGTATGAAGCGGCCGTCCGGGCGGTGCACCGCTTCAAGTCCCGGGCTATGGACGGCTGCTCCGGCAAGCTGGGAATCACCTTCTTCGAGGGCACGCTGGAAATTTTCCCCTCCGATGAGGAGGAGCCGCTGGTTCTGAGCGCAGAACGAGCCACCGCCTTTCTCCCGCAAATTCCCCTGAATGAAATCCGGCTTTCTTATGACGCGCGGGAGGGCAGCCCGAATTTGGAGAACACAACCTGCATCCGCCTCTCCGCAGAGAACGGGGCAGAGCTGTTTCTCTTTAAAAAGCCGGTCCATGCGGATGAGAGCGTCTATGCGTTTTACCGCGAGAAAGCGTTTTCGTATTTCTGCTCAGCGCCGGACGATATCTACCGTCAGGTAAAAAAGGCCTATCAGGCGATGCAGGAGGAAAACTGAAATCGGGCTCTTAATCTCCTCCCGTATCAAAACGATAAAAGCTGCCTGCAAAAGCGAAAAACGCTTTTGCAGGCAGCTTCTTTTGATGAATCCCAGCCAAACCAGTTTTATTTGTCCTTCACGCTCTCCCAGTCCTTGAGGAAGGACTCGATGCCCGAAGTGGTCAGCGGATGATTCATCATCTGCACGAGCACCTTATAAGGGATGGTAGCGATATGCGCGCCGGCCTTGGCGCATTCGGTCACATGGATGGGATGGCGGATGCTCGCCGCAATAATCTCGGTGCGGATACCGTGGAGATCGAAGATTTCGGCGATATCCTCAATCAGCGTCAGCCCGTCGCGGCCGATATCATCCAGCCGGCCGACAAAGGGGCTGACATAGGTGGCGCCCGCCCGGGCCGCCAGCAGCGCCTGCGGCGCGGAGAAGATGAGGGTGACGTTGGTCTT
Organism: Provencibacterium sp.; assembly: GCA_022792175.1. Taxonomy (GTDB): domain Bacteria; phylum Bacillota; class Clostridia; order Oscillospirales; family Ruminococcaceae; genus Harryflintia. The sequence continues at coordinate 49,285 of JAAWAN010000028.1, forward strand.
GATACCGCGCGCAGTCAGGATTTTGACCGCCTTCAAGCCCTCGGCGCACATCGGGATTTTGATAACGATGTTCTTGTGGATTTTGGCGAGCTCCACCGCCTCCTCCACCATTTTATCATGCTCCAGCGAGATAACCTCGGCAGAGATGGGCCCCTCGACGATCGAGGTGATTTCGGTGACGACCTCCTCAAAATTGCGGCCCTCTTTGGCAATCAGCGAAGGGTTGGTGGTAACGCCGCAGATAACGCCCCACTCGTTTGCTTCGCGGATTTCGGCCACATTGGCAGTATCAATAAAAATTTTCATGCTTTCTCCTCTTTTCTTCCGATTGTTCCGCACCCGGAAAGCGCGGCAAATTTAAAAACCCGCTTCCATCATAATACGGCTAAAGAGAAAAGTCAACGGCAGGCGGCTGCCTCTTTTTAATGCTCTGCCCAGTCCAGGCTGCGCCCAACCGCCTTGTGCCAGCCGCGCAGCAGCTGTTCGCGGCGCTGCTGCTGCATATCCGGCTCAAAGGTCACATCGCAGCTCCACATCGATTTTATCTCCTCCCGGTCCTTCCAGACGCCGACGGCCAGCCCCGCCAGATAGGCGGCGCCGAGCGCGGTTGTCTCCCTTATCATCGGGCGGCGCACCGTGCGGCCCAGAATGTCCGCCTGGAACTGCATCAAAAACCGGTCGCGGCTCGCTCCGCCATCTACATTCAGCTCGCGCAGCCGGATGCCGGTATCCTTCTCCATCGCATCGCAAAGATCAAAAGACTGGTAGGCAATCGATTCCTGCGCGGCGCGGATGATATGCTCCCGGCGGGTGCCGCGCGTCAGCCCGACGATGCAGCCGCGCGCATACATATCCCAGTAGGGCGCGCCGAGGCCGGTAAAGGCGGGAACGATGTAGACACCGCCCGTATCCTCCACCTTTTGCGCATAGTATTCGGCATCGCAGCTCTCGGTGAAAAAGCGCAGCTCATCGCGCACCCACTGGATGACCGCACCGCCGACAAAGACGCTGCCCTCGAGCGCATACTGCACCTTGCCGTTCATGCCGATGGCAATGGTGGAAAGCAACCCGTGCCGGCTTTCCACCAGCTCCTCACCGGTGTTCATCAAAAGGAAACAGCCGGTGCCGTAGGTATTTTTCGCCTCTCCCTTTTGGAAGCAGGTCTGTCCGAAGAGGGCCGCCTGCTGGTCGCCCGCGATGCCCGCAATCGGGATTTCCGCCCCCTGAACGGTGGCACAGCCATAGACCTCGCTGCAGCCGCACACCTTGGGCAGCAGGGCGGCAGGGATATCGAGCAGCTTTAACAGATCCTCATCCCACTGCAGCGAGTGGATGTTATAGAGCATCGTCCGGCAGGCGTTGGTGTAATCGGTCACATGCGCCTTGCCGCCGGTCAGCTTCCAGATGAGCCAGCTGTCTACCGTTCCGAAGAGGATTTCCCCCTGCTGCGCCCTCTCCCGCGCGCCGGGAACATGGTCAAGAATCCACTTGATTTTGGTGCCGGAGAAGTAAGCATCCAGCACCAGGCCGGTTTTGCTGCGGATAAGCTCCTCCTTGCCCGCGGCCCGCAGCTCATCCACCATGTCGGCCGTGCGCCGGCACTGCCAGACAATGGCGTTATACACCGGCCGCCCGGTCGCCTTGTCCCACAAAATGGTCGTTTCCCGCTGGTTGGTGATGCCGATGGCGGCAATCTCCCGCGGATCAACGCCGCTTTTGGCAATGACCTCAATCATTACCGAATACTGGGAGGAGTAGATTTCCATCGGGTCATGCTCCACCCAGCCGGATTTCGGATACATCTGGGTATATTCCTTCTGTGCCAGCTCAACGATATTCTGGTCGCGGTCAAACAGAATGGCACGGGAGCTGGTTGTGCCCTGGTCAAGGGCAAGGATATATTTTTTCTGCATAAAATAAGCCACGTTCCTTTCTTTGGGCCACGATGGCGGAGGACAGAAAGCCTTGCCCCCAGAATGTTTTACATACTACGCGTTGCGATAAACGAGACGCCCGTCCCCAGAATATCCGCTAAAATCACCTGCCCGGTCTTTACCGGGGCCTGCACGCAGATATCATCAAGCAGCCGCATGGCCTCCATCATCTTCTCTTTAGGAATGACGCCATTCGTCTTTACCGGCAGCCGGGCATGCAGCCCGCCCTCTACCCGCACGGTGGAGGTCAGTACCCGGGTGGGATGCAGCAGCTCCTGGCGGCCATATTCCTCGCCGCGCTGGCAGGAAAAGCCGGTTACCTGATAGCCATTTTCTTCATCCACCTTCAGGTGGCAGCCCTTCGGGCAGACAATACAGATGAGTTCCTTCATCAGTTTTCAGCCGCTCCCTTCCTCATTTTACAGCCTCATTTTCCTCGGCGATAACAGTAATGCTCCTCCCCTGCGCCTTTTCGAGCAGGACCTTCGGCAGCAGGAAATGCTCCATCTCGCCTGGGGCCATCCGCTCGCGCGGATAGCGCGCCAGAAGATTCCCCGCTTCATCCTCCACCCGGATGGCGCTCTCGCCCAGAATCCGGTTGACCCGAAAGAAGATATCCACCGTTTTGCCGATATTCTCCGGACGCAGCTTCTGCGGAACGGTGTAGCTCGCTGCGCCGCCGGTCTTTACATCGATAGCCTCGCCCTTTGCCGGGCCCTCGAGAACATGCCGGGCCGCCGCCGCGCCCGCGCGCTGGCTCTCGGCCGTTACAAAGTCCACCAGGTCATGCACATGCACCACATTGCCGCAGGCGAAGACGCCGGGAAGGGAGGTCTCCATATTCTCATAGACCACCGCGCCGTTGGTGCGCCGGTCCAAAATAATGCCCGCCCTCTTGCTCAGCTCATTTTCGGGGATGAGGCCCACCGAAAGAAGAATGGTGTCGCAGTCAAAGGTCATTTCAGTACCGGGGACGGGGCGACGGTTTTCATCCACCTTGGCGACCACCACCTGCTCTACCCGCTCGCGGCCCCTGATATCGATAATGGTGTGCGAGAGATAGAGGGGAATGTCATAGTCCTGCAGGCACTGGACGATGTTGCGGTTGAGGCCACCCGAATAGGGCATCAGCTCGACACAGGCGAGCACCTTCGCGCCCTCGAGGGTCATACGCCGCGCCATGATGAGCCCGATATCGCCCGAGCCGAGAATGACCACCCGCCGCCCGACCATATAGCCCTCCATATTGGCATAGCGCTGGGCGGCGCCCGCCGTATAGATACCGGCCGGGCGTGCTCCGGGAATGGCGATAGCCCCGCGGGTGCGCTCCCGGCAGCCCATTGAGAGCAGCACCGTCTTCGCCTGCAGCACCTCATAGCCCTTTTCCCGGCTGACGACATGCACCTCCCGCTCGGGAGTGATATCCAGTACCATCGTATCGAGCTGCACCCGTATGCCCGAGCCCTCCAGCTTTTCAATAAAGCGGCCGGCATATTCCGGGCCGGTCAGCTCCTCCTTGAAATAGTGCAGGCCAAAGCCGTTGTGGATGCACTGATTGAGAATACCGCCGAGCTCCCTGTCCCGCTCGATAATCAGAATATCCGAAAGCCCCTGCTCATGCGCCGCGAGCGCGGCCGCAAGCCCGGCGGGGCCGCCGCCGATGACAATCAGATCAACCATGGTTTTTTCCTCCCGTCTTGGTCTCATCCATCAGAATGTAGGAGCCCGCCTTATCCTGCAGCACCTCTTTGGGGGAAATCCCCATTTCGCGCGCAATGATTTCCAATACGCGCGGGCCGCAGAAGCCGCCCTGGCAGCGGCCCATGCCCGCATTCACCCGGCGCTTCACCCCATCGACCGAGCAGGGGGGAACGGGCGTATGCAGCGATGCGACAATCTCCCCCTCGGTCACCGTTTCGCAGCGGCAGATAACCCGGCCATAGCGGGGATCCTCCCGGATGAGGGCATTTTTCTCCTCGGTCGAAAGCTCGTTAAAGCGCACCCGGCGGCGGCTGTCGGTAAACTCCTTCTTCTCTTTGAGCGTCAGCTCATTCTGTCCGGCGAGCTGAGCGATATATTTCGCGGTGGCCGGCGCAGCGGTCAGCCCCGGGGACTTGATGCCCGCCAGATCATAAAAGCCCTCCGATGCCCGGCCGATGATAAAGTCCTCCTGGTCGGAAACGGCGCGCACCCCGGCAAAGTTGCGGATAGAGTCCCGGAACTGGACGGACGGCACCGAGCGCATCGCCATCTTTTTGACAAACTCCAGCCCGCTGCCGGTGGTGGCGGTATCCTCCCCGTCCTCGATTTCCTCGGCATTCGGGCCGACGATCAGGTTGCCGTGCACCGTCGGAGAGACGAGGACGCCCTTGCCGACCTTCGTCGGGCACTGGAAGATAACATGGCCGACCCGCGTACCCTCCGATTTATCGAGCAGATAATACTGGCCGCGGTCGGGAAGTATCTGAAAGCCCTCTGGCAGCGCAAGATTATGTATATCCGCAGCATGCACCCCCGCGGCGTTAAAGATGGTGCGCGTATCATAGCTGCCCGCATTCGTCGTCACCCGCCAGCCGCCGCTCAGGCGCTCGATGGATTCTACGCGGTTTTCCCGATAGAGCTTTACCCCGTTTTTAACCGCCGTTTCAATCATCGCCAGCGCATATTCCCAGGGGCTGACGATGCCCGCACTTGGCGCATACAGCGCAGCTACAACCTCCTCGCTCAGGTTCGGCTCCAGACTGCGGACCGCCTCCCTGTCCAGCAGCTCAAGCCCGGGAACGCCGTTTTCCTTCCCCTGGCGGTAGAGCTTTTCGATCGTTTTCTGGTCTGCTTCGTCAAAAGCCAGCACCAGCGAGCCGATCTGCTGAAAGGGCACATCCAGCTTTTGGCAGATTTCCTTCGCCAGCGCCGCACCCTCCACATTCAGCCGCGCCATCAGCGTGCCCGGCTTCGGGTCATAGCCTGCATGGATAATGGCGCTGTTGGCTTTCGTTGTCCCATCCGCCACATCGTTTTCCTTTTCGAGCACCGCTACGCTGAGCTCATAGCGCGAAAGCTCATAAGCCAGCGCCGCGCCGGTGATCCCGCATCCGATAATCAGGCAGTCATACAAAATAAAGCCCTCCTCTTTGGTTGCCGCAGCTGCGAAAAGCTTCCCCTGTTTAACAAAAAAGAGTAAAACAAATACAGCCAGCCAGCTGCATCCGCTTTACTCTCTGCTCTCGCGCATACGTTCGTCCTGATTAATTTCATCATAGCACAACCTGAACAAAAAGGCAAGAGCTTCCCAGCAAAAAATATTCTATATTTGAAATGGCCGCTGTCCTTTTTCCGGGCATCCGCTGCTGCTTTTCGGGAAAAAACAGGACGGGGCCCGTAAAAAGGCACGCTCGGAAATATCAGCCCGCATTGTGATATTCCTTTTCATGCTGGCGAAGAAGCCTCTCATTGTGGGCAATATCCTGCCAGACATACTTCAGCTCACTGGTCAGCCGGTCAAAGCGCGTGTTCATCTCCCGGCGCATCTGCATCATGTCCGCACGCATGCGCACCTGCTCCTCGTGCATCTCGGCCTGCTCCTTGCAGACTTGTTCCTGAACCGCGCGCATCTCAGCCTGTTCTTTACGCATCTCAGCCTGTTCTTTACGCATCTCAGCCTGTTCTTTACGCATCTCAGCCTGCTCTTTACGTATCTCAGCCTGTTCTTTACGTATCTCAGCCTGTTCTTTACGCATCTCAGCCTGCTCTTTACGCATCTCAGCCTGCTCTTTACGCATCTCAGTCTGCTCCGCACGCATCTCAGCTATCACGGCATCGGATTTATCCATCCGCTCGAGCACCTGAGCCAACAGACCCAAAATTTTCTCCTCGTTATTCAACCGTCTTCCCCTCCCCCAATAGTTTCTGTCTCTACTATAGCATAAAAGCGTCCGAACCGTCAACGGCAGATACACGCATGGAAAAATCGCCTCCGTTATTCCGGCTTTTGCCAGAAGCGGCGCAGCAAAAACAGCGTCAGCCCGATAACCAGCGCTACCAGCACTGCTGCCAGGATAAAAGACGGATACCCCTTTGGAACCGGCGGCTCGGCCGCAGGATAGAGCGGCGGCTGTTCGGGTATCCTTTCCGGCAGCGCCGTATTCTCCGGGTCACTCAGGCACACCCAGATGTCCCGCCAGCCGCGGTAATAGCCCACCCAGCCCCACAAACGCCCGTCCTCATCGGTGTAGCAGCCGGCAAGCTGAAAGCTGTCATCTATCTTTTCAAGAAAGGTCTCCTGCGCGGGCGCCCCGGGATACTTCCAGAGCTGCACCCTTTCGGCCTGCATCAGGCTGCCCATATCTCCGCTAAAGGGCAGAATCTGCTGCGCATGGTCCTCCCGGAAGGCGACGCTGTCATAAACCGGACGAAGGCCGGAAAGATTGATCCAGCCGCTCAGCCCGCCTTTACGGGCGGCGGCAATCCCTTCGAGCGAGGCATCCTGCTCGGTATAGCCCCATTCCCCGCTTCCGCGGTAAACGTGGCTCATAAACAGCTCGGTCCCATTTCGGATGTTGGCAATCACATGTCCGCCCGGCTGGTCGAGCATGGCGGCATAGCCCTCCTCCCCGTTTGCCTGATACCAGCGGAAAAGCCCGTCGCAGTCCTCCGCGTGCCGCCGGTAAAAGCTGTCCTCCGGTTCGACCAGAACATCGGCATTTGCCTGCACCGGCAGCAGGAAAAGCAGCAAAGCGGCCAACAGCGCCGCGAATCGTTTTTTCATCTTAAAACTCCTTCCGTTTTTCAGAATTTGCCGTCCGGCCCCGCCGTTTTCTCCGGCAGGCTTTTGAAAGCATCTCAGCTTCACCGGCCGTTTATCCAACAGCCTGCCCCATAGGAAAAGAGATTGACCGCCAGCGAGAAAAGAAAGGGGCGCATCAGCGTTCTGCCATACTGCCGGTAGCCCCAGCCCTCCACCGCTATGGCGGCCGCCTCCAGAAGCAAAACGGCCGCCGGGCCGCCCAGTCCAAAAAAGTCCGCCAGCCAGTAGAGCAAAACGACGGCGGGATTGGTCAGCAGGTTAAGCAGCCAGCAGAGCAGCAGGTCTTTTTTATCCCGTTTGCCGCAGAGAAGGAAAAAAACGGTTTCCAAAAAAAGCGTCAGCATAAGCGAACGGGAAAGAGCAGAAAACAGCCCGCTCATCGGCCTTTTCGCAGGGCAGCCTGCAGCAGAAGAAGAAAGACGGCCGCCCCCGCCGCCGCCCCGGCAGGAGAGAGCGCCGGGCCGATATGCAGATAGCCGGGAAGAAAGCCGAGAAAAAGTGCAAAGGTGAGAATGCCGAAGGCAAAGCCCTTAGCGCCCGGCAGCAGCTGCGCCAGCGCCCAGAGGGTGATGGGCATCGTCATATTGATAAGCCCCACTGCCAAAAGCCCCGGCAGCGGCAGGCCGCAGAAAAACAGCAGCGGCAGGCAGAAAGCGAGCGCCAAAAACGATATGCGCCTGGGGCCGAACCGGTCGGCAAGAAAGCCGCCCAACGCCTTGCCCAAAACGGTAAAAAGGGTCAGGCAGAGCCCCCAGAGCTCCCCCCTCTTCCAGGGCAGCGGCAGCGAAAGCGAAAGCAGTGAACGCAGGCAGACGGCCAGAAACAGGCAGACTGCAGAAAACCGGCCGCCCGCAGAAAGCACAGGAAAAAAGGACAGAGCCGCTAAGGGCTCTTTCTTCTGCGCCCGCCAGAAAATCAGCCCGCCGCCAAAAAGCAGCAGCGGCGTCAAAATCAGAACACCCGGCCTGCACAGGGCGGGCAGCGCCCCCAGGTAAAGCCCCAGCGCGCCGGGGGAAACAAACAGCCCCAGCGGTCCGCAGCGCTTTTTTTCCATATGCAGCAGATGGGTCCCTGCGCCGACATGAAAGAGCGCATTGCCGGTCCCCGCCGCCAGCACGGCCAGAACAGGAACGGGGCGAAACAGATAGGCGGCGCCCGTCAGCAGGCAGCCGGCAGCGGCCAGCCGTATGGGAAGGCCATACCGGTCGGCCGCCAGTCCCAAAGGCATCTGCAGGGCGAAGGCACAGAAGTTATAAAGCAGCAGCCAGAAGGGACGGCCTGCCCCCTCCGAAAGCCCTCCCAGCAGCAGAAGGGCACAGGCGAAATCAACGGCGAAATGCGCAGCGCAGCAAAGGGCAAGAATCCTTCGTTTTTCCAGCATAAAAATTCCCCCTTAGCGGGCTTTTGCCGCAGCATCCGAACACTCAGGCGCTCTTCCGGCTCCCGGCAATAACCAGCCTGCGCCTTTCCCACCTTCCGGAGAAAAAGTAAACAAGCCCCGGAATGGCCGTTCCGTAGGCGGCCAGCCCATAGCCCAGAAAGAAGCCGAAGAGTCCCAGTCCCAGAACATTGCCCAGCAAAACGCTGAAGGCAATGCGGAAAACAAAGCCATCCAGCAGAGCGAAGCAGAGGCTGAGCGGCGCATTGCCAATACCCTGTATCAGCCCATTGGTCCCGCGCATGACCGCCATGGCCGGAAAGCTCCAGACGATAGCCGATACAAAGACCGGCGCTAGCCGGGTCACCTGGCTGTCATCGGTGAAGAGGCCAAACATCTGCTCGGAAAAGGCAAGATAGACGATGGAGAAGAGCAGATAGCAGGCAACACTCATCCCCATCCCCCATAGAACAATACTGCGGGTACGCCGGTACTCCCTGGCCGCAATATTCTGCCCCACCATGGCGGAAACGGCGAAGTTCAGCCCCTGCGTTACTTTGTTGATGATGTCATCCAGCTTGATGCCCACGCCGAAGGTCGCCGATGCATAGACGCCGACACCGTTTACCAGCCGGTTGATAAAAAGCATGGAGATATTAATGGCACAGCTCTGCAGCGCAAACGGAATGCCGAGGCTCGCCAGATCCCGGCAGATCTGCCCGTCTATCCGAAAGCTTTCCGCCCTGAAATCAAAGCCAAAATGCTCCCTGTGCCTTTTGAGATAGAATATCGCAAAGCCAAAGGAGGCCCCCTGTCCCAAAATGGTAGCCAGCGCCGCGCCCGCAACGCCCCAGTAAAACACCCCGACAAACAGCAGATCGAGCATCAGATTAACAAGCGATGCGATAAGGATGAAAATAAAGGGATGGCGGGAGTCCCCCATTCCGCGCAGAATAGCGGAGACGAGATTATAGCCATAGGTAAAAAGGATGCCGCAGCTGCAGACGAGCATATAGTCCATCGCCATATCGAACGCCTCCGGCGGGGTGGCCAGCAGCCCGAGCACCGGGCGGCGCAAAAAAAGGCCCAAAAGGGTCATCCCAGCGCCCAGAATGCCGACGGTTGAAAAAAGGGTGCCGATCGTCCGGTTCAGGGCCTGCCGGTTGGCGCTGCCTATCAGCTGGGAGATATACACCTGCCCGCCGGTGCAGAAGCCGAGCGCGAGCATGGTCATAAAGGTAAACACCTGGCTGGCAACCGAGACCGCCGAAAGCCCAAAGCTGCCGATAAACCGGCCGACAACCACCATATCCACCAGTGCATACAGCACCTGCAGCGCGTTGGAAAGCATGAAGGGGGCCGCAAAGGCCAGCATCTGCCGCGGAATATTCCCGCTGCTGAAGTCATGGATGATTGCCGAATTTTCTGCTTTTTTCATCTGATGCCATCCTCTTATTGATAAAGTGTCCTGGAAACGCAAAAAAGCTGCATCCGTTTTCTACCATTCAGTATAAAGCATGGATACTGCTTTTTCAATCATCCTTCCGGAAAAATCCACTATATGCGGACAGAAGGCAGCAGATTTCCTGATATTCTCTAATGATCAGCCAGAAATTGCCCGGATTCTGTTTCCCAATGATAGACAGTCTCCTCCATCATACCGGAGGCATTGTTCCAGAAGAGGGCCCGAAAGCTCCTGCCCTCTTCTCCCTCCTCTCGCGGGAAAAGGATGGAAAAGCAGGAAAGATCGCTGCTGTCAGCAATAAGCTCCGGACAGATTTTCTGAATGCTTCCGTCCCCCTTCAGGGTATAAAGGGCATAAAGCAGGATACTGCTGCTGCCATATTGCCCGATGGAGACCTCCGGACGCCCATCCCGGTTATAATCGAAGAGGGCAAGGTCCACTTCGCCGGGAAAGTTCATGTTTTCGCTGTCAAAATCCCCGTTCAGCGGATAGGAAAAAAGGCGGTTTTCATCCGCATCGCATACCTCGAGCCGGTAGCTGCCCTGATAGTTCACCGGATAGGCGCCGCCCCAGGGAATATATTCCTCGTATTCCCCGGTAAAATATTCCCCTTCTGTCAAAATCAGGCGCAGCCAGGCAGTGCCCCCATCGGAAAGCGCAAAGAAGGTTTCCCCGAGCCGGTATTCGCTCAGCCGCGCATAAACGACGTCGGATTCTGCCGATTCAGAGGAGGAAAGCCGCGCTCTCTGCCGCAGCAGCCAAAAGCAGCCGGCGGCAAGCAAAACGGCAGCGGCAGCCGCTAAAATCAGCAGCTGCCAGAGCCGCTTTGACCGTCCCTTCCAAGTGGTCCCGCCGCTCCCCTCCTGCTGTAATGCCGAAGGCACAGCCGTTTCGGTCAGCTGGCTGAGCGGGATTTCAAAAAGCCTGGAAAGCTCAAGCAGCTTTTCCATCGAGGGGGAGGCCAGTCCCCGCTCCCATTTGCTGACTGCCTGCCGCGAGACCTGCAGCTGTTCGGCCAGATATTCCTGTGTCAACTCTCTTTCCCTGCGCAGGGCTTTGATGCGTTCTCCCAAAGACATGCTCCCAGCTCCCTTTTAAACCGCGCGCTGTCCCGCCTGATGCCGGATACCGCCGCCTTTTGCTCCATTCTAGCAAAGCGGGGCAAAAAGGGCAAGAAGCTATTTTGCAACTTCCGGTTGCGGGCGGCCTGCCGGGGCAGGTCAGCCGTCCGGCTAAAAGCGCCGGAGCCGCACCAGCAATTGAAACTACGCGGGCTCCGACTTTTTCTCCTTATTGTAGGAGATATCCTCTATGATGCTTTTGAGCAGCAGGTTTTTTGCCTTTCATCCGCGCACAGGCAGGCCATCAACGCGGTATCTGCCGACGGCGGGGAGAGCTCCTCCTTTTCCGGCAGACGGGCAAGCTCTGCTTCCCGATCGGCCCGGATATGTTCATCCACCATTTTCATCTCTGTCGGCAGGTCGCAGCATCATCTCCCCTGCTTCAGCAGACACAGCTTTTTCAGTTCCTGCAGCCGGACAGGAGGCGGGGAAGGGGAATTTCCTTTAGCCGGCCGCCTGCTCTTTCCGGCAGCACCCGCTCTCCACACAGGCGGGCTTTGCCGCTGCCATGCAGCCACAGGTAGTACAGATAAGATAAGCTTCCCCCGGCAAACGCCTGCCTCTTCCAAAAAGCAGCTCCCTTCTCTTTACGAGCAGCTGCTTTTTTGTGCCGGACAAGCGTCTCTTCCAGCCCCGCCTGCTCCTCGGCGCGCGATTTGCGCAGATAATGGCATAACGCTCCATTCTATCCCTCCCTTTCCCTACTTTATTCGGGAAGCAGGGAGCGTCATGAATGGAAGGCGGGGGCTATCCGTTTGCCTCTTCCTTTTGGGCGGCAAAGCGGACCCGCACCGATTTGATTTCATAGGGCAGCAGGTTCAGGGTAATGGTGTGAAGGCCGGCCGGCAGCTTTTCGCAGGGATTCTCCATCAGATCGCATTCCCAGGCGCTTTCAATCTCCCCCTGCAGCTGCAGCGTAACCCGGGTGCGGCGGTTGTAGATTTCTACCAGCCGCAGAATGCTCTCCTCCCCCTCCTCCGCGCGCTTGCAGCTCTCCAGCATAACGCCCGGCGCATCGAGCGAGGCAAAGGAGCCGCTCGCCGGCAGGCTGCCGGGGTGCGCCTGCTCGCGCACGGCATACAGCGGGGAGTTGAGCCGCCCGGCCATGGCCGGGACCTCTCCCTCCCGCCAGCCGCCCAAATGCGGATAGAGCGAATAGGTAAATTCATGCTTCTCCCGGTCGGCATCCGGATTGGGCTCGGTAGCGGATTTGAGCAGCGTCAGCCGCATGACCCCGTCGCGGATATCGTGGCCATATTTGCAGTCGTTTAACAGCGCCGCGCCGTAGCCATCCTCCGAGAGGTCGGCCCACTGGTGGGCGCAGACCTCAAAGCGGGCCCAGTCCCAGCTGGTGTTCCAGTGGGTGGGGCGCTCCACATTGCCGAACTGGATATCATAGGTGGCGCGCGAGGAGTGGATATCCACTGGGAAGGCGGCCTTGAGCAGAATGTGCGACTGCTTCCAGTCGATCACCGTTTTAAAATCGATGCGCGGAATCTCCCGGTAGAGGCAGATATACTGGGTAATCACCGAGTCCAAAAAGGGACGCACCACCTTGAGGCAGGTGAAAAGCTCCCCATCGGCGATAAGCTCCATCGAGGCCTCGGTAAGCTCCCACATCTTTTCCTGGTAGTAGATGTTGATATCCCAGGCATCATATTTGTGGGGCCGGTCCTCAAAGGCCTGCAGTACATTGGCGCGCTCCCCCTTCGGCAGCAGCGAACGCCCGGCGCGCTTATCATAAAGCTCGGTAATCTCCCCGCTTTCATTGAATCCGAGACGGAAAAAGCGGTTTTCCAGCTCCCTGACGGGGCCGGCCGGCAGGGCCTCCTCCTTCTGCCCGCCATGGGGCAGGCAGCTAAAGGCGCGATAGCCCTTCGAGGGAATATCCCGCGCGAGAAAGAAGGTGCGTCCATTCACCGTCTGCAGGGGAAGGGGCGTTTCGTCCTCATCGAGCACCTGGGCAAAATCTCCCGGTAGCTCGCACAGGTCGGTGCGGGCGAAGCCCAGCGGGTTAAAGACAACCACCCGCTCCTCGGAGAGCGCCAGCCTGCCGGCAATGGAGGAGAGCGCCCTTTGCAGCAGGGCGTTCGCTTCGCAGAGCAGCCGTTCATACTGCTCCCGGCTCTCCTCATAGACCTCTTTAATGGAGGAGCCGGGCAGAATATCATGGAACTGGTTGAGCAGCACCGTTTCCCAGCAGCGCTGCAGCTGGGAGGCGGGATACGCCTCCCCTGCCAGAGAGCTGAAAAGCTCCACCGCCTGCAGCAGCAGCTCGCTTTTCCGGTTATATTTCTTGTTGCGCGCCATCGAGGTATAGGTCCCCCGGTGGTATTCCAGATAGAGCTCGCCCACCCAGCGGGGAAGCTTGCGGTTATCCTTCACCGTCTCCTCCAAATCCTCGAAGAACTCCCGCGCGCTCATCCGGTGAAGCTTTGGGCAGCCGGGAATGCCCTTCTCCATCCGGCGGCCCATTTCGAGCATCTCCCGGGTCGGGCCGCCTCCGCCGTCGCCATAGCCATAGGTCAAAAGGGCCTTGGCGCCCAGTTCCTTCTGCTGGTAACGCTGCCAGGCCCCAATCAGGTGGGCGGGGTTCAAAATGCCGTTGTAGGTGGTGTAGTTGGGACGCTTGACGGCGGTATCGCTCGCGAGATCCTGGGTGGTGATAAAGTGGGTCAGAATCCGGGTGCCGTCCAGCCCTTCCCACAGGAAGGTATCATAGGGGAGCTTGTTATATTCGTTCCAGCTGATTTTGCTGGTCATGAAGTAGTCCACCCCGGATTTTTTCAAAATCTGCGGGAGGGCGGCGCTGTAGCCGAAAACATCCGGCAGCCAGAGAATCCGGCTGTTTACGCCGAACTCCTCCTTAAAAAAGCGCTTTCCATAAAGAATCTGCCGAACCAGGCTCTCCCCGGAGGCGAGGTTGCAGTCTGCCTCCAGCCACATGGCCCCCTCCGGCTCCCAGCGCCCCTCGGCCACCCGGGCCTTGAGCTTTTCATAGAGAGCAGGCTGCGCCTCTTTAAAATAGGCATACAGCTGCGGCTGGCTGGACATAAAGCGGTATTCGGGATATTCCTCCATCAGCTTTAAGGCGGTCGCAAAGCTGCGCACCGTTTTCTCCCTCGTCTGCCCCAGCGTCCAGCGCCAGGCAACGTCTATATGGGTGTGGCCGATGCAGCAGACCGCCTCGCGGCTGTTTTTATACCCCTTGCTATAAAATTCCTTTTCCAGATATTCGTTGGCCGCCTGAACGCTCTGCCGGTATTCCGGCGAGTGGGGAACGCGCAGGTCCACCATGTTGAGCGCCGTCTCCGCCGCGCGGTAGATTTCCAGCAGGTCGCTGCTGCCCGGCGGCAGCAGCCGCGCAGTCTCAAGCGGGGCGCGCAGGTTGTAATAAAGGCGCTCGGTCTGCTCATCCCGGGCGCACAGCAGAAGCCGCAGCCCGCAGGGCTCTGCCTGCATCCCCCCATAGCCCTCAAGCGCCACCAGAAAGCGCTCTCCTCCCGCTGCCTTCCCGGTGAGCGGCAGCAGACGGTGGTTTACATCCAGCCCCTGCACCGGCTCCCCATTCAGGTAGGCAAAAAACTGGGGGTTGGTGGCATCCCACTGCCCCTCGCGGCCGGTGGTAAGCAGCAGCAGCGCGTGTTTTCCGGCATAGGAAGCGGGCAGCTGCAACTCAATACGAAACCAGGCGTGCACATCCCGCCCGCCCCAGCGCTGGCCGGGCGAGAAAACGGAAAAGCCCTCGGGGGAGGTTTCCGGTTTTTCAAAGCCCTCCGGCTTTTTCTCCGCTATCAGAAAATTTTCAATGGGAACGCAATCGGTATACCGCATTTCATCCAGCACCGACAGCAGCTTTTCAAAGCGCTCCTGGTAGAAATAGAACTGTTCCATAGCCTGTGCACCTCTTTAAATTAACGTTTGATTTTAAAAGCAAAAAGCCCGTTCTTAAATCGCCTGCGCATCCAGCCTTGCCAGCACATCCCGGCACCAGTCAAAAAGCAGGGAAAGGGCGCTGTCAAAATAGGTTTCCGGGGCGTTTTCCAGCTTTTCCGCCAGCTCGAAAATCGCTTTATCCTGCCCCTGCAGCCGGCAGCGAAGCTCGGCCCTGGTGGGATAAAACACCCCTTTTTTCAGATACAGCAGATTTTGAAGGATAAAAAACACCGATTTGAAGCAGGCGGGCAGCCGGGCGATATTTTTTGCACGCTCCCCATGGATATAGCGGTGGCAGATTTCATGATAAAGATTGCCAACGCTCAATCGGATAAAGTTTTTTTCATCCTCCCGGGTATAAGCCGGGACCAGCTCGGACAAGACCCCGTAAAGGTCCCTCGTGGTGTGCAGCAGATGGCAGATTTCCAGAGGATTCCAGCGGGACAGCTCCTCCTTTCCGCAGATAAAGCCGCAGGATTTTTCATAATCCCCCACCTTAAGCAGCGCATCCCGGTAAAGATCCATATCCGAAACGCTCATTCGGTCGATGACCGCCATGATATCGATATCGCTGCTTTCCTGCTGCTCACCGCGCAGATAGCTCCCCTGCAGGCCCAGATAAACAAGTCTTCCTGCGAAAACCGTCTGCAGCCGCTCTAAGAGCGCCGCGGTATAAGCCTCTATGAAAACCATATAAAATCCCCCTTTTTCCCAAAAAAGGTCCCTTCTGAAAGCCCCTTTTCCTGCAGCCGAATGCCTCTTTCCGGTTCAGAGAATGAGCATGCAGTCTCCGAAGCTGTAAAATCGGTAGCGCTCCTCTACCGCCGTTTTGTAGGCGCGCATGGTGTTTTCATAGCCCAAAAAGGCACTGACCAGCATAATGAGCGTACTCTGCGGCAGATGAAAGTTGGTAATCAGCCCATCGAGCACGCCGAAGCGAAAACCCGGATAGATGAAAATATCGGTATACCCCTCGCAGGGGACAAGCCTTCCCTCCCGGCTATAGACCGTCTCGAGCGTGCGGGTGCTGGTGGTGCCGACGGCGATGACCCGCCCGCCCGCCGCTTTGGTCTCCTCGATCAGGCGCACCGTCTCTGCCGGCAGGCAGAAGTGCTCGCTGTGCATTTTGTGCTGGGTCACATCCGCCACCTTGACCGGGCGAAAGGTGCCAAGGCCTACATGCAGCGTTACATAGGCGATTTTCACCCCTTTTTCCCGGAGCTTCTCCATCAGCGCGGGGGTGAAGTGCAGCCCCGCCGTCGGCGCGGCGGCAGAGCCCAGTTCTTTGGAATATACCGTCTGGTAGCGCTCGGCATCCTCCAGCTTTTGGGTGATATAGGGCGGCAGCGGCATCTGGCCGATTTTTTCGAGCACCTGGTAGAAGTCGCCCTCCCAGAAAAAGCGGGCCAGCCGGTTTCCGCCCTCGAGCGTTTCCAGAATTTCCGCGCGCAGCAGCCCATCGCCAAAAACAAGCTTCGCCCCGTCGCGCGCCTTTTTCCCGGGACGCACAAGCACCTCCCAGCAGTCCCGCTGCTTTTGCTCGAGCAGAAGGATTTCGACCGCCGCGCCGGGGCTTTCATCCTCCCGAATCCGCCGGCCATAGAGCCGGGCGGGCAGCACCCGCGAATTGTTGGCAACAAGCAGGTCCCCCGGGCGCAGCTCCCCGAGCAGCTCATAAAAATGCCGGTGGCGGATTTCGCCGGTCCGCCTGTCGATGCACATCATCCGCGAGTGGTCGCGCGGGGTGGCGGGAGACTGGGCAATCAGCTCTTCAGGCAGGGTATAATCAAAGTCCGCTGTATTCATTTCCGGGACCTTCCTTTCTATTTGTCCGCAGTCTGCGGCTTTCTTGCCAGATACAGAGCGATGGTATCCTCTAAAACAATGCGGTCCCCCGCCGCAGTGACCGCATTTTTCACCCCCTCAAAAAAGCGGGAGCGGCAGGGCTCCTCGAGGGTGATATGCTCCACCTGGGTGGCGGCCAGATAGTCGGCATATTCCTGCGCGCTATAGATGCGGGTTTTCCGCCAGTCCTGATAATGAAAGTCCTCAAACCCGTAGCAGACGGCACGGCGGTAGTCCATTTTGCAGGTGTAGCGCGTTTTGACATGAAAGTGCTCGTCATATACCTTTTGTATGGCATCATACAGCGGCCCGTTCGGCGTTTTCTCATCCGTGCGGGTCATGAACATGGCGAGCGTCCCGCCGGGACGAAGCAAAGAAAAAACCTTGGGAAAGGCAATTTCCTCCGGTATCCACTGGATAGTGGCCGCAGAAAAGACGAGGTCAAAGGCCTGCTCCCCAAAATCATGGGTTTCAAAATCCCCCTCCACCAGATGAAAGCCCGCATAGCGGGAGAAGCGCTCTCTCATAAAGGCCGCAAAATGCTCCCCCAGCTCGATGGCCTCATAGCGGCAGCCGGTTTTCAGAAAGGGCTCGGTCGCCTGCCCCGTTCCCGGGCCGATTTCCAGCACCGATTTCTGCGGGCCGATGCCCGCATAGCGGATGACCTCGCTGAACAGCTCCGGGCAGTAACGCGGGCGCCACCGGTCAAACTGCCCGGGAATGCAGTCAAAGGTCTTACGAAAGTCCATGGTTCCCCTCCTTTTTATAGATAGCTTTATCGGGCGAGCGGGCAGGGGCGGCCTTTCGAAAAAGGAAAGAGGGCGCACTTTTGAAAGCTTTACCTAAAAAAATATCTTCTGTCCGGCCTGCCGCCTTCGCATTCTCCAATTTGCGGTTTTTTGCCTTTTGAAGGAGCGGGCGATATTGACTAAACCCGCATAACATGCTAATATAAAGGCTGAATAAAGGGATGTCAGGATAGAGGCGCGTTTCACAAAAGTACCGCCGGGCCAGGAATGCCGGTTCCGTTTTGGAGCCCGCCGGAAAAGGGTGCAACGCCGAAGAGCACAGGAATTCGGCAGCTCCGGCTCTGGTCAGTTGTCCAAACAGGAAGTTGACTGTCATCATTGCGATATGATGGAGAGCTATCGGTGTCCGGGCAGGCCGGAAGCAATGGCCTTCGGGAGAAAACCGGCGGGCAGGCACTGCTCTTTATTATATAGGAATGAATGCCGGTTTTCAACCGGTTTTTTTATTGCCTGACAGGGCGTTTGGCGTCCCCAAAAGGGCGGACGCAGAGGCGGTCTTAAAAAGGCCGGGGCGCATAAACTGTGAAATAAGGAAATGAGGGATTTGTGGATGAAAGAATATCAGGTGGCCGTTGTCGGGGCGACGGGGATGGTGGGCCAGAGGTTTATTTCGCTTCTTGCCGCCCATCCGTGGTTTCATATCGGGGTGCTGGCCGCTTCGGCGCGCTCTGCGGGCAAAACCTACGAGGAGGCGGTCGCCGGCCGCTGGAAGATGCCCTCCCCCATGCCGGAAAAGGTGCGCGGGATGACCGTGCTCGACGCCGGCGCCGACGCGGAAAAAATTGCCGGGCAGGTGGATTTCATCTTCTGCGCGGTCGATATGAAAAAAGCGGAAATCAAGGCGCTCGAGGAGCGCTATGCAAAACTTGAGTGCCCGGTTATTTCCAACAACTCAGCCAACCGCGGCATGCCGGACGTGCCGATGATTGTTCCGGAAATTAACCCCGAGCATGCGGAAATTATCCCCTTTCAGCGCAAAAGGCTTTCTACCCGCCGCGGGTTTATCGCCGTCAAATCCAACTGCTCGCTGCAGAGCTATGTACCCGCGCTGCACCCACTGATGGATTTCGGCGTTACCAAAGCGCTGGCCTGCACCTATCAGGCCATCTCCGGCGCGGGGAAAACCTTCGATACCTTCCCGGATATTGTGGATAACGTCATCCCTTTTATTGGCGGGGAGGAGGAGAAGAGCGAATGCGAGCCGCTCAAAATCTGGGGGAAAATCGAAAACGGGCAGATCGTAAACGCCCTTTCCCCTGCCATCACCACCCAGTGCCTGCGCGTTCCGGTTTCGGATGGGCACACCGCCGCCGTTTTCTGCTCTTTTCAGAATAAGCCCTCCATTGAGGAAATCCGCGCGCGCTGGGCCACCTTTTCCGGCGAGCCGCAGCGGCTGGGGCTGCCGAGCGCGCCGAAGCAGTTTCTGCACTATTTTGAAGAGGAAAACCGACCCCAGGCAAAGCTCGACCGGAATCTGGAAAACGGGATGGCCGTCAGCATCGGCCGCCTGCGCCCGGACACCCAGTATGACTACAAATTTATCTGCCTGTCGCACAATACGCTGCGCGGCGCTGCCGGCGGGGCCGTTTTAATGGCCGAGCTGCTGGCGGCCTATGGCTATCTGGATTAGCGGGCGTGCCGCCCGGCTTTTCTGACAACCCGCCCTTCCCGAGAAAGGAATGACTGCTGATATGAAAAAGACCATCTTCACCGGTGCAGGCGTCGCCATCGTTACCCCCATGCGCGGGGATGGCGCGCTGGACTATGAGCGCCTGCGCGAGCTTATCAACCTGCAGCTGGCAGAGGGGACCGACGCCATCGTCATCTGCGGAACGACCGGCGAATCCTCCACCATGACCGACGATGAGCATGTAAACACCATTCGCTGCGCGGTGGAGTGCGTGCGGGGCCGGGTGCCGGTCATCGCCGGCGCGGGCAGCAACGACACCGCCTATTCCATCTGGATGAGCAAGCAGGCGAAAGAGGCGGGAGCGGATGCGCTGCTGCAGGTGACCCCCTATTATAACAAAACCTCCCAGCAGGGGCTTATCCGCCATTTTAACGCCATCGCCGATGCGACCGACCTGCCGGTCGTGCTCTATAACGTACCGTCGCGCACCGGCGTCAATATCCTGCCGGGGACGCTTTATGAGCTCTCTCGCCATCCGAACATTGTGGCCGTCAAGGAGGCCTCGGGCAACATCGTTCAGATTGCCGAGGCGGCCGCCCTGTGCGGCGATGAGCTGGATATCTATTCCGGAAACGACGATCAGATTATCCCCATTCTGGCGCTGGGCGGCAAGGGGGTCATTTCGGTGCTCTCCAACATCTGCCCGAAGCAGACGCACGATATCTGCCGGCTGTTTTTCGAGGGAAACCTGCAGGAGGCGCTCTCGCTGCAGCTGAAATATCTCCCGCTGATTAAGGCCCTGTTTTCGGATGTCAACCCCATCCCGATCAAGGAGGCGCTCTCGCTGATGGGCATGTCCTGCGGCCCCTGCCGCATGCCGCTCGTTGAAATGAGCAGCGATGACCGGGACCAGCTGGCAGCCATCATGGATGGGCTGGACCTTCTGCAGGCACAGCTCTAAGCAAGGGGAAGCAGTTAAAAACGAACCGGCCCGGCAGAGATTCTTCAGCCGGCCGGGCAGACGTTCGGCGGTGGAGATGCCGGAGCCGATGAAAGGACCTGTCAATGAAAACGGAGAAAATCAAAATTCTTCTTTCTGGCGCAAACGGAAAAATGGGGCATGCCATCCGCGCGCTCTGCGCCGGGCGGGATGACTGCGAGATTGTCGCCGGACTGGATATCAACTGCGCAGAAGAGGCCCCCTTTCCCATCTACGGGCGCCCGGAGGAATGCGCAGAAAAGGTGGATGTGGTGATTGACTTTTCCCACCCGAGCTTTCTGGAGCCGCTTCTCGCCTATTGTAAGGAGAAAAAGCTTCCCGCCGTTCTGGCAACGACCGGCTACAGCCCGGAGCAGGTGGATAAAATCCGGGCGGCGGCGGCGGAGATGCCCATCTTTTTTACCGCCAACATGTCGCTGGGGGTGAACCTGCTGGCAAGCCTGTGCGAAAAGGCGGCGGCCATACTCGGGCGCGATTTCGATATCGAGATTATCGAGAAGCACCACAACCAGAAGATTGATGCCCCGAGCGGGACGGCGCTGATGCTGGCGGACCGCATTTCCGGCGCGCTGGAAAAAAAGCCGCAGTATGTGTATGACCGCCACTCGGAGCGAAGACGCCGGCGCCGGGATGAAATCGGCCTGCACGCTGTGCGCGGGGGAACGATTGTCGGGGAGCACGAGGTGCTCTTTGCCGGGCCGGATGAGACGTTGAGCATCACCCATGCGGCGGTCAGCAAGCAGGTGTTCGCCGTTGGCGCCATCAATGCCGCGCTGTTTCTGGCCAGCCGCCCGGCCGGGCTTTATGATATGGGTGACCTTGTCGTTTAAGCAGGACGGCGGCCGGATATAAGCGAAGGAGGCTTCTGTAAAATGAATGGCGTTGATAAAATTACGCTGACCGAGGATGTGGCGCTGGTCACCTTTTCCAGAATACCGGCGGATCTTGCCCTGATTTCAGAAATTTTTCTGCAGTTTGGCAGCCGGCAGATTAATATCGATATGATTTCCCAGGCAGCGCCGCGGGGGGATACGACCAGCGTTTCCTTCAGTGTTTCCAGCGAGCGGCTGGTGGAGGTGCTCGAGCTTATCAATCAGTTTCGGGAGAAGCATCCGGCCATCAAGCCGCTGATAGCGGGGGGAAATGTGAAAATTCAGCTGTTCGGCGAGCAGATGCCGCAGATGAGCGGCGTTGCTGCCCGCGCCATTGCCGCGCTGTCCCGCAGCGGATGCGAGCTGATGCTGATTACCACCTCGGAGGTGGATATCTCCTTTCTGGTTTCCCATGCGCACTGTGAGGATGCTTTGTCCGCGCTGCGAGAGGAGTTCCAGCTAAAATAAGGCGAAAAAAGGGGGCTGTTGCAAAATGCGAGCATTTTGCAACAGCCCCCTTCTGAAAAACGGCTTTTGACTCCACCAGAGTCAAATTTCGCCCGCAGTTCGCAGGCAAAAACGCCCTTTTTCCGGTTTCTGCAGGCCGGAAAAATATTTTACAGCGCGACCTTTTTCATTTGTCGGCAGAAAGCAGCAGGCTGTTTTTTCCGTCCTGCTCCCCCGAAAAGAGCAAAACGGCGCAGGTGCGTCTTTTCCCATCCTCCATGCAGGAGTAAACGCCGATGCCGATGGCATCAAATTCCGGCAGGCAGATGTTTTCCCTTTCAGAGGGGCTTTTATCCCACTCCTCCAGCCAGCGGGCGGCAGCGCGTCGCGGTGTGCCGCCCAGCGCGGTTCCAAAAATTTCGCCGCGCAGAGGGCGGATGCTCTCCCCCAAATCCGGCAGCACACTGCTCCAGAGGCTGCCGTCCGGCCGGGTATGGGAAAAGCGGCCGCTATGCACCATCTCTTTTGCGCGAAGCCGGGCACAGCGCTGCAGGGCGCTGTCCGCCTCTAACAGCGGGCATCCCTCCTGCGCACGCCGGTCATTGACAGCCTGCAGCAGCTCCTCCTCCAAAGAGGGGAGATAGCTTCCCTGCGGGCTGACCTGGCCCGGCGGAATGTTGGCCGTATGAACGCCGGTACCCTCCTCCAATACTCCCTCCTCTTTGGCGGGAGATGCGGACATGCCCGGGACGGGCGGCGCATACAGCCGGGTCAGCTCCCCGTAAGCATTCTGAGAAACGCTTTTTTGGGCCGGAGAATCCGTTTGCCTTTCCTTTTTTTCAAAAGGAGGGGCGGCAGAGGCAGGAAAGCCGGAGGGCTGCGTTTCGGTTTTTAAAACCTCGCCGGGAACGGGCAGCAGCAGAAGCGCCGCCGCTAAAAGCAGATAAAAGCTTATCAGTATTTTTTTCAATAGCTTTCACATCCTTCTTCAAAAATATAGAAAAGGGGATGGATATTCCGCCGGGTCTTTTTAAAAAGAGCAGCTCTGCAGAAAAACCTCTGCCGCCGGGAAAGGACAAAACGCTTTTGAGCCTGAAAGCTCCTCGAAACCGGAAAACTCTCCGGGCCGGCGGTATTCCCCGCCGCCTTTTGGCAGGCCGGGGCCCTTTTCTTCCCTGCCGCTTCAGAAGGCTTGCCAGAGCCCTTCTGAAGGGAAGCCCTCTTTTTATTATAGGCTGCAAAAGATGGCTGAAACAAGGGAAGCAAGGAGGACGATTCTCCGGTTTACAATCTGTTCAAAAAGTGCTAAAATAAGGAAGCTGTCAGAGCGGCAGGCAAAAGGCCGGCCGCACAAAAGGAAAGGGGGACGGCGCAATTGAGGCTGCTGGTTTTTGTACTGAACAAGGTGGAATACCTGGATGAGGTGCTCGAGGGCTTCGCTGCGCAGAAGATAGGCGGCGCCACCATCTTCCACAGTATGGGAATGGCGCGGGAGCTCTACCATGCCGGACACGAGGATGATGGATTTTTAGGATCACTGCGCGCTTTTCTGGACCCGGACCGGGAGGAGAGCCGCACCATCTTCACCGTTGTGGAGGAGCAGCAGGTGGAGCGGGCAGTCGAGGTGATTGAAAGCGTAGTAGGCGATCTGTCGAAACCGGATACCGGCATTGTATTTACCCTCCCTGTTGATTTTATTAAGGGGATAAGAGGAGATCGATCGGCAAAATGAAGCTGAGTATACTGTTTTATCTGGGTGTGATTCTTCTTGGCGGGCTGCTGTTCGGCAGGCTTGTCAAGCACATAAAGCTTCCGAATGTAACGGGCTATCTGATTGCAGGCCTGCTGCTCGGGCCCTATGTAAGCGGAATTTTAAAGGCGGATATGGTGGCCGGCCTGGACATCATATCCGAAGTGGCGCTGGGCTTCATTGCCTTTTCGATCGGCAACGAATTTAAGCTCAGCTATTTCCGCCGCGTTGGAATAGCGCCGGTGGTGATCGCCATCTGCGAGGGGCTGGGGGCGGTGGCCGTCGTTGCCATCGCCATGCTGATTGCGGGGCAGCCGCTGCCGTTTGCGCTGGTGATTGGGGCCATCGCTTCGGCCACCGCGCCCGCCGCCACGATTATGGTCATCAAGCAGTACCGGGCGAAGGGGCCGCTGACCCAGACGCTGCTCAGCGTTGTCGCGCTTGATGACGCGGTTGCGCTCATCGCCTTTGGCTTTTCGGTCGCCATTGCCGGCGCACTGCAGCACAACGGCGGGGAAAGCTCCCTGCTCTTCTCCATCCTCTCGCCGGTATGGGAGGTGCTGCTCGCGGCAGTAATCGGCAGCCTGCTGGCGGCGGCCTTTACCGTTCCGCTGCGCCATTTTAAAAAGAGCTCCAACCGGCTGTGTATTGTTGTCGCCTTCATCTTTCTGGCCACCGCGCTTGCGGATATGACCGGCGCTTCCGCGTTGCTGACCACGATGGTGATGGGGGCGGTGCTGGTCAATATCTGCAAAAGCGCCAATGAAATCATGCAGCTGGCCGACTCGGTGACCGGCCCCATCTTTATGATGTTTTTCGTCATCTCGGGGGCGGAACTTAACCTTTCGGTGCTGCCCACCATCGGCGTGGTGGGAGTCGTCTATGTGCTGGCCCGCGTCGCCGGAAAATGGCTGGGCGCAACGCTGGGCGCCGTTATGATGAAGTCCGACCCGGCCATCAAAAAATATCTGGGCCCGACGCTGATTCCGCAGGCGGGCGTTGCCATCGGCCTGACGCTGGTGGCGCAGGAGGTCGTCCCGCAGTATGCGCAGGTCATCCGGGCGGTCGTACTGTGCGGTACCTTTATCTATGAAATCATTGGGCCAATGGTTGCTAAAATCTGCCTGCAGCGCGCTGGTGAGATTCTGCCCGAAAATCTGTAAAACTATACAAAAAGGGGCAGTAAAAAACACGTGTGTTTTTTACTGCCCCTTCTGAAAAAACGCTTTCGGTGCAAGACCGCGCCCAAAATTTCGCGCCTTTTTTCCGGTTTCTGCAGACCGGAACGAAAGGTTTTGAGGCACGGCCCGGTCTGATGTCTGCCGGGAGCCTGTCCGGCAGGGAAAGGAAGGGAAAAGATGAACAGAAAACAGATGGCGGCGATGCTCGATCACACGCTGCTCGCAGCGGATGCACAGGAGAGCCAGATAGAAGCGCTCTGCAGGCAGGCGGCAGAAAACGGATTTGCCAGTGTCTGCCTGAATCCCTGCCATGTCCGGCGGGCGGCCGGGCTGCTCGACGGGAGCGCTGTAAAGGTCTGCACCGTTATCGGCTTTCCGCTCGGCGCCTGCACAACGGCCGTCAAGGCCTTTGAAGCGCAGGATGCGGTAAAAAACGGCGCGCAGGAGATTGATATGGTGATGAACATCGGCGCGCTGCGCTCGGGGGACGAAAGAGCGGTATATGAGGATATCCGCGCCGTCGTAGAGGCGGCAAAGCCGGCCATCGTAAAGGTCATTCTGGAGACCTGCTATCTGAGCGATGAGCAGAAGCGCACCGCCTGCCTGCTGGCCAAAAGGGCGGGGGCCCGGTTTGTAAAAACCTCCACCGGCTTTGGGCCGGGCGGCGCAACGGCAGAGGATGTCCGCCTTATGCGCGAAACGGTAGGGGAAGAGATGGGGGTAAAGGCCTCCGGCGGCATCCGTACCTGGGAGGATGCCTGCAAAATGCTGCAGGCGGGTGCCAACCGCCTGGGGGTCAGCGCGAGCCTCGCCATTCTGGCAGGCGGGGATGAATAGGGGCAGCAGAATGAAAAAATCCGATTATGCGCTGCTGGAAAACTACATGCTTTCCTGCATGAGCGACTGCGCCCACGACAGGGAACATATCTACCGGGTATTGTATACCGCGCTGGATATCGCGGGCTATGAGGAGGGGGTGGACACCGGTTTGCTGATTGCCGCCTGCCTGCTGCACGATATCGGCCGGCCGGAGCAATACGAAAACCCTGCGCTCTGCCATGCAGCCACAGGGGCCAAAAAGGCCCATGCCTTTTTGACAAAAAACGGTTATTCGGAAGATTTCGCACGCCGGACGGCAGACTGCATTCATACGCACCGCTACCGGGCGGCCAATCCGCCACAGAGCATCGAGGCAAAAATCCTCTTCGATGCAGACAAGCTGGAGGCCGCCGGTGCGCTGGGGATTGCGCGCACCCTTTTATACTGCGGGCAGATGAATGAGCCGCTCTACCGCCTGGATAAAAACGGCGAGGTTTCAGATGGATCGGCAGACAGCTCCCCCAGCTTTTTTTCCGAATATAAATTTAAGCTGGAAGGGCTGTATACCCGGTTTTATACCAAACGGGGAACAGAGCTTGCCCGGCAGCGGCAGCAGGCGGCGGCAGTGTTTTATGAAAAGACGCTGCAGGAGATAAAGGCTGCCTGCCGGATGAAGGCAAAGCTCTTTGCCGAGCTGCTGCAGTAGCCGCCTTTGCCGCTTTCAAAAACAAAGGAGGTGTCCCTGCATGAATGAGATTATCCGCCAGCTGCGGGAGAGAAAATCGGTGCGCGCCTTTACCGGGCAGGAGATCGCGGCAAAGGAGAAACGGGAAATCCTGCTCGCTGCCATGGCCGCGCCGACAGCGGGCAACCAGCAGCTGTATACCATTTTGGATATCACCGACCAATCGCTCAAGGACCGGCTGGCGGTCAGCTGCGACAACCAGCCGTTTATCCGCGAGGCTTCCATGGTGCTCATCTTCTGCGCGGATATGCAGAAATGGTACGATGCTTTTTTGGAAGGGGGCTGCGCCCCGCGCCTTCCCCGGGCGGGAGATCTGCTGCTGGCCGTATCCGACAGCAATATCGCCGCACAGAATGCCGTTGTCGCCGCCGAAAGCCTGGGCATCGGCTCCTGCTATATCGGGGATATTATGGAGAGGGCCGAGGAGCACCGGGCGCTGCTGCAGCTGCCGGAATATGTCTTCCCGGCGGCCATGCTCTGCTTCGGCTACCCAACCAGACAGCAGCAGGAGCGCAAAAAGCCGGAGCGCTGCTGCCTGGAGGATATCGTTTCAGAAAACCGCTATCAGCGAAAGAGCGGGCAGCAGCTGCGCCAGATGTTTTCCAAGGAATGTCGGATGCTCTCCTTTGAGGAGTGGATACGCCGGTTCTGCGAAAGAAAATATAACAGCGATTTTTCCCGGGAGATGAGCCGGTCGGTGGAAATCTATCTGCAGCCTTTTCTCGATGGCAAAGAGCCGCGCGAATAAAATTTGGGACTGTCAAAAACGCAGACGTTTTTGACAGTCCCAAATTTACAGGACCGGATTTACAGGTCCAGACCGGCCAGAAAAGATGAGGGCCTTCCCAAAACCTTTCCCTTTATTCCTTTCTGCAAACCAGCAGCGCATGGTTGGAAAGGCCTGTGCAGCTTTCGGAGCCCGCCATCTGGTCATAGAGCGGGCGAAGGGTTTCAAAGCGCGCGTCATCCATCCCGTTGACCACATCCATCAAAAGGAAGAAATCCGTTCCGAGGTTTTTGATTTTGTGAAAGCCGCAGCCCTGCGCCTGCGCGTTCATCTGTTCCGGCGTGGTATAGAAAAAGATATCCGGCCGAATGTCGTCCGTGCCGTTTTCCAGAACGCAGCGGTTGGCCAGCTCGGTTGGATAGCGGCTGTCCAGAATACATGCACCCGCATAGACGCCGATTTTGTTGATATAAGCAAACGCGGCAATCCCGCCCTTTCTGCACACCCGCGCGCACTCGGCAAAGGCCAGCTCCCGCCCGGCGGGTGGCAGATGATACATCGGGCCCAGACACAGGACTATATCAAAGCTGCCGTCTTCGATATCCTGCAGGGCGGTCGCATCGCCCAGACGGCAGGAGACGTTTTGCAGCCGCCTTTCGGCAATCCGCTGCTGAAACCGTTGGATATGCGCCGGAACAATATCGATGCCCAGGTATTCCCGGCATTTATCCGCATAGTAAAAGCCGTAATATCCCGTGGCGCAGCCGATTTCAAGTATCCGGTCGCTTTTCTTTATGAGCCCCTGCAGATGCTTTTTCGTGTAATAAAATTCCAGGCCCGCAGAGCGCGACAGACTGTTGCGCCCATCCTCCTTTTTTAAGTCATACTGCTCGATGATTTTATCCGCATTGACAGACATTTTGCTCTCTCCTTTGCCAGTAAAGCGGGAAGCCTTTTCCCGCCGCTCAGGAATGAATCTCATTCTGGCATATACCGACGGCCTTTTCAACTTAAAAAGGAAATCCCGCAGGTCAACAGGCATTTAAAGTATACTTTAAATGCCTGTTGACCTGAACCCTCCGTCCTCCGCGCCGGACAGGATGGCCGCAGAGGAGGGGAGACTTTTTCACTTTTGGGGATGAGCGCCCTTTCTCAGCCCACCCACTGTAGAAGGGTACGGGCATCCTCCTGAAACTGGGGAACCGCCGCATCGCGGACAAACTCCATCAGATAGCCATGCTCTTTCCCGGCTGCCTCAATATAGGCGCGCCACTCCTGCGCGCCCTCGGCGAGCGGATAGCGGGTATTGTTCGGATTGCGCCAGTGGAAAACATGCAGATGCGAGAGGTACGGCTTTACCGCCTGCAGCTCCTGCAGATTCTTTTCATGGGGGATATCCGGGTTCGGCTGCCAGTAGAGGAAGAGGTTTTCGCTGTCCGCCGCCTTTTTCAGCGAAAGCGCGCTCTCCGCCGTCTGCGTCAGCGTGCCCCGGTGATATTCGAGGCTGACGCTGAGCCCCTTTTCCCCGGCCAGCGCGCAGAGACACCGCAGCTCTGCGGCAGCGGCCTGCCGATAGGCCTCATCCGCCTGCTCCGGTGTCTTGCCGCCCGCCCAGATGCGGACGTTCGGCGCACGAAGCGCCTTCGCCGTCTCCAGCCAGGGCAAAAACGCCTGCTCCGGCTTTTCCTGCGCCATCAGCCGGTAGTAGCTCCCATAAGAAATCACCTGCAGCCCGGCTGCGCGGGTAGCTTCTCCCACCCTGCGCGCCAAATCCGGTTCCCCGGCAGGGACATGGATATCCCCGCCCCATTCGATTCCTTCCAGCCCCGCCTCTTTGGCAAGGGCGATAATCTCCTCCGGGGAAAGCTCCCGAAAGGTTACCGATACCAGACCGGTCATTTTTTTCGCCGCCTTTCCGTTTTTGGGTGAATAGCCTGCAAGACCGGCTAAGCCATCGTTTCCAGCATAGAAAGGGTCACCTCATAGCTGCATGGCTCCCCCTTTTCATAGCAGAGGAAAGCATCGCGCATATAGGCGCCCATGCGGCCCAGCTCATCCGCCATGCTGCCCGCGATATGGGGGGTTAAAATAACGTTGGGGAGGCTGTAAAAGGCGTGACCCTCCTCCACCGGCTCAGGCCAGGTTACATCGAGAACGGCCGTGCGCCCCGGCTCCTCGCGCAGCGCGCGGCAAAGATCCTCCTCCACCACCTGCGCGCCGCGGCCGGTGTTAATGAAAACGGCGTTCGGCTTCATGCGGGAGAAAAGCGCATAGTCGAGCATCCCCTTCGTCTTTTCGTTGTTGGCCAGATGGTTGGAGATGGTCTGGCACTCGCTAAAAAGCTCGGACAGCTCTACCTTGCGCACCCCCAGCTCCTGTGCCTTCTCCTGCGGCAGAAAGGGGTCAAAAACCAGAACATCCAGCCGATAGTTTTTCAGCAGCCCGATCACTCTTTTGCCAATCATCCCCGCGCCGATAATGCCGACCTTCGCCCCATAATTTCCGGGCATCTTCATCGTGTGCGCGCGCGCCGCCTGCATGCCCTCCCGCTGATAGAGCCGGCTGGCCTGGAAAAAGCCCTTGCCCGCCAGAACAATCTGCGCCGCCGTGTACTCCGCTACCGGAACGGCATTGGCGCCCGCCGCACTATACAGCCGGATGCCGCACTGCAGAAAGGGCCGAGCAAAGCGCTGCACCGAGCCCGCCGCATAGAAAATGGCCTTCAGATTGGGAAAATAGTCGCGTACCTGCTCTTTTGTCAGCTCCAGCATCCCCCAGCCGGTAAAAATCAGCTCCGCCTGCCGCAAATCCTCCCTGCGGCTTTCCAGCTCCTCTACCGAATGAAGCGTTTCCAGAAAATCAATCTTTTCTGCCAGCTCCCGCTGTATCTCTGCAGAATAGAGCTGGCTTTTCAAATCCCCGCGGGGAAATTTGGGCGGCAATGCAAAAACATAAATCCCTTTCACTGCGCTTTTTCCCGTCCTTTCATCGGTTACAGAAAGCCGCCCGCAGAAGCTCGTTTTTTCCTGCAGGCTTTTCCCTGTTCATCTTCCTTCAAAGGGGCCTTTTCCGGATTCTTTTATCCGTCCCGAAAAACCGGGGAAGCGGCAACCGGAGAAAACGGGGTAAAACGCTTTGCCTCGTTCCCCTGCCCCCTATCATCAGTCCTGAAACTTTTTCCCCTCAAAGCGGGTATATCCGCCGATATCCACCGGCTGGGAGGGCTGCGCCCAGGAAAGATGCAGCTCATCCGGCAGTGCCGCCTGCTCATAGCAGGCGCAGATGCCCTCGAAAAGCCCCTTGACAAAGGTCCCGCCCGGGTTCTCGGTTCTGAAAACCAGCTCCCCCGGGAAAGAACGGATATCGCACTGGTCAAACAGCGCATTGCAGACCTGCAGGCAGGGCAGCGCGGTTTTTATCGTGCAGGGCGGCTGCTCGTCGCTGACGGCGGCGCGCAGCATCAGCGTATCCTTTTCCGCGAGCGAGGCGGTCCCCTGCGGATAGCCATAGTCTATCGTGCGCCCATCTTCGAGCGTAGCGGTGACATGCTGCGTCTTTACGTCCATCACCACTGTCCCCTTTTCAAACTGGTAACAAAAGCAGGGGTCCTGCTCCACCTCGGCGGCATGGGTGGCGATATAGCAGAAGCGTCCGCCGTTCGGGAAGGCGCCGGTCAGAAAGCAGGTGTCAAAGCTCTCTATCTGCTTCGCGCGGTAGAGGCCGGCGCGCATATCCACCGGGGCGGCGGCCGTATCCGGCCTGTCGCCCATCAGGAAAAAGAGGTTGTGCAGATAGTGGGCGGTCGCGTTGGAGGTCACCGAGTCGAGCACCCAGTTCCCCTTCCCATCGCGGACATGCCCCTTCCAGCCGTTTTGATAGTAATCATCAAACCGCTGCCAGGAGATGAGGGTTTTCAGCATCACCGGGCGGCCATATACCCCATCCAGAATATCCTTTTTCAGCGTGCGCATGGTGGTTGAAAATGACCACTGAAAGCCGATGCCCAGCTTTTTTCCCAGCCGCCCGGCCGCCTCCTCCATCACAAGCGCATCCTGTACGGTGGAGGCTATCGGCTTTTCGCAGAGCACATGCGAGCCATGCTCCATCGCGCAGATGCTCTGTTCGCGGTGCAGCGGGATAGGGCTGGCGATAATCGCCAGCTGGGCCGACTTCTGCTTATAAAACTCCTCGAGCGTATCATAGACCGGGATGCCCTGCTCCTGTACATAGGCATACTGCTCCGCGCTTTTTGCAAAGGGATCCACAATTCCCTGCAGCGAAAAGCTGGACGGGTCAATCGTTTCGCGCAAAAGGCGCATATGGTGCCCGCCATAGCCGCCGAGGCCCACCAGAACCGTTTTTACCTTCTCCATTCTATCTTTCTTCCTTTCTTTAAACCGCCACTGCTCTCGCCGCTTTCCCTCCGGCAGAGAGCCTTTCCTGGTCTTTTTCTTTATTCAGCCGCTTTACTGCCCGGTCCGCTGCCGGTATTCCCGCCAGACATTTTCAAACCAGTCATCCGTCTGCGGAATGGGACGCACCGGGGTGAGGCAGGCGGAGACCCCATCCTTTTCCATAGAAACGCTGGTGTGCAGTCCGGAGAAGTCCCCCTCTCCCGGCTGCATCCGGTAACCGTCGGGCGCGCCGGGCAAAGCGGCGCCATCCGCAGAGCAGAGCATCCCCGCGCCGATGCTTTTGGCCTTCTCATGCATCAGGCACATGGCAGAGAGCACCGCCGCGCGGGTGATGAGAATATCCCGGTTTCTCAGCGCATGCGGCAGCTCCTGGCAGCCGCAAAGGCGCAGATTCTCCCAAAAATTCTTCAGCTCCTCGAGCGTGTCCGCATAAAAATCAGAAAGCTCCGAAAGAGAGCGGATATGCGCCGCCGAGCGGCTCATGCGCTCCTGCCCTCTGCTGCGGGAGGAACGCACGTTGCTCTCTTTCCCCGCCGCCGCAAGCGCCGCAAACGAGCGCTCGATAAGCTCCTTCGCCCCCGCCCCTGCCGCGGCCGCAAAAGCCTCCTGCGTGCAGGCCATCCCCTGCTTCGTGGTATAAGCGATATGCTCCGCCGCGCGCATTGAGCCCACCTGGGTGGCGTTGAGCGCCGAGCCGCCGGGACGGTAAACGCCGAAGGTGCCCGCCGCCTCGCCCACGGTATAAAGGCCCTTCACCGCGCTCTGCCAGTTTTTATCCACCGCAATGCCGCCGTTGCAGTGCTGCGCGCAGACGGCGATGCGCAGCGGCTCGCGGGCAAGGTCAATGCCATGGCTGCGGTAAAGCTCCACCGCCGCCGGGTTCATGTGCAAAAGGCGGGCGATGGGCGTCTTCATCAGCGCACCCGAGCGGGAGAGATAGGTATAGGCTTCTTCTGAAAGTCCCTCGAAGCCATCCTGAAGACCCGAAGGGTCGCGGGTAAAATCCATATAGACCCGCCTGTGCAGATCCTGCGTCTCATGGTGAACGATGAGGTCGATGAGCGAAGAGCCAGGGAGCTTTCGCACATCAAACGGCCACTGGTAGCCCTTGAGGAAAACGGCATCCAGCGCCGCTGTGGGCGAGGAGAAATAGCCGGGCAGAAACTCGTGCTCGTTTCCCTCTTCATCCATCGAGATATAGCGCGGAAGCACCTGCTGATAGGTGCCCGAAACGTTCCAGCGAAAATCGATGGAGGCGAGCCCATACTGCCACTGCTCCAGGCTCTGGCCGGCTGCGCCCGCCTCGAGGGCCATCCCGCTCATGCCGGTCTGACTCTCGGGATAAACCGAGGCCGCATAGAGTCCCGCCGGGCCGCCAGTGGCCAAAATGATATTCTGCGCCCAAAAGAAGGTGAAGCCCGCCGTTTCCTCCTCCAGTTTTGAAAGGTCTATTGCCAGCAGTCCGCAGACGGCGCCCCCTTCTGTCAGCAGCTTCACTGCCTGCATCCCGTCATACACCGGAATGTCTTTGCTTTTCACCGATTTTTCCAGCGCCTCGGTCATAAACCGGGAGGTCAGCGGGCCTGCCGAGGTGGCGCGGGTGCGCGGGTCGTGGTCAGTCTTGTATCCGGCGTAGGCGCCATATTCGTTCTGCGGGAAGGGAACGCCCAGCATGCACAGCTTGATAAACGAGCGCACCGAGCCTGCCGCCTCGCACAGGGCCGTGTCCCCATCCACCCCGCCGCCGGAAAAGAGGGTCTTTGCCAGCTCGAGAACCGAATCCGGCTCATCCCCGCAGAGGGATAGCTTATAATAGGTCTGCTTATCGCTGCCGGTATTGCGGGAGGTGCCCATCCTTTCCCCCTCGCTGATAAGCGCAATATCCCGCCGGCCCAGCTCATAAAGCCAGTCGGCCGCGTTGTAGCCCGCGCAGCCGGTACCTACAATCAGCGTATCGACAGAAATTACCGGAAACTCCTTCCCGGCCAGCGTCAAACGATCGTTTTGCATAGTGAGAGCCTCCCCTTCCTTCATTGCGGCAAAGCCGGAAGCTTCTTTTTGGGGTCCGCAGTCTCTTACAGTCTGCGGATATGAAATCCCCCGTCGGCATTGAGCACCGTTCCGGTGGCAAAATCGAGCAGCCCGCTGACTGCCGCCTTGACGCAGTCGGCCACATCCTCCGGCTGGCCGAAGCGCTTGATGGGGGTGAGCCCGCCATCAATCAGCTTCTGGTATTTTTCCGAAACCCCCGCCGTCATATCGGTCATGATGATGCCGGGACGCACCTCGAAAACCGGGATGCCATATTCCGCCAGCCGGTCGGCAAACAGGGTGGTCACCATCGAAATGCCCGCCTTGGAGACGCAGTATTCCCCGCGGTTCACCGAAGAGGTGTAGGAGGAGATGGAGGCGATGTTGACAAGGCGCGGATGATAGTCCGGCAGATTCTTCTTCTGCAGCGCAATCATCCGGTTGGCCGCCGCCTGCGCCATAAAAAAGGTGCCCTCGCAGTTAACGCGCATCAGCCGCTCGAAGCTCTCCTCAGTCGTTTCCAGCAGGTCCAGCCGCTCGGCCGGAGCCACTCCCGCGTTGTTGACGAGCACATCCAGCCGGCCATACTGCGCAATGGCGGTATCCAAAAGCCGTTCCCGGTCCTCCCTCTTCGAGATATCGCAGGGGATATAACAGACATCCAGCTTCTCGCTCTCAAGCTCCTTTAAAAGCGCCTGCGCCGTTTCTGCCGGGCTTACCGCCGAAAGGACCGTCTGATAGCCCTCCTTTGCGAGCGCGCGGGCAATCCCCAGCCCGATGCCCCGCCGCGAACCGGTCACAACCGCAACTTTTTTTCCCATTTTGACAGCTCCTTCCAGATGATAAAAAGCCGTTTGTCCCACTCTGTTTTTAAATAAAGAGGCAAATGCCGCGCTCTCTACTTTTTCAAAACATCCTGCCGGTAGAGCGGCAGATAAGTTTCGCTGTCGCGCACAACGCAGCCCGCCTTCGAGCCGGCGCGCATCAGCTCGGTGCATTTGCCGCAGGCAAGGCAGCATTTCTTCGCATCCATCCCGCCGCCTCCGGTGAGATCCCTGGCAAACTCGGGGTAGGCGAACGCCTCGCGGCCAAAGCCCGCAATCTGGCAGACGCCCTCCTGAATTTCCCCGGCGGCGAGCATGCCCGCATACTGGCGCAGATAGCTCAGCCCCGAGCTGATGACGCAAAGACCAGGATAGGCCCGCTGGATGGTGCCGACGCATTCCACCATCCGCCCGACCCCCTCGAGCGGGTGCTCATCCGGCAGGTAGCCGCCCTCGTCATAGGGGCGGTTGACATGGGGGTTGACATAGGGGTTGCCGATGGTGATATCAATAAGCTGCATGCCGAGCTGATTATGCAGAATATCCACCAGCTGCAGCGGCTCGGTGAGGTCGGGAGTAAGGCTCCCGTCCCGCGCCATGCCAAAGCCATAGGGGTGAGAAAACCCGTCATAGACATTCAGCCGGGAGGTGACAATAAAATCGGAAGGCACCGCCGCCTTCGCCGCCGCTACGCCGTTTCGCAGCAGCCGGGTGCGGTTTTCAAAGCTTCCGCCGTAGTCCCCCTCCCGGGTATAGGCGGAGAGCAGCTCGCAGCAGAGGTAGCGGTGGCAGGCCTTGATATCCACCCCGTCAAACCCGGCTTTTACGGCAAGCGCCGCCGTAACACCGTATTCCTCTTCCAGCCTGCGCAGCCGGTCATTCGAAACAATGCGCTCCTTCGGGATGGGGCTGTCCTTCTCAAAAATGGGATTGTTGTAGGCGATAATCGGCTCGGGAACGCCGTGCGGCTTCGAGTAGCGCCCCGAATGGGTGGCCTGCAGGACGATGAAGGGGTTAAAGCCGTTCTCCCTCTGGCAGGTTTCGCGGATATCCTCGACCATTTTTTTGAAGCTGTCGAGCGTCTTTTCAGTGAGATAGAGCTGGCGCGGGTTGGCGCGCCCCTCCTCGGCGACCGCCGTCGCCTCCGCCCAGATGAGCGCGGCGCCGCTGCGGGCAAAGCGGTCATACCGCCGCAGTGTCAGCGTGTCGGGCGCGCCGTCTGCCGTTCCGTCGCAGCCCTCCATCGGCTGAATGGCCAGGCGGTTTTTCAGCGTTTTCCCGGCGAAGGAAACCGGAGTGGAGAGAATGTCCACATTCTCCGAAAGCGGTAGGCGAACGCCAGTTTTTTTGAGCTCCTCCCTGAGGGCCTCGAGCGTCGGGTAATGGAATTTGACATGCTGCATATCGATGACCATCCCTTTCCGTTATGAAAAAATTTTCAGACCATCTTCATCGCCCTTCGGCGTTTTCTTTATTCTGCTTTCATGATACAATAAAAGCGGCGGGAAAACCAGCGCAGGAGCTGCGTTTTTATACGTCAAATCTGTCTTGATAAGGGGGAAGGGAGATGCCGCTGCTTCTGGAATGCCGGCACCAGATTTCCGATCAGTCCTTTTTTCTGCATTTTCATAATGACTATGAGCTCCTCTACGTCCGAAGCGGCGCAATACGCATGCGCATGGGGGAAAGCCGCTATGAAATTCATGAACCTTCGCTTATCTTTATCAGCCGATTTGAGGAGCATTCGATTGAAATCCTTTCCACCCCATATGAACGCTATTATGCCATTTTCTGCGCCGAAACGGCCGACCGCCTCATCGGCGATATGCGCCTGATGTCTGTCTTTAAAAACCGGCCGGCCGGCTTCTCCCATCTCTTCCCCTGCGGGGAGCTGCCCGCCGCACAGTTGCTCTTTTCCCTGCAGCAGGAATATGCCCGCCCCGGCCCTTATTCGGAGGAATATGCCGCCTGCCTGCTGCGCGAGCTGCTGATTTTAACCTATCGGGCTTACCCCGGGCGCTTCCCCTTCCCTGAGCGGGCAGTTAAAAACGAAATCCACGAGGTGCAGCGCTATATCGACCGGCACTATGCCGAGCCGCTGCAGGTCTCCTCTCTGGCCGCGCATTTTTATATCGACCCCACCTACCTTTCCCACCGCTTCCGCGCGCTCACCGGCTACAGCCCCAAGCAGTATATCATGCTCAGCCGCCTTGCCCGCGCAAAGGAGCTGCTCCTCTCTACCCCCCTGCCGGTCGGGGAAATCGCCTGCGAGACTGGCTTTTCCGATGTGAACAACTTTATCCGCTCCTTTAAAAAGGAAACCGGCATGACCCCCGCCCAATACCGCCGCCCGCAGCAGGGCTGAGGCGCCCAAAGCGCATAAGCAGGCCTCTCCCATAAAGGCCTCTTCGCAGTCAGCAGGCCGCGGCAGCTGAGAAAATTTTCCGCGCATCCACTCTTTTGCCTATCCGCCCCGGCTTTTACGAAGGCGACAGAAGGCAGGTCATCTTTTTCCTATCACAAACAGGGGATCGCTCCCCTTATCTGTAGCCTGGCGCATGACAAAACAGAAGGTCATGCGCATTTTTTTGTTTTCTTTAGCCGAAAAGAGAGGCTGCCTCCCTGTTTTTTCTCCGATTTTGGGTTATCTCTCTCTTTTCCCGCCGGTGGTGCGGCCCGCCCCTTTTCCTGTCCCCTTTCCCCTTTTTATGCGCTCCGGCAGCCGATGCTCATTTTTCCATGCGCAGAATTTTTCCTCCCTCCTTCTCGCAAAAAAGCGGGAGGATTTCTATAAATTGCCTAATAAACAAAAAAATAAGTATATACATTTATCTATTATTCGCAATACAATAGAGGCACAGTAAAACACTTGTATACAAGATTTCGCTGCAACCAGACCGCTATTTCTGTAAGGAGGGCATCCCTATGAAAAAAAGCCACCGTGCCATAAGCCTTGCCGCCGTCTGCGCGCTTATTCTGTGTGCAGGCTGTGTGCCGCAGAAGGCTTCCGAAACGCCGGCCTCTTCTGCGGCTCCGGACTCTTCTGCCGCATCCTCTGCGGCCGGAAGCGCTTTCGCCGCTTCCGGCCCCTCCGAGCCGGTCACCCTGAGCTACTGGGCCACCTGGGACGGCGGGAGCGCCGATGTTGTTTCTGACTACGATGAAAAGCTCTGCTATCAGGTCGCTCAGGAGGCAACCGGGATTGATATTCAGTGGATTCATCCCCCGCAGGGACAGGATAAGGAGCAGTTTAACCTGCTGGTCGTTTCGGACAGCCTGCCGGATATTATCGAATACAGCTGGGAAACAAACTATCCCGGCGGGGCGGAGGGCGCCATCTCCAGCAACATCATCATTCCGCTCAACGATTATATCGAAACGGATATGCCGAACTACGCCGCCTATCTGAAAAAATTCCCCGAGGTGGAGCGGATGGTGCTTACCGACACCAGCAAGCACTACTGCATTCCCTACATCTACACCGCCACCCCGCTTGACAGCGCCCAGTGGCAGGATATCAACGGGCGCGTTCCCGCCTATGAGACCTATATCGGCCTCACCATCCGCCAGGACTGGATAGAGGATCTCGGCCTTGCAATGCCGGTCACCCTCGAGGACTGGTATGTTACCCTCAGGGCCTTTAAGGAGCAAAAAGGCGCGGAGGCCCCGCTCTCCATCACCCTTCCCTTTTTAAATGAAACGCAGGCCTTCGCCAGCGCCTACGGGATTGCCACCGGCTTTTATGAGGACAACCGGGTTGTAAAGTTCGGCCCCTATGAAGCCGCCTACAGGGACTATCTCGCTTACCTCAACCGCCTTTACAGCGAAGGGCTGCTGGATGCGGACTTTGCCATTATCGACAACAAGGCCTTCAGCGCGAAGGTTTTAAGCGATAAGGCAGGCGCATGGAGCGGCTATGTCTCCACCCACCTGGGTGTTTTCCACGACCAGCTGCATGAAAGCGACCCCAATACCCGCTTTTATCCGGTCGGCATCACCAACCCGGTGCTGAATGAAGGGGATACGCTGCGCTATAAGCAGTCCTCCTATCCGTTTCGCAACGCGGGCGCCGCGCTGACCACTTCCAACCAGAAAATCGCCGATTCGCTGCGCTTTCTGGATTATGCCTGGAGCGTTGAGGGCAACACCGTCCTCAACTGGGGCGTGGAGGGGGACAGCTATGAAATGAAGGACGGCTGGCCGGTCTTCACCGACCGGATTGCCCATAACCCGGACGGACTTTCGCCTACCTCTGCCTTTGAAAAAATCCGCAAGCAGAACGGACCCTTCCCAATGGACCACCAGACCCGACTCATCTCCAAGGGCTCCTATACCACCCCCGAATCACTCAGGGCCCTGACCACCTGGGAAACCACCAACGGCACCGAGCCGGGCGGCCTGCCGCCAGTCACCATTCTGCCGGAGGAGAGCACGCAGTATGCCAGCCTTTACAGCGAAATCAGCACCTATGTCGATGAAATGAAGGTCAAATTCATCATGGGCGCCGCCTCGCTCGATGAGTTCGACGTTTTCCATGAAAACCTGAAAAACATGGGGATGGAGGAGGTCCTCAAAATCCAGCAGAGCGCTCTTGAACGCTACTACAACCGCTGACGGTGCAAAAAGCAAAACGGTATCCGGCTCTTCCCGCTTTAAAAGGGAGCGCTTTCTCCCTTTTAAAAAAAAGATTGGGCAGCCAGTCCAAAAAAATGATTAAATAAGGAGGCGAGGTCTTGCATAATGCCTGGAACCGGCTTAAAATGGATATAGCCAAACACCGGTATCTCTATCTGATGGCCCTGCCGGTGCTGGCCTATTATATCATCTTCTGCTACCTGCCCATCTATGGCGCACAGATAGCCTTTAAAAATTTCGTCCCGGGCCTGGGAATCCTGGGCAGCCCCTGGGCAGGGCTTACCCATTTCAAAGCCTTTTTCGGCAGCGTTTATTTTGGAAGGATTTTAGGCAATACGCTGCTCATCAGCTTTTATTCGCTGATTTTCTCCTTCCCCATGCCGATTATCCTCGCGCTGCTTTTAAACGAAGTGAAAAGCAAATGGTTTAAAAGCACCGTTCAAACGCTCTCCTACCTGCCGCACTTTATCTCGCTGGTCGTTGTGTGCAGCATCATCCGCGAATTCACCGCGAGCGGCGGGGCGATAAACCAGATTATCCGGCTGCTCGGCGGAACGCCGCGCACAATGCTGCTCGTTCCGGAGCTGTTTCGTCCCATCTATATCATCAGCGAAATCTGGCAGGAGATCGGCTGGGGCTCGATTATCTATCTGGCTGCCCTCTCCGGCATCGACCCCACCTACTACGATGCCGCCGTTGTCGACGGGGCGGGACGCTGGCGGCGGATGTGGAACGTCACCCTGCCAGGGATTATGCCCACCATCGTCATTCTGCTCATCCTGCGGCTCGGGCAGGTGATGAGCGTCGGGTTCGAGAAGATTATCCTTTTATACAGCCCGAGCATCTATGAAACGGCGGACGTCATCTCCTCCTTCGTTTACCGCAAGGGCCTGCTTGAGCAGGGCTACAGCTATTCCGCAGCGGTAGGACTCTTCAACTCGGTAATTAATTTCGTGCTGGTGGTCACGGCCAACACCATCAGCCGCCGGGTCAACGAAACCAGCCTGTGGTGAAGGGGGAGAAAAGAATGGTTGAAGAAAAAAGCATTTCCAGCCGGGCGTTTGATATTTTCAACATCTGCCTGCTTTCGCTTCTGGCCCTTTTGACCCTCTATCCGTTTTTGTATGTACTCTTCGCATCGGTCAGCAATCCCACCGCTTTTATGAAGGGGGACTTCGTGCTGCTCTGGCGGCCGCTGGGCTTTCAGGTGGAAAGCTACCGGTTCGTTTTCCGCAACCGGATGATTATGACCGGTTTCTCCAACTCGGTCTTCTATCTGTTTGCCGGTACAGCCATCAGCATGGTGCTGACCTTTCTGGGGGCCTATGTCCTCTCCCGCAGCGGCTACCTGCTCAAAAAGCCGCTGACCATGCTCATTATGTTCACCATGTATTTCAGCGGCGGCATGGTGCCCACCTTTTTAACGGTGAAAAGCCTCGGCATGCTCGACAGCATCTGGGCAATCCTCATCCCCTCC
This sequence comes from Provencibacterium sp., assembly GCA_022792175.1. Classification (GTDB taxonomy): domain Bacteria; phylum Bacillota; class Clostridia; order Oscillospirales; family Ruminococcaceae; genus Harryflintia. The sequence goes on from JAAWAN010000028.1 coordinate 89,130, forward strand.
GCGCTGAGCACCTACAATATGATTGTTTTGCGCACGGCGTTTTCAGGGATTCCCAAAAGCCTCGAGGAATCCGCCCGCATAGACGGGGCAAACGATTTCACCATTCTCTTTCGCATCATGGCGCCGCTGAGCCTTCCCACTATCGCCGTTATCGGGCTGTTTTATGCGGTCGGGCGCTGGAATGCCTGGTTTAACGCCGTTATCTATCTGCGCGACCGGGGGCTTTATCCGCTGCAGCTGGTGCTGCGCGAAATCCTCATTACCAGCAATGCAGACTATATGGCGCAGGCCGGCTCCTCGCTCGAACTGACGGCGCTGGGCGAGCTGATTAAATATGCGACCATTATTGTGGCCACAACACCGATTCTTGTTGTCTATCCTTTCATCCAGCGGTATTTTGTAAAGGGGATGATGATTGGGGCGGTGAAAGAATAATCTCTGAAACAAAAAGAAGGATGTGACCAGAAATGGAAGACAGCAAATTCCTGCGCGCAGCAGTTGCTGGCGACCTCGCCATGCGGGATCTGGAGGAAACGATGGACGCCGCCTTTTCCGAAACGGCGCTCGCACCCATAAAGGAGTTACTGGAGAAGGCGGATCTGCGCATGCTCAACCTGGAAACCCCCATCCCGCCCGAGGGGATGGAGCATATCGAAAAAAGCGGCGCCATCCTTCATGCTGTGCCGAAAAACCTGGCCTTTTTAAAGGCGGGGGGGTTTCAGTGCGCAACGCTCGCCAATAACCATATCGGTGATTTCGGCGACGAGGGAGTGGCGAACACTCTGCGTCTGCTCGATGAATGGGGCTTTGCCCACACCGGCGCAGGGCTGAACGACCGGCAGGCGCGCGCCCCCTTTATCTTCGAGAAAAACGGGCTGCGCCTCGGCGTGCTCGCGCGGGCGGAGACCGAGTTCGGCATTGCGGATACCGAAAAGCCGGGCGCAGCCGCCATGCTCCTCCCCCGGATGTTTGAGGACATGCGTGCGCTGCGGGAAAAGGTGGACTTTCTGCTTGTCGTTTTGCACGGCGGCAACGAATATAACCCGCTGCCGAGTCCAGATGTCAAGGAGCGCTACCGCCTCATCGCCCGCTTCGGGGCGGATGCGGTCATCGCCATGCACCCGCACTGCCCGCAGGGCTACGAGATATTCGAGGGCGTACCGATTGTTTACAGCACCGGCAACTTCCTTTTCCACAAGTTCTTTGGCGAGGATACCGACCCGCATTCCTCCTGGTACTATGGATACCTGCCGCTGCTCACCTTTTCCCGCGGCGCACCGGTAAAGCTCGAAATCCATCCCTACCGCTTTGACCCGGACTGCCGGCAGATTACCCCATTCAAGGGGGAGGAAAAAGAAAAAATGCTGCGCTATCTCGAGGAGATTTCCGCAGCATTTCAGGATGACGAAAGGCACCGCCGCCTCTTTCGGGGGTGGACGACCATTGCCGGCCCCGGCTATGCGAACAGCATGAAATGGGAGGAGCGCTATCTCACCGACCCGCAGTTTGCAAAAAGGCAGGAGATGCTCGCGCTGCGCAACCTCTGGACCTGCCAGGCGCACAACGAGCTGATGCGCGTATTATCGGTAAGCGCCAACGAGGGGCTGCTCGAGGATGCCCGCACCGCCGCCGAAGAGGTCCGGCGGCTGCAGCGCATGCCGGTCTGACCCTTTGTCTTCCGCTTTCACAGCGGCGGGCTCACTCTCCCGCCTGCCCGTTTGCCGGAAGGGTGCGCTGGGCGGCGTCATCCTGACGCAGGCTGCCCGGCGTAACCCCTTCCTGCCTTTTGAAGGCGCGGATGAACGAGCCGGTATTTTCAAACCCCACCCGGGCGGCCGCCCGGGTGACGCTCAGATTTTCCTCCATAATCAGCTCTTTCGCCCGGTTCACCCGCACCTGGGTGATATAGTCGTGCAGCCCGATACCGGCCGTTTCTTTAAAATATTTGGAGAGATAGCTCATATTCATCGACAGAAGGCCTGCCAGCCGCGTGACATTAAAATCATATTCTGCATAGTGCTCCTCCACGCAGCGGATAATCTCCTCCGCAAGCGGCTGCTCGCTCTCGGCGGGGGCCGGGGAAAAGCATTCCCCGGCCAGAGAAAGCAGGCTGCATAGCTGCGTATACATCTCATCGAGCGTCTGTGCGTTGCCGATGCGGCCCACCTGTTCATCCAGCGGGCGGCGAAGCTTTTCCCCCTCATCCGTACCGAGCGCCGCCTGCGCCGCCGAGGAAGCGATGCCGCACAGCATGCTGCGCGCGATATGGTAGGGCATGCGGCCGCTGACAACCTCCCGCATGCACAGCGCATGCAAAAGCGAAAGCGCCTGCTCCTGTTCCCCCGCGCGCAGCCGGCTGACAATCAGTCCGCCCTGCCGCAGCGCCTGCGTTTCCACCGAATCGGGCGCTTCCCAGCTGCGCCCGGCAAACAGGCTGCTGCTGAGCTGCTCCTCGGCGCTGCGGTAGGCCGCCCCCACCCCGGCCAGCCCATGGCAGGGCCCGCTGACAGCATACAGCGTCCGGTTGGCCTGTTCCCCTGCAAAGGCCGCTATCCGATCGCAAAGCTTCAGAAAAGAGTCCCCCTCCTCTTCGCAGGGGAGGTTAAAAAGCATAGCCGCAAAGGCCCCCATCTGTATGGCAGCCCCCCAGCCCGCACCGGCACAGAGCGCCGGCGCCTTTCGCTCCGCCTCTGAAAGCAGCGCTTCGCAAAGCGCATCATCCCCCGCCGGAATCGGGCAGAACACCGCAACGCAGAAGGAATCCGACTGCATGCTGATGCCGAAGGCCGCGATGATGTCGCGCGTCTGCCGCACATCGGTAATGCGTCCGGAGAGGGCCGCCCGGATAAAATCGCTCTGCAGCCGGGCCTGCTGCTCCTGCCAAAGCGCCTGCAGCTCGTTGCGCTCCTCCAGAATGCTGTCAAAGGCAGCGGTCAGCTGGCTGTATTCGTTGCTCCCCGCCCGGGCGGGCGCATAGGAGCGCACCGCAAGCAGCAGGTTCTGAATCGGCTCATACTGCCTGCGGGAGAGCCGCCAGGCAAAGGCAGAGCCAAACACCAGACTGACTGCGCAGAAGAGCAGGGCCGAAAGCCGAATAGCGCGGGTCTTCTCGTTAATCGCGCGAAAGGGAATGACCGTTACATATTTCCAATCGGGGACCGAGGCGGCGCTATAGAGCACCAGCCGCCGCTGCGTTCCCCGGCCATATTCAAACTGTCCCGAAAGGCCGGTGAGAAGAGAGACATCCAGCTCCGCCGCGCTCTGCGGCAGGTTGGAGGAAACAAGCTGGCCGTATTCGTCGAGCAGCATAACGGCGGTGGAATCGCCGAACGAAATATCCCGGAAGATATGCGCAAAGGCATCCTCCCCGAAAAGCTGAACCAGCGCCGCGCCGCTGTAGCCCCCGTTTCTGGAGGGGATAGAGGAGACCATAGCCACCCGGCTGTGCCCCTTTCCATCCCGCAGAACGCGCAGCGAACGCTGCTGCAGCCGGGTAAGCGACAAAAACCAGCTGTCATGATCCAGCTCATAGCCCTCATGAAATTCCTCCAGAGCCACCTCCGGCGTATAAAGCGAGGAGGCGGAAAGCACCCGGTCCAGATTATGCAGGTAGATATAAAAGGACTGGTCCGGCTGCAGGGTGACCGCCTGCAGGCATATTCGCTGCTTCAAAGAGACCAGCGAATAGCGATCAGCGCTGCTCATCGCAGGCTCCAGCCCGGTGCAGTAGAGCAGATCGGCATCATTTAAAAGCGAAGCGCGCATGGTATCCACCGAAAGGATGTAGCTGTCCACCAGTTTGCCTGCCTGCTGCTGCAGCATGCTGTGCAGCGTTTGATATTCATGAATAATCAGCCGCTGCGCGCCCAGCAGCAGTCCGAACCCCAGGGCCAGCGGAATCAGCAGCACCGCCAGATAGGAAAAAATCCATCTCCAGAAAACGCTTGTTTTTTCTGCCGGACGCACAGGTACACCTCCCACAAACTGGATAGAATCACCAAAAGAAAAACGATAATATCGGTATTATTATAGCAACCTACCGGCAAAATTGCAACTATACCGGCAAAATTGCAACTATACCGGCCGAATTGCGGCTGCTGCGGCAGCCGCTGCAGAAAGGAAGACGATCTGAATGAAAGTCCCCTCCTCCCTCCCCCCTGTTCTTTTGAAAGAAACCTCCTCTGAGACCTGGGAAAACAGCCGCCGCCCCGAGCTGCTCGCCCTTTTGCGGGATGAGGTTTACGGGGCCGCCCCCCTTCGCGGCTTTAGCACCCGCTTCTCCCTGAGTGAAGAAACGAAGGACGCCATGCACACCAAAATAGACTGCCGCGCCTATACGGTGACGGTGAGCGCCCCGCTGGGGGAATACCGCTTCCCCTTTTATCTCTATCTGCCGCAGCAGAGAAAAGGGCCGCTGCCCGTGCTGCTGCTCATCAACAACCGGGAGCGCGGCCTGATTGACCCGAAAAGCAGCCGGACAGATGGCTTTTTCCCCGTTGCCGAGCTCACCGCCCGCGGCTTCGCAGCCGCCGCCCTGCTGACCAAAGATGTGGACACCGACCAGGATGACGGGTTCCAAAACGGCATTGTGCGCATCTTTGAAAGCGACCTCTCCCACCGCGCCCCGAACGCCTGGGGCACGATTGCCGCCTGGGCATTTGGCGCCAGCCGGGTGATGGACTGCCTTTCGCAGCTGCCCGAGCTCGACCCCGCCCGCATTTCGGCAGTGGGGCATTCGCGGGGCGGAAAAACCGCCCTCTGGTGCGCGGCGAACGACCGGCGCTTTTACAGCGCCTATTCCAGCTGCTCCGGCTGCACCGGCGCGGCCATCACCCGGGGAAAGCAGGGGGAGCGGGTGGCCGATATCAACCGCGCCTTCCCCTACTGGTTCTGTCAGAACTATAAAAACTGGAACGGCCGGGAGGAGGAGATGCCCTTCGACCAGCAGATGCTGCTCGCCCTTATCGCCCCCCGCCCGCTCTATGTGGGCAGCGCCACCGAGGATCTCTGGGCCGACCCGCAGGCGGAATTTTTAAGCGCCTGCCTGGCGGGCGAAGCTTACCGGCTCTATGGGGAGAAGGGGCTGGCCGGGGAATTCCCTGCCCCCGAAACGCCGCTGCATGGCGGGCGCATCGGCTACCACCTGCGCACCGGCGAGCACAACCTGACTGCCTATGACTGGCAGCGGTATATCGATTTTCTGCAGGGCCAGCCGGATTTTGCAGTCAAATAGCCCTCTTAAGCAAAAGGGCTGTCTCTTTCAGGGCAGCTACTCACAAGGCAGTATCTACCGACCATTGGAAAAAGGGTCAGTACAGCATATGAAAAGGATGGGGAAAAGCGATTGCTTTTTCCCCATCCTTTTCTGCTGAAATGCTGAAACAGCAGGCGCGCCCTTCTGAAAAACGGCTTTTGTTTTACTGGAAGCAGAGCTCCAGCGTCTGCTCCTTTTGGGGCCGGCCCTCCAGATGCAGCAGATAGGCGGTCTGTTCGATTCCCCTGTGGTCCGGGTAGCGTTCCTCGAGCAGGGAAGGCGTCAGTTCCTGCGGGAAATGCAGCCGCAGCTCTACCCCCTCCCGGGAGAAGACTGCGCAGCCCTCCTGCAGCCGGATGGGCGAGCGGGAAACAAACGCCTCGGTGACCTTCTCCGGTTCGCTGAAGGAAAAGCGGTCCCGGATTTTTAAACATCCCGCTGCCCGCTCATGACAGATTTCTCTCTGAAAGCTCTGCAGCGTTTTTAAAGGATAGCAGCCGGAGAGCTCCATCGAAAGCCGGTCGGTTTCGCCGAGCGCCGCCGTTACCTCGCGGGCCGCGGCCTGCCGCCCCTCCTGCTGGAGGGCACCGCCTATCACCGGCAGGTTGTGGCTGCGCGAGGAGTTAACAAACACGCTGTAGCGCTGCGGCCCGAAATACTGCGCATTATACAGCCCCGCGCCCAGATCGCAAAGCATCGGTACCCCTTCTTTGAGCAGCAGGAAGGAGCCGCAGTCGTTGTGGTTGTGGCTTTCCGCATTGTGTCCGGCCTTGGCCGCCAGCTGCAGCTTTTCCGTGCGGGAGATAAGCCATTGGGTGTCCGGCATCCATGCCGCGCTCTCTTTCGGCAGGCCAAAGCAGGCCTGCGGGTCATACCAGAGAAGATCACGCAGCGCCAGGCAGTAGCGGAAGCAGTGGTCATGAAGCAGGTCGTCCGCATACTGCTTATCCGGAATGGCCGCATCCGGGAAGCGATTCTGCAGGTAGCAGGAGAGGCCCATCCGATAGCCGGAGTGAGAGTTGCCATCCGAAAAGCTGATGGTGTGCGGACCAGCCAGATAGAAGACCGCCTGGCCCTTTGCAATCGCCGCCGGCTTCGCTTCCGCAAGCAGGTCAATTTCGCCCCCTGTCCGCTTGCAGAGCAGGTCGGCAAAGCAGACGAAGAAGCCGAAGCCATAGTTCCAGTAGCTGACCCCCTCCTCGCAGATGCCATCCTCCCTGAAGGAATCGAGATAGACGCGCATGCACCCGAGGCAGCGGTGGAGTATTGAAGCGAGCGCATACCGGTCCTTCAGGCGGTAGAGGGCCGCGCCGCCAATCGCCCCGCCGCAGACGGCTGCCCAGTTGTTTTTCATCGCTTCAAATTTAAAGGCCGTGCGCCCATCGAAAAAGGGCGCAAAAATACGCCTCTCCAGCTGCAGCTGCGCCTGGCTCACTACATCGGGGGCCAGACGGTCTTCACAGAGCGCCAGCACCTCGGCAATGGCAAAGCCGGTTTCCGCGGAAAACAGATCCAGGTGAGTGGCAAACTCATTAAAAGGCAGGACCTTATCCTGCATTCCGGTGAGGTGCGGCGGAATGCACCAGAACGGCTCGGAACAGATGAGCCAGAGGATATCTTCCGTTTCATGCAGCCACTGCACATTTTCCGGCTCCAGCCAGCAGAGCAGAGAAAAAACCAGCAGCCGGCCCCGGCGCTCAAAATAGGCATCCTCAAAATGAATGCGGTCGCCATCCTCCCAATAGCGCCTGAAAAGCTGATAGCTCAACTGCGGCGCGGGCTTCTGCAGATATTCCTGCGCCCGCTGCCGGATAAGCTGCAGCTGTCCCTCAATCCAGGGATCGCTTTTGTGCCCGGCAAAGCGCGCACACTCCTCTCCGATAAGCGGCTTCCCCTCTTCTTTGAGCGCCCTGTAAAGCTGCTCCTTGCTTCCAAACAAAAACATTTTTGTCAACCACCTTTCCCGAATATCCGCGCCCGGTAAACACAGGGCTTTATAATGGGATATATCAGCACTCACAGAATACACCATCTTCCCCGTCCCGTCAATGGGAGCGAAGTGCAAAACAGGCTGGCCTTCAGAAAAATACCTACATCTGTTCTATAAAGGCACATAAAACCGGCTATTTTAGAAAAAAATCTGCTTTCCTCTTTACAGAATTACTTTAGTGTGATAATATGCAAAAGTAAAACGCAGCCCTGCTGAAAAACCGGGAGGAATCGAATATGAAAAAGAAACTGCTTGCGCTTGCCCTCATGCTGGGCCTTACCGCCTCTTTGTGCGCCTGTGCCGCCAAAAACGAACCAGCCAGGGATGGCAGCGATGCCGCCTATGTCAGGCAAAAGGGAACGCTAATCGTTGGCATCACCGACTTTGCGCCGATGGACTACCAGAATGAGAGCGGCGAATGGATCGGCTTTGATGCCGACATGGCCAAGGCGTTTGCCGAGTCGCTGGGCGTTAAGGCGGAGTTTATCGAAATCACCTGGGACAATAAGATTATGGAGCTGGATGCCAAAGCGATTGACTGCGTCTGGAACGGCATGACCCTGACCGAAGAGGTCACCACCGCGATGGCCACCTCCGAGCCCTACTGCCTCAACGGGCAGGTGGTCGTGCTCCCTGCCGATAAGGCGGACGATTATCAGGATGCGGAGAGTCTCGGAACGCTGCGCTTCGCCGCTGAAAACGGTTCGGCTGGCGCGGCACAGCTTGAGGAGCTGGGACTCGAATATGTCGCCAAAACCACCCAGGCGGATGCGCTGCTGGAGGTCGCCTCCGGCGCTTCAGATGCCTGCGTCATCGATCTTCTGATGGCGGGCGCCATGATTGGCGAGGGCACCAGCTATCCGGATCTGACCTACACGGTGCAGCTGAGCAGCGAGGAGTATGGCGTCGGATTCCGCAAGGGCTCCGATCTGGCGGAGGCGCTGAACGCCTTCTGGAAAACGGCCTATAACGAAGGAACCGTTCTGAAAACCGCGACTACATACGGCGTTCAGGAATCGATCATCAAAAAATAGCCGCCAAAAAGCCGGATGAATAAACCGCTGTTTTTCGGGGCAGGGAGCCGCCTTCGGCCCTGCCCCGGCTTTTTAAGGGAGGAAAGGCCATGCTTGCCGCCGTTACGCTTTCCCTGCTGCGGGGACTTATCACTACGCTGGAGCTCTTTTTTCTGACCCTGCTTTTTGCGCTGCCGCTGGGGCTTATCATCAGCTTCGGCTCAATGAGCCGCCTGGCGCCCCTGAGAGGGGTGACAAAGAGCATCGTCTGGGTCATTCGGGGGACGCCGCTCATGCTGCAGATTCTGGTGGTCTTCTATGGGCCGGGGCTGCTTTTCGGGCTGCCGCTGCTGCCGCGCTTTACGGCGGCTCTCGTCTCCTTTGTTATCAACTATGCCTGCTATTTCTCGGAAATCTTCCGGGGCGGCATCCAGTCGGTCCCGGCCGGGCAGTATGAGGCCGGGCAGGTGCTGGGTATGACCAGGCCGCAAATTTTTTTCCGCGTTACGCTGCTGCAGGTCGTCAAGCGGATTGTCCCCCCGATGTCCAACGAATTTATTACGCTCGTAAAGGATACCGCCCTTGTGCGCATCATTTCGGTTTATGAAATTATCTGGATGGGTGAATCCTACATTAAAAAGGGGATGATCTGGCCACTGTTTTACACAGCCGTCTTCTATCTCGCTGTCAACGGGCTGTTGACGCTGCTGTTCGGCCGGTTTGAAAGAAAGCTCAGCTATTTTAAATGAGGAGGTGCGCCATGCCGGTACTGGAGGTACAAAATATTGAAAAACGCTTTGGGGCCACCCATGTGCTGCAGAATATTACCTTTTCGCTCGAGGAAGGGCAGGCGCTGGCGGTTATCGGCTCCTCCGGCTCGGGGAAAACAACCCTGCTGCGCTGCTTAAACTTTCTGGAGCGCCCCGACAGGGGCAGCATTACCGTGCGCGGCGAGCTGCTTTTTGACGCCGCCGACCCCGCCGCCCAGCAGGAGGCGCAGGTGCGCCGCAAGCGGCTTCACTTCGGGCTGGTCTTCCAGTCGTTTAACCTTTTTCCGCAATATACCGCGCTGGAAAATGTTGCGCTGGCCTGCAGGCTGCTGGCGCAGGAGCGGCCTGACTTTCGCGCCAACCGGGCCCAGATATTGAAGGAAATTGATGAACGCGCCTATGCCCTGCTCGAGCAGATGGGCCTCTGTGAGCGGGCCGGACACTACCCGCACCAGCTCTCCGGCGGCCAGCAGCAGCGGGTCGCCATCGCCCGCGCGCTGGCGCTGAGTCCCGACATTCTCTGCTTCGATGAGCCCACCTCGGCGCTCGATCCGGAGCTGACCGGCGAGGTGCTGCGGGTCATCCGCTCGCTGGCCGAGCGCCGGACGACGATGGTCATCGTCACCCATGAAATGGCATTTGCACGGGATGTGGCCGACCAGGTGCTGTTTATGGATGGAGGCGTCATCATCGAGCAGGGAGAGGCGCGGCAGGTCATTGACTGCCCGCAGCAGGAGCGCACTCGCCAGTTTCTTTCCCGCTATTCCGCCAGCTGAAACAGATAAAAAGAAAGCGCAGGGGAAGTTCAAAAGACGCTTCCTTTCCCTAAAACAGAGAAAGGGCGCGCCTCAAAATAGAAGAGACTATAAAAAAACCACTGCTCCGGCTTGCAGAAACCAGAAAAACTGCGGTTTTGCGCCCTCAGGCGCAAAATTCGGGCTGTCGTTTTGGCCCGAAAGCAGTTTTTTAAAAGGGGTTGTAAAAAACAGGAATGTTTTTTACAACCCCTTTTTAGCGGATACGTCCGGCAAACTATCAGCGGATTTTTTCCGGCGCACCGGTGCCCGGGTTTTCCTTCTCCGGATGAGCGGCGCTGCTTTTCGGCCCCGGGCCGTTAAAGTTATACCCTTCCAGATAGGAGAGCGGATAATAGCTTCTCCTCTCCTCCCAGAGGGCCCTCCCCGCCGGGATGGTAATGGGTTTTCCGTCGTTACGGCGGATAACAAGCGTCACATCCGGCCTGTCCCGCAGCGCCTTCATCACCGACAGCGGCATACGCTTATAATCCTGGACATTTATCCGGACGGTTTCTCCTCTCTGCGCCTCCTCTATCTGCCGCTTTACCTGCTGCCAGAAGCTGTATTCATCCTCCGGCTTCTCTTTCGAAGAGCCGCCTTTTCCGCTTCCGGTCGGGGTAACCACCGGCGGTTTATCCTCTCCCCCCTCTTCGACCGCCTTCCAGGCGATACCGACCGGCGAGAGGCCATGGAAGGTCACCTTTAAACCCTCCTCCGTCTTTTCCACCGGCGGCTGCTCGGTTTCTCCCGCAGTGGTGCCCAGGCGCGCAGAGGTCAGGGTAAACATATGGGTAACGGCAAAGTCATGAGTCTGTCTGCCCGTTCCCTGCGGATAGGGCAGGATAACGGTGATGCCCCCGGCAGGGAAATCCTTCTCAGTGGCGGGCTGCCAGCTCTTTCCCCCGTCCAGGCTTATCAGCAGCTGTACATCATAGGCAGAAAAATTTTCTGCCGTATAGCCCGGCTGTACGGTGATTTTGCGGGTTAATTCCTGCGTAATTTTTTCTACTGTGTCAAACGCTGTATTTTTTAGCCCCTCCGGCACCTCGGAGAGAGCGCCCAGCTCGGTTTTGCTCTCCTTTTCGGCAGCGGGAGGCTCGGGCAGCTTTTGGAAGACAGCCGACAGCGTCCGGTTTTCAGAAGCGGTAAAGGTATATTCCGGCTGTGTGCTCACCGGCCGGCCGTTTTCCTCCCAGCGCAGGAACCGATAGCCCTCATTGGCCGCTGCGCGTACGGTGACTGCGCTATTCTCTATATAGCTGCCGCCGCCCGTTACGCTGCCGCCTTCGGCGGGAGAGGCCGAAACCGCTATCGATACCTTATCCGCGGGCAGCTTTTCAAAGACAGCCGTCAGCGTTCGATTCGCGAAGGCAGTAAAGGTATATTCCGGCTGTGTGCTCACCGGCCGGCCGTTTTCCTCCCAGCGCAGGAATTTCCACCCCGCATTTGGAATGGCCTGCAGCGAAGCCCTCTCTCCCCGCGGGTAGCTGCCGCCGCCTGAGACGCTGCCTCCCTGCGCGGGGGAGGCGGCAGTTCGAATGTAAAAGCCCTTTATTTCACAGCGCGCCACATCTTTCAGCGTGGCGGTTCCATCGGCATTAAAAACGCATTGCCAGACTTTCCCGTCGTAAGTGACCGTGCTGTCTATCGCCTTAGCGCTCAGCCAGTGCCCCTGCCGGGGGCGCAGGATGATATCCGCAGAATAGACAGTATTGACGCCGATGGTATCCGCATGCGTTTCGTTCTCCGGCCGCCAGACGATGCTGGCGGTATAAAATGCTCCTTCCTCCAGCTCACTCTCCACTGGAGCGCCCAGGGCGGGCTCCGTGACCTTTTCATTCAGCGCGATGGCTGCAGGGCGGATCGTAATTGCTGTTTTGCCGTTACTGTCCCTTAACGTGGCCTTGGTGCTGTAATACTGGCCGGTCGCGAGGAAAACGACCTCAATCCCCTCGCTAGCGGTATCCAGCAGCGAAGCTCCAACCGGCAACTCAAAGGTAACCGCACCATCCTCCACTGCTTTTTGCAGCGAGGTGCCATCTGGGAAGGTGACAGCTGCCGCATCGCCCTCATTATTTACCTGAACCTCTGCGAGCACCACATTTTTCGCGCAGCTGCGAATCTGCAGGAGCGCTCCCGGAATCATGGTAATGGGGGCCACCGTCTGCGCCGCCACGCCGACCGAGATAGGGAGCGTCCCATTATAATCGCCAACGCTCTCCTTCAGGTCGCATCGGGTGATGATGACCGTCTTATCATTTTCAAAGGGTAGCAGATAGATTCCCTTGCTCCCCCCGCCTCCCGGTATCTCCTGGATGCTCACCTGATACTGGGTGGAAAGGAAGCAGCCGGGAGAGCTCAGGGCATCGATAGCCGCGCCCTGAAAGAAAACATAGCTTCCTATATTTTGCCAGCCATAGCCCTCGGCCTTTAACAGCAGGTGGGTACCCGCGGCAATCTCCCCCACCGAAATCGGCTTATGTACGATGGTGGAGCTACCCGAGATAAAATGCGCCGGAAAATCGATACATCCGTTACCGGAAAGCTGCTCAATACTGATCGCCCTCCAGTCCTGAAAGTCCACGGTAGCGTCCGAGCGGATATCGAGCGACTGCAAATTCAGCTCCTGCTGCCAATTGCCATCCCCCAGCAGCGTAACATCGCCATATTCAACCGTAATATTTTGAATATCTGCGGGATGTAAATACAGCTTTGGATGCTCCTGCCCGGAGGCAGCACTATCGTGACGTCTGACTATGATAGTGGATTCATTCGCCCTACTGCCATCAAAGGTGGTGCTTAACAAATCCTCTCCTCTTTGAATGATGATTTCAGAGGAAACAGTTGTACTTTGTTCAAGAAGGCCGCCCGCATATATGATTCCTTCACCCGAATAAGTGGAACCCAAAACAATTTGCGTTTTCTCAACGGTGCCGCTGCGGTCACCGCCATAAATCGGAAAACTGCTGCCATTTACCTTCACGCAGGCAGCATGAACCTCACTGCCCTGACCGCCGCCATAAATTCCCTTGTCATTCTTGGCATCTATGGCTGTGACTTCATTTATCACGACAGTGGCTGTACCCGTGATTTTATCACCGTCACCACCGCCATAGATATACTGACAACTGCCGCCGTTACTCTCGATATAGGTAGTCTGAGATGTGCCTCCCCTGCTGCCGGCAAAAAGATTCGTGCAGCGACCGCCGTTGAGTATAACATGCGTGTTCTGTGTCTCACCGCCGTCTCCGCCGCCAAAAAGGGTGATGACTTCGCCTTCACAAACAACCTGAGTATTTGTTACAGCGCAGTTTTCTCCACCGCCATAAACATTTCCGTTTATTGTCGCGCCGCTGTTGATCGTCACTTTCGTATTTGTAACATTGCCGTCGTTCCCGCCGCCATAGACCCAGCTGGCAGCACCGCCGTTACAAATCACCTCGGCGTTTTCTACGGTGCAGTTATATCCGCCGCCATAAACATTTCCGTTTATTGTCGCGCCGTTGTTAACCGTCACTTTCGTATTTGTAACAGTGCTGTTCTCTCCGCCGCCATAGACCCAGCTGGCAGCACCGCCGTTGCAAATTACCTCGGCGTTTTCTATGGTGCAGCTATATCCGCCGCCAAAAACGGCTTCATCTATCTTCGCGCTGCCGTTAATCGTCACTTTCGCGGTGCCAGTGACCGTAGACTCAAAACCGCCGCCAAATACCCAACCAGAAACCGTACCGCCGCTGATCGTGACATTGGTATTTCCATTCAGCTCTCCATTGTAGCTTCCTCCATAAATCCTAGCAACGGTACCGCTCTCCATAACGACTGAGGTATTGCCTTTGTGGGTATTGGTGCCATCAAACCAACCGCCATAAATATTCTGATTGCAGACATCTGTGTTCCCAGAGAGCAGCTGGCCATCGGTATCATAGATACTGGTTATCGAGCCATTTTTCTTAATGACAATCGGGATGCCATTGGCAAAGACAAAACCGGAATACTGCATGTCAATAGATTCCGGTTCCGCCAGAAGTTCCGCCCCGCCGAGCTCGACTGCGATTTCCAGTGCCGGGGCCTCCTCCGAAAGGAGATACCCCTCTGGGAGCCGGGCGGTGAAGAGATAGCGGCCCTCATAGGCCCCCTTTTCCGGATAGTCCGCGCAGTCCCATCCGGCGAGGGTGAGCTCCGTTTTTTCCTCCTCGCCCTCCAGCTGCGCCAGAATGGAAGCTGGAAGCAGCGCTATAACATCAGCGAGCAGCGCCGGGGCCTGTTCGCTTGCCCCCGGCAGCGCCAGCATGCCGTCCGTCAGGATTTCCTCCTCATCCACCCACTGCCAGCCGGTAACCATTTGCTCCTCCGGCTCGGGATCCGGTTCAGGCACCGCATCCTGCGGACAGCCTTTTTGATGCGCGCCGTTTTGTCCGCCGCACTCCGGACACACCTGCTGCGAAGCGCCCACCGTGGGCGCCGCAGGCGCCTCCTCCGTCGCAAATACGGACAGAACGCCCATATTGCATAGCAGCGCTGCCGATAAAATCAGGCTGAGCAGTTTTTTCTTCATAAAACCCTCTTCCTTCCGTTTTAAGCCCCCTCCGCAAATGAAAAACCTTTTTGCTGCCCGGACGTTTTTTGCAAAAAATATTTACATTTTGTAGAAAATAGTATATAATTTACAACTGTAGCCCTTTTTCATTTTTATCCCTTCTTTTTTGTATGAAGAGGATAAAAATAAAATGGATAAGTAGGCAGCCTACATAAAAAGCAGAGAAGTTGCTTTTGTTATACTATTCTCTACTTTACCATTTTCCTCCGTCTATTCAAGCGCGGGTCTTGTACGAAAACCGTTCAAAATCCGTTCTTGACAAATTCCAAATTTTATGTATCTGCTCATATAAAGGAGGCGGTTTTTTCATGGAAGCACTGCGGATCGCGCTCTGCGAAAACGAGCAGGAGGAAGCCGGGGGGCTGCTTCATCTGCTCTCCTCCTGCGGCATCCCAGCCGACACCGCCGCTTTCGAAAGCGCAGAGGCCTTTCTGGAGGGATACGCTGCCGGCAGGTTCGAGCTTATTCTGATGGACATCTACCTAGAAGGGCTTTCCGGTGTCGAGGCGGTGCGCCGTCTCCGGGAAAAAGGGGATAAAACGCCGGTCGCCTTTATCACCGCAAGCCGGGACCATGCGCTAGACGCCTACCGGTTGAACGTCGAAAAATATATCGAAAAGCCGGTTTCGCAAAAGGCACTGCTGGAAACGCTCCGGCTGGCGCTGGAAAGGCGGGAAAGCCGCCCGGGAATCACCGTTTTCAGCGGAGGAAAGCCGCTTTGTATCCCCACTGGGGAGCTGCTCTATATCGAGCAGAAAGCGCACTATCTGGTATTTAACCTCTCTGGACAAAAAACGGTGCAGGTAAAGGGGAAGCTGGATGAACTGCAGCCGCAGCTTTTAGGCCTGCCCTTTTACCGCTGCCACAAAAGCTTTACTGTCAACCTCTCCTTTGTAACCGGCATCGACCGGGAGCTGATGGCCTTCCACATGAAGGAGGGGGCGCTGGCCTATATCCGCCGGGAAAACCTGAAAATGGCGAAGCAGGCCTGGGAAAGCTGGCTGTTTTCAGCGGCGCGGGGGGAGGAATAAAAAAATGCGGGCAGATAGGAAAAGATGGCTTTTTGCCTGGGGAGTCCCTTCTTTCATCGCGCTGCTGCTGCTTTTGCTGTTTCTGGCGGTGTCGCTCCCTTATCCTATTACCGGGCCCATCGGCTCGGTGCGGCAAATAACTGGCTGGCAGCTGGATGATGTCCCCGTTTCCCTGCCCCATTCGCTGCAGAGGGTCTCTGCGCGCACCCCTTTGACCCTTTCGGCAGATTTCACGCCGGAGAGTGGGGACTATCTCTACTTGAAAACAGTCTATACCCCCTGTGAGGTCTATGCAGACGGGGAGCTGATCTTTTCCTACGGGCAGACGGGGAGCTATCCGGCGTTTCTCATCGATCCGCCGACCAAAATAGCGCTGCTGCCGCTGCCGGAGACCGGCAGAAAAATGACACTCACCATGCGGCTGCTTTCCCCCTCGCAGCGAAATTCCCTGACCCTTTATCCGGTGCTCTGCGGCAGCGCGAACGCCATTATGGAGCGGCTTTTCTCTGAAATGTGGTTCACCCTTTTCTTTTCGATTATCCTGCTGGCGGTCGGCGCCATCCTTTGGCTCATCGCCTTCGCGCTCATGCGCTTTGACAGGGCGGGCATCTCCTTCTTTTGGCTGGGGCTATTTGCCCTGTGCGTAGGGGTCTGGTCGTTTGGGGAATGCAATCTCAGCGGTTTGTGTATCCGCAGCCCCTCGCTTTTATATACCATGGCCTTTATGGGGATGTTTACCATGCCCATTCCGCTTTTAAAATTCGGGGTGGTCGTGCTGGGGCTGCATCAAGCAGGCCCGCTGCAGTGGACCTGCCGGATAATGGAGGCAGCCGTGGCCATCGCCATTTTGCTCCAGCTCACCGGCACCGCCGCCTTCTCTAAAACCATGTACTTGTTCCATCTGCTGATTCCGATTTCCCTCTGTGTCTTCGGCGGATGTATCCTCTGGGAGAGCCTTCTCTACAAAAATGCCGCTGCCCGGCGATTTTTCCTGCCCGTTCTGGTGCTCTTTCTCTTTTCGCTGCTGGAGGTAGCCAACTACTATCTGTGGCGGCTGAATGTTCAGAAGTCCTTCTTCTTTCAGCTGGGCGTTCTGGCTTTTCTGATTATCGTCAGCATTCTGTGCGGATATTTTATGAAGGATACCTTTCGCCTGCGCGTTCAAAATGCCCGGCTCTCCTATGAGATTTTTCTGATGGAAAAGCAGGTGGAGGTTCAAAACCGACGCTACCGCCTGCTTTCGGAGACCTCCGAACAGATCCGGCAGCAGCGCCATGACCTGCGGCACCACATTGCGGTCATCCAGGATTTCCTCGAAAACGGAGAAACAGGGGAACTCTTTTCCTATCTGGATACGCTTTCGGAAAAAATCCCGGAGGAGAGGGAGCAGCGGCTCTGCGAAAACAGCGCGGTCAATGCAGTCGCCGTTTACTACCGTCAGGCTGCGCTGAAGGCTGGGATAGCAGACTGCTCTATTCGCCTGGATATTCCGGAGGATATCGGACGGGTTCCGGCAAGCGAACTGTGTGTGATCATCGGCAACCTGCTGGAAAATGCGACCGCCGCCTGCAAAGGGACGGAGAAACCGTTTATCCGCATGTGCAGCCGGACGGCGGACGGGATTCTGACCATTGCGCTCGATAACCGCTTCTCCTTTGTGAAAAGAGGGCCGGATGGCTCCTTTCTCTCCTCAAAGCCGGGCGGCGGCATCGGCCTTGCCTCGATTCGCTCGGTTGCGGAGAAATATGGAGGCGGCTGCCGGTTTGAAGCAAAGGACGGCGTTTTCGCCTCCTCTGTTTATCTGCGTCTGACAGACAGCTGAAAACATCCGCCGTTTGCGGTTTCGCGCCCTTTTACATCATCCGCAGCAGGGCCCCTGTTATCACATAGCCGAGCGCGCCACAGACTGGAAAGGTCACCGCCCAGGCGAAGAGGATGCCAAAGAGCATGCCAAATCCCACCTTCTCCCGGTCCTCCGAAAGCCCCGCTCCCAGAACGGCACAGGTTTTGGTATGGGTTGTGCTCGCCGGCAGGCCCCAGAGGGTGGCGGCAAAAAGCAGCAGGCAGGCCGCAAGGTCGCTGGCCGTGCCGCTGAGGGTATTCAGCTTCACCATTTTGCGCCCTACTGCCTCGATAATCCGTTTGCCGCCCGCCAGCGTGCCCGCTGCCATCACCGCCGCGCAGAGCAGCACCGGCCCTGCATTTTGGGAGAGATTCACCCCCTCCTGCAGCCCTTTGCCCATCAGCAACCCATCCGCCATCACCAGAACAGCGGCAAACTTCAGCCCGTCCTGCGCGCCATGCAGCGCCGAGAGCAGCGCTGCACAAATAAGCTGCAGACTTTTGAGGGAACGCGGCGGGCGGTATTCTCCCGTACCTCTTTTCGCCAGGCGGTTTACCCCTTTTCCTCCCAGAAAACCGGCCGCCAGACCGCCTGCTGAGGAAAGAAGCAGACCCCATATCACCTTGGCCCAGGCCAGAGGATTCACCGCTCTCCTTCCTCCTAGCGCCAGTGCCGCCCCGGTCAGTGCCGCAATCAGTGCATGGCTCTCGCTCGTCGGGATGCCGAACGCCCAGGCCAGAACAGCAAAGGCTACCACGGCCGCCATCGCTGCGCAAACGGCCGTCAGTGCAGCAATGCTGTTCATTCCGGCAAGGTCCAGCATTTCGCAGATGGTGTTCTGCACCAGCGGCATAAAGCGCCAGCTGAAAAACAGCCCCGCCATATTGCAGGCGGCGGCGAGCAGCGCCGCGCTGCGAAAACGCAGCGCACCGGTGCAGACCACCGAGGTAATCGCATTGGGCGCATCGGTAAAACCGTTGACAAAAAGCACTCCGGCAACAAGCGGCACCAGCAGAAGGTAAGGCAGCGGCATCCGTTTTTTCCCTCCCTTTTTTCCTATTTGCTATCTTATGAAGAAAAAAGCGCCTGTAGGCCACCATTTGGCCTGCAGGCGCTTTTGAGCGATCAAAAAAACAGTTCTAAAACAGGAATCCCTTTACGGCAGACAAGGCTCAACCGGGGCCGGACGTTCACTGCGCATGCCCGGCTGCGCGCGCATACAGCTCACTCTTGCGGTAGCCGGTTTCGGCCGCCACCTCTTTGGCCGCCTGAGAGAGGGAGAGGCCCTGTTCTTGCGCCCTTCTCCGCACCTGAGCTGCCGCCTCCTCCGGCGAGGGGCGCTCCTGCTCCTCTTTTGCCGCCCCCTCGAGAACCAGCACATATTCCCCGCGCGGCGGCCTCTGCGCAAAGTAGCCGGCCGCTTCGGAAAGCGACAGGCGCAGCACCGATTCATGCACCTTGGTCAACTCCTTAACGACCGCTATGCGCCGCTCACCCAGTGTCTCCCGCATATCCTGCAGCGTTTCCAGAAGCCGGTGCGGGGCCTCATAAAAAATCAGCGTGCGCCGCTCCGGCGCTATCTCCTGCAGCCGCCTTTGCCGCTCCCCCCTCTTCTGCGGAAGAAAGCCCTCAAAAACGAAGCGGCCGGTCGGCAGGCCGGAAACGGCCAGCGCGGTGATGGCGGCGCTCGGTCCCGGCACCGTTTCTATGGGGATTTCCCGTCCGGCACACAGGGAAACCAGCTCTTCTCCCGGGTCGGAGATGCAGGGCATGCCCGCATCGGTCACCACCGCGCAGCTCTCCCCCGCCTCGAGGCGCGCGGCAATCTCCTCGCCCCGCCCGCGCAGGTTGTGCGCATAGTAGCTGACCAGCGGCTTTTTAATGCCGAAGTGGCTTAAAAGCCGCAGCGTTACCCGGGTATCCTCCGCGGCGATAAAATCCACCTCGCTTAAAACCCGCTGCGCGCGCGGCGAAAAATCCTCCAGATTGCCGATCGGCGTTCCAACCAGATAAAGCGTTGCCGCCATCCCCATTTCCCCCTTTTCAGCACGGCCGCCGTTCCTGCCCCTCTTGCAGCTTCAGAGGGATGGCGCCGCTTCTGCGCTCTCTTCAAAAAGCCGGTATATCCGCCGCAATTCAGCGGAAAAAGCGCCCGACTCATCCTGAATAATCAGCGGCGGCTCGACCGTTAAAAAGGGATTGCCGCCCCGCCGCCCCTCGATGAGCACCAGCCAGGGCGCGGTATCCGGCCGCTTTTGCACCATGCGCAGCCTTTTGGGCTCCAGGCCGCTTTCGCGCATGGCGGCAAAAATATCGCACAGCCGCTCCGGCCGCTGGCAGAGACAAAACCGCCCGCCGGTGCGCAGCAGCCGCGCCGCCATCCGGCAGAGATCATTAAGCGGGCAGAAAAGCTCATGGCGTGCGGCCGCCTTTTCCGCCCTTTCGCTGAGCAGCCCCCGTCCCGCCGCCTTATAGGGCGGGTTGCAGGCGCAGAGATCGAAGCTCCCTATCGGAATATCCCTCCCGGTGAGCGCGCGCAGGTCCTTCTCGATGGGGAACACCCGCTCGCTCAGCCCGCTTTGCTGCACCGAACGCTCCAGCAGCGCCACCGCCTCCTTCTGCAGCTCGACGCAGTAGGTGCTCTCCGGCCGGTTTTCTTCTTCGCGCTGCCACAGCAGCCCGACAATGCCGCAGCCGCTGCAGAGATCGCAGGCCTTTTCCCCCTTTTTCGCCTGCGAAAAGCTGGCGAGCAGAAAAGCATCCGTCCCAAAGCGGTGCTCCCGGCTGATATGGATAAAAATGCCGCCGCCGAGCGTTTCGACTCTCTCCTGCATAAGCGCCTTCCCTTCCAAAACAGGCGGACGAAGCCGGTGCCCGTCCGCCTGTTTTCCCTTTCTGTATGCTTTCCTATGTAAAGCCGCCTGTTTTCCCTCTGCCGGCAAAGAGAGGGGGCCCTTTTGCTCTCTTCAGCTCTGCCCCTTATTGAGGCTGCAGAGATAATAGCCGCCCTTTTTATCCGGCTTCAGCTTGCACAGATAGGTGCGCAGATAGCCGCCGCTACTGTCCTGTGCGTTAAAGCGCATCGTCAGAATCCCGTTTTCATCTACGCGCGCATTCTGCAGGATATAGGTTTCCTCCATCGGCATCTCCACTTCCAGAAAGTAGCAGGTGTTCCCGTTCTCGCTGACGTTGATGAGCTCTCCGGTAGCCGGGTCGCCCAGCGCCGAGAGGTTCCCCTCATATTCGGGGATATCCGGCCCATACCAGCGCTCGATAAGCCTTCTGACCGTTTTCATATCCAGCTGCTCATAGCCGGTGTAATCCGGTTTTTCCGGCGGCTTATAATCCCGGCCGAGGGCATACCATTTGAAAACTGACCAGTAGACCTGCGCGGTGTTGGGGGCATCCGGCATGTCGAAATTCCCGGTATAGTAAAAGCAGAGCTCCCCTATGCGCTCCTCTAAAAGCCGCTGCGCCTCCTGCTCGGGATCCACCTCGGGCAGCGAAGAGGCCTTATCCTTTTCATCCTCCGGGGACTGCTCCGGCTGCCCGTCCCCCTGCTCATCCTGAGAGGATTTATCTGTCTTTCCGGTCTTGTCCTTCTTCTGTCCGGCGGCGGAGGAAGAGGAGGCGCTCCCCTCCTTTGGGACCACATTGCTTCCTGGCCGCGCCTGACAGCCGCAGAAAAACACCGCTGCCGCCATCAGGCAGGCAAAAAGCAGAACCCCGGTCCTAAAAAGCCGCCTGGGGGAAAACCTTTCAAACGCGCTTCGCCGGGCTGCCCCGGCCGGAGAGCGGCCCATTAATAGGCCTTTCCCCAGTAGACCAGGTGCCTGGCGGGCTTGCCGCAGCAGACGCAGCGGTCACTGAGCGGTTCCTGCTCAAAGGGAATGCAGCGGGAGGTGATGCCCGCCTTCTCTTTGAGCGCATCCTCGCAGGCGCGGTCTCCGCACCACATCGCCTTGATGTAGCCGTTTTCGCCGTTTGCGAGCGCTATAAGCTCCTCCATGCTCACCGCCGCATGGGTGCGCCGTTCGCAGTTTTCGCGCGCACGGGCAATGAGGTTATCATGAATCTCCCGCATCAGCCGCTCGATCGCCTCGCGCAGCCCCTCCAGCGGGACGAAGAGCTTTTCGCGCGTATCGCGCCGCACCAGCACGCACTGGCCCTTTTCCATATCCTTCGGGCCGATTTCCAGCCGCAGCGGAACGCCCCTCATCTCATGCTGCGCAAACTTCCAGCCGGGGGAATTATCGCCAAGGTCGATATCCGCGCGGCAGTAGGCGGATATCTCCTCTTTGAGCGCCTGCGCCTTTTCAGTAACGCCCGGCTTGTGCTGAGCCACCGGCACCACCATCACCTGCACCGGCGCCACGGCGGGCGGCAACACAAGCCCGCTGTTGTCGCCATGGGTCATGATAATGGCGCCGATCAGGCGGGTGGTCATTCCCCAGGAGGTCTGGAAGGGATATTGCGGCTTGTTGTCCCGGCCCTGGAAGGTGATATCAAAGGCATGGGCGAAGCCATCGCCGAAATAGTGGGAGGTGCCCGCCTGCAGCGCCTTGCCGTCGTGCATCATCGCCTCGATGCAGTAGGTGGCCTCAGCGCCCGCAAACTTTTCCTTCTCGGTCTTCTTGCCCCGCAGCACCGGAATGGCCAGCGAATTCTCGCAGAAATCCGCATAGACTCCCAGCATCCGTTCAGTCTCGGCAATAGCCTCTGCCGCCGTTTCGTGCATCGTGTGCCCCTCCTGCCAGAGGAACTCCATCGTGCGCAGAAAAGGCCGGGTGGTCTTCTCCCAGCGCACCACCGAGCACCACTGGTTATAGAGCTTGGGCAGGTCGCGGTAGGAGTGGATGATATTCTTATAGTGCTCGCAGAAGAGCGTCTCGCTCGTTGGGCGCACGCACAGGCGCTCCTCCAGCTTCTGCCCGCCGCCCTCGGTCACCCAGGCCACCTCGGGGGCAAAGCCCTCAACATGGTCCTTCTCCTTCTGCAGAAGGCTCTCGGGGATGAACATCGGCATATAGACATTCTGGTGGCCGGTGGCTTTAAACATCCCATCCAGAATTTTCTGAATATTCTCCCAGATGGCGTAGCCATATGGGCGCAGCACCATGCAGCCGCGCACCGAGGAATAATCGATAAGCTCCGCTTTTTTTACAACATCGGTATACCATTTGGCGAAATCCTCCTCCATCGAGGTGATTTCCTCTACCAGCTTCTTCTGCTCCATATAAAAGCTCCTTCTCCCCCTGGATTTTGTCTGTTTCTGATATCCGTCCGCCTATTTTTTCCCTGTCAGCCTCGAAAGCAGCCAGACAAACAGCGCAATGGCAATCATAACGACAAAGATGCCTGTCATCCCCTGCCAGGCGAGGGTCAGCGCATCCGAAAGCGCGCCCCCGCTGCTGGCCACAAAAATGGCAGTCGGGCCGTCCGCCCCGCCGATTACGCCGATACTGGCGGCATTTAGCACCGCTCCCAGTCTGTAAAGCATAGCTCCCATCCTTTCCTTATCAGCCCAGCATGCCCGGGACAAGACCGAGAATCATGCCGCCCGCCAGCACTGAGGCGATCTGGCCGGAAACGTTCGCGCCGACCGCATGCATCAGAAGATAGTTCTGCGGGTCCTCGGCCGTGGCCATCTTCTGCACCACCCGCGCCGACATCGGGAAGGCGGAGATGCCCGCGGCGCCGACCATGGGGTTCACTTTATTCTTTAAAAACAGGTTTAAAATCTTCGCAAACAGGCAGCCGCAGATGGTGTCAAACACAAAGGCGACCAGGCCCAGCGCCATAATCAGCACCGTTTCAATCGTAACAAACTTGTCCGCCGTCATCGAAAAGGAGATGGTGATGCCGAGCAGCAGCGTCACCAGCTGGGCAAGGTTGTTCTGCGCCGTATCGGAGAGCCGCTCGAGGCAGCCGCATTCCCGGATGAGGTTGCCGAACATCAGAAAGCCGACCAGCGAAACCGAGGCGGGGGCAACAATGCCTGCAATCACCGTTACGATAATGGGGAAGAGGATGCGCGTCAGCTTGCTGACATTGCCGGGATTGTAGGGCATGCGGATCATCCGCTCCTTTTTGGTGGTAACGAGCCGGATGGCCATCGGCTGGATAATCGGCACCAGCGCCATATAGGAATAGGCCGCAACCGAAATGGCACCGAAATAGGGGGAGTCGAGCACCTTGGCCACCAGAATGGAGGTCGGCCCATCCGCCGCGCCGATGATGCCGATACTGGCGGCGTCCCGCAGGGGAAAGCCCATCATCATCGCCACAATAATCGTTAAAAAGATACCACCCTGCGCCGCCGCGCCGAACAGAAACATCTTCGGGTTGGAGAGCAGCGGACCGAAATCGATCATCGCCCCAATGCCGATAAACAGCAGCAGCGGCAGCGCCTCGCTGGCCTCTATCCCCGTTTCAAACAGCCACTGGATAATTCCCTGCTGCTCGCCGACACCCTGCATAAACTGGTTGATGGCACCCGACTCCGGGAGGTTGACGAGTATCGCGCCAAAGCCCATCGGCAGCAGCAGCGCAGGCTCAAAGTCCTTTTTAATCGCCAGCCAGATCAGCAGGCCGCCTACCGCCCACATGACCACCATCTGCCAGGTGACAGCCATGATGCCGTTCAGGATAAACCCCATCTTTATAACCACATTCCTTTCTGTATAACCATATACCCTGTTTTCTGAAGGGAGATACTCCGCCCTTCTGCATCTCCTAATTATATTATTGATTGGGAATGATTGCAAGCAAAAATCCGGAAAAAATAGCCTGTGCCCTCCCTTTTCTGCTGCAGAGCGCCAGAGTGCTTTTATATCCCTTGGCCGCCTGCCGCAAACTTTTCAGAATTTATCCGGCCGGTTTAAAAGCCGGAAATCAAAACGAAAAAATCTGCTTTCGTTTTTTTGGCAAATCGTTTATAATAGCCTTGATAAAAAAACATTCCTTTACCCGCTGCGGGAAAAAATCAAGGGAAGGAAAAACGCTATGTATGGACTGCTCGGCCATCCGCTTTCGCACAGCCTCTCTCCGCAGGTGCATGCCCTGCTCGCCGAAACACTGGGCATCCCGATGGACTACCGGCTTTTTGATACCGGGCCGCAGCAGCTGGAGAATGTCGTTCCCCGGCTGCTGCAGCTTGACGGTTTTAATATTACCATCCCCTATAAACAGAAAATTATCCCCTGGCTTGCCCGGCTGGACCGCACCGCCGCCGACTATCAATCGGTCAACACGGTAAAGCCCTCCGCTGAGGGGCCTGTCGGATACAATACCGACTGTCTGGGCTTTCTGCGCGCGCTGGAGACAACGAAGGGCCTGCGGGAGGTTTATATCATCGGGGCGGCAGGCGGCGTCGGGCGGATGTTTTCCCTCGAAATGGCCCGCCTTGGCGCCAATGTTACGCTGGGGGTGCGCCCCTCCTCATGGGAAGCAGCCGAAAGGCTCGCCGCCGAAATCAGAAGCCGCTATGGCGTGCGGGCCGCAGCCGTCTCCCCCGAGCAGGCGCCCGGACAGGAATTTGATCTGCTGATTAATGCTTCCCCTGTCGGCATGTATCCGAAGACCGAGGGCTGTCCGGTTTCAGATGCGCTCATTGATGCCTGCCGTTCAGTCTTCGACTGCATCTATAACCCCAAAAAAACGCTGCTGATCCGGCGCGCCGAGGCGCTTCACAAGCCTACGCGGGGCGGTATGCGCATGCTGATCTGGCAGGCGGCCGCCGCACAGGAAATCTGGCTGGATGTTTCCTTTTCCGAGCAGCAGGTGTCCCTGGTGGAGGAGAAAATGGCGCAGATGCTCTGAAAAAGTCGAAGGCCGCCGCCAAAAGGGTCGTTTCCTTCCCTCTGCAGGCAAAAAACGCAAAGGGCGGGACAAAGTCAGGCGAAAACTATCATCTTTTGCAGAATAAGGAGAGGATTTCTCAGATGGGCAAAGTCATTATCCTGTGCGGATTTATGGGCAGCGGAAAGACAACGGTAGGCCGGCTGCTGGCCAAAAAGCTGCTCGCGCGCTTTATCGATACCGATGAATACATTGAACAGCAGCAGAAAATGTCCATCCCCAATATTTTTAAGGAGAAGGGCGAGCAGTATTTCCGCGCGCTGGAGCATGTCGCGCTGCAGAACGCGGTGGAGGAAGGCGGACCGCTCACCACCGTCGTCGCCACCGGCGGCGGGATGCTGATGGACCCGGACAACGTGCGCACCGTTTCGGAAAACGGCTGCACCGTCGTCTATCTCTCGACCGATTTTGAAATCTGCTATGAACGCATCTCAAAGAGCAACCGTCCGCTTGTTTTGCAGCACACCAAAGAAGAGCTGCGCGCGCTCTATGAGGAGCGCCACAAGATCTACAGCAAGCTCTGCACCACCCAGCTCTATAACCACCAGAAGCCGGACACGGTGGTGGACAACATTATCTCGGTCATCAACCCTCTGAGCATTCAGAAGCTTTAAAGGCCGCAGCCAAAAAAGAGAAACGCACGCCTGTGAAAAAGCAGGCCACGAATTCCTATCCCCCAGCCGGGAATATATACCGGATAAAGAGCCCTTCCGGCTCGGGGAGAGGGGCTATGTCTGCGGCTCGCACGACTGCTTTAACGGCTGACAGACGGATGGCTGTATCCGTCCTGCTCTATTTTATCATCCTCACGGCCATCGCCGCGCTTTTCCACCGGCTCCTCATAAAATATGGGGGGCCTGGCTGCTGTCTGTTCTGTTTTTTATCCTCATCTTCCTGCTTTTTATGGCGGGGGACAGTGCTCTTCTACCGTCTGTCCGCCAGAAAGCAGGATAGTCTGCTGAACCGGCAAAAAAGAGGTGCCGAATCAGCCCTCCCCCTGCTTTCTCTGCTCTGGGAGGGCGCTTCTTTCCTCCGGCCGGACGGCCTGCCGGTAGGCGCTCGGGGTAACGCCGGTATGCTGACGAAACTGCCGGCTGAAAAAGCAGGTATCTCGATAGCCCAGCTGCAGGGCAATCTCCCCTATCCGGCTGCTGGAGGAGCGCAGCAGCACCTTCGCCTGATTCATCCGCGCGCCAATTACATACAGGGAGAGCGGGCTGCCGGTCATCTGGCTGAAAAGCCGCCCGAAATAATCGGCAGCATAGCCAAAGCGGGCCGCCAGCGGGGAAAGACGCCAGTCGGCTCCCGGATTTTCCTGTATTTCATCGCAGAGGGCCGAAAGCTTCCGGCGCAGCGGGTCCGGCTGCAGGCCCTGCCTGTCCTGCAGTGTAATCTCATCCAGCGCCACCTGCAGCCAGTGCCGAGCCATCTCCTTTTCGCCGGCGCTGGAGGCATTGAGCACCTTATAGAGAAGCTTCTGCACAAACGGGAAATCAAACAGCTGCCGGTGCAAAGCCGGCACCTCTCCCTCCGGGAGATGAAGGGGAAGGCCATCCCAAAGAAAATCAAAATGGATATGCAGCACCGTCAGCCGGTCGGAAAGCTCCTGCCGGCCGGCATAGCAGCCATGAGGCCGCAGCAAAAAGCAGCTGCCCGCAGAGACCGGAAACGGGAGGCCGTCGGCGGTTAAAAATCCGCTTCCTTTCAAAACGGTCCAGAGGTCATAGTCGCCCATCGGACTGCCGGCCGTATCCCATTTCCAATCCGGCTGGCAGGCGGTGATGCCGCACGAATGGATGCAAAGATCACGATAAAGCAGATTACTCATGTCGTTATAGTACAAATAATTAACGGTTAAGTCAATAGATTTCCGCCTCTTTTTATGGTTTAATGAAGCCACAACCGAGAAGGAGGAAAAACGATGAAAACAAAAATCAAGCTGGTCATGCAGGCTAAGCCCGAAAACGTCGCCGGCTGGCCGCACATCAATTTTAATTATGAGCAGGCAGCCGAACAGATAGTATCCGCCCTGCAGGCGCGCATGCCGCAGGCGGAGATTACCGCCCTTGTCTGCAGCGACCCGGAGGCTGCCCGCGCCGCTCTCCCTGAGGATAAAAAAAATTATGACGGCATTGTCCTCATCACCGCCACCAACAATCCGACCGTTCACAATGTTTATCTGGATGCCGCCACCACCGATTTCCCGCTGGTAATCGCCGGGCTGCCCCATGCGGGCGACGGGGCATTCCTGAATGTCGCTACCCGCGTGCGCAAGCAGAAGCTGCCGGTGGCAACCGTCTCCTCAATGGACTATGGGGACATCGCCGAAACCGCCCAGCTCATCGAGCTGCTAAAAAAGCTGAAGGAGGAGAGCATCCTGATTTTCAGCGACGACACCCAGAACGGCATGTTCCGGGAAGCCAAGCGCACCATGCTTAAAAACCACTGGGGAATTGATACGGTTCTTTTAAGCGGCAGCGACCTGCAGGCGGCCTATGACAGCATTTCCGAGAAGCAGGCCCGCCCGCTCGCGGAAAAATGGGCAAAAAACGCCATCCGGGTGGTGGAGCCCGATGCGGCTGAGCTCATCAAAAGCGCGCGACTTTACCATGCGCTGCAGGAGATGAAGGAAAAGAACGGCTGCACCGCCGTTACGGTGGACTGCCTGAGCCTCTTCTACAGCAAAAGAATGCAGGCCTATCCCTGCCTCTCCTTCTTTGAAATGCTCAATAACGGCCAGGTGGGCATCTGCGAGGCGGATATAGACTCGGTATTGACGACGATGATCGCCGTTTATGGCTGCGGACGTCCCGGCTTCGTATCCGACCCGGTGCTTGATACCTCCAGCGGCCAGATTATCTATGACCACTGCGTCTGCTCCAACCGGATGCTGGGCTATCAGGATGCGCGCGCCAGCGAATACTACATACGCAGCCACGCGGAGGACCAGAAGGGCGCCTCTGTTCAAACGCTGCTGCCGCTGAATCTGCCGGTAACGACGGTAAAACTCAATGCGGGCGACAACGCCTTCTCGATTCATACCGGCATGGCGGTCGGCAACGTTTCGCTCGACCGGGGCTGCCGTACCAAGCTGGCGGCGCAGGCCAATGTGGAAAATATCATTGACAGATGGGATATGGAAGTTTTCGGCTGGCACAAGGTAACCCTTTATGGAAACTGGCGCGCGAAGCTTTTAAATCTCGCCCGCCTCAAGGGAATGACCATTTATGACGAGGACCGCTAAAGGGCAGACTGTTTCTTCCAGAATATCCGTCCCATATGGGGGCACAGCCGGTTTTCCCTGGTTTCTCCAGCCGGCCTTTCAAAAAATCTTCTCCGAATAAAAATCAGGCATCTCCGGTTCAAAACGGAAAAGAGGACAAAAAAGCAGGCTCGTCCTCTCCGACGAACCTGCTCATGGTGCGGGTGTTCATAACGACACTTCCGCAAACCCACATGAAATCAAGGCTTTTTGGTAACAGGCAAACACATTTCACTAATTTACATATTATGATAAAGGCACTGGTGTGAAAACCGGCGCTTTTTTCGTGCCCATACATAGCCGTCTGTTTCGCAGCAGGCGGCTAAATCTATGAAAGGAGGAAAACCCAACACGGCGAAGGCCAAAGTGATAAGCATAGCGAATCAAAAGGGCAGTGTCTGGGAAAACACTATCGTTTATATCTGTGAATGGTCTTATTATGGACGGAAAGAAAGTCCTACTGCTAAACGTAGATCTCCAAGGCGTCCTCACTAAGATACTGAGCCAGTGCAAGCCCTACACTCTGTTACAAAAAGGAGTTTCCCCGGAGCTACTATAACTCCGGGGGCAAGCTAATTCAGCGTTTACTAAACTGTGGGGCACGCCGCGCGGCTTTTAAGCCGTACTTTTTGCGCTCTTTCATACGAGGGTCACGGGTAAGGAATCCAGCGGCCTTCAGGGTAGTACGGTGTTCAGGATTCATTTCCAGCAAAGCACGAGAGATACCATGGCGTAGGGCACCAGCCTGGCCAGTAACACCGCCACCGATGACGGTAGCGGTGACATCGACCTTGCCGATAGTGCCAGTGGTATTTAAGGGCTGGCGGACGACCATCTTCAAGGTTTCCAAGCCAAAGTAATCTTCAATATCACGACCATTAATTGAGATAAGACCCGTACCATTAGGGAAAATACGGACTCGTGCAACAGAAGATTTTCTTCTCCCTGTTCCATAAAAATATGCGGATTTAGGTCTATACCATCCTGAGTTTTCTCTTTTGACCGATATTTCCTCGAGAAAATCATTGATTTTCTTTTTTAACAAGTTATCCTCTGTCGTATAGTCTTGAAAGAATTTTTGAAAATAGGACGCATCTCCGAATTCTATCTTGCTTGCATCTTTGCGGAATGCGTAAATAGGATCAGCCGTTTGGTCAATAATAATTTCCTTAGATTTACAGTTCTGCAACGGAATAAGTTTTGAGTAAACACTTTTTTTAACCTCAACAAACTCCTCAATGCGATTCTTATGTCCGTTTTGAAAAAACAATTTTCCATCTTTTTCAAAGACAGGGAAAACAAAGTTCGGAATGATGTCAAATAAGTCGATAAAACCTGTTAGCTTATATAAATTAAGCACTTATTTTTCCGCCTTTCCGAATCTTAAGGTATTCCATCACTTTTTCAAAAACCACCTCGTTATACCTTGACGGAGCTGTTAATGTCCTTACAGTATATTCCATATGTCTAATATTATACTGATCTAAAAAGGCTTTTATGCTGTCTTCACGTAAAAGATCTTCTGGTATAATTACACATTCCACCGCATCTTTAAGCGATACGCATTCCTGGGAAATAACTTCGACAGTATGAGCCCTATCATCAATTTTGTGTGTACCTTGTGCATTTAAGATGCTAATTAAGCCATTAATATATGGATTGTTTTCCTTTATACCTATAACAGTTTGTCCGCGAATGTAATTATCATTGCTTTCGAAAAAGATAGCGATGTACGTTAAAATTGCTTTAAGCGAACTGTCTAATTCAAATTCACCTAATTGCATATTGCGATGGAAAAAGTCATCATACTTTTCGGCTGAAAAAGCTCCTGTATCAAATGGGAAAACCCTATATATTTTTACGTTTTGAGGGTTGACAATAAAACATACTGGACAGTATTCAATATCAGTTCGATTTCCAACGACTTTTTCACCCACTGGATATGACGGCTTTCCATAAAAGAAGTACAATAAATCTTTATTAAAAACTTTACAAAGGCGAGTTTCCAGTTGCCCGCTCTCAATAATCAATCTGCTGTCAAAGCATTCGCAAGAATGCAACATCGGTAATATATCTATATGGCTAGACTTTATTTTGTGCTGTTGTAAATAATCATTTAAAGTCGACATATATCTCACCGCCTAAGAGACTATTTGTTCTAATATAGTCCACAAGACAAAGTATAATATTAAACGATTAAATAACTTCAAAACAGGCTATAGATACTTATATAAGCTTAAATATACCAAGAAATAATTGTAAGTCAAGGTGAAAATAGTTTTTCTCCGCACTTAACAAAAAACTTTTATTGCTATGCAGCTTTTTGGGGATTTTGCCAAATTAAGTTTTTGATATAGTGCTGGTATAATATCCGGCATTCTTTATGCCCGTACATATCCGTCTGTTTCGCCGCAGGTGGCTAAATCTATGAGAGGAGAACATGACGGAGCTGATGGAAAAGTACAGAATTTTATTATTAAAAGCGCAGTTCAACTATATTGGACACTGCCTATTGCAGGGTAATGCCTTGCATAATCAATCTCTTTTACTATACTCCCAATTCGTTTTTGTGTTCCTCAAGCGGAAAATGTCCTTGTAATTCCCGCCCCTGCGGGGGCGGGAAACACGAAAAAGAATAAATCAACTATAATCCGCACAAAGGAGATGAGTATTAATGCCCAAACAATATCCAGAAGAATTCAGAAAGCAGGTCACCGCTATCTGCGCCACAGGTGTTCCACTTGTAGCAATCAGCGAAAAGTATCACATATCCCTCAACACCCTCTACCGATGGCGCAAAGAATATCAACAGGCAGACGATTCGGGCACTATAAAAGATTACTCCATACTCAGCCGCCAACACGAACGTCAAAGCCACATTCTACAAATCATTCGACTGTCCAATATCATTGATGATGTGCCTCGCCGTAAGCGTCTTGAAATTCTGGCAAGGCTACATGAACAATTTGAGCAATATAGTGTTCATGAACTGTGTAAAGCCCTAAATATCTCTCGTGGAACATTCTACAACCACATTTTCCGTAAGGCCGACCGAGCAGAGTATTTGCAGAGACAGCAGGAGCTCATGCTGCAAGTACAGCGGATTTTTGATGACAGTCAACAGCGTTTCGGGGCTGAAAAGATACGGGTCGTACTGGCTGAGAACGGAATCCGTGTGGGGAAAAAGCGCATTAGGCAGATTATGCAGGAACTTGATCTGATCAGTATCCGCGAGAACGCCAAAAGCAATTACCGGAGTCGGCAGGAATACTTGAAACGCAATTTGGTTAATCAGGAATTCAGGGTGACACGTCCCAATGAGATATGGGCCAGTGACATCACATATTTCAAGATTAAGGGCTATGCGGTATACCTCTGTGTTATTATAGACTTATTTTCCCGCAAGGTAGTGGGATACCGAGTTTCCCGCAAATGCAGCACTCATTTGGTGACAGCCACATTCAAAGATGCGTTTCGGGTGCGGGGCAACCCCACAGATTTGACTTTTCATGGCGATCGTGGAGGGCAGTATATCTCTGACACCTTTTATAAGCTTCTTCAGCAGGGCGGTGTCAAGCAATCCTTTTCCCGTTCTGGCCGTCCCTGTGACAATGCAGTGGCCGAGACATTCTTTGCTTCATTTAAGCGGGAAGAAGCATACCGAAGGGACTACTCCTCTGAGGCAGATTTTCGCAAAAGTGTGGACGAGTATGTGCGCTTTTATAACGAACAACGGCCCCATCAGACGCTGGCCTACAAATCGCCGGTACGATTTGAGGAGCTCTATGGGCAGAAAAAGACACAGGCTTATGAGAAAACCTGTGTCTAAAAAACGCATCTGGATAAATATTTTTTTTGCAGCTTTTTCTTATTTTCAGGAATGCACTGCAGGCAACATTTTCAGAAAATCCAGTCATTGCAACGGTTACAGAGCAAAGCGGAGCCGCTTTTCGATAAAATAGTTCGAAAAACGACTCCGCTTCACATGGTGCGGGT
The DNA here is from genome assembly GCA_022792175.1 of Provencibacterium sp. Lineage (GTDB taxonomy): Bacteria > Bacillota > Clostridia > Oscillospirales > Ruminococcaceae > Harryflintia. The sequence goes on from JAAWAN010000028.1 coordinate 121,543, forward strand.
AACAGGACTTGAACCTGCACAGCCTTGCGACCATTAGAACCTGAATCTAACGCGTCTGCCAATTCCGCCATACCCGCATGTCAACGTTAAAGATTATAGCACGGGATTGTTTCTTTGTCAATAACCTTTCTTCCGATTTTTTCAGAATTCCCGAAAATTTACCGGACCGGCTGCAGGGAACGGGAAAGCAGTCATTCTGCTTACGGATAAGCAATCCGCCGGCCGAAAAGCACTTTGGGGGCCGGCGGATTGCTTTTATTGCTTTGATTTCAGCTTTTGCTCTGCTTCCAGCGCTTCAGGCTCGGGAAAAAGGCCTGCATCTCCCGGCGCGCCTTCTCAGGGTCGGGATAAAACCCCTCCTTCTGACCGAGCTGCACACAGAAATCAATCATCTGCTGCATGCTCATCTCAGCGGTAAACGCCCCATCCTTCCAGCAGTAGCAGCAGTAATCCTCGTTGCGGCTGCCATCCGCGTTCCTTCCAAAGTCCTTTTCCTCCCGCATTGGCATGCCGCAGCTCTGACAATAAACTTCCGCCATATTCCTGTCCTTCCTTTCTTTTGGGATGAACCCAGTATATCACCCAAAACCGGACAGCTGTCTGTCATATTAATTGCCCGGTTCATAAAACCGGGCAATTTTTTCTGCCTTTTGCCGCACTGCCTTGCGCAGCGCCTCGGGAGAGAGAACCTGTACCAGCGTACCAAAGGAGAGGAAATAATTTACCGTCCATTCGTCATCCGGGAAAAAAGCGGTCATCGTCAGGCTCCCATCCTCTTCCTGCCGGACAGGATACCGGCTGAGCTCATCGCAGATGCGGTGGGCGGCGCCCTGTTCAAAACGCAGCCGCACCTGCAAAACGCCGCCTGACGACGTCCATTGCAGGTCAACCGGCGGCATCTCCCGCTTTTCAAAGCTTCCTTCCAGCAGCTGAACCCGCTTTATCCGGCAGATTTTAAAGGTGCGCGCCGCCTGTCGCAACCGGCAGAATCCCTGCAGATACCAGCCGCCGCTTTTATAGCAGAGCTTCATCGGCTCCACCTGCCGTTCGCTTTTTTCACCGATATTGTTGTGATAATCAAACGCCACCGGCCGGCGCTCCAATATTGCCGTTTTCAGAAGATTAAACTTTTCCCTCTCCTCGCAGAGGTCTCCCCAGGGGGAGAAATCCACCTCAATCCATTCCTCCTGCCCGCGGCAAAACAGCCCGCGCAGCTGGGAAAGCAACTCCTCCGCCTGCAGGGCATGGGTAGCCTGCAGACTCTGCAGCGCAAACAGAATTTCATCCTGCTGGCCGGGCGTCAGCAGCGAACGGTCCAGTACATAGCCCTCCATCAGCCGGATGCCCCCGCCCTTTCCTCGGCTGGCATAGACCGGCACCCCTGCCCCGGAAAGCAGATCAACATCCCGATAGATGGTGCGCACCGAAACCTCAAAATGCTCCGCCAGCTCGGATGCCGTCATTGCCCCGCGCTCAAGCAGCAGATAGACCATTTCAAACAGCCGTCCGTTCTGCATGCCAACCAGCATCCCCTTCCATACAGCCTGTCCGGTCACTGCCGGATCTTTTTTCTGCTGCGGACGTTCTTCTATTTTATTGTAGCGGCTGAAAGAGGATTTTTCAAGCGAAAATGTCCCCCCAAAAAGCCCAGTCAAAAGTATCCCGGATCTCTCTGGCCCGACGAAAAAATTTTCAGCGGCCGGGCCCCCTTTGCCCATTTCCGCCAGTGGGTCGCCTCCCCTTCTCCGGCGCAAGAAAAACAGAGCAAATTGCCCCATCTTCTTGTTTTATCACTGCAGGGCTGCTATAATTAGGAGGGGTCAGAAAAAGTGTCTTTCAGCTTATTCGTTTTCTCTCAGCCTGTCTTTCTCCCTGGTAAAATTCAGATATGCCTCTTCTGCCTGTTCCGGCAGCGTATATCTGCTGTCCGGCAAAGCCGCAAGGCCCTGAAAGGCCGGATTTTTTGAGGCTTATAATTTTAGTTTTGTACATATATGATGCGGTCAGCGCACCGGAAAATCGGTAGATACCGATTTTCAAACAGCAGCTGCTTTGTTGTGGGCAGGGCCATGCACTGACCATGAGAAGTCTGACACAAGGCCGTTCCACGGCCTAGGCGGCAAATATCTGCCGTACAGGCCAAAAAGAATTCCCCGCCTCTTTTTGGCTGTGTCCACTATGAATAACCGAAAAAATCAGGCCCCACTGCCTGAGAGAAAGGAACGTGATATACCCATGTGGACCCGAGAAGAGCTGAAAAGAAATGCAAAGGAAATCCTGCGCGTCTCCTACTGGCCGGCCTTTGCCGCCTCGCTGGTGCTGGGAATTGCCAACGGCGCCACTGCCGGTTCGCGCCTGAACCTCAATATCGACTGGGAGGATTTGTTCTACGGGGATCTTTCGGTGCTGCTTCCCATACTGGTGGGCGGGCTCTCGATCTCCTTTGTGATTTCAGTCGCATTTTCCGCCTTTTTGCTGCAGCCGCTCGAGGTCGGCAGCCGTCGCTTTTATCTGGAGGGGACACAGCTGCGCTTTAATCTGGGAGAGCTGGGCTATTCGTTCAGCGCCGGAAGATATAAAAATATCGTACTGACGATGTTTGTGCGCAAGCTGCTGATCGCGCTTGCCTCCCTGCTGCTGGTGGTGCCAGGCATTATTCTCAGCTACTCCTATGCGATGGTTCCCTATATCCTTTCCGAAAATCCCCTTATCCCCTATGACCGCGCGCTGCGGCTCAGCCGTGATATGACGCGGGGACACAAGCTGGATATGTGGGTGCTCGATCTCTCCTTCATCGGCTGGCTGCTGCTCGGCTCGCTCGCCTGCGGCATGGGCGTCCTGTTTGTAAATCCCTATGTGCATGCCACCCATGCGCAGCTGTATCTCGTTTTGCGCACGGCCGCGCTCGACAGCGGGCTCACCTCGCTCGAAGAGCTCGCCCCGCCTGCAACGAACTGACTAAGGAGATATTCGAAAACTTATGGCCAAACTGTATTACCAGGGACACGCCAGCCTGCGCCTGACAGCAGATGACGGGACCGTTATCTACATTGACCCCTATGCCGGGGATGGTTATGACCTGCCGGCAGACCTTATTCTCATTACCCACGAGCACACCGACCACAACCAGTCAGATATCGCCGCGCAAAAGCGTCACTGCCTGATTATCCGCGCGGCCGATGCGCTGAAGGACGGACTCTATCAGCAGTTCACCGTCGGCAGCATACAGATTGAGGCAGTCCCCGCCTACAACCGCAACCACGATAAAAACAAATGCGTTGGCTATGTGCTTTCCTTCGACGGCATCAAGCTCTATGCGGCGGGCGATACCTCCACGACCGATGCCATGGGCGGCCCGCTCCGGGAGATGGGGCTGGACTATGCGCTGCTGCCAACGGATGGGGTTTATAACATGAACGCCCGGGAGGCCTCCAAATGCGCTGAGCTTATCGGTGCGCGCCACACCATTCCCATCCACATGAAGCCCGGTGCGCTTTTCGACCGCCGGGCGGCAGAGAAGCTGCGCACCCCCTCCCGCCTGATTGTAGCGGCCGGCGAGGAGATCCCTCTTTAAAAAGCGCCGCGCCATATCCACACTGGACAGGCCCCGCCTGAAAGGAACCGGTTTTTATTTCCTTTCAGGCGGGGCTTTGCTTTCTCTTGAAATCGGCCTTCTTTAGGCGTATACTGAAAGGCAGCGCAGAAAGATTCTGCTGCAGAGCTTCTATCTAAAAAAATCAGAGAGGTGCTGACACAACCATGTTCACCGATATGTTCGGAAAAACAAGACTCAAAATAAACCTCCATCTGCATACGCGAAATTCCGACGGACGAAAATCGCCGGAGGAGGCTGCAGCTGTCTACCGGGCGGCGGGCTATGATATCCTCGCCATCACCGACCACTGGAAATACAGGGAGAGCGGAAATCTCAGCGGGCTGCGCATCCTCTCGGGGGCGGAATATAACACCGGCGGTGCGGATGGATCGAAAGGTGTTTTCCACATTCTGGGGCTGGGCTGCAGCAGCAGGCCGCAGCTCGAAAAGGACTGCCCGGCGCAGGCCATCGTAGATGAAATCCACCGCACCGGCGGGCTGGCGGTGCTGGCACACCCCTGCTGGTCTATCAACACGGTGGAGCAGCTACAGGCGCTGCAGGGCATTGACGCGACCGAAATCTACAACAGCGTTTCAGATGCCGGGGAATCTTCCCGCCCCTACTCGGGGGATTTTGTGGATGCCGCTGCCTGCAAGGGCCTACTCTTCCCGCTCATCGCCGACGACGACACCCACTTCTACGACGGGTCGGATGAAACAAACGCCTTTATCATGCTTGCAGCCCCGCCCGATGCCTCCGATGCCGAGATTCTAAACGCCATTTGCAGAAAGGATTTTTATGCGAGCCAGGGCCCGGAAATTCATCTCTTCCGGGAGGGGAACCGGGTGATCGTTCGCTGCTCCCCGGCCAGCCGGATCTCTTTCTTCTCCAACGCCGTCTGGGCGGTGGGACACTGTCTGCGCGGCGACGGGCTCTGCGAGGCCAGCTGCGAGCTGCAGCCATTTGAAACCTTTATCCGCGCGGAGGTGACCGATGCGGAGGGCAAAAAGGCCTGGAGCAATACGATAAAGCTATAAAAAGAGGCTGTTGCAAAATGCAAGCATTTTGCAACAGCCTCTTTTAACCCCTCCGAGCTCTGCTCGCCGGTTACTGCGGCTGCTTGCCGATATAGGCGAGAATGCCGCCATCCACATACAGAATGTGGCCGTTGACAAAGTTGGAGGCATCCGAAGCGAGGAAGACGGCCGGGCCCTGCAGGTCCGCCGGATCTCCCCAGCGGGCAGCCGGGGTCTTGGAAATAATGAACTGGTCAAACGGGTGGCGGCTGCCATCCGGCTGCTTTTCGCGCAGCGGGGCGGTCTGCGGCGTTGCGATATAGCCGGGGCCGATGCCGTTGCACTGGATGTTGTGCTCGCCATATTCCGAGCAGATGTTGCGGGTAAGCATTTTGAGTCCGCCCTTGGCTGCCGCATAGGCCGAAACGGTCTCGCGGCCGAGCTCGGACATCATCGAGCAGATGTTGATAATCTTGCCGTGGCCCTTTTTAATCATGCCGGGAATAACCGCCTTGGAGACGATGAAGGGGGCGTTCAGGTCCACATCAATGACCTTGCGAAACTCCGCCGCGCTCATCTCGGTCATCGGGATGCGGCGGATGATGCCCGCATTGTTGACGAGGATATCGATAACGCCGACCTCTTCCTCCACCTTTTTGACCAGCCCGGCCACCGCCTGCTCATCGGTCACATCACAGACATAGCCATGCGCCGCAATGCCCTTCTCCTGATAGGAGGCCATCCCCTTATCCACCAGCTCCTGGTTGATGTCGTTAAAGACGATGGTGGCGCCCGCTTCGGCATAGGCCTCCGCAATCGCAAAGCCAATGCCATAGCTCGCGCCGGTCACCAGCGCCACCTTTCCATCCAGACGAAAATCGTTCATCTTCATTCTGTGTTTCCTTCCTTTCTCAAATTTGAAAGCCGGATAAACCGCGCTCTTATTTCAGGTCGCTGTTTTTGATGTTGTCCATATCGTCAAACGCCTGGTTTTCGCCGCCCATCGCCCAGATGAACTTATAGTTCGAGGTGCCGGCGCCGGCATGGATGCTCCAGGAGGGGCTGATAACCGCCTCCTCATTGTGCATCACGATATGGCGGGTCTCATCCCCCTCGCCCATCATATGAAAGACGACATTATCCTCCGAGAGGCCGAAGTACATATAGACCTCCATCCGGCGCTCATGGGTGTGGGCAGGCATAGTATTCCAGACGCTGCCGGGCTCGAGGCAGGTCATGCCCATCGAAAGCTGGCAGGTATCGAGCACATCCGGATGGATGAACTGGTTGATAACCCGCTTGTTGGAGGTCTCGAGCGCGCCGAGCGGGCGCTTGTTGGCCTTTTCAATCGGGATAAAGGTCGTTTTGCAGACGCGGTGGGCCGGGGCGGAGACCATATAGAACTTGGCGGGCGCTTCCGGGGAATCGCTCGAGAAGAGGACCTCCTTCGTCTCTTTGGCGATATACAGGCAGTCGCCGTTTTCAAGGTGGTACTCGGTCCCATCTGCCTTTACCGTTCCGGACTCGCCGATGTTAAAGAGCCCCAGCTCGCGGCGCTCGAGGAAATAGTGGGTGCCGAAGTTTTTCCAGCAATCCATCCCCTTCTCAATCGAGACCGTTTCGGTGGTGGGCATGCAGCCGAGGGTGACCATCCGGTCCACATGCGAGTAGACGGCGTGCACCTCATTGGGCGCATAGAGATTCTGGATGAGGAATTCATCGCGCACCTCCTGCGTCGTATAGCGCTTAAAATCCCGCTGATTGGCTGAATAACGGATATCCAATCTGCCTTTCCCCTTTCTTTTTGGTTTTATCTTTAAGGCGCGGCTGCGCCAAAGCTACCCATTGCCGCCCGGCTGGGGAGGGCGGACAAAATAATCGGCGAACTCCTCCGAAATCCGGCCGCGCAGCCGGTTCATACCGCCATACAGGTGCTCTCTCAGCAGCGGCTGCAGCCGCGCAAAATTCCGCGCCTGAATGGCCGAAAAGAGCCCGAGGTGCTCCTCATAAATGGCCGCGCAGCTCTTTTCGGCCACAATGTCCAGCATCCGAAATCGGGTATAGTTGACCTCAAACTGCTGAATGGTCTGCCAAAGGGAATCCTTATGCAGAAAATGAAACCAGATGGCATGCAGACTCGAGTCGATCCGGTAGAAATCCTGCGGCGCAGCCTCGCCGCAGAGCAGCACTGCCTGCCGGCGAAGGTTGTAGCGGATTTTCTCTTCGGTCAGCCGGTCCAGCGTCTCCAGCGCATCCTTCAGCACAGCCGATTCCACCGCTACCCGCAGATAGATGCGCTGCTCAATATCTTCAAAATCGAGCAGCGAGGCATAGGTGCTCTTATAGGGCTCAATGGTCAGCAGCCCCTCTGCCTGCAGGCGCTGGAAAGCAGTGCGCACCGGCGTTCTGGAAACGCCGAAGCGGGTGCAGACCTCGTTTTCCGGAAGCGGCTGTCCGGGCTTTACCGCAAGAGAAAGCAGCTCCCCGCGCAGTGTTTGGTAAATGGTTTCGCTGTTGGAAGCGCCGGTCTCCGGCTTCATTGGCCATTCCTCCTCCGCGGGAGAAGCGCTGCCCCTCCTCCTGTATCCATTTTACCGCATTGCATACAAAATAAAAAGATGGATACAAGCTAAATCATTCCCCGTATTTTTTTGCTATTATTTATGCAGTTTGACGGTTTATTTCTGGTTATATGGTTTTATCCCCTACACCGGTCGAACGGAGAGGAAACATGTCTGTTTCCCTCTATCTGCAATCCCTGCTCCCTGCCTGCAAATGGGCGGTACTCTGTCTGCCGGTCTGCTGCTATCCGAAATTCGACCGTTTTGAAACACCGCTTGAAACCCGTTCATTCCCATGATATACTTGACCCTATCCAATGAATCCATCGAAATCAGGGGATCAAAGAATGCGGCTGTTATTTTTAATAGACAAAAAAGATTATGACTTAAACGGCACTGCCTTTACCTACCGCTCTGCCCGATGTATTCACATCAAAAACGGTTTGGCCGCTATGGTACACAGCGTCCGGTATGACTATTATGTCTTTCCGGGCGGCGGCATCAGGGAAAACGAAGGCGGAAAAAATGCGCTGATCAGAGAAACGCAGGAGGAAACGGGCCTTGTGGTCATTCCTGACTCTGTCAGAGAGTATGGCCATGTTCGTCAGATTCAAAAAAGTATTCGTGAGGATGCGGACTGTTTTGTTTCGGACAGCTATTACTATCTCTGCGATGTCGAAGAAAAGCTGCAGTCTCAAAAGCTGGACGGTTACGAAGCGGAGGAGGGGTTCACCCTGGAGTATGTGCAGCCCGACCGGGCCATCTTCATAAACCGGCATGTAAATCACGGTCCAAAGGACCCGATCCCGCTGGAACGCGAAGCAAAAGTGCTGGAGCTTCTGAAAAAGGAGGGATACTTTACCCGAAGCTGAGAGTCCCAGCGGATGGGAATTCTCTCAGCAGCGCCGGTTCCTGTTTCGTCTCCTGCGCCGCTCTTTATTCCCCTTCGCCGCCCTGTTCGGGCGGCCTTTTTGCTGCTTTGCCGCTCATACTACCGGAAGCGTTCCCCCTGCGCCGTCAGCACCGCTGTTTTCAGGTAATCGACATCTGGCGCTTCATGGCCATATTCCCGGCAGAAGGCCTCCATTGCGAGCGAGGGGTTGACGTTAAAGACCGGGCCGCTCGCGCAGCGCAGCAAAAGAATCGTTTTTCCGCTCTCCTCCCGCAGGCCGAGAAGCTTTAAATGCGGGCGGATATCCATTTCGGAAGAGCCTTTTTTGGTCTTTTTTTCCACTACAACCGGGGCCGCCAAAAAAGCCTCCAGCTGCGCCGATACGCTGCCCGGCAGGGTGATTTCATAGTCGCAGAAGGCAATCTGCGCTGCCGGCAGCTGCGGCGGGGCAACCTCAGACACAAAAAGCCCCTCCGGCAGCTGGGCGTTCAGCCGCGCTTTCACTTCATCCGCCGGCAGCTGCTCGGTGAGGCGGATATCCATCATCTCGCTTTTGCTCTCAAAGCCGAGCGAGAGCGGCAGGGGGAAGGTCAGATAAAGGTGGGGATTAAAGCCCTGGGTGAACCAGACCGGCAGCTTCGCGCGGGCGAGCGCCCGCTGCATCAGCCGGTTCATATCCAGATGGGAGATATAGCGGATGCGTCCGCGCTTTTCATAAAAAACCCGGGTATCTATCATCATCAAAAGCAAGCCCTCCCCAACAGCCGGTTGGCTCCGCAGCCTGCGCACTGCTGCCGGCAGTGCGGCGTGGTGCGCGCCTCATGCGCGAGCCGGTTTTCTCTTACTAAAAATTCCGGGGTGACGCCATAGTCGAGCATTCCCCAGGGAAGCGTTTCCCCATATTCCCGGCGGCGGTTCGCATAAAAGGCGGCAGAAAGCCCCTGCTCCTGCATGCATGCTTCCCACAGCTCGGGATGAAAGCGCTCCTCCCAGCTCTCGAGATAAACGCCTTTATTGCAGAGCGATTCGAGCACCGCCGAAAGCCGCCGGTCGCCCCGCGCCAGAATCCCTTCGACATGGCTGACATCGGCATTGTGCCACTTGAGGGAAATTTTGCGGCTGTGAATGAGGCCGCGCAGAAATTCCTGCTTCTGCCGCAGCGCCTCTACCGTATCCTGCGGCTCGAACTGAAAGGGGGTAAACGGCTTCGGCACAAAGCTCGAAACGCTCACCGTTACCGAAACGCCCTTCCCCTTCGGCTTACCGGGAAGCTGGTAGAAGAGATCGACAATGCGCTGCGCCAGGTCGATAATCCCCCTTAAATCCTCCTCGGTTTCGGTGGGCAGCCCAATCATAAAATAGAGCTTCACCGCCGTATACCCGCCCTCAAAGGCGGCGCGGCAGGAGGAGAAAATCTCCTCCTCAGTAATATTTTTGTTGATGACGTCGCGCAGCCGCTGCGTCCCCGCCTCGGGGGCAAAGGTCAGCCCGCTCTTTCTCACCCGCGCAATCTTCTCCACCAGCGAGGGGGAGAAGTTATCGATGCGCAAACTCGGCAGCGAAAGGTTCACCTTTTCCTTTTCGGTCCAGCCGAGCAGCCGGTCCATCAGCGGCTCGAGCTCGGTCAGGTCGCTCGTGGAAAGGGAGGTCAGCGAAATTTCTTCAAAGCCGGTCGATTCACAGAGGGCATGAGCGTCCCGGTCGAGCGTATCCGCATGCTTTTCGCGCAGCGGCCGGTAGATAAACCCCGCCTGGCAGAACCGGCAGCCGCGGATGCAGCCGCGCAGCACCTCGAGCATCGCCCGGTCATGCACCGCGCCGATAAACGGGACCACAAATTTCTGTGGGAAAAAGACCTTGTCCAGATCGCGGACAATCCGTTTTTCTATCCTTTGCGGCACTCCCTCCTGCGGCGTTATCGAGCGGATGATCCCATCCTCCTGATAACTTATCGTATAGAAAGACGGGACATAGACCCCCGGTATCTGCGCGGCGCGGCGCAGAAATTCCCGGCGGTTTCGCCCGGTTTCGCGATAAAGCGCGCAGAGCTCAAGATTTAACTGCTCCCCTTCGCCGAGCAGAAAGAGATCGATAAAATCGGCAATCGGCTCGGGATTGCAGGCGCAGGGCCCGCCCGCAATCACCAGCGGGTAGCGCTCATCCCGCGCGGCAGAACGCAGCGGGATATTTCCCATTTTTAACATCGTTAAAATGGTGGTGTAGCTCATTTCATACTGCAGCGTGAAAGCGACAAAGTCAAACTCGCCGATGGGGTCGCCGCTCTCAAGCGCGAAGAGCGGGAGCGAGAATGCCTGCATCTGCCCGCACATGTCGCTGTCCGGCATGAAAACCCGTTCGCACCATACATCCGGCTGCTCATTATACAGACTGTAAAGAATCTTCATCCCCAGATGGGACATGCCCACCTCATAGAGATCGGGAAAGCAGAAAGCGATGCGCTGGCGGATCCCATCGCGCGCAATATCCTTTTTGATGCTGTTGAGCTCTCCCCCGGTATAGCGCGCGGGCTTCTGCACCCGCCGCAGCGCATATTCAATTTTTTCCTGGTTGTTCATGTTCTTTCCTTTCCTTCCGGTTGATGTCCGGCTGCAAAAGCGGTATCATAGAAACGGCGGCCGGACGCATACCCCGGCCTGAAAAAACGGAAAAGGCAGGGCCCTCGCCCTGCGGATGGACGGCATTTGACCTTTTGAGACTAAACATTTTGTAGAAAATCATTTTAAAATAACAGATTTTGTCCTTTCCCGGGCGCCTGTACCCCGGAGAGGGCAGGCTGACAGGCCGATGCAATCGCGGCCGCCGGTGCGGCGCTTCTATGGCCCGCGCCGGTTATGGCCTGCTAGCGGCTATTATACCCTTTTTGTCCGCCTCTGGCAACAGCGGCAAAAAAACTTTACCGGCGAAAGAAGGGGTTCTTTTGAAAAAAATGCGGAAACTGCTCTGTCTTCTGCTCATTCTGCCGCTGTGCGGCTTTGCATCCATCCCCTCCCCAAAGGAGGAGATATCGCTCCCCCTTGCAGGCGCTCTCCCGCTCGAAAACCGCTATATTGAAAAGGTAGCCGACGAAGTGCTGCAAAAAATCCTCTCCCCCGGCATGCAGGAAAGCGAGCAGGCGCAGGCGGCCTACCGCTGGGTGATTGAAAACACCTTTTTTACCGACCCGATAGGACAGGATATCTGGCGCTACCGGGGAAACGCGCAGCAGCAGCCCGGCTATGTGGAAAACCGTGCGCTGAGCCCGCTGCTCTTCGGGGCGGGCTACTGCGAGGACTATGCCTCGGCGCTGGTTATTCTGCTGCGGCGCATGGGGATAGAGGCCCAGTATGTAGCCGGGCTGACCATCTCGGTAAACGGGGATTTTGTTGACCACGCCTGGACGGCGGCAAAGGTAGACGGCCAGTGGTATCATCTCGACTGCCAACTGGAGCAGAATGTTTTGCGGGAAGGAAAACTCACCTACCGCTATTTCCTGAAAAACGATTCCTATCTGCTCGCCGACCACCGTTGGGGGAACAACCTCTGCGCCTACTACGGAAACCCGCAGAACGAAGCGCAGGAGGAGATTCTCTCCCGCTGGACGCCGCCACCCTGCACCGCCGTTTTAAAAGCGCCGGCCGCCGAAACCGTCCGGCTGCCGGAAATGCCGGACCGGGTGGGCATCGAAAGAAAGCTTTTAGAGGAGCGCAGCGCCTATATCCGCCGCTATGGGCCGCTGCCTTTGCTGACGCTGGACCTCGCTCCGCCCCCTGTCTATCTGAACGACCCCGACTGGCCATAAAGGCCGGGCGGCCTTTCCTGAAGAACACGGCGGGATGGGCGCAAAGGCGATCCTTTTTAAGCGGCTGGAAAAAATCGGATGCCCCGCTACAATTTGGCGCTGAGAATCTGCCGGAATTTAGATGAAAACTGTAGAAATCTGTGCTAAAATGAGAGTATGCTTCCGTCGCAGGCAAAAACGGACGTCCCGGCAGGGGTAAAGAATGGCCAAAAGGGAACAGCGGCGGCTGACAGAGCATAGGAGAGTGAACAGGTTTTGCCGGTCAAAACAGTGAACATCAAGGCAGGCTACCCAACAGCGGAGCAGGCCATGCAGCGCCTCTCGCAGGAGCTGCGCATTGCAAAGGCCAACCGGTTGCGCGCACTGAAAGTCATTCATGGCTATGGCTCCACCGGCTCGGGCGGCGCTATCCGAACGGCGGCGCGCAGGCTGCTTTCCGAGCGCCGGGCACGCGGACAGATCCGGGCCTATATCCCCGGCGAGGAATTTAACGCCTTTTCCGTTTCAGCGCGCAGCGCCGTTTCCGCCGCCCCCGAACTCAAACGGGATATCGACTACGGCCGGCAGAACGATGGGATTACCATCGTCCTGCTCTGAGAAACGGCCGTCTGCAGACCAAAAGCCCCGTTTTTCGGATGCTTTGCAGACAGCACCCGGCCTGTCCGCCGTTTTTTGCCCTTTTCATCAAGCTGCCAGGAAAGGAGAGGTACATAGTATGAGCCGCTGGAAAAAAAGCTTCTGCTGGTGGGGGCCGGCGGCCCTTCTTGCCCTCTCGCTGCTGGTGCTGGCGGCTGCACGCCTTTATCCGCCGGGCAGCGAATGGTATGCCGTTCATATCTATCCGCTTCTGGTGAAAGCGGTGGGCGGAGTCTCGGGGCTGCTGCCTTTTTCGCTCGCCGAGTGCATCATCTATTATCTCGCCATCCGCGCCGTCTGCTGGCTTTTGAGCCTTATGGCATGCGCGCCAAAAAAGAATCGGAAAAAGCTGAAGCCCCGCTTTTGGGGCGGCAGCCAAAAGCTTATCTGGACAGCATCGGTCATCTTTTTGCTCTACAGCTTTCAGTGCGGCATCAACTACTACCGCACCCCCTTTTCCTCCTTCTGCGGGCTTTCGATAAGGCCCTCCTCCGCCGGGGAGCTGGCCGCCCTTTCTGCCGAGCTGGCAGAGGAGGCAAACTGCCTGGCGCCGCAGTGCTCTTCCCTGCCCGGCGGGCCAACGCTGCTCGGTTTTTCGCAGCGGGAGGCATCTCTTCTGGGCGTTCAGGCGATGGAAAAGCTGGGAGAGAGTTATCCCTCCCTTGCCGGCTACTATCCGCCGGCAAAGCCGGTGCTCTTTTCCCGCGGACTCTCCTATCTCGATTTAACCGGCGTCTATTTTCCGCCGACGATTGAGGCGAACTACAATGCGGATGCGCCCGCCTTTCACATTCCGGAGACCATCTGTCACGAGCTGAGCCACCTGCGCGGCTTTATGCGCGAGGATGAGGCGAACTTTATCGCCTACCTCGCCTGCCGCGACAGCGAGGAGCCGGTCTTTCAGTACAGCGGAACAATGACGGCGCTCATCCCCAGCATGAATGCGCTTTACAGTGCGAGCCCGGCGCTTTATGCCGAGGCGGCGGCGCTTCTCAGCGAACAGGTGTATACAGACCTCTCCTATAACAGCGCCTACTGGAAGCAGTTTGAGGGCCCCGCCGCCACCATTTCCAACTTCGCAAACGACACCTACCTCAAGGCGAACGCCCAGCCGGAGGGGGTGCGCAGCTACGGGCGCATGGTAGACCTGCTGCTTGCCGACTACCGTGTGCGCCATGGGCTATGACAAAACCGGAGAGGAAGAAACCATATGTTGAATCTGATTCGGATGGACTACCCCTACCAGCGGCAGTTATAGGACTGCCGCTCGATAGGGCTTTCCCGGGTGCTGATGGTTTGCAACCGGGAGAATATCGGCTCCGCAAAAAGCATCCTTCATAACGGCGGCGTTTTGGAAAACGAGCTCCACATTATCCAGCGCTATTGGATTGAGCTTTAACCTTTTTATGTTGCCGCTGCAGAAATTTCCTGCTTTAAAGACACTATCTATATGGTATAACTGCATCCGGCTGCAAAACGGACAGCAAAGGAGACTCCTGTTATGAACGAAGCTCAGCGGCTGCAGCTGATGCAGCGCAATAAACGCATTATCGAGGCCATCAAGGCCAAAGCGCAAAAGGTCTGTCCCGGGGCGGTGGATCTCATCGCCGTTACCGGTTCCTTTCAAAGCGGGGATTTTTATGAAAAATCCGATCTGGACCTGCTGATTATTATCAACAGCGATGCCGGCTACCGGATATCCAAATGCTTCATTCTGGGGGATGTGGCGCACGATATCTACTGCCACAGCTGGCAGCGCATGGAAGAGATGGCCGAATATAACGACCCGCATGTTCTCAAGCTGATAGATGTCGGCATCGTCTACCATTCGAGCGAAGAGGCGCTGCAGCGCTACAACGCGCTGCGGGAGAAGCTTTTGGGTCTTCTGCACCGGCCGCTCGGCTGGCAGACGCTGGGAAAAATTCGGGAACACCTGAATTCCGCCCTGCAGGCCTTTGGCCGCCTCTGCCTGGAGGACTCCCTTTTCAGCTGCAGGCCTCTGTCTGCAGAATTCCTCTATTTTATTGAATTCATCGTTTATATGTGCAATCAGGCCTATATCCGGCATGGAATTCAGGGCATACCTGAAGAAATCTGCGGGCTCAAAAAGCTGCCGGAAAATTTTCGGGAAAATTATTTCGCACTGATCAATGCGCAGAATGTTTCCGCCATCCGCCAATCGGCCAAATTACTGTTAAAGGGGGCGCGCTCGCTGATAGAGGCGGCGGAAAGCGAGGCCCCTGCAAAGCCACCCATTACGGCGCAGGCACTTGAGGGCAGCTATGAGGAAATCTACTCCAACTGGAGAAACAAGGTGTACCGCGCCGCCGAAAAGGGCGACCGCTACCTCGCGCTGATGAGTATGGCAAGCTGCCAGGTCTTTTATCAGGAGATGGCAGAGCGCTATGATATTCCGTCTTTTAATCTCTTTACCCGCTTTACGCCGGAAGACCTGCAGCAGGCGGTGCAGGACTTCGAGCGGGTAATGCAGGAATATAAAACGCTCTATGACAGGGAAAACACCCCTGTCTGCCGGTATGACAATATCGAAAGCTTCATCAGCGATTACCTGCGGTAGCGGCCGGCCGCCCCAAAAGGACCCCATTCCGAAAAAACAGCGGAGGAGGACCCGTTTTAAAGATGCACCTTGTAGAACAACAGCAGAAATTTTTCGCAACCGGGGCAACGCTGCCGGTTGAATATCGCATCCGCCAGCTGCGCAGCCTGTATCAGGTCATCCTCCTCAATGAGGATCGCATTGCCGGGGCACTGCAGAAGGATTTGGGCAAGAGCGAGCAGGAAGCCTATCTGACCGAAATCGGACAGGTGCTCTCAGAAATCAGCTTTGTGCTGCGCAATATCCGCCGCTGGGCCCGTCCTCACCGGGCGGCCTTCTCTGCGGCAACCATCTTTTCAAGCGGCAGGATCCATGCTGAGCCCTATGGTGTAGTGCTTATTCTGGCGCCCTTTAACTATCCCTTCCAGCTGGCGCTTTTGCCGCTCGTCAGCGCTCTGGCGGCGGGCAACTGCGCCGTTATCAAGCCAAGCGAATATGCGCCGGAAACGGCAGCCATTCTCAGCGAGATACTCAACAACAATTTTGAACAGCGCCTGTGCGCCGTTTCGCTCGGCGGTCCGGAGACCGCCAAGGCGCTGCTGCAGGAGGATTTCGATTATATCTTCTTCACCGGCGGGCGCAGCGTCGGCCAGCAGGTATATGCGGCGGCGGCGAACAGCCTCACCCCGGTCACCCTGGAGCTCGGAGGCAAGTCCCCCTGCATCGTTGAAAAGAGCGCCGATCTGGATGCGGCCGCCAAAAGAATCGTCTGGGGAAAGTTTCTCAATGCCGGGCAGACCTGTGTAGCACCCGACTATCTGCTGGTGCAGGAGGCGGTACACAAGGAGCTCATCGAGCGCATGCGCGGCTATATTACGCGCTTTTATGGGGAACAGCCGGAGAAAAACGCCAACTATCCGCGCATCGTCAATAAGGCGCATTTCGACCGGCTCTGCGAGATGCTGCAGGAGGGGACGGTGGTCTATGGCGGACAGACCGACCCGCAGTCGCTGCGCATCGCCCCCACCTTTCTGGAAAACGCCCCGTTTTATTCCAAGGTGATGACCGATGAAATTTTTGGGCCCATTCTGCCGGTCGTGGAATTTTCAACTCTGGAACAGGCACGGGAATATATCTCGCTGCGCGAAAAGCCGCTCGCGCTCTATCTCTTTACCCGCAGCCGGGCGGCGGAGCGGGAAATTCTGCAGCGGGTTCCGTTTGGCGGCGGCTGCGTCAACGATACCATCATGCATCTCTGCTCGCATGCGCTGCCGTTTGGCGGCATCGGTGCGAGCGGTATTGGCCAATATCACGGCAAAGCGGGGTTCGATACCTTTTCCCACCAGAAATCAGTGCTCAAAAAGTGGCCGGTGTTCGATATTCCCCTGCGCTATCCGCCCTATGGCCGGGCGAGACCGATTATGAAAAGGATTTTGAAATGATAAAACCGGATTTTCGGCCCTGGCTTTCCGAATGCGGAACAGCTGGGAACCTTCTGCGCATTCTGTCCGCCTTCGCGGGACTTCTCTGTCTCTTCTACGGCATCATCCCCTTTTTGGGATACGGCATCTTTCACTCCGGCGTTTTTGTGCTGCTCATTTTCGGGAGCGGCTTTGCCCTTTTTGTCCTTTTCGGCGAGGCGCTCAGGCGGCGCTTTCCCCGCCTTTTTCTCTGGGGCTGGCGGCTGTTCTGTTTTGTCTTTTTGCTCGCGCTCTGCCTCTATCTGCTGTTCGCCGTTTCCTACCGGCGCTACTGCACTGATCATCCGCCGGTACCCGGAGAGGAGCAGACGCTTATCGTTCTCGGCGGGGCGATTGAAGGAGAACACCCAAAGCTCATGCTCACCCGCCGGCTGCAGGCCGCTGCTGTCTACCTTGCCGAAAACCCGCAGGCGGTCTGCATCGTCTCCGGCGGACAGGGAGCGGATGAAATCATCCCTGAAGCGCTGGCAATGGAAAATTATCTGCATGAGCTGGGGATTGCCGCCGAACGTATCCGGCGGGAGGACCGTTCGAAAAACACCCGCCAGAATATCGCCTTCTCCGCCGAAATCATCCGGCAGGAGGGGCTCCCCGAAAGGGTAGTGGTGGCGACCGACCGCTTTCATCAGCTGCGGGCCGGCTACTTCTGCCAAAAAAACGGGCTGCAGGCCTGCGCGCTCTGCAGCCTCACTCCCTGGGGGCTGCTGCCCTCCTACGAAATACGGGAGATGGGCGCATGGGTCAAGGCGCTGCTCGAGGCCGCCTCCCTGCTGCCTTAGGGCGGTCCGTCCGACCTGTTTAAACTGGCAGGATGACGAAAAAAGAAAACAGCTCGCCTGCGCAGGAGGAAAAGCATGGAGAACGAAAAGCTTTACCAGATGCCCTTTGCCAAAATCTATCCGCTGCTGAAAAGCAAGGCGGTAAAAAAGGGACGCATGCCGGAGGAAGTGGATAAAATCATCTGCTGGCTCACCGGCTACAGCGGGGAGGGGATAGCGGCCTGCCTGCAAAACGGCACCAGCTATGGCGGATTTTTTGAAAACGCGCCCTGCATGAACCCCAAAAGGGAGTTGATAAAGGGGAGCATCTGCGGCATGCGCATAGAGGAGATAGGGGAACCGCTGATGCGGGATATCCGCCGGCTGGATAAGCTGATTGACGAGCTGGCCAGAGGAAAACCGATGGAAAAAATCCTGCGCGGTTAGCTTCCCTTTCCCTCTCTGCCCGCTTTCCGGCAGACCAAAAGGAGAACATCATGTATTTTAATGAAACCATCTGCGGCTGGGGGGACTGGGGGAAAGTCTTTCAGTCCCGCGCCGCCTTCGCCCCGCTGGTAAAGGCTGTCTGCGAAAGGGAAGGCCTCCCTTTCGAACCGTTTTTAAACTGCACGCCCGGCACCAACGCCGTTTTTGAGGCGGGGGGAAGAATCATCAAGGTTTTCGCTCCGCTGGAGTCCGGGCTGAATACCCTGCCGGACTACCAGAGCGAAACCTTCGGCATGCAGCGCGCAGAGAAGCTCGGGCTGCACGCCGCAAGGCTTCTGGCAGCGGGAGAGCTGCAGGACCGGTATCTTTTTCGCTATCTCATTATGCAGAAGCTCCCCGGAAAAAGCTTCGCACAGGCCAAAAAGCAGATGGATGCCCACCGGAAGCAGGAGGCGGGAAAACAGCTTCGCCGGATAACCGATCGGATGAATACCCCCTGCGCGCCCTGGGGAGAACCGGTGGATGTTCGGGAGCGCGCGCTTTGGGGAGAGCGCTGGGCTCCCTTTTCCGAAAGCTTTAACCGGGAGCGCCGCGCCTTTACAAAAACACTCTCACTGGAAAACCCTGTCTATGTTCATGGGGATTTAAATGAAGACAACCTGCTTGTGGATGAAAAGGGGCAGATTGCCGTTATCGACTTTGCCGATTCGCTCATCGCCCCCGTCTGCTATGAGCAGGCGCTCATAGCCAGCGAGCTGTTCCAGTTTGAGCGTCCCTTTTTAAGTGGCTATTTCGGGGACTGCCGGCCAGAGGAGCTGGCGGAGCTCTGCTTAAGCGGCCTGCTGCTGCACGATTTCGGCGGGGATATTCTGCGGACGCGGCTGGGGGGAATAGAGACCCTTCACAGCCTGGATGACCTCCGGAAGCGGCTCCGCCGCCGGTTTTCGGAAGGCCTGAAATAATCCCCGCTTTCCTCCTAAAAACAAGGGGAAGGCCGCCAAACAGAAAATAGAAAAGGCAGCAGCCCTCCGCCCCGGGCGGGAAGGGACTGCTGCCTTTATGGTTCGCTGTTTTTTCCAGAAGCTTTTGGAAAGCCTTTAATGCTCGCCTTCCAAATCCCTGATAAAGGGAGGAAGCTGGGAAATCATGTTATCCATATCCTCAAACATCGCGCTCTTGGTTGTACCCAGGCGGCTGGCCCTGCTGATATGCTTTACAACCTCCTGATACTGATCCTTAATCTGATCAAAAAAATGGCAGATAGCCTGCAGCTCTCCCTGGGCGTCTTTGATTACATCTGAAATAGCGCTCTGCACCGATACGGCGCCTTCCGCGGCCGTCGTTATCTGATGAAAGCTTTCGTTTGTCTGATTGACAATGTCCACCCCCTGCCCCAGCGTCTGCTGGGAATCGGAGATGCTGCTGCTGAGTTCGCCCGCTCGCTGCTCCACATCGCAGATGCCGCTTTCCACCTCGCCGGCCAGAACCTTGATTTCCTTGGCCAGCTCCTTTACCTGGGCAGCTACCACTGCAAAGCCCCTGCCCTCCGTCCCGGCTCTTGCAGCCTCCACTGAAGCGTTAATGGCCAGGATATTGGTCTGATCGGCAATGACGACAATCCTGCTCATATACTGCTGAATCTTTTCAATAGCGGACTGCAGCTGGGTAAAGGTACCCTCCATTTCATCATAGGAATGCTGTACCTGCATAGAAGTATTTCCCAGCGCCTCCATCTGTCCCTGCGCCCCGGATACCGTCTGAGAAATTTCGTTTCTCACCTCGGCGAACTGCTCCGCCGTTTCATCTATATTGGAGAAAGAACTCCCCAGATCCTGCAGCTTCCCCTGAAAACGCTCCGCCTCCTGGAGGACACTGGAAAAAGAGCTGCCGACCATATCCAGCTCCCGCAGAGAGGCAACCTCTTTTTGTACCAGATCCTTCTGGTACTCCTTCAGGCTGTCCGCTACATGCAAAACCGGATGCAGATTTTTCCCTTCCGATATCTTCCCCGGCCTGCGCCGGCCTTTTCCCGCAAACAGCATGGCTCCATTTCCCCCTTACTCAAATACGACACAGGTCATTGACTGGTTGACAAAGCGGTTGTTGTAGTGCTCCCCATATCCGACAAAGCCGGCATGAGAGCCCAGCGCCGCCATCTCCTGCAGATAAGTATGCATATAGTTGCGCTCGGAAAAGAGCTTATAACGAAACAGGCAGTTGACCGAGAAAACAGCCGAACGGCGAGGGAATTCCCGGCAGATACGCTGAATGGTATCCTTGGTAATCGCCTGATAGTCCCCCAGCTCCAGCAGAATCAAAACATCCGAATCGTTCACCTGCCGAAAGCAGGCCAGCGCATTGCCCTGCACCTCTTTTATCGAGATAATGCAGGTATCATCCCCATTGAGCTTTCCAAAGGGGTTCTGGAAGGTCCGCGTCAGAATTTCCTGATCGGTCACATGCAGAATATCTTTATAGACCTGTTTCGCCGGCTTTCCGTTGAGCGAACCCAGAATATAATGGGCCCGGTCGGTATCGGAGGCAATAAAGCGGTAATTCCCCAGCTGATGATAGATATTTTCCTTGTAGGTTTTTACCCGCCCGCCCTGGTTTTTCACCAGCGCATAGGCGACTGCATCCTGATAAACCCTTCCGTTGGCGGAAACCTTGCCCGCATCCCCCGTTCCGCCTACCAGAGAAACGCCCTGGCGCCTGAGTGCGGTATAGATCGTGGTCAGCACGCAGGCATCATTGCCTGCACAAAAATCAATGCATACAGTATCCCGGCTGGAGGCGCCTACCGCGCGCATATCCCTCTCCAGCCGCTCAATATATTTGACCGGCATGGTGGACACCTGCTCCAAAACATCCGCCACGGCGCTGACGCCCTCCGAAAAGGCGATAATGCCCACTCCGCGATCGACAATCCTGGTTTGATAGCTCATGCCAATGCAGCCGATGCTGGGAACACCGGGAAAACGCTTCTCCAGCTCTGTAACGTGCATTTCAAATTGATCATTGTTCGATAACAGCATGATAAATTCCGGGCTGTTCAGTCCCATGAGCGCTTCCGCCAAATTCCCGCTCTGGCTCATACCAAAAAACTGTTTCACGCTGCCGCTCCTCTCATGTTTTTTAAAGATTCTTAAATTATACTGAAAATTATTCTTCGTGTCAATCGAATACTCCGACGAGAAACAGGTTGACAAAGAAGGAAAAGCTGACTACAATAAAATTAGAACATATGTTCTAGGCAAAACCGCCCCGCCGCAATAGGGCGGAGCGGAAGAAGGCTAGACCGGTTGGCCGACATACAGGTCGGCGCAGCAGAGCCAGCGCGGATGGGAAAAGGACGGCCAGAAGCCATCGCGACACTCCACCGGATAAAGCCCGGTGCAGCCGTTCGGGTCGGTGCATCTTTCCCGCTGGCGGAGGCTTTCACTGGAAGGCCCTAGCAGGATGGGCGCACAGTCGGTCCCCGGCTTCGGATAGTAGGAAGCTGCGATTTCTGCCAGATTGCTTTCAGTGCTGCAGGGGTGGGAGAGGCAGGGATTATCCGCTGCCGGTACTGCCTGAACAGCACTCTCCGGGCAGACGCAGCAGCAGCCCACAGATTCACATTTGCAGGGCATGATTTTTATCCTCCTTATGTTTTGCCATTCTCGGAAGGTTGGCTGTCCTTCCAACCTTCTGTCCTATTCTATGCGGCCGGCGGAAAATTTGACCTCTCCCCTGAAAGGAAGGACAGAAGGAGGTGTCCGCCAAGAACATATGTTTTTAATTTAAAAAGGGAGGTGAGCCAATCGCAACCGGGACGGAAAAATCCAGAAAAACGGGCGGACCTACAGCCGAGCGGCTGATTAAAGAGCTCTCCCGCATTGCCCTCTCCGATTACAGCGACTTTGTTCAGATTGTGGAGGAGCAGGGAGAAAAGGGGGAAATCCATCTGAAGGTTCAGCCAAAGCCCACGGGAAAAATCTCCAAAAGCAAGCGGGCAGCCATCGCCTCCATCCGCCAGGCACCGGGCGGAATTGAGATAAAGCTGCACGATAAGCTGCAGGCGCTCAAGGAGCTTACAAGGCTGCTGGAGGAGCGCCGGGAGCAGGAGGGATCGGTGGTGCAGATTATTGACGACATCTGAGCAGGGCGCCGGGCGGCTGAGCGGGCTGATTGCCCCCGCCTTCTTTCCGGTGCATCGGGACATCCGCACAGCGGGGCACACCCACTACTGGCTCTATGGCGGGCGCGGGAGTGGAAAATCCTCCTTTGCCGCGCTGGAAATTATCTGCGGCATAATGGCGCACCCGTTGGCCAACGCCGCTGTTTTCCGCAAGGTGAAGGATACGCTGCGCGACAGCGTCTTCGCCCAGCTCGGCTGGGCCATTGAGCGGCTGGGCGTACAGGAACGCTGGCAGCCCTGCCTTTCGCCGATGGAGCTGCGCTTTCTGCCGACCGGACAGAAAATCCTCTTTCGGGGACTGGACCGGGCAAGCAAGGCAAAATCCATCAAAACCGAGCGGGGATACTTCCGCTTTCTCTGGTTTGAGGAGCTGGAGGAATTCTCCGGCATGGCCGAAGTGCGCTCGGTGCTGCAGTCGGTGCTGCGCGGCGGAGAGAAGGCCTGCTGCCTGTATACCTATAACCCGCCCCGCAGCCGGCGCAGCTGGGTCAACGAGGAGCAGGCGCAACCCAAAGCCGGAAGGCTCTGCCACCGCAGCGACTACCGCGATATGCCCCCCGAATGGCTGGGGACAGAGTTTCTGGCCGAGGCCGAAGCGCTCAAACAGAGAAGCCCTCTCCTCTACCGGCACGAATATCTCGGGGAGATTACCGGGATGGGGACCGAGGTTTTTCAAAATCTCGCGCTCAGAGCTATTTCAGAAGAGGAAATCGCCGCCTTCCCCCAAATCGAGCGCGGGCTGGATTTCGGCTATGCCGCTGACCCGCTGCACTACGCCGTCTGCCACTATGATGCGGCGCGCCGCCGGCTCTATCTCTTTGACGAGCTGCGCATACTGCGCGCCTCTAACCGGCAGCTGGCCGCCGAAATCGCCGGGGAGCATCGCCGCCATGGGCCCGGCCCTGTCTTCTGCGACAGCGCGGAGCCGAAATCGATTGATGACCTGCGCATGCTGGGCATCAAGGCCATTCCGGTCAAAAAGGGGGCAGGCTCGATAGGCTGGGGCATGCGCTTTCTCTCGCAGGAGGTGGAGCAGATCATCATCGATCCGGCGCGCTGTCCCAACACGGCGCGGGAATTTTCCGGCTATGCGCTGGAGACGGACGGCTATGGCAACGCTGCCGCGCAGTATCCCGACCGGGACAACCATTCGATTGATGCGGTGCGCTACGCGCTCGAGCGGCGCATCCGGCTGCGCTTTGCGGGGAGCGGGGCCGCACAGAGAGGAGGATGAAAGCCATCCAGACGGAAGAAATCATCGGCCTTCTGGCGAAGGAGCGCGGCATCTCCCCCGATACCGCCGTTTATGAACAGATTCGCCAGTGGAAGGCCTGGTGGAGGGGGGATTATCCGCCCTTTCACCGCTTTTTCGAGCAGGACGGGCGGGGAGGGCGCACCCAGCGCCGGCTCTACTCGCTGCGCATGGCCAAAAAGGTCTGCGAAGACTGGGCCGGCATTCTTCTCAACGAGCACACCTGCATAACGGTGGCCGACTCCCCCTCCGCCCTCTTTCTGCAGGGGGAGAACGGGGAGGGCGGCCTGCTCGAAGACTGCCGGTTCTGGCAGCGGGCCAACGCCCTGGTGGAAGAGGCCTTCTGCACCGGAACGGGCGCCATTTTGCTGCACCTGCAGAATATGCGGGTGCAGCAGGGGCGGCTGCTACCCGACAGGCGGACAGGGATTACCCTGCAATATATCGGCGCGCAGGGAATTTTCCCTTTAAGCACCGAAAACGGAGAAATCACCGAGGCCGCCTTCTGCAGCGAAACGCTCCATCAGGGCAAAAAGCTCTGCTGCCTGGAAATCCATACGCTCGGCGAAAGGGGCTACTGCATTGAAAACCGCTGCTTTGAGGAAAAGCGGGGCGCGCTTCGGGAAACCGGCCTGCCGCCCGGCATCGCAGCGCGGCTGGAAACGGGCAGCCGGCTGCCGCTGTTTGCCGTCATCCGGCCGAACACCGTCAGCACCCTCGGAAGCGGCGGGCTGGGGGAATCTGTCTTCGCGCAGGCGCTGGACGCGCTCAAGGGGGTAGATCTCGCCTTCAACAACTTCTGCCGGGATTTTCAGCTCGGCGGCAAGAAGGTCTTTTACCGGCGCAGCCTGCTCTGCGACACGCCGGATGGCGGGCTGCTCGCGCCAGACGACATCTGCCAGCAGCTGTTTGTCTCCATTGGGGAGGGTATGCCGGATGAGCCGCCGCTCATTCAGGAGCACAACCCCGCGCTGCGGGTGCAGGAGAATATCGACGGGCTGCAGGCCCAGCTCGACTACCTCGCCTTTCGCTGCGGGCTGGGTTCCCGCTACTACCGGTTCGACTCCGGGAAGGTGATAACGGCGACCGAATATGCCGGTCAGCGCCAGGAGCTGATGCGCAACTTTTCCAAGCACTGCCTTTCTTTGCGCCGCTCGATTGCCGCCGCTCTGCGGATGATGCTCTGGGCGGGCCGGGAGGCTCTGGGGGAGCCGGTCGACCCCGAGACGCCCATCTGCATCCGCTTTGAGGACAGCATTATTACCGACCGGGAGAGCGAACGGCAGCGCGACCGCGCCGATGTTGTCGCCGGGCTGCTGCTCCCGCACGAATACCGGATGAAATGGTATGGGGAAACCGAGGAAAAAGCGCTCCATATGCTCAGCCAGACGCCATAAAAAAGCGCCGCGGTCCGACGGACCCGCAGTCAAAAGCGGTCCGAAGGACCGCACAGTCAAAAAGGAAGGAGCTTAAAATGCCACCCCAAGAGACCTTAGCGCCCGAGGTGCAGCCGCAGCAGGAGGCCCGGCTGCTCGAGGAAAACGCCCGCCTTACCGGCGAGCTGGAAAAACTTCAGAAGGCCCATGAGGAGCAGCTGCTCCGGCTGCGGACCGAAAGCGCCATCCGCGAGGGGCTGCTGCGCCAGGGCGCACATGACCCGCGCACCGTTTTGCCGCTTCTGCAGCTGGACAAAATCTCCCTTCAGGAGGGCCGACTCTCCGGCCTGGACGAGCAGCTGCAAAAGCTGCGGCAGGAAAACGGATATCTGTTTAAAAGCGCGCAGGGCCCGCTCATCAGCAGTGGATTTTCCCATGAACGCCCGCCCGAGCCCGGCGGCCCTGCCACGCTGGCCGGCGCGCTCTGCGAGCACTACCGGTAAAGCCGTAAGCCAGGTTTTTCCCGTATCCCCTTCGGGGGATACGCCCAATAAAAAAGGAGGTCTTTTCATGCCCATTACCTTAGAACAGTCCAAGGCCGGTATGACTGATAAGGTGGACCAGCAGGTCATCGACCAGTTCCGCCGCGGCAGCATGCTGCTCGACGCTATGGTCTTCGACAACGCTGTTTCCCCCTCAACCGGCGGCTCCACCATGATTTATGGCTATGTGCAGCTTAAAACGCCGGCAACCGCCGCCTTCCGCTCGCTCGGCAGCGAATATACCCCGCAGGAGGCGGTACGCGAGCAGAAGAGCGCCGCGCTCAAAATTTTCGGCGGCGCCTCCCAGGTGGACCGGGTCATTCAGTCCACCAGCGGGCTCATCAATGAGCTGGAGTTCCAGCTTTCCGAGCAGGTAAAAGGGGCCGTTAACCTCTTTCACTATTCGCTCATCAACGGCGACTCCTCCAAAAACGACAAGGAGTTCGACGGACTTCACAAGCTGCTCACCGGTTCGAGCACCGAATATAACGGCAACGGTGCGCTCGACCTCTCCACCTCTGCAAAGCTGGATGAAAACTACAAGACCTTTCTTGATATGCTCGATGAGTTCCTCTGCGAGTTTGACGGCGCACCGGACATGCTGCTCGGCAACGCCAGGCTCATCACCAAAATCCGCTCCGCCGCACGCCGGGCCGGCTACCTGACCCACGCGGAGGACGCCTTCGGCCGCCCCATCACCGGCTACAACGGCATTGTTCTCGTCGATCTCGGCTACTACTGGAACGGGACAGCTACCCAGCCAACCGTTCCCATCTATAAGGAGGGGGAGACGGCGGGGCTCACCGACCTTTACGCCGTCTGCAACGGGCTCGACGGCTTTCACGGCGCCTCCCCGCTGGGGGATAAGCTCATTCACACCTACCTGCCCGACCTTGAGGGGCCCGGTGCCATCAAGCGGGTGGAGGTGGAGATGGTGGCCGCCGCCGTGCTCAAAAACTCCCGCAAGGCGGGGGTCTTCCGCAAAATCAAGGTGCAGTAGGCGGCCATGATTGATTATTTTTACTATACCACCGCCTATGGCGGGAAGATTCTGGGAGAGGAGGAGTTCTTCCGGCTGAAGGGCCGGGCTCAGCGCTATGTGAGCGGACTGATGCGCCCCTCCTCCCGGCGCAGCTGGTGCGAGGCGGCGCGCTTTGCAGCCTGCGCCGCCGCCGAAGCGCTCCATGCGCAGGAACAGCGGCAGTCGGGCAGGGCTATTCAGTCGGAAACGGTCGGCAGGCACAGCGTTTCCTATTCGCAGGCGCAGGCGGCAGAGGGGCTTTATGCGGCCGCCGCCCGCTGGCTGGAGCCGGCAGGGCTTCTCTACCAGGGGATTCTCTGAAAGGAGGGGGATTATGACCAGCAACGAATGCTGCACCATCTTTAACCGCCGGGTAGAGGGGGAGGAGCGCCGGGAGGTGTTTGAGCCGACAGTGCTTTCAGGCATCTGCTGGCAGGGCGGCGGCGCCATGCGCGACCGCAAGCAGCCGACCGACGGCAACCTCGAAATCTTTATCCCCTTTTCGGCGCACAGCTCCCGCCGCTATGCGCCGCCGCGCGCCTATGCCGCGGCCCCGGCAGAATGCTGGACGCTGCGGGAGGGGGATCTCATCTGCCGGGGCGCCTTTTCCTCGCCGGTAGCTTCGGTGCGCGCGCTGCTGGAAAGCGGCTGCGAAGCGGCTATCATTATGAGCGTCAGTGAAAATGACTTCGGCAGCGAGGCGCTCCGGCACTGGGAGGTGTGCGCAAGGTGACAGATGAAAACAGCTGCAGCCTTCTTCGCAGCCTGCGGGAATACCTTCTCTGCTGCTCGCTGCTCATACCCGGCGCTTTCGGCCTGCACCGGCTGGACAGCCTCTTCCCCGCCGGAGCGCTCTTTTCGGGGGAGGAGAAGGAGCTGGCCCGCTATCTGGATGAGGATCGCCTGTACCGGTTCGACTTTCTCATCTGCGCCCGGGAAAGCCACACCGCCTGCACGGCCGATGCGCTGCAGACCAGCGGACGGCTGGATGCGCTCGCCCGCTGGCTGAGGCAGCAGAACCGGACGGGGTTTCTCCCCTTTCTGACCCATGGGCGGCAGCCGCTCTCCCTTCTGCCGGCCGGTCAGCCCTTCACCAGCGACAGCGATGAGGACCGGATTAACTGGCAGCTTCGCTGCAGCCTGATCTACAGTCAAAGCGCTTTAAACGGGCCCCTTTAAAGCCGGCGGCTTTTTTACGGACAGCATCTGCCTTACGAAGACCCGGCGGGCCAATAGCCCGCCGGATGAAAGGAGGAGTTTATGCAGCTAAACGAATTTATGGGCGCCCATGCCCCGCGGGCCGGCTACACCGGTTACCTCTTCGGCGAGGACTGGTTGCTGGCGCTTGATACGCAGGGCGGCGCGGTGGAGGGGGAGTTTCTGGTTGCGCGGGCAGGGCTGCGGCGGCTGGAGGCCGGCTTTGAGACGGCCGAGCGCACGCTTTTTGATGAAAAGGCCGGCCCCTTTTCGCAGCGCGGCGGGCTGCGGCGCTTCTTTCTTCTGGAGGGGGACCGGCGGCTGGATGACCCGCTGCAGCAGCAGCTTTTCTCCCACCGCCTGCTCTATGCCAAAAACGGGGAGGCAGCCATGCGCTACCTCTTTTTCTGCCTGCGGGATGGGGCGGGAGAACGCGGGCAGCTTCTCCCCTTCATCGAGCGGGATGCGGGCGGCGCGCCGGGGGAGAACACCCCCTTCCGGCTGCGCCTCACACAGACGGGGGAGCTGCCGCAGGCCTACCGCTGGCCCGACAGCCTTTCGGAGTAAACAGGGAGGCGTTCATAAAAAATGGGAACCGTTCGCGTATATGCCAGCGACAGCATGACCGCCGATGTGCGCACCGAAATCTATGGGCCCTCCTATTCCTACGGCCTCAAGGACAACTACCGGCGCGCGGCAACCGATGAGGCCTATGCGCGCTATGCGCTCACCTATTCCAAAAGCCGCGTACCGGCGGCGGAGTATGCCACCGGCGTCCGGGTGCTGTTTGACCTGGATGCCGTTCCCGAGCTGCAGGCCCGCGCCGTTACCCGGATTACCGGGCCCTTCCTCTATCTGCGCGAAAAGTACAGCGAGCTCTTCGCGGGGGCGAGCTATCCGCTTTCCTTTCGCGGCTGCACCTTTGATGACGTCATCCTGCGCTTTCTGCTCACCTTTCCCGGCGACCCCGCGCAGGATAACCATTTGGGACAGCAGCAGCCCGGAAAATATTTCAACGTCCGCGAAAGCGGACAGGACAGCATCAATCTCTATCAGGGCATCCACCGCAGCATGATCACCGTTTGTCTGAGCGCCTATCCGGGTGTCAGCGGCAAGCGCTATGAAGGAAGGGTGCGTGCCGTTTTTGACAGCGCTACCGGCGAATTCCCGCCCTACATTCAGGTGGAATACAAAAACAGCGAGCTGATGATTGCCGGCTGCAGCCCCCAATCCGGCTTTGTCAATGAAAAGCAGCCCGTGCGGCTGGACTGGTCGCTTGTGCCCTGTTCCCCCAACGCCGTCGGGCGGGCTACCCAGAAGAGCGCCAGCCTCCAGTGGCGGCCAAAAGGCTCCTCTTCGGTGCAGACCGTTTCGGTCAGCGGCGCCTCTACCTTCTGCGTGCTCCCTGCAAACACCCTGCCGAACGGCAGCATCGAATGGCGGGTCAGCGCGGTCTCTGCCGACAATGTTTCTGCCCCCTGGTCGGACTGGTATACGCTGACCACCATCGACAACCAGATCAGCGCGCCCGACAGCCTTTCGCCGGATGGGGAACTGCTCGACGGGGCACGCCCCATCGCCCTTTCCTGGCGGCACAACTCGCCTCTGGGAACGCCGCCCAGCGCCTTTGAAGCGCAGGTGGATCTCGAAACCGGTTACGGCTGGCGGGAGCTGAGCGGAAAAATCCTCAGCAGCGAAAGCGCCTACACCATCCCCGCCAACACGCTGCCGAGCGGCTATGTCAGCTGGCGGGTGCGCGATTATAACAGCGATGGGCAGCCCTCCCCCTGGAGCAGCCCGGCCCGCATGACAGTGCGTGCCGCGCCGCGCGCCCCCGTTTTCCGAACGCTGCAGTCCGGTACGGCGCGCCCGCTGATACAGTGGTTCGTCTCCGGACAGGTGGCGCTGCAGATAGAGATAACTTCCGGCAGGGAAATGCTCTATCGCTCGGGCACGATTTTCTCCACCGAAAACAGCCACCGCATCCCGGTTTTGCTGCCAAACGGCATTTATACCCTCCGGCTGCGGATTCAAAACCAGTATGGGCTCTGGAGCCCCTGGGAGGAAACCAGCCTGGCCATTCAGGCCCCTAAAAAATGGAAGGTTACACTGGAGGGGCAGGAAATAGAGGCGGGCGCGCAGCTCTCCTTTCATGTTCAGAAGAAATAATCATCCTCAAGGAAAGGCAGGAAACAGACCGCATGGCGCTGAACTATCAAAACCCCTGTGAAGGAAGAATACTGAACATTTCATGGGAGAGGAGCGGCCTTCTCACCGTTTACCGCCTGCAGCGCAGCCTGCACGCGGCTGATGGGGAGAAAAGCAGCCTTATCTATGAGGGCAGGGCCCTCTCCTTTACCGATACGCTCCCCGCCGGGGCGCAGAGCGTTCAGTACCGCCTGACCGGCAGCGACGGCAGCGAACAGGAGGGAGAGCTGCTGAGCGTGCGGCAAAGCGAGCCTCCGCATTTTCTGAGCGAAGGCAGGGATCTGGGAAAGCGCTGCCGGGCCTTCTCTGTCCCCTACGAGGCGCAGGACAGCTTTCCCGATGCGCGGCTCTCGGCCCGGGTCTCGCTGGATGGCTCCCCGCTCGAGAGCATAGGGGGACTTTCCAGCCCGGTTCATCTCGCGGCCTCGGTAGATGAAAAGACCTTTTCCGCCCTGCGAAACGGGACGGCCCACACGCTGAAGGTGACCCTCACAAACGAATTTGGCCGCTCTTCCTCCTTATCCTTTTCCTTCACCGTCAGCAGCGATGAAACGGCCGGCTGCACCTTTTATCTGCTGCGCGACGGAAAGGCGGTCGCCAAAAAAGAGGACGGCAGTCCCTTTTTCGACTACCGGGCGGCCGGCAGCCACCGCTATCAGGTGCGGGTGGTCGATGAGCAGGGCGGCTTTTGCGACAGCAACGAGGTAAGCGTTATCAGCTGGCTGGAAACGGCGCTGCTCGCCCCCCTTTCCAACCCGGAGCGGAGCATTGCGCTTTCGCTGCAGAGCGAAGGCCCGCCCCTGCGCCAGAGCCTTCTGCAGCCGCAAAACCAACTTCACCTGTTTGAGGGAAGGGAATATGCCGCTCTCGAGGAAAGCGGCCAGCGCTCTCAGCGCTTCACCCTCTGCGCCCTTCTCGGCGAAGAGGAATACCGGCAGCTGCTGCAGCTTTTTTCCGCCGGCGAACCGGTCCTCTACCGCGACCCCTACGGCAATTGCATGCCGGCAGCCATCGATTCGCTTTCCTCCTCCTTCTCCTCCCGGGGAACCGAGCTGAAAATAGAGCTGACGCGCCTTTGTGAGCAGGAGGAGGTTTTTTATGATTAACCTTGCGCAGGAGGGCTTTTCCCATGAGCAGGTGCTGCAGGCGCTGCAGTTTCAGGAGGGAAGGCGGCAGATGCGCTATGAGCTGTGGCTGCTGCGGGGGGAAACGGCCATTTATCCGCTGCCGCTAAGGGATTTCAGCTTCACCTGCGACTGTCTGGCGGATGTGAAATACACCGGCCGCTTTACCTTTCAGAGCCTGCCGGATATCCGCTGGCGCAGCGACCGGCTGCAGCTTCGCATGGTTCTCACTTTAAAGGGAAAGGAGCTTATCTACCCCTTCCCCCGCCTGCGGGCCGCGCGCATCAGCGGAGACCGGATGCTCACCGTTACCGCCTGCGATGAAACGGCCATCCTCTCCCAGAGCTCGCTGGGCGAGCGTCCGCTCATCCGGGCGGGAACCCGTTACACTTCTTTTCTGACCGGGCTGCTGGAAAAGGCGGGCTTTTCCCATGTGCTCATTACCCCCTCCGATGCCCTCTTTTCCGCCGACCGGGAGGACTGGGAGCCGGAAACCAGCCTCGCCTCCCTTTGCAGCCAGCTGCTCTCGGAAATCGGCTACCGCTCGCTGGAGGCAACGCGCCTGGGCGGCATCCGCTCCGGGCCCTATGAGCCGCCCGGCCCCCTGCACGCAAAAATCTCCTATCATGAAAAAAACAGCATCCTCCTTCCCGGCTGCAGCCGGGAGCTGATGAACGACTGCTGCCCCAACCGGTTTATCGGCTATGTTTCCAATCCGGAGCAGCCACCCATGCAGTATGAATACCTCAATAACAACCCGGCCAGCCCCACCTCGCCTCACAACAACGGCGGCTACACCATTACGGCGGTGCGCCGGTTCGACAGCATTGCCGACCGGGAGAGCCTGGAAAAAAACGTGCGGCGCTGGGCGTTGGAAACCGAGGCGCTCTATGAATACCTCGAGCTGCAGACCGCCCCGATGCCCCACCACGAGGTGCAGGAGGTTCTCTTCATCGACTGCCGGGAGGCGAGCGGGCTTTACACCGAGATAGGCTGGACGCTCGAGCGCGAACAGATGACCCACCGGCTGCGGCGCTGCCGGATGGATTAGGAGGCTTTTAAAGATGGAACATTTTTCAATGGCTACCGTGCAGCGCCAGGAGGACGGCAGCCTTCTCATCCTCCCGGACGGTATGGATACCCCGCTGAAAAAGCAGTGCCTCATCCCCGGCGGGATGACGCTCACCGGCGGCGACCGGGTCCTGCTGCTGAAATATGCCGGCTGCCGGCTGGTTCTGGCCCGCTATCCGCAGCCCTCATAAACAGAGTAAAGGGCAGGGCGGCCTTAAAGCAGGTTGATTCTAAAAAAGAGGCAGTAAAAACGCAAAGCGTTTTTACTGCCTCTTTTTAATCGGTTAAAAATGCGTAGCTGACCTCTCCGGCCGAAAAGGAGGCGGTTATCTGATAAACAGAACCCGGCTCTGCCTGCCGGAGAACGAAATTCCCCTCCTCCTTTTCGATTACCGCCGCCTCCCCCTGCGAAATATCTTCCTCCTGCGAACTGCGGCAGGAGGCGGGCCAGCACACCGCCTGCACCTGCTCCGGCTTTATCGGGTAAAACAGCAGCCGGATATCCGTCCCTTCGCCGATATGCAGAGGGTTTTCATCCAGAAGCTCTCCCCACTGCAGCGGATGGGCACCGCAGGAAACCATTGTCTGTGTCTGTCCGTTTTCATCCGTATAGCTCCATTCCCAGCCGCCCCGCGCAACCCGCGCCACCACCACGGCCATGGGAGTCTCATATTCAGCCGAAAGCTCCGGCGGCTCGGAGAGATCCGGTTCCTGCCAGATGGAGTCTACCAGCTGCTGATAGATGTCCGCATCCTCCGGCTTCCCCTGCTGCAAAACGCGGATACTGTGGACCCCCGGATACTGCCCCGGATAGCTTTCCAGCATGCAGCCATCGCCCGTTATCTCCAAAATATTTCCCTTTTTCAGCTGCTGCGGCTCTATCCTTTCGCCGGAAACCCCATACAGCTGCTGTGGCATGGTAACGGTGAAGGCCATCTCCGTCTGCTGGTCCACCAGAATATAGGCTCCATCGTTTCCCATCGGGACATACATCGCCGTGCTCACCGTTTCCCGTGGCATACCGGCGGGCTGTACCCCCTCTGACGAGCTTTTGGATTCCTCCGCGGCAGGCTCTTTCTCAGCCGGAAGAGGCTGCCGCAGTGCACCGGCGCAGCCGGCCAGCGCCAGCAGCCCGAGGCCGGCCAGCAATATTCCCTTTCGTATCGCTTTTCTCATTCTTCTTCCCCTTTCAGCGGGCTGCAAACCCTTTTCACCTTCATAGTGCCGAAAAAGTCCCCGTTTACTGCCGAAACTGCATGCGAAGGATAAAAAAGACAGCGGCAAGTTGCAAATTGGGCATTTACATATTTCCGCAGAGTTTATATAATGAAGAAAAGCCTGCCGCCAAAAGGAACGCTCACCTCTGAAGGCCGTCAGGACGATTGAAGAAAAGGAAGAAGACAAAATGTCCATACTGAAAAACGGCGCCCTGTGGGAGGATCAGGACAAAAATCCGATTCATGCCCATGGCGGCTGCATGCTGCTGCATGACGGCTGGTACTACTGGTACGGCGAGGACCGCCGGGAGCAGTTTTATGTCAGCTGCTACCGCTCAAAAGATCTGAAAAACTGGGAATTTCGAAACCATATCCTCACTGCCGGCTCGAAAATGGAAGGCTGCCGGGTGCGCACCACCCTCTGCCTGAAAAATGAGGAGGGAGGAAAGGTCAATCTCGAGCGGCCGAAGGTGCTCTATAATAAAGAAACGAAAAAATTCGTCCTGTGGGCACACTATGAAAACGGGAAGGATTACCGGGAAGCGGCGGCCGCTCTCGCCAGCTGCGAGAGTCCGGACGGGGATTTCATCTACCACGGCCACTTTAACCCCTATGGCTATATGTCCCGGGACTGCACCCTCTTTCAGGATGACGACGGGACAGCCTACTTCATCTCCGCCTCCCGGGACAACGCGGACCTGCATGTCTACCGGCTGGCAGATGACTATATGAATGTGGAGGCGCTCGTCCACCGGCTCTGGCAGGGGGAATACCGGGAGGCCCCCGCCGTTGTAAAAGCGGGGGGCGTTTACTATATGCTCACCTCCTTCTGCACCGGCTGGGCACCCAATCAGGGGAAATATGCCTTTGCAGATTCGATGCAGGGGCGCTGGAGCCGGCTTTTCCCCATCGGGGATGAGACCACCTACGAAAGCCAGCCCGCCTTTATCCTGAAAAAGGATGGACGCCTTCTCTATTTCGGCGACCGCTGGGGCGGAGGCGGCGAAAAATATTTCACCTCCGGCTACACCGTCTACCCGCTCGAAGCGGAAAACAAACAGCTTATCCTTCGCCGGACGGAGGAGGCCGCCCTCTGAAGCTATTATAAAGGGAGGCGCCATTTTTCCGCACGGCCGCGAAAAAACGGCCGCAAACCATCCGCCATGCTGTCTTTTCCTGATTCACATAAGGAGGCCTTTTTATGTTTGATCTAGCTGCTATCGGAGAAATCCTGATTGATTTTACCATGTCGCGCCAGCAGGAGGGCCCGCCACTCTTTACCCCAAACCCGGGCGGGGCTCCGGCCAATGTTGCCTGTGCGCTGGCAAAGTGGGGGCGCAAAAGCGCTTTCATCGGCAAGGTGGGACCGGATGCCTTCGGCGCGCTCTGCCGCAGCGCGCTGCAGGATGCCGGGGTGGATACCCACGGGCTGCTGACGAGCGCCGGCGAGCCGACTACCCTGGCCTTCGTCCATCTGGATGAAACGGGCAACCGCAGCTTCTCCTTCTACCGCCATAAAATGGCGGATGTCAGCCTGCGCGCGGAGGAAATTCCCGCCGCGCTGCTGGAAAATGCGCGCATCTTTCACTTCGGCTCGGTTTCGCTGACCGAGGAGCCCGCGCGCAGCGCCACCATTGCGGCGGTGCAGGCGGCGAAAAGAAGCGGCGCTCTTATCAGCTTTGACCCCAACCTGCGCCCGCCGCTCTGGGACTCGCTTAAAACTGCCCGGCAGGAGATTCTCTCGCTCCTCCCGCTGGCGGATATCCTCAAAATTTCCGATGATGAGGCGGCCTTCCTCTTTGGCGGGCAGGACTGCCAGAAGCTGGCGGCTGATATCGCCGGGCGCTATGGCAGCCGGCTGGTGCTCATTTCCCGCGGGCCCGCCGGCTGCGCCGCCGCCGCCGGCGGCAAGGTCTATTCCTCCCGGGCCTATGACCTGCACACCATTGATACCACCGGCTCGGGAGACTCCTTTTTAGCCGGGGTGATGCACTGCATTCTGCACCATGAGGGCGGGCTGGCCGCCATGAATGAAGAGGAAATTGAAAGAATGCTCGATTTCGCCAATGCCGTCGGCTCGCTGGTATCCACCAAAAAAGGAGCCATCCCCGCCCTGCCCACCGAGGAACAGGTGCTCGCCTGCATGCAGGAAGAGCCGCGGCTGATGGCCGACTGAAATGATTTAAAGGAGCTGTCTGTTTGAAAAAAATTCTGTCCCAGGTCCTCTGCCTGCTGTTTCTTCTCTGCCTGACCGGATGCGCCCTGAACAGAGAGGCGCCTCCCGCCGGGCAGCCGCCCGTTTCCTCCTCCGAAGAGGAGCTTTCTTCCTTAAAAGAATCTTCCCCGGCCGCAGAGGCCGCCGGGGAAGACGGCCTGCATTTTACCGATGCGCTCGGCTACCCGGTTCATCTTAAAAGCTATGAGCGGGTCATTTCGCTCTATGGCAGCTTTGCCGAAACCTGGATGCTGGCCGGCGGAACGCTCGCGGGAACCACCAGCGATGCCATTGAGGAGCGCGGCCTCGCCGTGGGGGAGAATACGGCCATTGTCGGAACGGTGAAGGAGCCGAACCTGGAGGAAATTATCGCCCTCGCGCCTGATTTCGTCATCCTCTCCGCCGATATCGCCGGGCAGGCGGCGCTGCATGAATCGCTTGTGACGGCGGATATCCCCCATGCCTACTACCGGGTGGATGCCTTCTCCGACTACCTGCAGATGCTCTCCCAGTTCTGCGAAATGACCGGACGGGAGGACCTGTATGAGCAAAACGGCCTGCGCATACAAAAACAGGTCGATCAGGTGCTGGAGCTGACAAAGGATAAAACGGGTCCCTCGGTACTACTGCTGCGCGCCTTCTCGAGCGGCGTTAAGGCCAAGGGGGCGGATAATCTGGCGGGCGTTATTCTGCGTGACCTGCATGCGGACAACCTCGCCGACCGGCAGGAGAGCCTGCTGGAGGATGTTTCGCTGGAGGAAATCATTGCCTGCGACCCGGAAATTATCCTCATCGTTACCATGGGGGCGAGCGAAGAAAAGGCGATGGACTTTATGGCCCAGCGCTTCGAATCAGACCCGGCCTGGGCGGGGCTTTCGGCCGTTCAAAGCGGGCGCTACCTGCTGCTGCCGAAGGAGCTTTTTCACTATAAGCCAAACGCCCGATGGGGGGAGAGCTATGCCTATCTTGCCAAAATCCTTTATCCGGAGCTTGCCGCCGAAATCGGCTAAGGGCCGCGCCGCCCTTCTGGCGGCGCTTAGCCTTCTGCTTTTGGCCGCTCTGCTTTTCAGCCTGCGCACCGGCAGCCGGGGCTACTCCTTTCCGGCGCTTTTCGCGGCGCTCCTTTCTTCAGATGAGCAGGATGTTATCCGGCGGGTGCTGGTGCATGTGCGCATCCCCCGCACGCTGGCCTGCGCGCTGGCGGGCGCTGCTCTCGCTGCCGCGGGCGCGCTCACCCAGGCGGTGCTGCACAATGCCATGGCCAGTCCCAACATCATCGGCGTGAACGCCGGGGCAGGCTTTTTCTCGCTGCTGCTGTCGCTATTGCTGCCGGGCGTTTCCCGGGCGGCGGCGATGGGCGCCTTTTTAGGCGCGCTGGGAACGGCGCTTTTGATCTATGCGCTGGCGCTTCGGGCCGGCCTTTCCCGCACGACGCTGATTCTGGCGGGCGTTGCCATCAGCAGCATTCTCAATGCCGCGACTAACGCTGTCACCCTTCTTTTCCCTGATATCGCCATTGGCTCGGCCGGGTTTATGGTGGGCGGTTTTTCCGGGGTCAATCTCGCCGCCCTTCAAAATGCCGCCCCTTACCTTATCGCCGGGTTTCTGCTGGCGGCACTGCTCGCCGTCGAGCTGGATATTCTGCAGCTGGGCGAGCAGAGCGCCGCCTCTCTGGGGCTGCATGTTGCCCGCACCCGGTTTCTGGCCATTCTCTCCGCGGCGCTTCTGGCAGGGGCGGCAGTCAGCTTTGCGGGGCTGCTCGGCTTTGTCGGGCTGCTGGCCCCTCATGCTGCCCGCCGGCTGATTGGCGGGAGCAACGTTTTGCTGCTGCCCGCCTGCTCGCTGCTGGGGGCGGCATTCGTCCTTCTCTGCGATGCCCTTTCCCGGGCGCTCTTCTCCCCTTATGAGCTGCCGGTGGGCATCGTTCTCTCGCTGCTGGGCGGCCCGTTTTTTCTCTTTCTGCTGCTGCGCCAGCGAAGGAGGCAGGCTGATGATTGAGTTTCGAAAGGTCTGCGCCGGCTATGGGGGAAGGCCGGTCCTTCACCGGCTGAACCTGCAGGTCCATCCGGGGGAGGTGCTCGCCCTCATCGGCCCGAACGGCTGCGGGAAGAGCACGCTGCTGCGCGCCGCCGCCCGCCAGCTGCCGCTGGAGGGGGGAGAGATTCTGCTGAACGGCCGGGATATCCGCCAGTTTGAGCGCACTGAATTTGCGCGCACTGCCGCCTTTCTGCCGCAGCAGGCGCAGAGCCCGCCCGCTATTACAGTCAGCTCGCTCGTCTGCTACGGGCGCTTCCCTTATCTGGGCCTCTCGCGCAGGCTGCACAAAGCCGACCGCGAGGCGGTGCAGCGGGCAATGGAGCGCACCGGCACTGCCGATTGGGCGCAGCGCGAGCTGCGCGCCCTCTCCGGCGGCGAACGGCAGCGGGTATATATCGCCATGGCGCTCGCCCAGGGGACGGAAACGATCTTTCTGGATGAGCCCACCACCTATCTGGACATGCGCTACCAGTTCGAGCTGCTCGAGCTGATACGGGAGCTGAAAAAGGAGGGGAAAACCATCGTCATGGTGCTGCATGACCTCTCGCTCGCGCTGCGCTACAGCGACCGGGCCGCGCTGATGGAAAATGGGCAGATTGCCGCCTGCGACATTCCGCAGGCGCTGGCCGAGGGCGGGCAGCTCGACCGGGTTTTCCGCATTGTTACCCACCGGCAGGGGGATTGCTACTTTTTCACCGCCCGGCCATAGGCACCCGTTAAAACAGAAAAAAGAGCGGCCTGCCGCCCTTTTTTAAGAAAGGATGTTTCTCTTTATGAAGCCCCTCGCTCTCCTGCGGCGCCACCCGCTGATGCGCACGCTCATCGAGCTGCGCGGCAATCCGCGCGCCTGCGTGTATACCGAGCCGCTCTGGGGAATCCCCTATAACCTCTATATTCCCTATGCGAGCCTGTATATGGCCCAGCTGGGCCTCACCGACCTGCAGATCGGCCTCATCGCCACCTTCTCCGCCTTTTTCCAGATGTTCGGCGCCCTATTCGGGGGACTGCTCACCGATAAGCTCGGGCGGCGCAAAACCACCTTCATCTTCGATATGATTTCCTGGAGCATCCCCTCGCTTATCTGGATGTGCTCCCAGAACTTCTGGTGGTTTTTTGCCGCCACCGTTTTCAACAGCATGTGGCAGGTGACCGATAACGCCTGGAGCTGCCTGCTCGTTGAGGACTGCGACTCAGAAAAGCTGGTGGATGTTTACACCTGGGTCAGCGTTTCGGGGCTGCTCTCGGTCTTTTTCGCCCCGCTTTCCAGCCTTCTGGTCGGGCGCTTTTCAGTCGTTCCCGCCATGCGCATGCTCTATCTGTTCACCTTTCTCATGATGACCAGCAAATTTCTCATTCTCTATCACTTCTCTACCGAAACGGCACAGGGGAAAATCCGCCGGGAGCAGACGAAAAACACCTCCTTTTTCTCCCTCTTTCGCGGCTACGGCCAGATTTTCCGGAATATTCTGCACACCCCCGCCACCTTTGTGGCCCTCGCGCTCAAGGTGCTCATCAACATCACCCAGATGATCAACGGCAACTTCTTCGGGCTGTATATCACCCGCCAGCTCGGTATCCCGGAGGGATATGTCGCCCTCTTCCCGATGGTGCGTGCAGCGGTCATGCTGACCTTTATTTTCACCATTCAGCATAAGCTCAACCAGATGAAGTTCCGGCCCATCATGTTTTCCGGCGCGGCGCTCTATCTGCTCGCAAACGTCACCCTGCTGCTCACCTCCGGCCAGAGCCTCTGGCTGCTCGCTGTCTACCTGCTGCTCGATGCCTTCTCGGCCGCCCTGCTCATTCCCCGCAACGACTCGATTCTTGTCCTTTTTGTCGACAGGCAGGAGCGCGCCCGCACCCTCGGGCTGCTCTTTGTCATAACGCTCGGCATCACCTCTCCCTTCGGCGCGCTTGTCGGCCGGCTGTCGGAGATGAGCATCCGCCTGCCGTTCCTTTTAAACATCCTTCTGTTCGGCATGATTATCCTGCTCATCCTCTTCTCCCGCCCGCTCAAAGAGCAGGATGCGCAGGAATAAAAATCCTGCGCCTGCCGAAAGCTCCCTGCCGGAAAAATGAAGGGCAAACGGGGCGGGCGCTTTTTAAAGGTAGGAAGGATGCGCCCCTTCTTATCCATATATCTTTTTCCTCTGCTCCTCCACCTCTTCCCCGGAGGGAACAGAGGATTGCGCGCCTTTGCGGGTTACGACGATGGAGGAAACAAGGTTTGCATAGCGAACCGCCTCTATCAGCTTCTCCCCCATCGAAAGCTTCATGGCCAGCGCGGCGCTGAAGCTGTCGCCCGCTGCCGTGGTATCCACCGCGCGAACGGCATGCCCCGGGATATGGGCAGTCTCGCCGTTTTGGGTATCGACATATACTCCCTTTTCCCCGAGGGTCACCAGCACGTTTTTAACCCCATATTCCTTCAGCCGCCGGGCAGAGCGCTCCACCTGCTTTCCGGCATCCGGATCGCCGAGCAGAATGCCCAGCTCGGTTTCATTCGGCTTGATTATATCTATATAGGGATAAAGCTCCTTCGGAAATTCGCCCGTAGCGGGCGCCGGGTCCAGAATGACCCGCTTGCCCAGGGAAAACGCCGTACGGATGGTATAGTCAATCGTCCCCATCGGAATCTCCATCTGCAGCAAAACGGTCGAGCACTCCTCCAGCAGCTGCCGCTGACTGCGGATATCCTCTGCTGTCAGCAGGGCATTCGCCCCCGGCAAAACGACAATGCTGTTATCCCCCCGGCTGTCCACATAGATGATGGCCCGCCCGGTCTGCCCGCCCGGCTTTACCAGAACCCCCTCTACCTTAACACCGGCCTGCCGGAGATTATCGCACAGTGCCTGCCCGTCCGGGTCATCGCCCACTGCCCCCAGAAAGCGGACCGCACCGCCCAGTTTGCCGATGGCATAGGCCTGATTGGCCCCCTTCCCGCCCGGGCTCTGCTGAAATCCCCCGGCAAGAATCGTCTCCCCTACTGCCGGAAAATGCGAAAGGGTCACTGTCATATCCATATTCAGGCTGCCAACTACCAGAACCTGCTCCATGTCTTCATATTCCTCCCCTGCCGGGCGCCTGCCCTGACTAAAAGCCGGCGCTGCCGGAAAACTTATAATAGGTATTACCGCACAGCGGCCGGGCTCTGCGCTGCCGCCAGCCTTTTCCGCTTATGAGCGCATAATATCCGCTTGTGGCTATTATATCATATCTGCAGGGCTTCGCCCGGCGTTGCCGGTTTCGCCAGGATGTAACAAGCGCACTTTGCGCCGCAAAGCGGCGCAGCCCGCTGAAAGCGGGTTCAGGAAAGCTCTGCTTTCCTGTTTACGCTTATTATAACACAAAAAGAAGGTTCATGGGACTAAAACAGGCGGAGCCCCAAAATAATCGGAAATCAGTTGCCCAAACCACACCTTTATAGTATACTGGATGAAAAGCTGCCGGAGAAAAAAGCCGGGGCAAAGGCCCGAACCCTCCCTCAGCCGGCCCTTTGCTATTAGAGGTGAAAAATTATGGAAAACAAAAAAGAAGAAAGCCGTCTGGCTGCTAAAACCCTTTCAGGCTGGCTCAAAAAAAACAGCGGGCGTCCCGGCCGCCGAATAAAAGAGGCTGGCCGCTTCGAGCTGCATGGAAGGCGCTATTACTTCTTCCGGTATAAGCGCTCCTTCTTCGGAAAGAAATGGCTGCTGGGCGTCAGCGGCGGCTACCGGGGAGAAAAAGCTGAGGGCTGCGGACATACGCAGGGAGAGCTTCCCTATCAGCCGGAGAGTGCTCTGGCGGATGCCGTCCGCCTGGTGGAGGCGCGCCGGGAGTATTGGATGCGGCGCGCGCGCGGCATTCAGGATTCGGAAACCGGCCCTTCCCCCGAGGTTCAGCAGCTTCTGCAGCTGCTCGCCCCGGGGAGCGGACGCCACTCCTTTCTCGGTTCGGTGCTGCTCAGCCGCCCGGCTTTTGATGTGAACCAGCTCTGCGCCCAGCTGAAAACCGATTGGGACTGGCCCGCCTCCTGTGTCCATATTCAGCATGCCGGCTCGGCCACCTTCGACTATCAGGGAATGCTGGCCGCTGTTACACTCGCTTTGGAACCGGTTCCGGAGGGGGAGGCGGAGCAGTATGCCGTCAACAATTTTTACTGGGAGGGAGCGATGGAGGCCGCACGCAGCCACACCGCCCACCTGCAGGTAGCCGTTATGGGAAACGAAGGGGCGCTGGAAACGGCTACGGTCTTTTCCCAGCTGTGTGCCAGCTGCCTCACCCAGCAGAGCGTCTGCGCCGTCTGTACGGCGGGCGCCGTTTTCCAGCCGGAATTTTATCGGGAGCAGGCCCTGCTTCTGAAAGAAGGGGATTATCCGGTGCGCGACTGGATTTATATCGGTGTTACCAGCGGACAGCAGGGCCTAAACGCCTATACCTATGGGCTGGAAAACTTCGGTCTGCCGGAGATGGAGATTCTCGGCAGCTTCTGGAAGCGGGAGGAGCTTGAGGATTTTCTCTGCGAGGTGGCGCGTTATGCCCTGCGCTCCGGCCGCCCGTTTCATACCGGCGAGGGCGCGGGTTTCTGCCGGGATGAGCGTTTCCCCATCCGCCGTTCCCTCGGCGTTTCGGTGGATGGAATGAGCTTAAAAATCGAGACCGGCGAATAAATGAGGCCTTTTTATTGACCCGGAGAGGCAAAAGCGCTACAATAAAGGAAATATACGGCGAAAGGGTGTTTTATTTGCTGCTTTGTATCAAAAACGGCCGTGTTCATGATGCCATCAGTCGCGAGCCCTATCTGGCAGATATTCTGATTAGAGATGGAAAAATTGCCGAAATCGGCCCCGGCCTCCCGGTACCCGCAGGGTGCGAGACGGTCGATGCCTCCGGAAAGGAGATCTACCCCGGATTTGTGGATGCGCATTGCCATGTTGGCATGGAGGAGAGCGGCATCGGCTTCGAGGGGGACGATGTCAACGAAATGGGGGATATTTTCAGCCCCCAGCTGCGGGCGATTGACGGTATTCAGCCGACCGACCCCACCCTGCTGGAGGCCGCCCGCGCAGGGGTAACGACCGCCTGCACCGGCCCCGGCTCGGCCAACGTTCTCGGCGGCACCTTCGCCGCCATTAAAACGGTGGGCACGCGGGTGGATAAAATGATCGTGCGCAACCCCATCGCCATGAAGTGTGCCTTTGGCGAAAACCCCAAAAAGTGCTACCGGGATAAGGGGAATTCCTCCCGCATGTCCACCGCCGCCCGGCTGCGCGAGGCGCTCTTTAAGGCAAGGGAATATGATGAAAAGCTTTCTGCCGCAGGCGATGACCCGCTTAAAAAGCCGGCCTATGATATCAAGCTCGAGGCGCTGCTTCCCGTTTTGCATGGGGAAATTCCGCTCAAGGCACACGCCCACCGGGCGGATGACCTGTTCACCGCGCTGCGCATTGCCAGGGAATTCGGCGTTAAAATCACCCTCGAGCACGTGACCGAGGGGCACCTCATTGCCGATGAGCTGGCAGCTGAGCATGTGCCGGTGGCGGTCGGTCCTTCGCTGACCCATGCCACCAAATTCGAGCTGCGGGACAAGACCTTCGCAACGCCGGGAATCCTCGCACAAAAGGGATGCGACGTTTCGATTATCACCGATTCGCCGGTCATTCCGCTCAATTATCTGCCGCTGTGCGCCGCGTTGGCTATAAAGTCCGGAATGGACCCGTTTGATGCGCTGCGCGCCATTACCATTAATCCCGCCAGGCATGCCGGTATCGCCGACCGGGTCGGTTCGATTGAAAAGGGCAAGGATGCCGACCTCGTGATTATGGATGGGAACTGCTTTGCGGTTGAAACCAACGTTTTGCAGGTATATATCGAAGGCAAGCCGGTAAAATAAGCGGGTGGCCATTGAAGGAAAAGCAGGCGCCTTTGCAAACGATATCTGCCCATATAAAATAAGGGCCGCGGCATCCATAATAAAAGCCCTTTCCCTTTGTCATCTGGAAAAACCGGTTTTTTGCAGATGTCCGCAAAGATGTTCCATTCTTTGCGGACATCTGCTTTTTTGTCTCAGACAAATCAATCCATTATGCAGCTTCCCCAAAAAATAACTGCAAAATTTGCCATGCGACCTGGGAAATCCTCCGCTCTCCCGCACTCATTTTGCATATTCCATGGTATAAAATTTTAAAAATGGAAGGGATATACAAAAATAAAATGCATATTGACAAAATAGATGTAATTTTATATAATGCAAGTATATTATTTTAATGTACACTTTAAGGACTCTTCATTTCCAGGAAAAAAGTTCAGAAATAACAACAAAAAACGCATGGAACTTATCCAAAATTTGGACAAAGGCTCCATGCGAAACTGTTGTGTATAAGCTCTAAAACTCAGTTTGTAAATGTGTATTTTTAGCAACAAACAGCCTGCTTCCGCTTCATCTCTCGGCCGGCAAGCCTGGCCGTATCTGCAAACAGAAAGGATGGCTGGCGCCATGACTATAACCGGACCTCTGCTTCCCATCGAAAAGTTTTTTACCGCCTGCCTGAACCTCGAGCTGCCCGGCCTAGAAAGGGTCCGGGAGGCCGTTCAAAAAGAAGATTTTGAGGGCGCCAAAGCTGCGTTTGCCGCCTATGTGCGCACGAGCCTCAGGCCGGATGTCTTTTTTACCATTCCCTATGAAATACCCGAAAACAACTATACGCGTCCAAACGAGAGCATAAGAGAAGCAGCGGAGCGCATCTGTGAAA
Source organism: Provencibacterium sp. (assembly GCA_022792175.1). Taxonomy (GTDB): domain Bacteria; phylum Bacillota; class Clostridia; order Oscillospirales; family Ruminococcaceae; genus Harryflintia. The sequence continues at coordinate 165,456 of JAAWAN010000028.1, forward strand.
ACAAGCTGATCTCCTGCGGCACCGAATGTGATTTCGGCGATAAGGTGGACTGGTTTCATAACCCCACCTACAACCAGTATAAGGAATGGACCTGGCAGCTCAGCCGACACAACGAGTGGAAGCTGCTCGGGCATGTCTACCGGGAAACGGGGGACGAGCGCTATGCGCAGCATTTCGCCCGCCTGTTTGAAAGCTGGGTGCGCCAGGCAATTTGCCCGCCGGAGGATACGATTGGCTATGAAACCCTCTGCTGGCGCACGATCGAATGCGGTATCCGCATGGGGGCGAACTGGCCCTACACGTTGCACGCCTTCTGCCGCTCCCCCGCCTTTACCGATGAGCTGCTCGTTGACTGGTACCGTTCGGTTTATGAGCACGGCATGCGCCTGCGCCACCAGCATGTGACCGGCAACTGGCTGATTATGGAGATGAACGGGCTGGCACAGATCGGCATCCTCTACCCTGTTTTTAAAGAGAGCGCCAGCTGGCTGGAGTATGCCTTTAAAATGCTGGGAGAGGAGCTGGGCCGCCAGATTTATCCGGATGGGTTCCAGTATGAGCTCTCCACCGGCTACCACGATGTGGTCATCAACAACTACCATCGCCTTATCCGGACAGCGCGGGCCTATGGCGTCCCGGTGCCGGAGAGCTTTTTGCCGGCGCTCGAGCGTGCGTCTGAAATCGACGTCAAGCTCATGATGCCGGATGGGCGGCTGCCTGATATTAACGACGGCGGCTGGCATGCAAGCAAAAAGCTGCTCGAGAGAAAGAGCAGCGAGCTTTTCCCCAAAAACGAAGTTTTCCGCTGGGTTGTTTCCGATAAAAAGGAGGGCAGGGCGCCCGATTACCGCTCGGTTGCGCTGCCCTATGCGGGCTTTCTCGCCATGCGTACCGGCTGGGAGCCGGACGCCGTTTGGGGCCTCTTTGACGCCGCCCCCTTCGGCAGGGCGCACCAGCACGAGGACAAACTCAACCTTCTAGTCTTCGGCCGGGGTAAGGTGCTTCTGACCGAGGGCGGAAATTATGCCTATGATACCTCCGAAATGCGCCGGTATGTACTCTCCACCCGCTCGCACAACACCGTCCGGGTGGATGGGTTTGACCAGAACCGCCGCGAGGGCTATTCCTGGCAGGAGGAGGAAATCCGCAAGGAGTCCGGTATGCGCTGGCGGATTGAAGAGGACTTTGACTTCGGCGAAGGGGTGTATGACGAGGGCTACGGCCCCACGCAGGATCGCGCTGTTTCCCACCGCCGCAGCGTTTACTTCTTTAAGCGCCCGCCCAAGGGGCTTTCCCCCTTCTTCGCCGTTGTCGACCGCTTTACCGGCGAGGGGGAGCACCGCTTCGAAACCCTCTGGCACCTGGGAGATGAGAAGGCCTCCCTGCAGGCCGGCAAAATCACCGCCCCGAATGTTACGCTGCTCTCCTCCCGCGCACAGGACGGCGTCGAGCTGGTACTGGGCGCCGTTTCCCCCGAATGGCAGGGCTGGGTTTCTGCTGGCAGCGGCCGTCAGGGCGCATACAGCGCCATCCCCACCGTCCGCCAGTCGGTCACTGCCCGGCGCGCGGTAACGGTTATCTTCCCCTGTGAAGAAGGCAGCTGCCCGATCGAGAGGGTAGAAGCCTCCGGTAATGAAGAGGATCAGCGCTTCACCCTGCGCCTTTTGGACGGGAGCGAGCTGGTTTTTGAAGAACCGGCCTTCCAATAAACGGTCTTGTCAACCGACCAACAATAACAGCAAAGAAGGGATTGTAGACATGGTTTCTGAAATTGCCAGACGCTACCAGGGCCCTATTCATACCTTTGCACCCTATGCCCCCGCCAGCGACCGAAAAGGCTGGGAAGGCCTGCCGGAAAAGCTGCGCAAAAACCTGATCGCGCAGGGCGAACAGGTTATCGATTATAACTATCCCATGCTGCCGGCTACCAAATATATGGAATTCTGCCGGATCGGCAACCGCTCGATGTTTGAAGATATCTATTTCACCCGCCGCCGTGTGCTCAATGCGCTGGTGCTGGCCGAGTGCTGCGAAAACAAGGGACGCTTTTTAGATACCATTATCAACGGCGTCATGGCCATCTGCGAGGAGAGCGGCTGGCAGCTGCCGGCGCACAACTATTATCCGGGTTGGGCGCACCTGTGCATCCCGGACAATTCCGACCCGGTTTCCGACCTCTTTTCCTGCGAGACCGGCGCGCAGCTTGCCATGGTCTCCTGGCTGCTAAAGGAGCAGCTGGACAGCGTTACCCCGCTTATTGATGAACGTATCCGCCGCGAGGTGCGCGCACGCACGGTGGAACCCTTCCTTTCCGGACGGCACCACTGGGGATGGATGGGCGCTCCCGGCGCCTTTGTCAACAACTGGACGCCCTGGTGCACCCAGAACACGCTGATTGCCTGCCTGAGTGACCCGCAGCTTGACCGCGCTACCAAGCGGCAGCTGATAGTGGAGGCGGCCCAGTGCCTCGACTATTTCCTCGACTCCTACGGGGAGGACGGCTGCTGCAACGAGGGCGCCAGCTACTACCGCGCGGCGGGACTCTGCCTGTTCAATGCCATTGAGGTGCTCAATGCCTGCACGGATAACGCCTTTGCCGGGCTCTATGAGCAAACCAAAGTAAAAAATATCGCGCCCTATATCATGAATGTGCATGTGGACGACCGGTATTACGCCAACTTTGCCGACTGCGCACCGACAGCCGGACGCGCGGGGGCGAGAGATTTCCTCTTCGCCAAGCGCGTTGGCAATGAAGAAATGATGCGCTATGCCGCCATCGACCACCAGGCAGATGACGGGGAGAGAACCAAGCGCTCAGAAAATCTTTTCTATCGGCTGCAGGCCGCCTTCACCGAAGCGGAAATCTCTTCTTATGATACCTCCCGTCCCCCGGTGAAAAAGGATATCTACTATGAGAGCGTCGGCCTTTTGATTGCGCGGGACGGGCACCTGTTCCTGGCGGCCAAGGCCGGCGGAAACGATGACAGCCACAACCACAACGACACCGGCAGCATCACCGTTTACCGGGATGGCAGGCCGATGCTGATTGATGTGGGCGTTGAAACCTATTCCCGGAAGACCTTCTCGCCCGAGCGCTATGATATCTGGACGATGCAGAGCCAGTATCACAACGTAATGACCTTCGGCGATGTAATGCAGCTGGCAGGCCACGAATATGCCGCGAAGGTGGAGGATGCAGTACTCGAGGAGGGCCGCGCCGCCATGCGCATGGAGCTTTCCGCCTGCTATCCGGCAGGAACGGTAGAAAGCTACCAGCGGGAGGTGGAGTTTATAAAGGGGAAATCCATCACCGTTACCGACCGGTTCTCCCCGGCCGCAGAAGGCACCTTCCTAACGCTGATGACGCTTAATGCGCCCACCGCTGGGGACAGCTGCCTGCAGATTGAAGGGCAAGGGGAAATTACCTTTACCGGCGCCGGGCGCATGGAGGTTGAAAAAATCACTATCACCGACCCGAAGCTTTTAGGCGAATGGGGCGATACCCTCTACCGGACCCGGATTTATCCTACCGGCTCCGAACTGAAATTTGTTATCCAATAGGCAAAACCATATACTAAGGAGGAACCTAAGCAATGAAACTGAACAAAATTTTGGCTGTGACCCTTGCAGCCACCATGGGCGCCAGCGCTTTGGCCGGCTGTGGAGGCGGCGGGGCCGCCAGCTCGTCGGCTCCTGCAAGCTCCGGCGCTCCCGCAAGCTCGGCAGCGGGCGATGCAAGTTCCGCAGCCCCCGCCGGTGATGCGGCAGGCGGCGACAACAAGTTAGTCATCGCCCTGCAGGGCAACACCTACATCACCGACTATGATGACAACACCCTCACCCACCTGCTCGAAGAGAAGAGCGGGGCCGAGCTCGAGTTCTACATGCTCCCGAACGACGGCACCGAGACCAAGACCAAGATTTCCCTGATGGTCACCAGCAAGGATGACCTGCCCGATATCTTCATCACCTGGGGCGCCATCAGCGCCGAGACGATGGTAGACTATGCCAACAAGGGCGTTCTTCTCAACATCAAGGATTATGTCATGGATCCCGAGAAGATGCCGAACTTCAACGCCATCCCGGATGAGGACCGCAATGAGATGATTACCTCCATCACCTGCGCGGACGGCAACATTTATGGCCTGCCGCGGTTCGAGCCGGAAGCCTGGAACTTCACCCCCTACCGCATGTATATCAACGGCGCCTGGCTCAAAGCGGTCGGCAAGGAAGTTCCTACGACGACTGACGAGCTCAAGGACTGCCTCATCGCCTTCCGCGACGGCGACCCGAACGGCAACGGCGTGAAGGATGAAATCGGTATCTATGGCTACGCCGCAGGCGGCTACGGCAACAACACCATGTGGGCGCTGATTAACTCCTTCACCTTCTTCAACGGCTTTGGCCAGAACACCGGCCTCGCGCTCTCTGAGGACGGCAACACCGTTTACGCCCCCTACACCACCGATGACTTTAAAGAAGGCCTCCTCTACCTCAACGACCTGTTTAAGGAAGGACTCATCGACCCCGCCACCTTTACGAACGACGATACCCAGTGGAAAGCCATGCTCAACAACACCCCGAATGTGGTCGGCTTCACCTCCGCGGGCAGCAACAGCCAGGCCTGGCCGGACAACGACAACAACGCGAACTTCCAAGAGATGGACCTCATCGCCCCGCTCAAAGGGCCGAAGGGCGTTGCCTACAGCCCCTACAACGCCTACTCCCCCACGCAGGACTTCTCCATCACCACCAACTGCAAGAATGTTGATTTGGCTATCAAATTCGGCGATATCTTCTATGAGTACGACGTGAGCGAGTCGATGCGCTTCGGCGAGAAGGGCGTTGACTGGACGGATGATCCCTCTCAGTTTGGCGACATCATCAATGGCTCCGTTTACCTCGGCCAGTATGACAGCATTACCCTTTTGCAGCTCAACGAAATCTGGGCGGTTAACACCAACAAGCACTGGCACAACGTTGGCCCGCGCTATGCCTCCTTCGACATGGGCAACACCGTCGGCAACGCTGCCAACCCCTGGAGCCCGGACAAGAAGAGCGGCATGGTCGGCCCGCTCAATGCGAAGTATAACTTCGATGCGCATCCCGAAAAGATTCTTCCGGCCCTCAAGTACACGGCGGAGGAAACCACCGAGATCGCAGAAACTATCACCAACGTTACCGATTATGTCAAGCAGAGCGTTGCCGAGTTTGTAACCGGCGCACGCAGCGTCGAGAAGGAATGGGACAGCTACCTGAAGGAAATGGACAACATGGGCCTCCAGACTCTGATTCAGACCTCTCAAACCGCCTATGACCGTCTCAAATAAGCGGCTCACACAGGAGCACATTGTGTAACGTCTGTAATGGGCCGGGAAATTTCCCGGCCCATTTCTTATCCTCTCAGAAAGGCCAGGTGAAAATTTTATGACTAAAGCTGGAACGGGCGCGCCTCCGGGGAGTGGTGCAGCGCACAGAAGCCTGCTTTGGAAGCAGATTCGCGAGCGGTGGCAGATTTATCTGCTCCTGCTTATCCCGGTTGCTTACATCGTTATTTTTGCCTATATCCCGATGGGCGGTCTGCTCATCGCCTTTAAGAAATACGATTTCTCCCTGGGCATCTTCGGCAGCCCCTGGGTAGGGCTCGATAACTTCAAAAAGTTCTTCCAGTCCTACAAGTTTATCCTCGTTCTGAAAAACACGCTGACCATTTCGCTCTATGGCCTCATCATCAGCTTTCCGCTGCCCATCATCTTCGCGCTGATGCTCAACGCCATGCCGCTGCCCCGCTACAAAAAGGCCATTCAGACAGTTACCTATATCCCGCACTTTATCTCCACCGTCGTCATGGTCGGCCTCATTTTCCAGCTGCTCAGCAACCGCACCGGCCTCTATGGCAACCTGTATACCCTTTTGACCGGCCAGATAGGCCCTGACATCCTGGCAGAAGGCACCAACTTTAAGCACATCTATGTCTGGTCGGGCGTCTGGCAGGGCACCGGCTACAGCGCGATTATCTACATAGCGGCGCTGGCCGGCGTTGACCCCTCCCTGCACGAGGCCGCGCTGATTGACGGCGCTTCCCGTTTCCAGCGGGTACTCTATGTGGATGTGCCCTGCATCCTGCCGACCGCCAGCATCATGCTGATCCTCGCTGTCGGAAACATTATGAGCGTTGGGTTCGAGAAGGTTTTGCTCATGCAGAACAGCCTCAACATGAACTACAGCGAAATCATCTCCACCTATGTGTATAAGATAGGTCTTGCCAGTGCCATCAACGACTTCAGCTACTCCACCGCTATCAGCATGTTTAACTCGATTATCAACTTTATCATGCTGCTTATCGCCAACTGGGGAAGCAAGAAGCTCAGCGGCAGCGGACTCTTTTAGAAAGGAGGAAAAACGATGGCGACCGCTTTTCAGAAGTTCAAAAACGATACGCTCAGCGACAAGATTTTCTATGTCGTTCTGACCATTATCCTGACGATTTTCTTTATTCTGGTGCTCTATCCCTGCATCTTCGTTCTGGCTGCATCCTTTTCCTCCGGCCCCGCTGTGCAGGCAGGCAGAGTTTACCTCTGGCCGGTTGATTTCAGCCTCGAGGGATATAAAACCGTTTTTAACACCTCGACTGTGTGGACCGGTTTTCGCAACTCCCTGTTCTATACGGTAGCAGGAACCTGCATCAACATTTTTGTAACGATGATTGCCGCCTACGGCCTCTCGCGGCCGGACGTACCGGGAAGGAACGGCCTCATGCTCTTCTTTACCTTTACGATGTTCTTTTCCGGCGGCATGATCCCATCCTACATGCTGGTTCAGAAGCTGGGAATGCTCAACACCCCCTGGGCGCTGCTCATCCCGGGCGCGATGGGCGTTTACAACATGATTGTAGCCCGTACCTTTATCCAGTCGAACATCCCCATAGAACTGCTCGAGGCCGCGAAGATTGACGGGTGCGACGATATCACCTATTTCGTGCGCATCGTTATCCCGCTTTCCAAGGCCATCCTCGCCGTTTTAACGCTGTTCTATGGCGTCGGCCACTGGAACGCCTACTTTAACGCGATGATCTATCTGCACGACAAGGAGCTCTACCCGCTGACGCTGTTTTTGCGCGAAATCCTGATGGCGGACCAGATAGATCCCTCCACCGTTGCAGATCCCGAGCTGCAGGCCCAGCTGGCGCAGGCAGCCGGCGTTATCAAATATGCGTTGATTGTTGTCAGCATGATTCCGGTTCTGCTCATCTATCCCTTCGTTCAGAAATACTTTGTCAAGGGCGTTATGATTGGCTCTATCAAAGGCTGAAGAGGATATTTTCCGGCAGCAAGGAAAAGCAAAACAACCGCCCGAAAAAAGCCAGAGGCTTTTTTCGGGCGGTTGTTTCTTTCTGTTCCCTGTGGCTGCTACCGTTTTGGAGGGCAGGCCAAACCGGAGGCAGGCAGCCGTTCAGGCCGCTTTCATCCTTCGAAAGGGCGGCAGCCGGCCCCGTTTACCGGAAGGCTTCGGAATATACCTTATCCAGCGAGAAGATGTCTCCCGGGCGCTGCTCGCGGCCAATCCAGCGTCCGTCAGTAAAATCCGGAACCGGAACCGGCATCGAACCCATGGCGACCGACTGCTCGCTGAGGCAGGTGACTGCCATCCAGCTGGCCGTATCGTAAACATCAATCGGGAAGGCTCTGCCGTTCTGGATGGATTCGATAAAGGCGCGCAGCACCAGATAGTCCATTCCGCCATGGCCGCCGCGCAGGCCGAATGCCTCATATTCCCGCCAAAGCGGATGCATGTATTCCTCCATATAGGGGGCATCCGATTCAAAGCGATGCTCGCCTTCGCCCTCCTGTTTGGTGCGCCCCTCCAGGTAGATGCCGCGGTTATCCTCCTCCCAAACGCCCTTGAGGCCCTGCACATAGCCGCCCCGGGAATAGGGGCGCGGCAGCGTGCAGTCGTGGGTGAGCACAATCGTCTCCCCGTTTGCGCATTTAATCATCGTAGTGACCACATCGCCCTCGTTAAAGGCTGTTTTGCAAAGCGGCGAATCCGGCCGGTGCTCCTTCATCCAGGCCCCGGCTCCCACCGCCTTGGAGGCCATGGAAACCAGCGACAGCATCCGGTTGCCATGGTTGAGGTTTATATATTTGGCAATCGGCCCCAGCTCATGGGTGGGATACAGCTCGCCGTTGCGGTGGATAAAATTCTCCTGCCGGTAGTGGCGGTCCAGGTCGCCGTTTCCGATCTCCTCGCGCAGGTCATGCATATAGCCGCCGCGGCAGTGGATGATTTCGCCGAAAACGCCCTGGCGAATCATATTAAGCAGTGTCATCTCCTCTTTGCCATAGCAGCAGTTTTCCAGCAGCATGACCGGGATGCCGGTCTTCTCGCTCGTGCGCACCAGCTGCCAGCACTCTTCTATCGAAGAAGCGCCGCCCACCTCCATCGCCGGGATCTTTCCCTGCTTCATGGCATCCACCGCAATGAGGATATGGGTCGTCCAGCTGGTCATAATGACGACCGCCTCTATATCCTCCCGCGCATTGACCTCCCGATAATCAGCGGTTCCTGCCGGACAGCTGCCGCGCTCGCGCTGCACATGCTCCTGCGCCTGCCGGATGCGGTCCTCATACCGGTCGCAGACGGCGACAATCTCCACATCCGGCATGGTGAGCAGCAGATCCATCTGCGAAAGCCCGCGCCCACCCAGGCCGATGATGCCTAAGCGCACGCTGCGCCCCGTTTTTCCAAGCTTCATAAAAAATACCTCCCTTTTTATCCGATACCCTTCCCCGCCTTTTTGAAGGACGAAGCACAGTTTTTCAAAGCTCTATCAGTATAATGCTGAGTACGGCCAAGGCCATTCCCAGAATCTGCATTTTTTGCGGCTTCTCGTGAAACAGAATAACTGAATAACAGATGGACAACACCAGAACGCCGCCGTTATCCACTGTATAAAGAACGCTGGAGTTCATCATCGGCAACACATAAAGCAGAAGATTGGCGGCCACCGTCGCCGAAATGCAGCAGAAAAGCAGAAAGAGCGCCGCCCGCCTTCCCATCCGAAAGCCGCCGGCCAGCTGGCGGCCGCGCTTTTGAAGGGCTTCTCCCAATGCCGCCGCCAGCGCCGAGGCAAAAAAGAGGATGGTGAGCATCTCCGCCCGCTCGGCCCCCCGCATCATACGGGTCTGCAGATTCATCACCGTGCCATACAGGCCGTTGGATAAAAACAGCAGGGCACACCAGAGATAATAGGCGCCGGAGCTCTCCTTTAAGGATATCCCCTTCAGGTTCATCACCACCAGTGAGATGAGCATGAGCACCACCGCAAAAACCTGCAGCGGACGCAGATACTCCTCCAGAAAGAGCAGCCCCGCCGCCAGCGGCACCAGAATGCCGCCAAACATGCTGGCTATCATCAGAAAGGAATAGGAGCCCCGGTCGCCCGCCTCCAGCATCGAGATATTATACAGCAGCAGGGCGCCCGCATTGACCAGCCCCAAAAGCCAGGTCTGCCAGGAGGGAGAAAAGGAAAAGCCGTTCGCCATGAGCGAGGCCGCCGCAATAAACATTCCATAGCAGATGGAAAAGACCGGCCTCGACTGCGCCGCGTCCGCTCCGGCATAGTGTATCGAATACAGCCGCAGAAACAGCGACTGGAAGGAGAAAAAGACCACCATCAGCATGACCAGCAGTATCAGCATAAAATCCTTCCTTTTTAAAAGCTCCTCCTGCAGGCCGCGCCGCAGAGGACCATCCCCCTTTGCCGGCCCGGTTATCCCTCCACTGCGTGACCGGAAAGATAACCGCTGTAGTCATCAAAAAAGGCCTCGGCGCTTTTCGCCATGAAAACAGTCAGGTCCTCATCCGCAAAGGTGAGCTGCATTTTCAGCGTACCCAGATAGTCATCCACCGCATAGATCATGCCAATGAGGGTGCCGTCATCCGCCCAGGCACCTGCAGAGACGCAACGGTAGTGGGTATCCCGCACGCCGATGCGCTTCCCAAAATATTTATCCGGGAAGGAAAGGGGGCCATATTCACCCATATAAAGCTTCAGCATATGCTCTTTTCCGGCCTTTTCATAGTGCAGCGTACAGGCATCCTCCGCGATATCCGCCCGCATCCAGTGAAAACCGGCCGGGTTCTCCTCAAAAATATAGCGGACGCCGGAGACCTTTTGGGAAACGGGGCTCGTTTGGCTCCCGACGGGGAGCGGCAGCCGGAGTGAATGGGAACGCTCCCAAAGCTTTCTTTGCAGCGCCGGCTCCTCCGGGAGAGGAGAAACAGAAAATTTTTCCAGCATGCGGTAATAGGCCAGGCGAACGGCATCCTCTGCGCTGCCGGTTGCCTGGGTATCGGCCGTCATCACGAAGACGCTGTCATATTTCGGCATCATAAAGGCGAACTGGCTGCCCATACCCCAGCAGGCGAAGCCGCCCTCCCGCATCATCCAGAACTGATAGCCGTAGCCGACGGGGCCGCCGATGCCGTCGTGGGCGACGGTAGTATCTATCTGCCGGGAGGTTGCCGCCTCCATATATTCCCGGCTCACCAGCTGCTCCCCGTTCCAGCTGCCGCGGTGAAGGCAGAAAAGTCCAAACCGGGCCAGGTCGCGCGGGGTACAGACAATCCCGCTGCCGGTCCAGGAGCGCCCCTCCGGCGACTGCACGCACCAGATATCCCGGGAGATGCCCAGCTTGTCGAAAAGCGGGCGCATATAGGTGAGCATCGGTTTGCCAGTGAGCTTTTCCACAATGCCGCAGAGGGCAACGGTGGCGGAGGTATCATAGCGAAACACCGTCCCCGGCTTGTGCAGCGGATATGGGAGGCTGAAAACGCTCTGCACAAAATCGGGCGTCTCAAAATCATAGGTGGGATTTTCATTAAAGGAGGACATGCACAGAAAATGGCGCACCGTTGCCTCCATCATAAAGCGGGGCGGGTTTTCCGGGAGGTACTCGGGAAAAAAGTCCGCCACCCGGTCATCCAGAGAAATTTTCCCCTCATCCGCCAGCATGCCGATGGCCACCGAGGTAAAGCTCTTGCTTACCGAATACATGCGGTGCCCGCGCGTTTCATTAAACGGGGGACAGTAGCCTTCTGCGGCAATTTTGCCATGACGCAGCAGCAAAAAACCATGGATGGGCAGGCGCAGCTGCTGCAGTTCATAAAGAAAATCCAGTATGGCCTGCGAAGGGATGCCCAGCGCCTCGGGCGAAGCACAGGTCAGGTCGTTTTCATGCATGTGATTCCACTCCTTAAAAGGACCGTCTGCCGTTTTTATCCTGCCAGCCGGATGGCTTTTCGAAGACCGGCATCCCCTTTGCAGCCGACGGCTGCTGAAAAATGCGGCTTTTATCATCATAATCCATGCGGGCCAATTGTCAAGACAAAATTGCTCTTTTACAGATAAAAATCAAAGCAGGCTGGGAGATGCCGGGTTAGAAGGGTGGGCACCTCCTAATTCTTGATATCTCCATCCCCCCGGTGCTACGATAAAACTTATGGGTATAGGCAGAATAAGATAACTTCCTTTTCTGTGTTCCTTTGCGGTTCAATGGGCAGCCGGCGGAAGTGTCCTGGCAGAAAGCGTCCGGAATCCAAAGCGGACATCCGCCGATGATAAAGGAATTTCAGCGGGAAGTGGAGAGGCGGATTGCCGCCAAAGTAAAGCTCCGGCTTTTAGAGACTCTGCCGGTATTGGGCGCCGTCCGAACTTGCGGACAATCCTTCCTCCCCGCAGCTGCGGGAAAGGGCGCTGAAACAAATTCTTTCAGCGCGGGCATAATCGCCCCTTCCCTGTGCCCGGTCTTTGCACACGCGGGCATTTTATCCGCCTATCCACCCTTCCCTTTTCCCGGACTCCCCTGATATTCCCCTATGATATGGCCCCATTTTTTCAGGGAGGCCGCTGCAGAAAAAATCCGTTTCTGCAGCGGCCTCCCCTTCTTCTTTCCCTCTCCGGATAAAAATTTCCTGCACGCCTGTCTTTCAGAAAATAGAGGGCATTTTTCATATATTTATACAGTTTTTTGTCTAACTTTCAGAACAGCCGTATTGATTTTTAAAAAAGGTCCATGCTATAATAAGCACAGACAGGAAAGCTTTGCTTTCCTGAGCCCGTTTTTCGGCGGGTTGTGCCGCCCCCTGCGGCGCAAAATGCTCTTGTTTTTTCATAACCCAAACCGGTCGTAGCCGGTTTTCTGCTGCCCTTCGGCGGCAGCGCAGGGCTTTGCCCTGCCAGAGTACCATTCTGTATCAAAACAAAAGGGGAGTCGGAAACGATATGCGCATTATGGTTATCGGTGGCGTTGCGGCAGGAACGAAGGCTGCGGCCAAGCTCATGCGCCAGGACCGCAGCGCCCAGGTTACGCTGTATACCCGGGCAGAGGATATTTCTTATGCCGGCTGCGGCCTGCCTTACTATGTGGGCGGCAGCATTGAAAGCCGGGACGAACTGATCGTCAATACCCCGCAGAAATATGCCGGTCTGACCGGCGTAACAGTGAAGACCGGCATGGAGGCCATTCATCTGAACGTCTCCGAAAAAAGGGTAACCTTCCGCAATGTGGCGTCCGGAGCAGAAACGGCCGAGGAATATGACAGGCTTATCATCGCTACCGGGGCAAAGCCCTTTGTGCCGCCTGTAAACGGCACCTCGCTGCCCGGCGTATTCACCGTGCGCGAGCCGGATGACGCCATCTCCCTCCGGGATTATGTGGACAAAAACCACTGCCGCAGCGCCGTCATTGTCGGCGCCGGCTTTATCGGCCTGGAAATGGCTGAAAACCTGATGGCCAAAGGGCTGAACGTCACCGTAGTCGATATGGCCGGCCAGCTGATGCCCGGCCTGTTTGATGCGGAAATGGCCGGCTATATCCGCCGCCAGCTTCAGAGCCGGGGGCTGCGCATTGTGACCGGAACGGCGCTGCAGGAGGTTCTCGGCAGCGAGCGGGCGACCGGTGTGCGCACCGGCGAGGGCGTTTTTCAGGGAGAGCTGGTGGTACTGGCCATCGGCATCCGCCCGGCTACCGACTTTCTGGCGGATTCCGGGCTGAATATGGAGAAGGGCGCCATCCTGGTCGATGACCACCAGCGCACCAATCTGCCCGATATCTATGCCGCGGGCGACTGCGCCGAGGTCTATAACCGCATCACCGGCAAGGCGCAGTGGTCCGCCATGGGCTCCACCGCCAATATCACCGGCCGCTGCCTGGCCAAAAATATCACCGGAGAGGATGCCCCCTATGGCGGCACGCTGGGCACGGGGGTTGTCCGGCTGGCCGAGGGACTGAATGCCGGACGGACAGGACTCAGCGAGGAGCAGGCCCGGCAGGCCGGCTTTGACCCTGCCTGTGTTCTCTGCGTTACCGATGATAAGGCCCACTATTATGCGGGCGCCTCCAATTTCGTCACCAAGCTCATTGCCGACCGGGAAAGCCACCGGCTGCTGGGCATTCAGGTGGTGGGCGGCGCTGTGGACAAAATGGTGGATATTGCCGTTACCGGCATCGCCATGAACGCCAAAATCGAAGATTTCGATACGCTGGACTATGCCTATGCCCCTCCCTTTTCAACGGCCATCCATCCGTTTGTGCAGGCCTGCTATATTCTCGAAAACAAGCTTTCCGGCCGCCTTGAGAGCTTCTCGCCTGCCGAATATGCCGCCGGCGCGGCCAAAGAGTATACGGTGCTCGATATTCTGCCGGCACCCGGCATCCCCGGCGCGCGCTGGGTGAACCTGAGCGAAACAAACGGCCCCATCGAGGGCCTCAGGAAGGATGAAAAGCTGCTGCTCGTCTGCAACCGGGGAAAGCGGGCCTATTTCCTGCAGAACCGGCTCAAGGCCCTCGGCTACACCAACACCCGCGTGTTGGAGGGCGGCGTCTCCTTTAACGTGGTAAAGGCACGGGCCGCAGGTAGCCGCCTCTCCCCGGAGGAGATAAAGCGGGTCAAAGGGCTCGGCTGCCTGCAGGATAAGCGGTATAACGATGTATTCAATGTCCGCGTTATCACCCGCAACGGAAAAATCACCTCGGAGGAGCAGCGGGTGGTCGCTGAAGCGGCCGACCGGTTCGGCTCCGGCGCAGTGACGATGACCGCCCGCCTGACCTTGGAAATCCAGGGCGTTTCCTATGACCAGATTGATCCGCTCATCGCCTTCCTGAAGGAACACGGGCTGGATACCGGCGGAACCGGTTCACTGGTGCGCCCGGTGGTTTCCTGCAAGGGGACTACCTGTCAGTATGGACTGCTCGATTCCTTCGGTCTGAGCGAAAAGCTGCATGAGCGTTTCTATGTTGGCTACCATAACGTAACCCTGCCGCACAAGTTTAAAATTGCGGTGGGAGGCTGTCCCAACAACTGTGTGAAGCCTGACCTCAATGATCTGGGCATCGTTGGCCAGCGGGTGCCGCTGGTGGACTATGGGAAGTGCCGCGGCTGCAAAAAGTGCCAGGTAGAAACCAGCTGCCCGGTCAAGGTGGCCAGCGTGGAAAACGGAAAGGTACATATCGATCCCGAAAGCTGCAACAACTGCGGGCGCTGCAGGGATCGCTGCCCCTTCGAGGCACTGGATTATCAGGAAGGCTACAAGGTCTATATCGGCGGCCGCTGGGGCAAGCGCATTGCCCATGGCCGTCCGCTCACCCGCATTTTCACCTCGGAAGAAGAGGTGCTGAATGTGGTGGAAAAGGCCATTCTGCTCTTCCGTAACGAAGGCAAAACCGGCGAACGCTTTGCCGATACCATCGAGCGGCTCGGCTTTGACTATGTCAACGACCAGCTGCTGCATACCGAAATAGATAAGACCGCCGTTTTGAATAAAACGATCCAGGGCGGCGCAAGCTGCTGAAGTGCCCCCTCTCCCCTTTTCTTTAAAAAAGCTTCCCGTCCCTTTCCTGAGAAAGTACAGGAAAGGGGCGGGATTTTTCATGAGAAACGGGAAAGATGAATGCGGAGATAGCGGCCGTCATCCGGGCCTGGCCAGCGTTTAACTTCAGATACGACAGCTTCCCTCCGACCGGGTACAGATTTTTTCTTTGCGCTTATACAGCAGAACCCGCATTTCCGGAAAAAACCGGGAAAATTACTCGACGGTCGGCATCTCGGTCATGCGCAGCCGGGCGCAGCCATAGGGAATCATCCGCACGGCCGAAGCCTCGCCCTGCGCCTTTCTCGAACGCGGCTCGATGGCGGCTATCCCATATTCCTCCGGCCAGTCCACCGGGGCCAGCATGGCTTCAATTTCCACCGGCGGCTCCTCCCCGGAGAAGGGATAGCTGCCAATCGGCCGCTCGCTCACCTTGAAGCTTTCATCCGCCGTGAAGCCATAGTTCCAGGCAGATTCCGGATAAAGCTCATAATCGCAGTAGGGAAATTTGCGTTCTACATCGGCGCGGATATACTCGAGCATCTCCCAGCGCTCCTTGATGGCCACCGAATAGAGCAGCGGGCCGCGCCAGAGGCATTTCATCTCGCGGGGGCGCTCGGCCAGCCGGCAGGCGAACTGAAGAACCACCTCTACCTTGGTCTCGCCCGACCATACGCGCTTGATGCTGTAGAAGCTGCCCGGCTGGGCAGGCTGCCCATCTACGGTCGCCGAGACCGCGCAGCTGGGAATGCGCAGTTTCAGTTCAAATTCCGTGGGCGCATCGGCCGTAACGGTGTAGCAGAGGGTATTGCGGAAGGGATATTCGGTATCCAGCCGGCAGCAGACCGCCTGGCCGCCAATCATCGTGCGCACGCTGGCCGGGGCCAGAGCCGCAGAAACAATCCCCTCATCCGAGGCCATGAAGGTGGAGAGGGCAAACTTCGGCCAGCCCTGGTTAAAGTTCGCCGTGCAGCAGCCAAAGTTCGGCTCCAGGCCGAACAGGTGGCTTTCCGGCCCGTTGGTGCCGAACACCACATGGTCCTCCGGCAGCCGCGTGCAGCGAATCTGGTTGGTCTGCTGGTCATACTGGTGGGTCCACATGTCCGCGCTACAGGTGGCAGGCAGCGCATTAAAAGCCAGCCGCTCCAGATAATCGCCCCAAACGGGATTGCCGGAAATGGAGAGCAGCTGCTCATAGGAATACATCGCCTCTACCACGCTGCACAGTTCGGAACCCTGAACGGGGCTGTCGCCCATCACGCACTCATCGCCCGTAAAGTGGCCGACCGCCATGCCGTGGTACTGGAAGAGCTCCTTGAGCATTCTGTGGGCAAACGCCTCCGGGTCGCCGCCCTCCATGCGCGTTACCAATGCCCCCTGTTTAATGGCCATCGCCAGATTGACCACATGGGTGGAGTAGGTCCAGATGCGCTCCGGCTTCTGGTCGCAGTAGGGAGCAAAGAGGCGCTCAAAATCATAGCCCTGCTCCTGCAGACGCTTTGCGAGGCGCATCATCCATTCCTCTTCCCGGCGCTCATACAGCCAGTAGAGCGGAATCAGCGTTTCAAACCAGCGCAGGGAGGCCCAGTTATGGATGGTGGTATGGCGGGTAAACTCCCACATATTCTGAAAAAACCGGTAGAGCGCCTCCTCAATGCGTTCATCGCCGCTCAGATCCGCATACAGGGCCAGCACCTTCGCAATCAAAATGCCTGACCACAGATCATAGGAGCGGCGTTCGTCAATCGAGCAGGGGCAGAGCCACCCATCCTCCGCCTGCCGGTCCAGAATCCCATCGATATAGCGCCTAGCGCGGGCGATGAGGTCCTCATCCTCCAGCAGGTAGGCCAGCGGGATAAAGCCATCCAGCCAGTAGGGAACGCGCTCCCAGCCATCGCGCTCTCCGCCAATCCAGCGGCTGTCGCGCACATCCGGCCAGACCTTGTCCAGATTTCCGCTCAGCCCCTGCGCCTGGATGCGCAGCTGGCGCCGAAGCCATCCTTCCGGCTTAATTTCACCCTTCGTAAAAAAACGAAACGGCGTCTTATTCAGCATGGTAAAAACCTCCCTTGTTCTTTTAAAAGGGGCGGCCATCGGCCGAAACCAATGACCGCCCCAAAGGTGCAGATAAAGAGGATAAATTATTTGCCGAGAAGCGCTTTCGCATCTGCCTGCAGCTTGTCAAACGCTTCGTCTACGGTGGACTCGCCAACGGCCATCATATTGGAAGCGGGGAGCAGGGAGTCGGAGAGGAACTCGCCCCACTCGGGGAATACCGTCAGAGGCTTGCAGTTATCGAGAGAATCGAAGATGCACTCAACGCCCTCAGGACTCAGACCGGCAAAGCACTTGTCCTTGCAGTCCTCGGTAGCGCGGCGGTTGACCTGCGGGCCGAGACGGTTGTTCTCATATTTAATAACGCAGGCATCGTAGCTGATGAGGTAATCGAGAACCGCCTGGGTGGCCTCGGGGTGCTTGGTGTTCGCCATCGGGATATACACATCAACATAGCCGACGGTGGTGCCGCCCGGGGTGGCGGATACGTCGAAGTTGGCGCCCGACTCAAAGATGCTGTTGTGACTCCAGGTGCCGGTGATATAGTTGGCAACCTTGCCGTCAGCAAAAAGCTGATCCATACCGGTGGTATTTACAAGCTCGGAGTTCGGCATCGTTTTGTCGGTGTGCACCATCTTGTAAAGATCCTCGTGGACTTCGCGGATGCGCGCATTGTCAAACTGGGGAGTAAGATCATCCGCCCAGTAGTTGAGCCCCTCGGAGAAGAGGAAGCAGGCGGTGCGCTCGAGCTGGTACTCGATCCAGACGCCATACTGGCGGTCGAGCCCTTCGCCTTGGGTGAGCTGGTTCGCGGTGTTCTTCCAGTCTTCAAACGTCCAAGCATCCTTGCCCCATGCGGTGGAGGGATACTCCATGCCGGCAGCGTCATACATATCCTTGTTGTAGTAATTGACCAGCGTATAGATAGAAATCGGCACACCGTAGAGGTGATCGTCGATCATCAGCCCATCGAATACCGACCAGTAGTATTCCTCCTCCGAGTAGGTCTCGCGGGCATGGTCGGTGATATCCAGCAGCTGATTGAGCTCCACAAACTGCGGATAGTAGGAGGTGGAAACAGCGGCGATATCCACCTCTTCGCCGCCGGCGAGCATGGTGATAAGCTTGGTGGCGACGCCGTCCCAGCCGGATGCGGTCGCATCCACCTCGACGCGGATTTCATCCTGAGAAGCATGGAAGGGCTCGAAAAGCATTTCCATCGTCTCCAGATGATCGGAGGGCACCATCATATATACGGTGGTGGGATCGCCCGATTTCTTTTCTTCCTGCTTCGCTTCGCTGCTTGCCGGTGCGTTTCCGCCTCCGCTGTTTGCATTTCCGCCGCCCGAACTGCAGCCGGCAAATGCAGTGCTCAAAACGAGCATGCCTGCAAGAAGCATTACAGCCAATCTTTTCATAGTTGTTCCTCCTTGAAATATTGAATCAATGGGCACTCAGCCCTTGATACCGCCGAGCATAATCCCGCTGATGATGAATTTCTGGCAGGCCGTATACAAAACGATAACCGGCGCCAGCGCGATGCAGGAAGCCGCCATCAGCAGGTTCCATTTGGTTGCATAGTTTCCCTTGAAGGTGCGCAGCACCAGCGGCACCGTCATATTCTTGCGGGAATTGAGGTAAATCATCGGGCCTAAGTAGTTGTTCCAGTGCCCCATGAAGGTCAATACGCCTAAGGAGACCAGCGTCGGCACACACATCGGCAGGATAATCTGGAACCAGATGCGCAGATGGCCGCACCCATCGATAAAGGCGCTGTCCCGGAAATCATCCGGTATTTTCATCATATACTGGCGCATCATGAATACATTGGCCGCCGTACCGAACAGCTGGGGCACAATCAACGGATAGAAGGTATTGATCCAGCCGAAGTTGCGGAAGATGATAAACTGCGGAATCAAAACAACCTGGAAAGGGACCATCATTGTACTCATGACGATCATAAAGCAGACTGCCTTGCCCTTAAAGTTTGTTTTTGCAAAGCCATAGGCCACCATCGAGCTGACGATGCAGTTGCCAACGGTGGCAGTAACTGCGATAAACAGGCTGTTGAGCATCGCCCGGCTCATATTCGTTGCTTTCCAGGCCTCCGGATAGTTCGAAAAACTGACCGGATTCGGAATCAGCTGCGGCGGATAGCTGAAAATCAGCGAGCTGTTTTTCAGCGATGAGGATATCATCCAGATGAATGGGAACATCGAAATAAAGCAGACGAAAAGCAGCACAATATGCAGGATAAGGTGTCTGACATTCAGGCGCTTTCCGCGAAAATGTACCGGTGTATGCTTCACTTGTTCAGACATCATAATTCACCCACTTATCCTGAAGTTGAAACTGGAAGATGGTAATGACAAATACCACTGCGAAGAGCACCCATGCGTAGGCCGCCGCTTCGCCCATGCGGAAATATTCGAAGGCAGTGTTATAAATCTGCATAACGATCGAGCGGGTCGCATAGCCCGGGCCGCCCTCTGTCATAATGAACGCCGCGTCAAACATCTGCATATAGCTGATGCAGTGGGTGACCAGCAGGAAGAAGAGGGTAGGGGTCAGCATGGGCAGGGTAATTTTCCGAAAACGCTGCCAGCCGTTGGCCCCGTCGATCATGGCCGCCTCATAGTAGGTTTCGTCTATCCCCTTGAGGCCTGCCGTCAACAGGATCATGTCATAGCCCATCGCCTGCCAAACAGTCATAATGGCTACCGAGGGCATCGCCCAGGCCTGGGTGGTGAGCCAGCCGATGGGCTCCAGCCCCACCATTGTCAGAATATTGTTGAAAAGGCCATAATCCTTGTTATACAGCCAGCTCCAGACGATGCAGACAGCGACCGTTGTGGTGATGTTCGGCATAAAGAAGGCCGAACGGTAGAGGGCCACGCCGCGGATTTTCGCATTCATGGCCAGCGCCAGCAAAAGGCCAAAGAAAATAGCGCCCGGTATGGCGATGATGCAGTAAACAAAGGTGTTCTTGAAGATGATACCCAGCATTTCCCCGCCGAAAACCGTTTTATAGTTTTCAATACCGATAAAGCTCGGTTCATGCAGCATATCCCACTCATGGAAGCTGATGTATAAAGAAAAAATGACCGGGACTACAAAAAAGATCAGAATACCTATGAGGATGGGCGAAACCATCAGGAATCCGATTATTGAATTGCGCCTTTCCAGTGTCCAGAAATTTTTCTTTTGTGCTTGATTGACACTCATATGCATTCCTCCCTCAATAATGCAAACAGTATATCAATTTATCATTCATATAGCTTGCAATATTTGAATCATAATGACAATTTTTGTACCTTTCAGCATTTTGTAATATTGTTATTGCATAAACATTTGAAATCTGATATACTTTGTATACTTTATGGCACCTGTGTTTTGTCCGTATCCAAATGACAAAACGAGGCCATATTTCCTCATATAGCGGAAATATGGCCTCGCAGGAGAAAAATGCAGCCTGTTGTTAAAAGTATAATTTTCAGATACCGTATGGATTGGCAAAGAAAGGCAGGAAAAAGCAGCCTTTTTTAGTGAAAAGAAGGAAAGGCTGCTTTCATAAAAAAGGAAAGCTGTGAAAGCGGATCATGGCCAAACGACGATTTCTAATAATTGGGAGCTCGGAAAGGCTGAACAGGAGAGTCCGCTCTCTTGTAAACTCACTGTCCGGAGTGACAGTGACCCAACTGGATGACTGTGCAAAACTGGAGACCTATCTGAATGAGCATCGCATAAATGCGGTGCTGCTGGAATGCGGCCCGGATTTTCAGCAGGAAATAGAGCATATCCACTATATCAAGCCGGCTCTGCCGGTGGTGCTGTATGGCGAAGAGCTAAGCCATGAGCAGACGAGAAGCGCCTTTCTCTGCGGGGCGGTGGATGCGCTGCACATACGCGGCGCCACCTCGGAGGATTGCTGCGATGCGCTGGAGCGCGCTCTGGACTCTCTGCGCTATACCTCTGATTCGGCGATGCTGCATCAGACGCGCAGCATCAAGGTCATTGCCCACCGCGGCCGCCAGCTGGAGCTGCAGCTGGCAGAGGGCAATCCGCCTCCCTTTTATATGAACGGCAACCGGGCCACGCTGCTTCGCGCTGATGTTCTCTGCACAAAGCCCTCCGCCTTCTGGCAGCAGGATGCCGCCTGGGAATGGATTCAGGAGTTTGGGGTACATAATTCCTTTCTGCTCCCCGGTGCAGACGATATTCTGCATCTGGGCGCCATCGTCGAGCAGGATTTTATCAACGCCGCTTCTTTCAAGGTTATGCTGCACACCCGGCTGGAGCGCTGCTACAGCCGGCTGAGGGAATTAAACTGCATCTGTGCCGCCTGCCACTGCAGTTCGGATTTTCTGAGCAGATCCACCCTGCATCATCTGGATAACCAGGCGGAGCTGATTTTCTATCTGAATGATTCGCAGACGATTCCTGATCTGCCCCGGCGGTTAAATTCAACGCTGCCTGCGGAGCTGTATACCGAATTCTGCTCCGCCGCAGCCACCCGCGATACTGAGCTGGCTGTTCATTGCGTTGACCGCGCCACCGAAAAGCTGCGCACCGACATGCCCGCTCCCAATTTCGCCAAAGCAAAGCTGAACCGGTTTTTATGGGAGTTCGCCTCGGTCATGGGCAGCCAGGGAGATCACTGCCGGCTGCTGATGGTGGATGTTTCCCATATTGATGCCATGCGGGATTCCATCGTTGAGATTATCCGCTCAACGCTCGCCTGCAAGGAGAGCATCCAGTCGGTTTCCCCGCTGGAGGAGCTGATTCACCGCATTGAAACCAACCCGGGGCTTTCTATCAGCATCGACCAGGCTGCTGAGGAAATCAATTTCAGCCGCTCCCATTTCTGCCGCCTCTTCCGCCAGCAGACCGGCCTGAGCTTTACCGCCTTTCTCACCCAGAAACGCATTGCCCTGGCCTGCGATCTGATGCGCAAAACCGGTATGCGCATTGATGAAATTTCCGATACGGTGGGAATTAACAACACCTGGTATTTTAAAAAGCTCTTTCAGAAGGAGACGGGCATGCGCGCGGAGGACTGGATAGCTGAAAACCGCCCGCTGGAGGTCCCGCCCAGGCAATAGCCACCTTAAGGCTGCATCGCCGTTTCCTTTTTCCCGGAATGGATTTTCCAGAAAGATCGCTGGGCTTCGTGCCCTTTATATTCCGGGGATAGAATCATCCAACCGGGCGGGGAACACGCTTTAAGCCTGAAAAAGCACAGAAAAAATCCGCTCTGGCATCATTGCCAGAGCGGATTTTTTCTGCAGGAGGAAAGCCTGTCTCTCCCGGATATTGCCGGCCTATGTAAAACCCCCATGTGCCTTTCACTGAACCTGATATTTTAAAATCAGCTCAGTGAGGGCGGGAACATCCACATCATTGTCCTTCTCAAATTTGGATTTGCCCAGATAGGCCTTGAATTTCTTCAGGTTCATCAGCCCCTGCCCGCCGGTAATCCCGAAGATGGTCTTTTTCACATTTCCGCAGAAGACAACCAGCCCCTCCATCTGAATGCCATAAACCCCGTTTTTGGAAAAAATCTCCCGGAGCAACTCGATATCGCGGATATTTTTGGCACAGAGGTTGTCCATCCTGCTGCGCTTATCCTTCATCACCTTCACCCACTGCCGGTCGCCGACATCACCATAATACTCGGCAGTATCATTGACGGCGTTGACCAGCAGAATGCCGAAAAAGCCCACCAGCATGCAGTCAATCTGCGCCTCGCGCTCGCCGTAGCGCAGGTGCAGGTTTTCCAGAATTTTATAGTTGCGGATAAGCCCAAAGCGCTTGAGCGCGCCCATCACCCTGGCATGCGCCAGCTTTCCGCTGCGGTAGCGCAGGAAATGCACCAGATAGAAAAGGCCGATGAGCGCCGCCACCGCCACCAGCACAAGAGATATGATGTTCAGCACGAAGTTCAGATTCATGAAAGCAACCCTCATTTTTCTGTTTTATAAAGATAGTATACCGGTATTCCTCCATTCTGTAAAGTCATTTGAACGTTTTTTGTCCACTCATCCCCTGCCCGGCAGGCCGGGCGGCTCTCCTTTTTCCGCCTGCCGGCGTCCCCGACGGCATCGCCTTGACAGCGGCCCTGTTATCGGGTATGATAAAATCACTAAAAATGCAATCTCCCGCAGGAAGGATCACCTATGAAAAAAAAGCTTATCGCACTGCTTGCGGCGCTCTCTCTGGCCCTGCTGCCCGCCTGCAGCACACAGCCGCCGCCGGATGAGGAGGAGGCTGCCCCCGCCGCAGCCGAGGTGCATGCCGTCGTTGCCGACCCGGAGGGCGCGCTGGAAGAAATTTATGCCGATATCGATATCAAGGAAATAGAAACGGCCGATGACAACCTGATGCAGTCGCTCGGCTTCGACCTGTGGAATGTGGAAGAATACTATGTGCGTTATTCCTCCGGCCGCTATGGGCTGGCAGATGTCTTTATCCTGAGGCCCTTTCACAATGACTATGACTCGGTGCGCGAGAGTCTGGAAACGGTCAAGCTCGACCGCATCCGCAAAACGGAGGACTATGATATTCTCGGCTCCCACCGGATCGCGCAGGAGGCCCAGATTTATCAGTATGGCTCCTACCTGATTATGCTGATGCTTGAGGACAATACCGCTGCCGCCGAAATTATCCAGCGCTATATCCCCTCCACCGAGCTTCCCGATTAGCCGGAAATGCGGTAGAGCCGGCGGGCGTTTTCGGCCGTCGCCTCGGCGAGCGCCTGCGGCTGCATTCCCCGGAGCCCGGCAATAGCGTGCGCCGTCAGATGCAGAAGGGTGGAATCGTTGCGCTTTCCCCGGAAGGGAACGGGGGTCATATAGGGGCAGTCGGTCTCAATTAAAAGCCTGTCGAGCGGCACCAGGGCGGCCGCCTCGCGGGCTTTTTTCGCGTTTGCAAAGGTGACAAGGCCGGTAAAGCCGAGATAAAGGCCCAAATCAAGAATTTCTTGCGCTGTTTCGGCGGAGCCGGAAAAGCAGTGCACCACCCCCTGCGGCCGGTATTCCCGCAGCAGCGCCAGCGTATCGGCGGTCGCCTCCCGCATATGGATGATGACCGGATAGCCGGTTTCGGCGGCCAGCTGCAGCTGCTCCCGGAATACCCGCTGCTGAACGGATCGCTCCGAGAGGTCATAGTGGTAGTCAAGCCCAATCTCCCCGATGGCCACCACCTTCGGGTCCTTTAAGTCCTCCCGAAGCTCTGAAAGATAACCGGGCAGGGCTTCCTTCGCCGTATGCGGATGATAGCCCGCCGCGCAGTAAAAACCGGGATAGCGCGCGCAGAGCTCTTTACCCGCCCGGATAGAGGCGGCGTCTGTTCCCGCATTCAGAACAAACTCCACCCCGGCTGCGGGCAGCTGCTCCAAAAGAAGCTGTTCGCGGACATCGTCAAACGCCTCGTCGTCATAATGGGCGTGTGAATCGAACAGGCCGCGCAGCGGCTGCAAATCCTCCATAATAAACCCTTCCCTTCCGAGTTTTTTAAAATAAGGGGATGCCAAAAGCGCAAAACGGTTTTGGCATCCCCTTTTTGTTTTCAGAAACAGCCTCTAAAATTTCATTTTCTCTTCCAGATAGGCAGAGATTTTTTCCAGCGGCATGCGCTCCTGCTGCATGCTGTCGCGGTCGCGCACAGTAACGCAGTGATCCTCGAGCGAATCGAAATCATAGGTGATGCAGTAGGGGGTGCCGATTTCATCCTGCCGGCGGTAGCGCTTGCCTATAGAGCCGGACTCATCGTAGTCCACCATAAAATGCTCGCTGAGCTCGGAGAAAAGCGCGCGCGCGGGCCCGGCAACCTCCGCCTTTTTGGAGAGCGGCAGAATGCATGCCTTATAGGGCGAAAGCGCGGGATGCAGGTGCATCACCACCCGGCTGTCTCCTCCCTCGAGCGTCTCCTCGTCGTAGGCCTCGCAGAGGAAGGCGAGCGCCACCCGATCGGCGCCCAGAGCCGGCTCGACCACATAGGGGATGTATTTCTCGTTTGCCTCCTGGTCGAAATATTCCTGGCTCTTGCCAGAGGCCTCCTGGTGGCGGGTAAGGTCATAATCGGTGCGGTCGGCAATGCCCCAGAGCTCGCCCCAGCCAAACGGGAAGAGATACTCGATATCGGTCGTCGCCTTCGAGTAGAAGGAGAGCTCCTCCTTCTCGTGGTCGCGCAGCCGGAGGTTTTCATCCCGCAGGCCGAGGGAGAGCAAAAACTGGTGGCAGTAGTCCTTCCAGTACCGGAACCATTCGAGGTCGGTGCCCGGCTTGCAGAAAAACTCCATCTCCATCTGCTCGAACTCGCGGGTGCGGAAGGTGAAGTTGCCGGGGGTAATCTCATTGCGGAAGGATTTTCCGATCTGCGCAATGCCGAAGGGAATTTTTTTTCGGGTGGTCCGCTGAACGTTCAGAAAATTAACAAAGATGCCCTGCGCCGTTTCCGGGCGCAGATAAATTTCGTTCTTCGCATCCTCGGTAACGCCCTGGAAGGTTTTAAACATCATGTTGAACTTGCGGATATCGGTAAAATCGGTCGCGCCGCAGTCGGGGCACTTGATCCCCTTTTCGCGGATGAAGTCGAGCATCTGCTCGTTGCTCCAGCCGGCCGGGGAAACGCCGGTCTGCTCCTCAATGAGCTGGTCGGCGCGGTGGCGGGTTTTGCAGGCCCGGCAGTCCATCAGCGGGTCGGTAAAGCCGCCGACATGACCGGAGGCCACCCAGACCTGCGGGTTCATCAGAATGGCGCAGTCCACCCCGACATTATAGGGAGAGCACTGAACGAACTTTTTCCACCATGCGCGCTTGACATTGTTTTTAAATTCAACGCCCAGCGGCCCATAGTCCCAGGTATTGGCCAGACCCCCATAAATATCGCTGCCGGGGTAAACAAACCCGCGGTTTTTGCAGAGCGCTACCACCTTATCCATCGTTTTTTCCTGATTGGAAAGCATATGCGTTCCCTCCATTTATTCTCTTGCTTAAAATGAATATCTGCAAAAAAACGGCGCAGCCGCCATTTCTGATACTTTCCCTATTTTAAAGCCATCTGCGCCGCTTTGTCAAGCAAACGGCGCAGATTCCTTCCATTTTACCCCATCCGGCGGCTGAGCAGCACCCCTAGGGCAAAGAGCAGATAGGCATGCAGCGGGTAATAAAGATAGAAAAGCTGCTGGCATTTCGGCCCGCGCTGCCGGTTATAGGAGAGCAGCAGCGGCAGGGCAAAAATCATATAGACCTGCATCGGGGCATGAAGCCAGATGCTCAGTACGCTGTACAGGCAGTAATAGATGCCCAGCATCAGCGGACGGTCCTTCACATAGTAAAGCCCGATGCCGAAGAGCACTAAAAACGGCCCTCCCTCGGCAAAGGAGGGAAGCGGCAGCGCCGCGCGCACCGCCGCTTGCAGCAGCGCCGGAAGGGAGGCGGGCAGAAGATAAGGCAGCAGGAAAATGGCCGTCAGCGCACCCATCCAGAGAAGCGCCTGCTCCCTCTTCCCCTCTCCGGCCGCTTCCCCCGCCCGGCTCAGCAGATAAAGGGAGAGGGCAATCGAAAACATGGTCATAAAAATATGATTCTCCACCGGAAAGCCGGGCGGATCGGGCACAAGATGATTCACCAGCGCCGTGCACAGCTCCATCCCCGCGCTCCAGAGATAGAGGCGCAGCAAAAGGCGGGGGCGGCTTCGGGTATAGTCAAAGCTCCAGCAGAGCAGGAAAAGAAAAATGGGCATCGCAAGCCGCCCGGCAATCCGTAGCCCAAAGGGCAGAGGCAGCACCCTGTAGAGATAGAAATAGAGGTGGTCAAGCGTCATGCTGACAAGGGCGATGATTTTCAGCGTAAAAGCGTTCAGCCCGCGCGGGCGAAGAGCGCTCTCCATAAATATACTTCCTCCTTTTATCCCCGGCCTCCGGCAGAGTCCGCGCACCGCAAAGCGCTCTTCGCACTTTTTCAGCTGAACAGGCCGGACTGCTTCAGCCGCTTCTCCTGCAGCAGTCCGGCCCTCTGTTTTTTCTTCGGGCTGCAAAATTTACTCGCCTTTTTCCTCTGGAAAAAGTGCCGTCTCCCTGTCCGGACCGGCCGCTCCCCTTTTCCGCCGGCGCACGCATTCGGTCAGAAGATACTCGATCTGCCCGTTGACCGAACGGAAATCATCCTCTGCCCAGGCGGCGATTTCATTGTAGAGCTTGGCGGAGAGGCGAAGCGGCAGCTGCTTTTTCGGCGATTCCGCCATGATTAATAGATACTCCCGGAATTGACAACGGGCTGGGCATCCCGACTGCTGCAGAGCACCACCAGAAGGTTGGAAATCATCGCAGCCTTGCGCTCCTCATCCAGCTCGACCAGCTGGTTTTTCTTCATGCGCTCGAGCGCCATTTCCACCGTGCCTACGGCGCCATCCACAATCATCTTGCGGGCATCAATCACTGCGGATGCCTGCTGGCGCTGCAGCATAACCGCCGCAATCTCCGGCGCATAGGCCAGATAGGTGATGCGCGCCTCGAGAACTTCCAGCCCCGCCTCGGCCACCTTGTTCTGAATCTCTTCGCGGATGCGCGAGGCAACCATCTCGCTCGAGCCACGTAAGCTCCCCTCGTCGGCAACGCCGTCCCCGGTCGTGTCCACATTGGGGGAAACGTCATAAGGATAGATGCGCACGATATCCCGCAGGGCGCTGTCGCACTGCAGCGAGAGATATTCCTTGTAGTTATCCACATGAAAGACCGCCTTGGCGGTATCGGTTACCCGCCACATGACCGCAATGCCGATTTCAATCGGGTTGCCCAGGCAGTCGTTAATCTTCTGGCGGCTGTTGTTGAGAGTCATGATCTTGAGGGAAATTTTCTGGTTCGGCAGCTCTACCTTAACGCCTGATGCGGCCTGCGTGAACTGCCCCAGCTGGAAAGCCTTCCCGCTGCCGTCAACATCTCCGCTCTGGTTGAGGCGGGTCTTGGCCGCCGGGTTAACACTCGAGCAGAAGGGGTTCACCCAGTAAAAGCCCTCGCTTTTGAGCGTGCCCACATATTTGCCGAACAGCGTCAGCACCAGCGCCTCCTGCGGCTTCAATATGGTCAGCCCGAAGAAGGGAATCCAGCCCACCAGCAGCCAGAATCCGCCCACTATCATCATGGCGATTCCCACCGCCTGATTCGGCCCCCCCATAAAAGAGCAGCCGAAACCAAAGCAGACGCCCGCAGCAATATACAGCAGCGCAAACAGCAGCAGAGCCTGCAGCCCGTTCTTCCTGTTCTGCAATACCTTTTCTTCCATGATATTCACTCCAATCTTTATGATATCAAAATCATATCACAAAGATACGCATATTGCAAGAGGGCAAAGAGCAATTTCCAAAAAATATTCCTCCTTTTTAAAGCGGCCGCACTTTGCCTGTCTGCAGGAAGCGGCCATCTGCCGGGGAAAAGCCGCGAAAAAACCGGCTGGCGCATGCGCAGGCCGCCCGCAAAGCTGCAGAAGCAGGCGGCTTTTAAAGCGCTCTTCTGCCGCTTTTGCGGGCGGCCTCATAAAAAAGCTTTTAAAAAATGCAGATGCTTTTAGATTCCCTTTTGTCGGACGAAGAAATAGACAAGCACCAACGCGCCCAGGGCGATCCGGTACCAGCCAAACACCTTGAAATTATGCTTTTTGATATAGCCCACCAAAAACCGGATGGCAAATATCGAAACCAGAAAAGCCACCAGCATGCCGCAGAGCAGGATGACGAGCTCCTCCGACGAAAAATTCAGCCCAAATTTTAAAAGCTTCAGGGCGCTGCCGCCAAACATGGCCGGAATGGCCAGAAAGAAGGTAAACTCCGCCGCTGTGCTTCTGGAAATGCCAATAAGCAGCGCACCGACAATGGTCGCCCCCGAGCGGGAGGTTCCGGGAAAGATGGCGGCAATCATCTGGAAAATACCGATAAAAAAGGCGCTGCGATAGCTGATATCGGCAATGCAGTTCACCTGCGGCCGGCTTCCCCGGCTTCTGTTTTCCACCAGGATGAAAAGAATGCCGAAGAGGATGAGCATAATGGCAACGGTCACATAGTTATAAAACAGCGCATCCATGATATCCCCGAAAAAGACGCCGACGATTCCGGCCGGAACAGAGGCAACCAGAATTTTAAACCACATCGAGAACTTTTCCCGGTCCGCCCGAAAGCCGCCGCGAAAGGAGAAGGGAAAAAGCTTCCCCCAGTAAAGGAAGACAACTGCTAGAATGGCCCCCAGCTGGATGACTACCAGAAACATCTCCCAGAATTCCGGGCTGACCGAGAGGCTGATAAATTCATCCAATAAAATCATGTGACCGGTGCTGCTGATAGGCAGCCACTCGGTAATGCCTTCCACGATGCCGAAAAGCACCGTCTTGAGAATCTCCAAAAATTGCATGGCATTCACTCCTTCATTCTCCTTCTTTCATCCTTATGGGTTCTCCTCCCGCTGCAGAACCGCATAACCCGCTGCGGCCAGCACCGCCTGCGCCTTTTCGAAATTCTCCGCCTTTGTCCACAGATAGTCGGTGTTATAGGTGGAAACGGCAAAAATACCAATGCCGTTTTCGGCGAGCAGGGCGGTGATTTTCGCAAGAACCCCTATCAGCGAAAAATCCAGCGTTCCCCCTATGCGGAGCATCCGCCAGCCATCCTCCCGGGCGAGAAGGTTTTCCGGGAGATACCGCGTCTGGCAGACAAGCGAACGCTCCTCCTGCGCACTGGCGGCAAAGCAGAAGGGTTTATCCAGTATATCCGCCGGAAAGGCCTCCACCTTGCAGATGGAGAAAGCAAAGGGAAAGCATTCGATTTCCATCTTTATCCTCCTTTCCCCTGCGGCCGCGCGGCGGCAGGGGAAGTTTTCAGATTCTGCAGCTGTAAAACAGTCATCCATTTCCTGCTTTTTCCGGGGACAGCGCAGCCGCTGGATAAGGCCTATCAGCTGTCCGGAAAGGATAACGGTAAGCAGCGAATAGGCAATGCGCCGCAGCGGAATATAGCTGAGCGAGAGCAGCAAAACGATGAGATCGCTGGCAAGGTAGAGCCGCTCGATGGGAATGCCCGTCAGCTTATGCAGGCTCATGGCGAGCGCATCGTCCCCGCCGGGCGCGCCGCCCGCGCGCACGCAGAGCCCCGCGCCGACACCCACAAAGAGGGCACCCAGCACCGCCGCCGCCAGCGGCTTTTCCGAAAGCCAGGGCCAGAGCGGAGGAAAACGCTCAAAGAGCGCATAGGCGACAGAGAAATGAACGCCCGATAAAATCGAATAAACCATAAACTCCCTGCCAAGCGTTTTAAAGCCCAGCAGATAGCAGGCGGCATTGAGCAGAAAACCGGAAATGGCGGGAGAAAGACGGAGCCAGTGGTTTAAAAGCAGCGTCAGCCCCAAAACGCCGCCCTCGGTAACGCCGGAAAGAGAATGGACCTGATAAAGGCCGAACGCGAGCACTGTGCTCCCGATGAGCAGAAAAACGCAGGGCCGCAGCCGGATATGGGAAAGCAACCTAACAAAACCTTTCTGTTTATTTTAAAAGGAGAAAAAAGAGAGACAAGCCGCCGAAAATAAGCGGCTGGTGCAAAAGATAGATGGGCATCGTATGCCGCCCGACAAAGGCGAGCAGGGGCAGGTGCAGCCGGCAGCACCAGGCGGGAAGGCGGTCCTCCCGGATATAGGCGCCGACATAGGCCCCGCACAGGAAGAGGAAAAACCAGGGGATCAGCGGATAGTAGTCGCTCGAAAAGAAGCGCGGCGAGGGAAAGCCCAGCGGAAAGAGAAAGCCGCACTCATAGAGTGCGCGGGGAAGGGCAAAATGGTAGGTAAGCCCGCCGAAAAGCCCGGAGGGGACCGTAAAGGTCAGATAAAAGGCGATGGCGGAAAAAAGCGCGCCAAAAAAGGGCTTTATGCGGTCAAACAGGCGGCTGCCAAGAGCAAACAGCAGCATGCAGCAGGAGAGGCTGTGCAGTACGCCGAAGAGAATCACCTGCTCGGGAATGACCAGGTAGGTGAC
The DNA here is from genome assembly GCA_022792175.1 of Provencibacterium sp. Taxonomy (GTDB): domain Bacteria; phylum Bacillota; class Clostridia; order Oscillospirales; family Ruminococcaceae; genus Harryflintia. Next base: position 196,392 of record JAAWAN010000028.1, read on the forward strand.
CGCGCTCATGATGAGCGCAAACAGCAGCGTCTGCAGCCCGCGGCGCAGGTTGCTGCGGGAGAGGCGGCAGGAGCAGCCGGAAATGAAGAAGAAGGTGCCGCCCATGATATCGCGTATGAGGTTCATCTGCGGGGAAAAGAAAAAGGGCATGTCTACCCCGAAAATGGCGGCCAGGTCATATCCGGCATGATAGAAGACCATCAGAATAATGGCGCCGCCGCGTATCTCATCGAGCAGATGAATGCGGCGGGAATCATCTTTTCGCAAGCTGTTTCCCTCCTGCTTTCAGGCTGTACTCCCCTGCCGCCGGCAGGCCAATCCTTCCGCTGAAAGGGCCGGATGATTGTTTTTCCCGCGCGGGTGTGCTATCATAAAGACCAGAACCCGTTCCGGGTGCCCGCCCGGACGGCTGAGGAAAGGATGATAAAAATTGATGAATAAAGAAGCCGGCAGAGGAAGAAAAGACTGGATGGCGCTGTGCATGAAAATCTGCGCCGGCATGCTCGCCCTCTCGCTCGCCGCCCGGTTTTTGACCGGCTATATCGTTCGCTGCTGGAACCGCTTTACCCGGGGCCGCGACCTTTCGGTCGATGTGATCGCGCCCAAATATGGGCCGGTGCTGGTCGTTTCCGCGGATGACGACGAGGACCCGTTCGGCCGCATTCTGGAGGATGGCTACCACACGCAGACCTTTTTGCGGCTCGCCCGGCTGGAGCTTGTGCGCAGGACGGCGGTTTTAAGCTCCCTTCTCGCCCTGCTGACGAGCTTCTTCCTCTGGCTTTTCTCCGAGGAGGAATAAAAGCGGCCGCTTTCTTTATTTCAGGCCCCCGAAAAGCCGAACGCCGCTTTCAGAAGGGAACGCTGTAAAATGCGAAGCATTCTGCAGCGCCCCCCTTTTTATATCTTTCCCGCCCGGCGCAGTGCATCCGCCTTTAGCAGCGCGAGCTGTGTCTTGGCATCTAAAAGCTGCCCATCGAGCACCATCTGCAGTGCCTGCGAAAAGGGGATGCGCAGAATATCCAGAAACTCCCCCTCATCCAGCTTCTGGCGGCTAGGCCGCAGCCCGGCGGCATAATAGAGATGGATAATCTCCTCATCATAAGCAACGGTGGGATACATCGGCCCCAGGTAGAGATAGGTCTCTGCCGTGCAGCCGGTTTCCTCCTCCAGCTCGCGCCGTCCGCAGGCGGCATGATCCTCGCCATATTCCAGCTTTCCGGCCGGCAGCTCGATGAGCTCCCTGCCGAAGGGATAGCGAAACTGTCTGACCAGCAGTACCTCGTCGTTTTCATCCACCGCCAGCACGCAGACGCCACCCGGATGGGAGATTACCTCCCGCTTCGCCTTTGTCCCGTTTTCCAGCAGCACATCATCCACCCGCACGCGGAGAATTTTCCCCTCAAAAACGGGCGTGCTGTCCACCTTCTGCTCCAGATGCGCCATTGCGCAAAAGCCTCCTTTAAAATTTTTGTCAAAATCCTGCCCGGCGCCCAAAAGAGGGACACCGCGCCCGGACCTGTAAGGATTATACCATAGACACAAAGTGGCTATGGTATAATCGGCCATGCCCGTAGGACGGCCGAATAAATCGGCGTATAATAGCCGCTCTGCGGCTATTATACCACAAACGCGCCGGGAAAAGGAGCCGGAAACGGAAAAAAGCAGCCATCGGTAACCGGTGACTGCCTTTTTCCTGTTTGAGGTGTGTTTTGAGGAGGGTAGAGCAATACCCAAAACGCATGCGGCATAGCGTTTTATTGGGTACATCCTTATTATACCGGTTTGCCGTTTTTGTTTGTTAAACCGGTATGAACAAAGGTTTAAAAAACCTGCCTATATTTTTGAATAAACCGCCCAAAGGTTTTCCGTATCTCTTTTTTTGCCGCCGGCTGTCCGTTATCCGCCTACCGCCTTTAGCAGAGAAAGGCCATCCGGGGGCGTGCGGCATACCGGACAGTCCAAATAAGGGCGGCAAAAGCACCCTTTGAGGATAAAAAGCAGAAATTATTTTTCAAACTTCAAAACATATGTTTGCGTTCTGGGAAAAGATATGTTATAATGACAGCGGAAACCGTATAAAGCAGGGAAAACTGCCCTTTGGTGCCTCAGCTGCGGCCCATCAGAAGAAGGAGGAAGGCTCATGGATACGTTGGGCGAGATTCATATGCAGGTCATGCAATTCATTGTGGAAAATATTGATGAGAAGGGCTATCCCCCTTCTGTGAGGGAGATCTGCCAGCGGCTGGGTATCCGCTCCACCTCAACGGTGCACAAGTATCTCAACGAGCTGGAGGATGGCGGCTACATCCGCCGCGAAAATGCCAAAAACCGCTCGATCAGCGTTCTGCGTCCGGGCGGGAACAGCCGCTCGCAGGTGCTGCGCGTTCCCATGCTCGGAACGGTGGCCGCCGGGCAGCCGATTCTGGCCACCCAGCAGGAGGGGGAATATATCAGCTTTGAAACCTCCCGCTTCTCGCGGGATGAGCTGTTTGCCCTGCGCATCAAGGGCGAGAGCATGGTGGAGGCCGGCATATTTGATGGAGACTATATTGTCGCCCGCCGCACGCCTACCGCGGAAAACGGGGAAATTATCGTCGCCCTGATTGAGGATGAGGCCACCGTTAAAACCTTTTACAAGGAAAACGGCCACTACCGCCTGCAACCGGAAAACCAGACGATGGAGCCGATCATCGTGGAGAGCATGCAGGTGCTCGGCCGGGTGATTGCGGTTATCCGCTATCTGGAGGAATAGATAAAAATCGGAAAGGATTTGATTGATATGCCAACCGTTACCGAACGCTTTTTAAAGTATATCCGCTTTGATACTCAGTCGGATGACCGCTCGCAGAGCGTTCCGAGCACCGAAAAGCAGCTGCTGCTCGGCCGGGAGCTGGTAAAGGAGCTGCAGGAGATGGGTGCCTGCGACGCGCAGATGGATAAAAACGGCTATGTAACAGCCACCATCCCCTCCAATCTGAAGGAGGAGGCGCCCGTTCTCGGGCTGATTGCCCATATCGACACGGCCACCGACTTTTCCGGCGCCGGCGTGAACGCGCGCATTGTAAAAAATTATGACGGCGGGGATATCCCGCTCGGCGAAGCCTCGGGCGCCGTTTTGCGACCGGCAGATTTCCCGGCGATGCGCGCCTGCATCGGCGAGGACCTCATCGTTACCGACGGCACCACCCTGCTCGGCGGGGACGACAAGGCGGGCATTGCAGAAATTATGGCGGCGGCTGATGAGCTGCTGCACGACCCTTCCATCCCGCACGGCCGCATCCGCATCGCCTTTACACCGGATGAAGAAATCGGCCGCGGCACCGACTTTTTCGATGTGAAGGCCTTCGGCGCGGACGTTGCCTACACGGTGGACGGCGGGGCTTTAGGCGAGCTGGAATATGAAAACTTCAACGCCGCCTATGCGCGCCTCGTCTTCCGGGGGGTAAGCATCCATCCCGGCAGCGCGAAAAACCGGCTGATAAACGCCATTCACATGGCGATGGAGTTTGACCGCATGCTCCCTGTTTTTGAAAACCCGTCAGCCACCGAGGGGTATGAGGGCTTCCACCATCTGCATGCCTTTAACGGGACGGCCGACCGCACCGAAACCGAGTATCTCATCCGCGACCACGACCGCGCACTTTTCGAGAAAAAGAAGGCGGAGTTTCTGCGTATCACCGCCTATCTGCAGGAAAAATACGGGGAGGAGAAAGTCAGCTGCACCCTCACCGATAACTACTACAACATGAAGGAGCAGATTCTCCCCCACTTCTATCTGATTGAAACGGCCGAACAGGCGATGAGGGAATTAGGTATCGAGCCGGTCACCCTCCCCATCCGCGGCGGAACGGACGGCGCGCGCCTTTCCTACGAGGGACTGCCCTGCCCGAACCTCTTTACCGGCGGGCACAACGCGCACGGCCCCTTTGAGTTTGTCAGCATACAGGCGATGGAGAAGGCAGTCAAGGTGCTGGTGCGCATTTCGACGCTGACCGCGCAAAATGCGCCGAAAAAGTAAAAAAAGGGTCTGCTGCAAAATTTTTATTCCGGCCTGCAGAAACCGGAAGAAGGGCGGTTTCGCTCGCAAACTGCGAGCGAAATTTGACTCCGGTAGAGTCAAAAGCCGTTTTTCTAAAAGGTCTGCTGCAAAATGCAAGCATTTTGCAGCAGACCTTTTTCGTATCCTTGACAGGGGAAGGGGAATAGACTATAATAAAGAGCGAAATCATATACAGCGTCTGTTTCAGGGCGGGGTGCAATTCCTCACCGGCGGTAATGCGGCCTCTGGCCGCGAGTCCGCGAGCTGATTTCAGTAGGACTCCGGGTGCGATCCCCGGGACCGACGGTATAGTCCGGATGAAAGAAACGACGTGCGCAGGCGAATGCTGCGTCCCTGAAGCAATGAAATTGCTTCAGGGACTTTTTTCTGTCTGCACACCGGATTTCCCCTCCACAGGCCCCATTCTAAAAGGAGGTCTTCTTAATGTCCAACGAAAAAACCCGCATCAAAACCATCACCTACACGGCCCTCTTCGCTGCCATCTCCACCGTTTTAATGTTCTGGTCGTTCCCGCTGCCGTTTATGCCGCCATTTTTAAAACTGGATCTGAGCGGTGTGCCGATTCTTTTGTGCGCCTTCATGTTCGGGCCGGTACCCGGGCTGATGGCGGCGGCCATTAAAAACCTCATCAATGCCGCTTTCAGCACGAGCGGAGGCATTGGCGAGCTGGCCGATTTTCTGATTCTGGGCTCGTTCGCCGCTACGGCCGCGCTCGTCTACCGCAGAAAGCATACCCGCCGCGGCGCGCTTATCGCCTGTGCGGCCGCCTCGGGTGTCATGGTCGTTGTGGGCATGCTGGCAAACCGCTTTCTGCTCATCCCCTTTTATATGCAGCTGATGCCGATCGAAAAAATTCTTTCGATGTGCGCGGCCGTCAACCCGATGATCGGCAGCCTCAATACTTATGTGCTCTTCGGCGCGGGGCCGTTTAACCTAGTGAAGGCGCTCGTTCTCTCGCTCATCACCTTTTTGCTCTATAAGCGGCTGCATCTGCTCATTCTCCGGGAATCGGCGCCGGTTTCAACCCCCTCCGGCCAGGGCACAGACGGCGCGCACAGCTGAAAACGCCCGCCCCTTTTCAAACCGGCATTCCCCTCTTGACAAGCTTCTCAAAAGGGGGTAGTATAAAGACAGACAATTTTATATTCTCCTTATCGAGAGCGACGGAGGGAACAGGCCCGATGAAGTCCGGCAACCTGCTGAAAAGGCAAGGTGCTAAATCCTGCGGAAAAATCCGGAAGATGAGGCTAGCAGATTCGGCGTCCGGTTTTTCCGGGCGCCTTTTTTATCGACCAAAGGCGCCCGAACCCGCCCGCCGCAAAACCATTTCCGGCCGCCAGGCAGCCGGAAAGCGAAAGAAAGGAATGAGCATCTTTATGGCAAACTATTTTTTCACCTCTGAATCGGTCACCGAAGGGCATCCCGATAAACTCTGCGATCAGCTCTCCGATGCGGTGCTCGACGCCTACCTTGCCGGGGACAGTGCCTCCCGCGTTGCCTGCGAATGCTTCACCCAGACCGGCATGGTGATGGTCATGGGCGAAGTAACCAGCAGGGCGGCGGTCGATATTCCCTCCCTCGCGCGCGAGGTCATTACCAAAATCGGCTATACCGACAGCGCAATGGGGTTCGACGGGAACACCTGCGCAGTGCTGACCTCGCTTGACCGCCAGTCTCCCGATATCGCGCAGGGGGTCTCCCTCGGGGAAGAGGGGGCAGACAGCGTCGGCGCAGGCGACCAGGGAATGATGTTCGGCTTCGCCTGCGATGAAACGCCGGAATATATGCCGCTGACCGCCATCCTCTCCCACCAGCTTACCCGGCGGCTGGCCGAAGCGCGCCGCACCTGCCTGCCCTACCTGCGGCCGGACGGCAAGGCACAGGTAACGGTCGAATATGACGGTTACCGCCCGGTGCGCATCGATGCCGTAGTCGTCTCCAGCCAGCACAGCGCTGAGACGGATATGCAGACGCTGCGCGCCGATATTCAGCGGGAGATCATTGAAAAGGTTCTCCCGAAAGAAATGCTCGATGAAAAAACAAAATATTTCATCAACCCGACCGGCCGCTTTGTTATCGGCGGGCCGATGGGGGATACCGGCCTCACCGGCCGCAAGATTATTGTGGATACCTACGGCGGCTGGGGACGGCACGGCGGCGGTGCCTTTTCCGGCAAGGACCCGACCAAGGTGGACCGCAGCGCGGCCTATGCGGCGCGGCATATCGCCAAAAATGTCGTCGCGGCAGGGCTCGCCCGGCGCTGCGAGGTGCAGCTCAGCTATGCCATCGGCGTTGCCGAGCCGGTCTCCATCAATGTGCAGAGCTTCGGCACCGGGACGGTGGCGGATGAGAAAATCGAAGGGGCGGTCCGCCGCACCTTTGACCTGCGCCCGGCCGTCATCATCCAGTCGCTCGGGCTGCGCCGCCCCATCTACCGGCCGCTCGCCAGCTATGGGCACATGGGCCGCACCGACCTCGACCTCAGCTGGGAGAAGCTGGACCGCACAGAGGAGCTGAAAAGCAATCTGTAGAGCGAAAGGCAGGCCGGCTGAAAAACTCTTCTGCCGGCAGGGCCGCAGGCTTTGCCGCCCTTTTCCCGGCGACAGCTGCCCGGCCGCGGAAAAATTCTCCTTTAAAAGGCTTTTTTAAAAATCCCGCCGCCCCCGCTTAAAGCCGGGGGCGGCTTTTTTTGTCCCTGTCGGCCAGAACGGCAGCTTCTCCCGCCGGGCGGGCCGTTACCTCTCCGGCAGGCCCCGGCCGGCCGATTTTTCAGCCGGTTCCTTCTTCAGCGCGCCCGGGGATACGCCCGTATATTTTTTAAACTTGATATAAAAATAGTTGATATTGCTGTAGCCCACCCGCTGCGCCGCCTCATAAACGAGGCAGCCCTCCCGGATATATTCCTTCGCCTTCTCCATCTTGAGCCGATCCACATAGCCGTTAAAATATTCGCCGGTGCAGTCCCGGAAAAGCTTGCCCAGATAGGCACTGTTATAGCCGAACCGGCGCGCCAGCTGCTCCAGGCGCAGATCCTTATCCAGATTCTCTTCGATATACTGCAAAACCGGCTGGATGCGGGCGTTCATCTTTCGGGCCGCCCGCCGGTTCATCCAGCTGAGAAGCTTTTCCAGCGTATAATCCTCCACCTCCCGGATGCTGCTCTTCCCGGCGATTTCCTGGTTGATCTGATAGATATCAAACAAAAGGCTGCCTCTCTCGCCCTCCCCCTCCCCTGTGTCCAGAGCGCTGTAAACGCTCACCAGAATGTTTGCATAGACCGCCCGGGCGCAGGTCGCGGGCATATCAAACAGCAGCAGATTGCTCTTTATGCTGCCGATAAACTCCCGCAGCCGCCCGGCATCTGCGGCGCGCACGGCATGAATCAGATCCGAAATCAGGTTGCCCTCATACTGCTGGGCGTTGCGGGCCAGATACTCGTCCATCAGCGAGGAATCCAGCAGCTGTGTATGCGGCGTCCAGAAGGTCATCGCCATCAGGCTGGCCGCCGATTCATAGGAGAGCGGAATGTCGCTGATTTTATCGCAGGGGGTGCCCAGGCTGATGAGACAGGGCTCCCCTGCGCGCTCCTCCAGCGTTCGGCAGAGCTTTTGCGCCTCCTCCCCCGAGGCCTCCAGCAGCCGGTCCCGTATTAAAATACCCGGCGCATCCTCACTCAAAAAGGCCAGCCCTATTTTCTCCCGCTGCGAAAGCTCCCGCAGCGCATCTCCGATATCCCGCCCCGAGCGTGCGCGCGCCAGCAGCACCTGGTAGCTCATCCAGGGAAATCCCGCCTGATATAGCCGGTTGAGTCGCTCATCCGGCTGCTCCCCCGCGGGGTGATGGAGGATTTCATGAATCAGCTGCCCGAGCAGCAGCTCGCTGCCGCTCTTTAAAAGCTGCTGCCGCTCGCGCTCTGCCTGCAGCTCCTCCCGGATGGCCGTCAGCTCCTGAATCAGCTCCTGCTCCTCGACAGGCTTGAGCAGATACCCTTTTACTCCGCAGCGCAGCGCGCTGCGGGCATATTCAAACTCCGAATAGCCGGTCAGCAGCAGTATCCGGGTACCCAGCGCCTCCTCCCGCACCCGCCTGCAGACCTCCAGCCCATCCACCAGCGGCATCCGGATATCGACCACCGCTACCTCCGGCCGCCTTTCCCGCAGGATATGCAGCCCCTCCAGGCCGTTGGCCGCCGTAGCGCAGACCTCAAAGCCATACTCCTCCCAGGGGATGATGGTGCGCATCCCCTCCCGCAGTACCGCCTCGTCATCCACAATGAGCACCTGCAGCCTCTTTTTCTCCACCCTGTTGTCCCCCTGTTTTTTGCCTTCTCCGGTTTTCTTCCCGGAGCCTGTCTCAGCTGAAAACATGCGGAATACGCAGCCGGATAACGGTGCCGCCCCTCTCTCCCGGCAGAAGGGAAAGGCCATACTGCGCGCCATAATAAAGCTGTATCCGCTGATGAACGTTGCGCAGACCGATGTGGGCGCCGTCTGCGCCGGTATCCTTTAAGCTTTCAATCAGGCGTCTGCGCCTTTGTTCCTCGATGCCCACACCGTTGTCCGAAACGCATATGCTCAGCACATCCCCCTGCACCTGCAGCGAAATGATAATTTCGCAGGGGCCGCCGCAGGGCTCCATGCCATGCACAACACTGTTCTCCGCCAGCGGCTGGATGAGAAAGGGCAGAATCAGCGTATCCATACGCGCGTTCCCCCGCTCAATCCGGTAAGAGAGCCTGTCCGGAAAGCGAAACTGCTGAAAGTCCAGATAATTTTCCACCAGCTCCAGCTCTCTGGAAATCGGAATTTTCTCCTCCTGCGCGCCCAGGCTGGAGCGCAGAATTTTTCCCAGCAGCTTCACCCGCATGGCCAGTTCCGCATTTCCTGCAGCATGTGCGCTCATGCGCAGGCTCTCCAGCGCATTAAACAGAAAATGGGGGTTGGTCTGGCTGGAGAGCATTTTATAGCGGATTTCCTCCTGGCGGGCCAGCAGCTGCTTTTTCTGCATATCCGCCACATAGACCTGCTCAATGAGATCGTTGATGCTGCAGACCATCTGGCTGAGGTCCTGGGAGAGCATGCCGATTTCATCCCTACCGTCCACGGTAATCTGCTCTTTCAGGTTGCCGCCGGCAATGCTGTGCATCTCCCCGCAGAGCACCCGGATGCGGCGGGAGAGCCTTTCGGAAAAAAACATCACCAGAAAAAGCGCCAGCAGCAGGCTGCAGCAAATGATGGTGAAGCTCAGCCAGAGAATCTGGTTGGCTTCCGACAGCAGATAGCGGGTCGGGAAAACGGAAATCAGGCGCAGAGGGGGATTCATCCGCTCAATCGGTACTTCAAAAACGGCGGCAATCGATTTTTCTCCCTGCAGCGTGCAGTCAAATACACGGGGGGACTTCCTTTCCTTCCCCATCTCAAACCCGATTCGGGAGAGGTCGCTGCCGATATCATCCCTGCCGCTGGAGGCAATGATTAAATCCTCCTCCCCAACCAGCAGCGTCCGGCAGTTCTCCGCCTGCAGAAAGCCTGACAGGTAGGATTCATCTGCCTGAATCACCAGTACCCCCATATCCAGAAGGCCGTTGGGCGTGCGCACCAGCCGGGTCTGCGCCAGGCATAGCCGGCGCAGCTCTTCATCATAGATGATGTTCCAACCGGTGAGCCCCCGGTTTTCCATGGTTTTTTGGTACCAGTCATAATTTTCAATATCATCGGTCGTGCGTACATAGTCATAGTTCCCCAGCAGGTTTTTTACCGAAATATAAAAGCGGATATCCTTAATTTCCCGGTAGTAGTTGCTGTAGTCATCAAAGGTAGAATAGTTTTTCATCGCCGTAACAATGGCCCAGGAGGATTCATATTTTTTCGCGACGATTTTTGCCAGCTCCTCATCGTTATAAAGCTGGTCGGATACATGGGTGATGACGCGGGCCATCTCGTCAATGCGCTGCCGGGTTTGCTTTGCAAAACTCAGCGCCTGCTCCGCCGCCCGGTCAAGGGCCATGGCATGCAGCCTGCCGGCAAGGAAAAAGCCTACCAGCAGAGTGGGCATAATGACGATAAACACATAGACCAGCACCAGCTTCTTTTTAAAGCTGACCGAGCACAGAAATTTCTGCAGCAGCCGGGAGGGGGACTTCTTTCTGCTTCGCTTGTCCTTCATCCTGTTCCTCCTTCTGAGAGCAAATCCTGTAAAAAAGCCCCGTGATACTATTATATACTTTTAG